>NZ_QWVS01000041.1 GCF_003570725.1 Peribacillus asahii
TTGTTTACAACAAGTCACAAGAAACCGATTGTACCCATTAGAAATAATGGTACAAAGAAATTAAATCCTACGGCTTGACCAAAGGAGCAAAACGTTTATCGGAAATCTACTTATGAGTAATTTATAAGGAAAATTAGATAAGTTTTGTAGAGCGGTGAGACTACACAATAGTAGCTCGCTTTTTTGTTGCTTATGAATCGGAAAGGAGCCATTTCGTTTTCAGGTTGTATGTAGCAATTATTTATATATGAAGTAATATTAATAATTCATTAATAGTTAGTTAAGGTTTTGTTAACAAAAATGTAAGATTTATGATTAAGGTTTATAGTTCTTTTGTTTTATAATATGAGTAACTTAAATATATTATTATGTTATAGAGAATGAGGGAACAACTATGATGCAAGTGTACTGTTGTAAATCATGTCAAAAGAGCTATGAGAATTATCAAGACCTTCAACATATTGATTCCATTATAGAGCAGGGAATATGCTGTGTATGTCGAAACGATGCCGCTTATTGTACGCAATGTAATATGTATTATTTTTATGAGGAAGCTCATGCAATAATAGGAAATGAAAGTAATTTATGTACAGAGCATTATCAGAATTTTCTGATAAAGAGTATAGTGCTAAATTAGTGTTAAAATAAATGAAAAACACAATCGACTAAGAAGTTGAATTGTGTTTTTTGTTTTTAAAACAGAAATTTGACATCTTTGAAATAAAGTTGTAAAAAAAAGGAACATTATCTATAATATAAATTAAGAGAATCTTGTACATATGAGGTGAAGATTCATGCTTGAAGGTTGGTTCCTATGGTTTATTCTGTTTTGGGTTCTTACGTTAGTGCTGCTAATGGGAATTGGTGGTTTCTTTATGTTTCGAAAGTTTTTAAAACGGTTACCAAAGCAGGATGGAAAATCCGATATGGATTGGGAAGAATATTACGTGAAACAAACAAAGGAATTGTGGTCGCACGATCAAAAAGTTTTATTAGACGATTTAGTTGACCCTGTACCAGAATTATTTCGAGATGTTGCTCGTCATAAAATTGCCGGTAAAATTGGCGAATTGGCATTGAAGGAGAAAGCGAACGAAATTACTGAGGATTTAATCATTCGTGGATATATTATCGCAACACCGAAGCGTGATCATAAGTTTTTAAAGAAAAAACTTCTTGAACGGGAAATAAATATGAGCCCATATGAGCATTTGTTTGAATCATAACAATAAAATGGACAGGTTCTTTAGGAGCTTGTCTTTTATTACACAATAAAAAAGAACGTGTGTGCGCTTTTAAAATTAATGTAGATATTTTGCTATAATAATAGAAAAAGAAAGGACGTGAGAGGGATGAAGTTTATTCATACCGCTGATTGGCATTTAGGAAAGGTTGTACATGGTGTTCATATGACAGAAGACCAACGATTTGCGCTGCAGCAGTTTATAGAAGTAGTAGAAGAGGAAAAGCCGGATGCTGTTGTCATTGCCGGTGATTTGTATGACCGCTCTGTTCCACCAACCGAAGCAGTGGAGCTTTTAGATCAAACATTATATAAAATCAATGTAGAAATGAAAACACCGATTGTGGCTATCTCAGGTAATCATGACTCGGCGGAACGACTATCTTTTGGTTCGACTTGGTATCGTCAAAGCCAGCTTTATTTAGAGGGGAGAATCGTCAATAGTTTTGAGCCTGCTCGGATTAATGGTGTGAATTTTTATAGTGTCCCTTATGCTGAGCCTGGTGTTGTGCGTCAAATTATAGGAGATCCTCATATTCAATCGCATCAAGAGGCGATGAAAGCAATTACAGATCGAATTTCTGAAACGTTGAATCCAAATGAAGCGAATGTGTTAGTCGGTCATGCTTTCGTATTAGGAGGTAAGGAAACTGATTCAGAGCGTGTACTATCAGTTGGCGGGACGGGGTGTGTGCACGTTGATGTTTTTGATGCCTTTGATTATACAGCGTTAGGACATTTACATAGTCCTGATGCAATCCGTCATCCGAAGGTTTACTATTCAGGCTCACTATTAAAATATTCTTTTTCAGAAGCGACTCAGAAGAAGTCGTTGTCCATTATTGAAATGAAGGAGAATGGTGATTTTGATTTACGATATCGTTCGTTAACACCGAAGCGGGATGTACGTGAACTCGCAGGGTATATGGAAGAATTATTAGACCCTAGCTTCTATCAACATCAACAAATAGAAGATTACTTAAAAATTACGCTATTAGATGAAGGATCCTTGATCGATCCGATTAATAGACTGCGTCAAGTGTATCCTAATGTGCTTCATCTGGAGCGAAAATGGGATGTTATGGATTTGCGAAGAAAGCAATCTTTTTCTTCTATTAAAGATGAACGGAAATCGGAACTAGATTTATTTGAAACATTTTATAATGAAATGACCGATCGTGAATTCGATCAAAAGAAACGAGATGTCATGATTGCTGTGATTGATTCGGTGAAGCAAGAGGAGGGAGAAAAATGAAACCGCTGAAATTAACGATGCAGGCATTTGGTCCGTATGCCAATTGTGAAACGATTGATTTTACTGAACTTGCTAATCGCACGATGTTTGTTATTTCTGGAAAAACTGGTGCTGGAAAAACGACCATTTTTGATGGGATTAGTTTTGCGATTTACGGAAAGGCGAGTGGTGAAGATCGAAATGGCTCAGATTTAAGAAGTCAATTTGCAGAAGAGCATATGATAACAAGTGTGTCACTGGAATTTAGACTACGTGGAAAAACTTATTTTATCCAGCGCTCGCCGCAACAAGAACGAAAGAAGAAATCAGGAGAGGGAACAACGACTATTGGGGCGAAAGCAGAGCTCTATGAATTATCTGTAGATGGTGATAAGAAATTACTTGGAGCGAATGTGCGTGAAGTAGATGAAAACATTAAACACATTATCGGAATTGATGCTAATCAATTTCGTCAAATCTTAATGATCCCACAAGGGGAATTTCGAAAGCTATTAACGTCTGAGAGTAAAGAGAAAGAACAAATTCTTCAGAAGTTATTTCATACAGAACAATATAAACGAATTGAAGAGAAACTGAAAGAAGACGCCTCATTTTTAAAAAGAGAATGTGAAAAAAATTTGCAAGCGCGTATGGATTTGTTAAAAAGTATCATCGTTTCCGATAATGAAGAATTGCAAACAGCGATAGCGGCGGCTGAACCGAATGAACAGCTCATTCTTCCTTTATTAGCAGACGAGATTGCAGCCTCTATCCAACAGCGAGATGCATATAACCGTCAATTAAAAGAGAAACAAGAATCTCGTGATTTATTACACCAAGAGATTACGAAGGCTGAACAAGTACTGCAACTATTTGCTGAAAAGGAAAAGCGACATCATGAGAAAGAAGAGTTAGAAGCTAAGCGAACTCAAATAGAAGAATGGAAAGAAAATTTGAAAAGAGCTCAGAAGGCTTCGTTGCTTGAAAAGCAGGAACAGTATTATTTGCGTGTCGGTAGAGAAAAACAAAATAATGAAGAGGAACTAAAGAAGTTAGCTGTGCAAGCAGATCAGCTAGCTGTTCAACATCAACAATTAGCACAAATATATGAATCAGAGCTTTCAAAAGCAGGGGAACGAGAAGAAGCGATGTGTGCCGTTCATCAGCTGCAGCAACTAAAAGAGTCTGTTTTTTCATTTATTCAACTTCAGACAGATGTTCAACAAAGTGAAGAGAAGTGGAAGCAAAGTATTGTAAAACGAGAAGCAGCAGAGCAAACTTTAGTGGAAAAAGAACGGTTGGTTGAACAAATTTTACAAACAAAAGCTGATGTTGAACAAGCTACATTGCTTTATGCTGAGAAAGAGCGGGAAGCGGAAAAGAATGAAGCGTTGTTAACAAAGTTAACTAAGCTTTCGGACAGCCTAAATGCACTGAAAAATGCAGAACAACAAAAAAATGAACAACTGCAGCAATTAAGGAATAAAATGGAGCTGCAAGTTCAAGAGCAGCAGCGTTTTGCAGAGCTTGAAGAAAAATGGAGAACAAGTCAGGCTGGTTTATTAGCAAGAACATTGCAAGCAGGGCATGCTTGTCCAGTTTGTGGTGCAGAGGATCATCCGAGCCCGGCCCATTTGCTTGAAGAAATGCCGTCAGAAGCAGATATGAAGCAGCAAAAGCAACGTGTAACAGAAAGGGAAGAGCAAAAACGCAAAAAAGAGAGTGAATTTTTTCAAGCAGAGTCCCAATTTAATTCGTTGCAAAAGCGGGTTCAGGAACAAGAAGAAGAACTAATCGAAATCGTTCCAACGTTTGAGCGTAATAAATTGTCCTCTTATCAACATGATTATCACGAACAAGCTGCCAGACTTCGTTTAGAGTTAACTCAATTGCTTCAAAAGAAGCAAGCGCTAAAACATTTAGAAGCAAAACTCTTACAAGTAAAAGAAGAGGTACAGGAGCTAAAAGCAGGTCTTATACAATGGAAAGAAGTAGAGGATCAGGCTAAAACGATTTATATCGAACAGAAAACGAAGCTTACAGGATTAACAGAATCGCTTCCAGAACAAATTCGTACAAAACAGGCTTATTTACTTACCTTGAATGAAGCGATAGCCACACAAAAGAAACTGCAAGAAGCATTTGAGCATGCGCAAATAGCTTTACAAAAAGCAAAGGAACAGGAGTCTGCTATTCGTACAGAAAAAGAAATAGTAGAGAAAAAGGTGACCTCCTTACAGCGAGAATTAGATGAGGAACGAACAAAATTCAGTGCAGATATGACAAAGCAAGGATTTGCCACCTATAAAGAGTATGGGGCTGCGAAACGAACTGAAAGTGAAATAGAGTCGATGGAAAAAGAAATTCAACAGTACGAACAGCAATGGCAAACGATTACGAGTTTGTATCATGATGTTGAATTGAAACTTATGGGAGTTACTCGCCCTGATTTAATTAGTCTTCAGGCCACTTTTAAACGACTTAATGAGGAACTTGAATTGCTTCGTCATCAACAAAACGAAGTAACCATAGCGCAGCAAAAGAACGAACAGATTCAAGCAACATTAATGGAAATGAAAGAGCAACAGCAAGAAATGGAAGAAAGGTATAGTATCATCGGGCATTTATATGAAATGGCAAGAGGACAAAATCCATTTAGAATCACGTTTGAGCGCTATGTACTCGCAGCTTTTTTAGATGATATTTTAAAAGAGGCCAATACACGTTTATTGAAAATGACGAGCGGACGTTACCAATTGCTACGTAAATTAGATCCGGCACGTAGAAATATTCAAAGTGGGTTAGAACTATCCGTATATGATCAATATACAAGTCAAGAACGTCATGTGAAAACATTGTCAGGTGGCGAAAGTTTTAAAGCAGCACTTGCTCTTGCATTAGGGCTTGCAGACGTTGTTCAAAATCATGCAGGCGGAATCTCATTAGAAACGATGTTTATTGATGAAGGATTTGGGACATTAGATCCGGAATCTTTAGATCAGGCCATTGAGGCACTGATGGATATTCAAAGCAGCGGCCGCTTAGTCGGAATTATTTCGCATGTGCCAGAATTAAAGGAGAGAATTGATGCACAGCTTGAAGTAGTGGCTACTCAAAAAGGCAGTCGAACGGCATTTTGCTTCTCAAGTTAGAAGCTATTCAATTTTAATAATTGTTTGTATAGGGCAAGTATGAAATTTATGAATGCGAATAGTTAATAGTGAATAAGCATACTCAGCACGTATTTGATGATGATAAAGTGAAAAGGGGAAATGAATCACCCGTTCTATTATGTTGGGGTGTCCTTGTTTGGCTGAGCTAGACTTATCGCGCACGGAAATGGTAAGTGCATCATGTTGAAGTCTCACACTAAGATCTTCTGTTTTGTAGTTTTCTAAAGCTGCTTCAATAAAATATTCGTCATCACTTTCATAAATATCAATAAAAAATGTTTCGTCATCTAAAATTTGAGTATGAGGATCGAGAAAAAATTTCTTCACCCATTCGTCAAATAATTGGGCCTCTGTCTGTTGTTTCTTGCTGTCTGGTTCTTGCATATTCATTCCCCCGTAACACCTTTTAAACCCTTTAATATTATTGTATGTCATGAGTTTGTAGAAAGGTTACGGGATAAAAACTTATTTTTGGAAAGTTAAGTGAAGGAATATTTTCAGTCATAAATGAACAAACGTTATTTAGCAGAATCTTTTGAAAAATGAATGAAAGTGCGGTGGCTGTTGTAGTCACCGCACTTTTTCATTGTACTACATATCATGATGGCTATTATGTTTTTGACGGCTATGGTTTCGATTTTTTACTTTATGGGAGCCGCTTAGTGGTGCGGGTTGTCCAGAATTATTTCTTTGTGTAGATTGTTTATTATTATTATCTTGTTCATCTTTTCTTGTCACTAGTAATCCCTCCTGTTTTTAGACTAAGTAAATGAACAGTATGATTTCAATGCGATTTAGTTCATTCGTATGAAACCATGGCTTAACAGTGCCTTTTTTTAAGATAAGCAGTGTTTACAAAATTATTCTGTACATATTCTGTCCAAAAGCGTAACAAGCTATGGAAGCAGACTAAAGTAAGGAGTTGAAAGTGAAGTGCAAGATAAATATGATAAACGACGTGCTTTTCAAGAAGCACAAAATCAGTATAAACAAGCGATAGATACGTTTCAAGGCATGGAGCCTAATAGTCCAGGTTATGGAAGTGAGCTAAAACATGTTAAGCAAGAGGTGAATGAGGCCTATCAACAAATTCAAACTGCTTTGACAACAGCTTCTGAACATCAACGTGTGCAATTAGAACAATTTGAAAAAGATTTACAAGGCATTATCCAAACGGTTAATGAAGAACAATAATAAAGATCTTTCTTATGCCTAAACAGCATAAGAAAGATCCTTATCTAAAATAGATTATTGATTCTTCTTCCGTTTCTTATTATTTTGCTTTTGAGCTTCTGTAAGGGGCTCGTTGACAGGAAGTTCTGCATTAAAAGCAGCTCCTTTTTGAGCATCTGTTCCGTTCATCCCAGGATGACCAGCTTTTTGTTTCGACATAAAAATCACCTCCAACAATAGATTTCCATATTAAGTATTTTTTATGTAAAAAAAGTGTTTAAAGTATGTGGTGATTTCCTAATATAATATTATCGGGTGCAAGTAAAGGAAGTTATTGAAAACGATTCTCAACACAGAGCTATTCTTTCCGAAAATCTAAGAGTAAATACATTTTTTTATAAGAAAAACTTATCAAAAACAATAACTTTCTTGTTATTTACTTATACTATTTTTTATATTAAAATTGAAACGAAGGAAAAGTTAGGATGGAAGAAAAAACAGAGTTTTCGACAAAACTAGCTTTTTTACTTATATGTAGTGTAGACATGGTTTTAATAAAAACCACGTTTTGCTTCTTTGTGCAGAATTTCTGCGAGTTTTAATAGGGGGTAATATTCTGATGACAAAAAATGATGTTTATCAAGCACGTAAGTCCTTTGAAGTAGAAGGAAAACAGTACAACTACTACAGCCTTGCTGCTGTTGAGCAAGCAGGTGCAGGACAAGTTTCAAAATTACCTTATTCAATCAAGGTACTTCTTGAAGCAGTTCTTCGCCAAGTAGATGGCCGAGTAATCACTAAAGAGCATGTTGAAAACCTTGCAAAATGGGGAACTAGCGAACAAAAAGAAATCGACGTTCCTTTCAAACCATCACGTGTAATCCTACAAGATTTCACTGGTGTACCAGCAGTAGTTGACCTTGCATCTCTTCGTGGAGCAATGGCTGCTGTAGGTGGAGACCCACAAAAAATCAACCCAGAAATTCCAGTTGATCTTGTAATTGACCACTCTGTACAAGTTGATAAAGCTGGTACAGCGGACTCTCTTGCAGCAAACATGGATCTTGAATTCGAACGTAACACTGAGCGTTACCAATTCTTAAGCTGGGCTCAAAAATCATTCAATAACTACCGTGCGGTTCCACCAGCAACTGGTATCGTTCACCAAGTTAACCTTGAGTACCTTGCTAATGTTGTTCATGCAAACGAAAATGCAGATGGCACATTTGAAACATTCCCAGATTCAGTATTTGGTACTGACTCTCATACAACAATGATCAACGGTATCGGTGTTCTTGGATGGGGTGTAGGTGGTATCGAAGCTGAAGCAGGTATGCTTGGACAACCTTCATACTTCCCAGTTCCAGAAGTAATCGGTGTTAAATTAACTGGTCGTCTTCCACAAGGAACAACTGCAACTGACCTTGCATTAAAAGTAACTCAAGTTCTTCGTGCAGAAGGCGTTGTAGGTAAATTCGTTGAATTCTTCGGTCCTGGCGTAGGTTTACTACCACTTGCTGACCGTGCAACAATTGCAAACATGGCTCCTGAATACGGTGCAACTTGTGGATTCTTCCCAATCGATGATGAAGCACTAGATTATTTACGTCTAACTGGCCGTGATGAAACACAAATTAAAATTGTTGAAGCATATTGCAAAAACAACGATTTATTCTACACAGCTGATAAAGAAGATCCAACATACACTAAAGTGGTTGAAATCAACCTTGCTGACATTGAACCAAACCTTTCTGGTCCAAAACGTCCACAAGATTTGATTCCGCTTTCTCAAATGAAACAATCTTTCCATGATGCAATCAATGCACCAATGGGTAACCAAGGTTTTGGTTTAAGCGAGAAAGAATTGGATAAAGAAATCACTGTTAAATTTGCTGATGGTACAGAAACAAACATGAAAACTGGTGCTATCGCAATTGCTGCGATCACTAGCTGTACAAATACATCTAACCCATACGTAATGCTTGGAGCAGGTCTTATTGCGAAAAAAGCAGTTGAAAAAGGATTAACTGTTCCTGATTATGTAAAAACATCTTTAGCACCAGGTTCTAAAGTTGTTACAGGTTACCTTCGTGATGCAGGTCTACAACCATACCTTGATCAATTAGGATTCAACGTAGTTGGTTACGGATGTACAACATGTATCGGTAACTCAGGTCCATTAGCTCCAGAAATCGAAGAAGCTGTTGCAGACGCAGATTTATTAATTACATCTGTACTTTCTGGTAACCGTAACTTTGAAGGACGTATTCACCCACTAGTAAAAGGTAACTACCTAGCGTCTCCAACTCTAGTTGTAGCTTACGCACTTGCTGGTACTGTAGATATCGATCTACAAAAAGATTCTTTAGGTAAAGACAAAGACGGTAATGATGTATACTTAAACGACATCTGGCCATCAATCGAGGAAGTTAACGAGGTTGTTAAATCAACAGTTACTCCTGAATTATTCCGTAAAGAATACGAAACAGTATTCACTGATAACGAGCGTTGGAACCAAATCGAAACTAGCAACGATGAAATCTATACTTTCGATACAAAATCAACGTACATTCAAAACCCACCATTCTTCGAAGGAATGTCAGCTGAACCAGGAACAGTTGAACCACTTAGCGGTCTTCGCGTAGTTGGTAAATTCGGTGACTCAGTAACAACTGACCACATTTCTCCTGCAGGTTCAATCGGTAAAGATACACCAGCTGGTATCTACCTACGTGAAAATGGTGTTGCAATTCGCGATTTCAACTCTTACGGATCTCGTCGTGGTAACCACGAAGTAATGATGCGCGGAACATTCGCTAACATCCGTATCCGTAACCAAATCGCTCCAGGTACAGAAGGTGGATTCACTACTTACTGGCCAACAGGCGATGTAATGGCTATCTATGATGCTTGTATGAAATACAAAGCTGATGGAACTGGCCTTGCTATCTTAGCTGGTAAAGACTACGGTATGGGATCTTCTCGTGACTGGGCTGCTAAAGGTACAAACCTTCTTGGCATTAAAACAGTTATCGCAGAAAGCTTTGAGCGTATTCACCGTTCTAACCTTGTGTTAATGGGTGTTCTTCCACTTCAATTCAAAGCTGGAGAAAACGCTGAAACACTTGGCTTAACTGGTGAAGAAGCAATCGCTGTTCAAGTTGATGAAACAGTTAAACCACGTGATTTAGTAAAAGTTACAGCTACTGCTAAAGACGGTTCTGTAAAAGAATTCGAAGTACTAGTACGTTTCGACTCTGAAGTTGAAATTGACTACTACCGTCACGGTGGTATCCTTCCAATGGTATTACGCGGAAAATTACAAGCGTAATTATAGTTGGGAAAACGGCAAACCTACATTTTAGGTTTGCCGTTTTTTTGTTGGAGAAATACTTTCCATGTGCCGTCATTATTGATACTATTTAAAGAGGAAATGTAAAATTGTACTAATTAACGAGTGCGATTAATAAGGTAAACGAGAATGCCAACATAGGGAGGCTGTTTTATGATTAAAAAAGTTATCGCTTCAATTTTTTTACTTTCCTTGATCACTTTCTCTATTGTACAAGCAATGGATCAGCAAAAAGAAAAGAAAACAGAAGAGCTGGATCAATTAGGCGGATTAACAATTGGTGGAGAGGCGCCAGATTTTACGTTAAAAACACTAGAAGGGAAAGAAGTTTCTTTATCGGATTATAAGGGAAAAAAAGTGATGTTAAATTTTTGGGCGACCTGGTGTCCACCATGTAAAAAAGAAATGCCAGCTATACAGCAATTTTCTGAAGAAGCAGGGGAGGATATAGTTGTGTTGGCTGTGAATATGGATCCAGAAAATGATGTAGAAGGATTTGCGTTAAATTATGAATTAACCTTTCCGATTGTCCTAGATCAGCCAAAGTCAGGAAGCCTTATCAGTGAACAGTATAAAATCATGAGTATTCCTACGACTTTTTTTATTGATCGTGATGGTATTATTCAACATAAGTTTTTTGGTGAGATGCAGTTAAAAGATATGGAACGATATATGAATAGTATGGAATAAGGAGCTAAAAGAAGGCTCCTTTTTTATATTTTTTTGTAAATTTGGAAATAATGAAAAATATAAACTTTTACAATTAGTTAAATCAAGGGACCTGTGCACCTAGTTATCCGTCTCTTGAAGCTTAACTGATTCTTTTTGTTTCTGAACTGGAAATTTAGATTTGCTATAAAAAGTGGAAGTAGGTGATAAAATGAAAAGGCACAAAAAAACATTTGAACAGTTAATACAGGATAATAAAAGAGAGCTGCTGGAAGATTATAAAATGCTTGAAATCATTGAAGAGAGAATTGAGAAACGACATATGCAAAAAGCGGAGTAAAAACTGGCAGCTATATTTCCTGCTATTTGATGCAAATTAATAGTAGGAGGCGATAGTGATGGGTAACCCAAAAAAAGATTCTAAACACTTTAATCCTAGCCATATTGGAACAAAATCAAGATCATTTGGCGGAAACAAAGGAAAGCAAATGCAAGATCAAACAAGTCCAACTCCTCAAGTGATTCAAACAAAAGGAGAATAGCTGTTACATCTAAACCTATAATAAGTATTTCATAATTATGTTATGTAAACTACACTAGTTATTAGGGGGAAAAATGATGACTAAACCAAATCCAGATAATCGTGCTGATAATGTAGAAAAGCTGCAAACAGCTATTGAAAATACACGAGAGAATATACAGGCCGCAAATGAAGCAATCGAATGTTCATCATCAGCTGACATAGAAGCAATTCAGGCTAAAAATGAGCGAAGAATGGAAAGTATACACTCAATGGAAGCTGAAATTGAAGATGAGCAAGCAGCTCGAAAAAACGGATATAAGAGCAGTAATCAGTTTCAATAACTAATGAAAAAAGGCTATCCAAAGTTTTTTATTTGGATAGTCTTTTTTCACTACTAGCAATGGGGATAGTAATTATTTTAATGTGAAGGCAATCTCAATATTCAGTTTTCCAATCGAAATTATGATAAGATGATGATGAGATACGTTAGTAAAAGGAGAGAGGGACTTATGCATATTGCTGAACATCAAATAGAAGTGCGTTACGCAGAAACCGATCAAATGGGCGTAGTCTATCATGCTAATTATTTAGTATGGATGGAACTGGGGCGCACACAGCTAATACGTGAATTAGGCTTTGAGTATGCTCAAATGGAGGCTGATGGCATCCTATCACCTGTGATTGATATTCAAGTTTCTTATAAAACGCCAGTCCGTTATGGACAAGTCGCAATCATTAAGACATGGATTGAAAGCTATGATGGAATTCGGGTCGTTTATGGGTATGAGATTTTCAATGGAAATCAAGATTTAGCTGTAACGGGTCAGTCCTCACATGTATGTGTGAAAAAAGAAAGTTTTCGTCCTATTTCTATTAAACGGCTTTTTCCTGATTGGCATGAGGCCTATGAGAAGAATAAGAAGCCAGTTTAACACGTTAATTTACATAAAATTGGGGTGAAAAAGCCTTGGCCTTTGGGATTAAGCGTAAAGATTTAGAAGAATGGAAATGTCGAATTGACGCAGGAGAAATTGCTTTTTTAACACATTATTGGTTGGATGATCGATTTCCAGACTGTAAAACGGTGACCAAAGTCGGCTGCAAAGATTTAGATCGTTTAGCCAAATGGGGACAACAGTATGGTTTAAAGAGAGAATGGATTGATCTTAGAAAAGATGGCTACTCTCATTTCGATTTACTTGGGGAAAAACAAAAACAAATTTTAGCAGCAGAAGGAATTCACGAAAAGCTGATAACATAACAACAGCGGCACTTAGCCGCTGTTGTTATGTTGCATACGAAAATTCTGGTTCACCTAGTTTTTCATTAAAGCGAATAATTAGATCATGACCATCGAAAAACCAAAGGTCATTTTCTTCGATAAAGAAGGTTACTCCATCTTGCTCTGTTAATACAATCGGGTGAACCGGACTTTCCTGAGAAATACCTAACGAAAAGCCAGCTTGAATACTGCTGTGGCCGCCATACCTTACAAAAAAACGAATATATGCACCTGAAGATAAAGCTAGTTCCTCTTTATACCAATTTACTGCTTCAGTAGAAATTTTAATATTCAATATGTCTCCTCCTTCTGTCGAACCCTCATTTTGTATAGAGCAAAAGTTACATAAGTTTTGAAAAAACAGAATATTATTTCTATATATTATAAATAAATCATTTTCTAAAAGTGTCTAAAAAGTTCACAAATATAAGACATATTTATAAAATGTAACACGTTTATTTGTGGTATTATAGTACTGTAAATAGGTTTTAATACCTATTTTTGTTTGTGTCTAATTCTGCTAGTTTTTTTAGAAGAATAGGCATGGGCATATGCATTACTTGTTCTAGTGGAACATTCAATGCTTTTGCTAGTTTGATGGCTGTTTCAGGTGAAATTTGTAATGGTTTCATAGTAGAAGCTCCTTA
Source organism: Peribacillus asahii (assembly GCF_003570725.1). GTDB lineage: Bacteria > Bacillota > Bacilli > Bacillales > DSM-1321 > Peribacillus > Peribacillus asahii. The sequence goes on from NZ_QWVS01000041.1 coordinate 13,297, forward strand.
TTTTTCAAGATTTTATAGATGAAGAATACATGTATTACGAAAACAAGTGAAACTTTACCCAGTAGGGTATTACTCCTTTCCTCATATCGTTCCTCGCTTTTTCTCCATCTTGTGCTAGGTATTAACACCTATTTATGTAAGATTTATTGAAAGCTATATTAAGAAAAAAATAAAAGTTCGCTTTAATCATTCCAACTAAATCTAAATAGAATCAGTAAAGCTTAAGATAAAAGAAAAAGATGGAAGCAAGCCATTCTTATAACAATTATTACTGAATCTGCGCTAGTAGTTTTAGTAATAAGGATAAGTTTAAGTTAACAGCTTAGCTATAAAACTCCTTGTATTGTAGCATGAATGTGGACAAAAAGCATGCTTGAGAAGTAGGTGAAGCATATGAATTTATACATAATCCTTGTTTTTTTAGAAAAAGAAAAGGTCTTTGAATTCATTTTTTGGGCATGTAGTGAACGATGCAGACAGACTAACATATATAGGCGACAGGTACAGCCGTTTTTGAATGTTTTATATTTTTCGCTAGGCATGTAACAGTGATTCTTTCACGGGAGGGAAGTAGATGAAGGTACTATCCACATTTAAGAAAAGTCGAATGAACAAAGTTTTGACAGTAAATCCGGCAGCAGGGGAGATAAAGGTAAGCGATCCAGAAATAAAAAAACAGATAAAAATGATTGATTTAACAGAGAATGATCTCCGTATCATTTTTGCATTTGGAGAAGTCATTTATGACCAAATTGATGAACTTTTGGATGGTTTTTATCAAGCTTTATTGGAAGTTCCAGGGTTAAAGTCAATTATTATGAAGCATAGCACAATAGAACGCCTGCGTTCTACATTATATACACATATTGTTACATTATTTGAAGGTGTTATTGATGATTCTTTCGTCGAAGCCCGTCTGCAAGTAGCTAAAAGCCACTATCGGATTGGTTTGGCATCGCGTTGGTATTTGTCCGCGTTCCAAAGCTTACAAAATTCAATATTATCATTAATCTATACATACGTACATAATGAAGAAGAGCAACGAGCTGTAATCTTTGCTATTACGAAAATACTAAGCTTTGAAAGGCAATTAGTTATTCAGGCTTATGAAGTGGAAAATTTGAAAGCACGTGAAATAGAATATGAAAAAGTCAAAAAAGACGTACAACGTCATATTTTAGGGATAAGTGAGGAATTACTCATATTAAGTGAAGAAACACATACTTCAATTAAGACGTTAGGATTTAACGGTCAAGAGTTAGAGGATATTGTTAGGATTCAAACGGAACAGTCAACTTATTCTAGAATGAGTGCCGAAGAAGGACAGAGGTGCATGCTTCAACTAAAAACGAAACTATATGAACTGGTTGTATTTATGAATCATGTAGATCAAAATATTCACTCGCTGAATTCATCGTTGCAACAAATTACGGAATTTGTTCAAATTGTCCAATCTATTGCGAATCAAACGAATTTACTATCATTGAATTCAGCCATTGAAGCAGCTCGTGCGGGTGAACATGGAAAAGGGTTTGCCGTCGTAGCAAATGAGGTAAGAAAATTAGCGGATCAAACGAAGGAATCTATTGCGCAAATAGATGCTATTGTTCAGACGTCAAATGGTTATATGGAAAGTGTGCTTCAATCTGTTGTAGAAGTAAAAGAAGTGATGGAATTAGGAGAAAGAGAATCTACTGTAACGGTCGAATCTTTCGATAAGATTCTTGAATCGGTGGAGAAAGATGTTGTTGGAATGAATAAAATTAAGCAAAATATGCATTCGTTTGTTATGGTTATCGATGAAATTAAAAGTGTAACAGAAAAGGTGGCATCTCAGGCGGAAACATTGAATCAGACAGCCGCAGAGTTATAAAAAAAGCCCTGTTAAAAGGGCTTTTTTTATTCTGTATCAAATAATAATTCACGGTAAGTGCACATATTATTTCGGCATAGCCGTTAATTTTAGGGAAACGTGCCAATACCCATTTAGCTAAACACTTGCTCATTATAACCATTTAATTTTTGGTTCAGTTTTATTCATAATTCGTTTAATATTGGCTCGGTGGCGATAAAAAATAAAAATTGTAAGGACTGCGATGACCACAATTAGTGGCCAATCGTCCAAGTGGAAGATAAAGCAATACGTTAAGGAAGCCACAGCTGCAATCATGGATGATAACGAAACATATTTTGATATGTATAAAGCAATGAAAAAGACTACGATTAAAAATAAAAATAAGAATGGCTCATATCCGAGTACGACACCTGCAGATGTAGCGACTGCTTTACCGCCTTTAAAACTAGCGAATATCGGAAACATATGTCCAATGGCTGCTAACACACCGGCTAATAGCGGGTGAATATCGGCTCCAAGTAATCCAGGAATAAGGGTCGCTGCCGTACCTTTTAAAATATCCATCAATGTAACAGCAATACCAGGTTTAATTCCAAGCGTTCGAAATGCATTCGTTGCTCCAAGGTTTTTACTACCATGTTCACGAATATCTACTTTATAAAAGGTTTTACCAATAATTAATCCAGATGGAATGGATCCAATTAAGTAGGCAAGTAATAAAGAAAGTATAATAATTAACATCGAATGGCCCTTTCTAATAAAAAATTCTTGTTTTTTTCTTTAATAAATGGCTATGTTAAACAATATTGTTGCTAGAATTAAGTTTTGTTCGTTTTAGCCCCACTCCATGAACAAAAGAAAAACGCGTTTCCTTTAAGCGGTCCGAACCAAAGAAGCCAAAAACAACAGCATCATATAACAAAATTTAATAAATGGCAAGTTAAATAAATGAATGGCTACTTTATTGTACCACTTTCTTGTTAAAAAGGACGGCTAAGTGATAAATTTCCTAATAAAAAATTCTCTCTATATTTATGATTAGAACATCATATTTCTAAAACGAAACGGAAAAGCTGATAAACGAAAAAAATCTGAATATATTTTATTGTATCTAAAGTATTAGACTATTGTACCGAAGTGAAGTATAGAAAGTATCCCCTTCTAATGGAAATCAAGGAAGATTCTTTGTAAAATGGTTGGTAAGATTTAAAAGTATATTATCTTTTGAAAAGGAATGATAAACATGACAATTATAAATCCAAGCAGAGAAGAAATCGGAAAAATATTAAAAAAAGCAAAACGAATTGCTGTTATTGGTTTGTCTGATAATCCAAATCGAACTTCGTATATGGTGACAGAAGCGATGCAAAACTGCGGCTATGAAATTATTCCGGTTAATCCAACGGTAAAAGAGGTACTTGGGGTGAAAGCTGTGGGTTCATTAAAAGATATAGAGGGGCATGTTGATATTGTCAATGTGTTCCGGCGTTCTGAATTTTTACCGGAAATCGCCAAAGAATTTGTTGAAATAGATGCTGATGTTTTCTGGGCTCAATTAGGAGTAGCAAATCAAGAGGCATATGATTACTTAACAGAGAAAGGCTATACCGTTATTATGGATCGTTGTATTAAAGTTGAACATGCCATGACAAAATAATAGATAAAGTGAAGCTGCCATCAGTGAGAATTCTCATTGATGGTTAGTCAAATATATTGCTTATTTAAAACGTATTTGCTAAATAAACAAATACCATCTACAATTAATAGTTGGTATGCATCAAAATGAATAGTTAAGGTGTTAAATCAAGGGACGGTAAAAACAGAACACTTGTTCCTTTTTGTGGAATGTATTATACTTAATTTATTCACAGGAGCTTTAACTAGACTAGATTGTTAAAGCTTAGAGTCATTTCATGGTAGTATGATTTGGCCCGGAAATTGGTTTTGTTTAGAAAGGGGAATTTCTGTGGCAAAGAACAGCAAAACAATTGAGTATAACGATGATGCAATTCAGGTACTGGAAGGATTAGAGGCGGTTAGAAAACGTCCTGGTATGTATATCGGCAGTACAGATGTAAGAGGACTTCATCATTTAGTATACGAGATTGTGGATAACTCCGTAGATGAAGCGTTAGCAGGTTTCGGAGATCACATAATAGTCAAAATACATAAAGATAACAGTATCAGTGTGACAGATAAAGGACGCGGTATGCCTACAGGAATGCACAAGCTTGGCAAGCCTACCCCAGAAGTTATTTTAACGATTCTCCATGCTGGTGGAAAATTTGGTCAAGGTGGGTATAAAACGAGCGGTGGCCTGCATGGTGTAGGTGCTTCAGTTGTTAATGCTTTGTCAGAATGGCTTGTCGTTACAATTAAGCGAGATGGCTATGTTTATGAGCAGCGTTTCGTAAATGGCGGGAAACCAGAGACGACGTTAGAGAAGATTGGGAAAACGAATCAAACAGGGACAAAAATACATTTCAAACCGGATGCTTCGATTTTTTCAGTTACAACTTTTAACTATCAAACATTAAGTGAACGACTTCGAGAATCTGCTTTTCTATTAAAAGGAATGAAGATTGAGCTTATTGATGAACGACATGACCAGCAAGAGCTATTTCATTACGAAAATGGCATCGAAGCGTTTGTAACGTATCTAAATGAAGAAAAAGATTCGCTGCATACGGTTGTCAGCTTTGATGGTAAGCAAAATGGTATCGAATTAGATTTTGCTTTTCAGTTTAATGACGGGTATTCTGAAAATATTTTAAGCTTTGTAAATAACGTTCGGACAAAAGATGGCGGTACACATGAAATTGGTGCCAAAACCGCGATGACTCGTGCTTTTAACGACTATGCACGTAAGACAGGCCTGTTAAAAGAAAAAGATAAAAATCTAGAGGGTACAGATATTCGAGAAGGTTTATCAGCGATTATTTCCGTTCGGATTCCCGAGGAGCTGCTGCAATTTGAAGGACAAACGAAGAGTAAGCTTGGTACAAGTGAGGCTCGTTCAGCTGTAGATGCGATTGTGTCTGAACATTTAGCGTACTTTTTTGAAGAGGATCCGACTACAAGCACCTTGCTCATTAAAAAAGCAATTAAAGCGTTTCAGGCTCGTGAAGCAGCGCGAAAGGCACGGGAAGATGCTCGAAGTGGAAAGAAACGAAAAAAATCAGATGCAATTTTATCTGGTAAATTAACACCAGCTCAATCGAAAAACCCAGATAAAAATGAATTATATCTTGTCGAGGGGGATTCAGCTGGGGGTTCAGCGAAGCAAGGTCGGGATCGTCGTTTTCAGGCTGTATTACCGCTTAGAGGAAAAGTGATTAATACTGAAAAGGCGAAACTTGCGGATGTATTTAAAAATGAAGAAATTAATACGATTATTCATGCGATTGGCGCAGGAGTTGGGCCAGAATTTAATGTGAGCGATACGAATTACGATAAAGTAGTTATTATGACAGATGCCGATACAGATGGAGCGCATATTCAAGTGTTGCTATTAACTTTTTTCTACCGGTATATGAAGCCGCTTATCGAAGCGGGAAAAGTATTTATTGCCTTGCCGCCCCTTTATAAGGTGAGCAAAGGGAGTGGGAAAAAAGAAATCCTTGAATATGCGTGGAGCGACGAAGAATTGCAAGCCGCTATCCAAAAAGTAGGGAAAGGTTATACGATCCAGCGCTACAAAGGTCTCGGTGAAATGAATGCCGACCAACTATGGGATACGACGATGAATCCAGAAACGAGAACGTTAATCCGAGTAAAAATTGATGATGGTGCACGAGCGGAAAGACGCGTGACGACGTTAATGGGTGATAAAGTAGAACCGCGCCGAAAATGGATCGAGTCGAATGTTGCTTTTGGTCTCGAAGAAGAATCGAATATATTAGATAACGAAAATATGTCGATTGCAGAGGGGGCTGAATAAAGATGGCATCAGAAGAAAGATTTCGTGATTTACCGTTAGAAGAAGTAATTGGGGACCGTTTTGGACGGTACAGTAAATATATTATTCAAGATCGAGCGCTTCCAGATGCACGCGATGGTTTAAAGCCAGTACAGCGCCGAATTTTATATGCAATGCATGTAGAAGGAAATGTACATGATAAAGCGTATCGTAAAGCAGCTAAAACAGTCGGAAATGTAATCGGGAATTATCATCCGCATGGTGATAGCTCGGTTTATGAAGCGATGGTAAGAATGAGTCAAGACTGGAAGCTGCGTAATGTAATGGTACAAATGCATGGAAATAACGGAAGTATTGACGGGGATCCGCCAGCTGCGATGCGTTATACGGAAGCAAGATTATCTGCGATAGCTTCTGAGCTGCTCCGTGATATTGAAAAACGGACCGTTGATTTTGTTCCAAATTTCGATGATACATCAGAAGAGCCTGTCGTTCTGCCGGCGATGTTTCCGAATTTGCTTGTGAATGGTTCGACGGGAATATCCGCTGGATATGCAACGGATATTCCGCCGCATCAACTAGGTGAGGTTATTGATGCAACGATTATGAGAATTGATCATCCAGAAGCAACGGTTTCTGAATTAATGACGGTGATAAAAGGACCGGATTTTCCCACTGGCGGTATTATTCAAGGGATTGATGGCATTAAAAAAGCATATGAAACTGGTAAAGGAAAAATTATAATTCGCTGTAAAGCTGAAATTGAAAGCATTCGAGGAGGCAAAGAGCAAATTGTTATAACCGAAATACCTTATGATGTGAATAAAGCCAATCTTGTGAAGAAAATCGATGAATTTCGTTTAGATCGAAAAGTGGAAGGAATTGCAGAAGTTCGTGATGAAACCGACCGTACAGGACTTCGTATCGTAATCGAGTTAAAAAAAGAAGCCGATGCACACGGTGTGCTTAATTATTTATATAAAAACTCAGATTTACAAATTGCTTACAATTTTAATATGGTAGCGATTTATAAAAAAAGACCAACTTTAATGAGTCTGCCTAAGCTGCTTGATGCTTATATTGAGCATCGACGGGAAGTAATTATTAATCGTTCGCGCTATGAATTGCAAAAAGCATATGATCGAGCTCATATTGTTGAAGGACTTATGAAAGCTTTATCTATTTTAGATGAAGTAATCGCAACCATTCGTGCGTCTAAAGATAAACGTGATGCAAAAGATAATCTCATTGCGAAATTTGCTTTTACTGAAGCGCAAGCGGAAGCTATTGTTTCTCTGCAACTATACCGATTAACGAATACTGATATTACAGCACTTGAAAAAGAGGCGGCTGAGCTTAACACAAAAATTGCTGAGCTTACAAAAATTCTTGAGAGCGGCAAAGCGCTTATGCAAGTGATAAAAAAAGAACTGAAAGCAATTAAAAAAGATTATAACGATACACGCTTATCGAAAATTGAAGAAGAGATTGAAGAAATTAAAATTAATCTTGAAGTGTTAATAGCTAGTGAAGATGTCGTTGTGACTCTCACAAAAGAAGGGTATGTAAAACGAACTTCTCTACGGTCATATGCGGCATCAGGTGGACAAGACTTTGGAATGAAAGATTCAGATCGTTTACTGCAAAAGCTGGAAATGAATACGACAGACGTTGTTCTGTTGTTTACGAATAAAGGGAATTACCTGTATTGCCCAGTTCATCAACTACCTGATATAAGGTGGAAGGAAACAGGACAGCATGTAGCGAATATTATCCCGATTGATCGTGATGAACATGTAATCAAAGCGATACCAGTTAAAGATTTTGAAGAGCCACGCTTTTTATTACTTGCCACTCGAAACGGTATGGTGAAGAGAACAGAGCTCGCTTCCTTTAAAGCGCAGCGTTATTCTAAGCCGTTAGTAGCGATGAATGTAAAAGGAGAAGACGAGATTGTCGATGTTCATCTAACGGATGGAAGTTTGGATGTATTCTTCATGACTCATCATGGATTAGCGCTATGGTACGATGAAGAAGAAGTGAACATTGTTGGTCCGCGAGCTGCAGGAGTAAAAGGGATTAACTTGAAGGAAGAGGATTTTGTTGTCGGAATGAAAGTGTTAGGAAAGGATACGGAAGAAGCGATTGCTATCGTCACACAACGTGGATCAGTGAAGCAGATGAAGCTGTCTGAGTTTGAAAAAACATCGCGAGCAAAGCGAGGCGTTGTTGTATTAAGAGAGTTAAAGGCCCATCCACATCGGGTTATCGGCTTTGAAATGGTGACAAAATCAGATTGTCTTTCGATTCTTTCTGAGAAAGGGAAGCTTGAAACGGTCCAAGTAGCTTCATTAAAATATTCCGATCGTTATACAAATGGTTCATTTATTTTAGACGAAAGTGAAAGTGGACAAGCGAAAGAAATATGGAAAAACTTAATCGAGGAAGTAGATAAAAGCATACATTAAACGAAAAAAATCCGTTCATCATAAGTGAACGGATTTTTCTCGTTTATAGAACAGTAATATAGTAATCTCTACGTGTAAAGGAATTCTAGGAGGGCGTTATTGGTATGAGTATAGGTCATTGGAGTCAAGTTTGATATTATTTTATAAACAGATTCGATTGGATTTTCTTTAATATACGTCTGCTTTGTGCATAATCCTGTTCGCGTGCTTCCTCAACTTTCAAGCGCTCATCAAGCTTTCGGCTATATTCAGCATAACCAATTCCATGAGCTTGAAACATAGCCTTTTCCATTTCTGCCGTGTACAGTAAAGCGAGAGTTTTGATAAAGAATCAATCCTTTCCGAAATAATTTCCTTCTTAATCGTATCATTGATTAGGAACAGCCACAAAGTGGTTCTCGTTCGCTATTAGAGGAGATTAGCGCTTCTATACGCCTGTATAACACTCATTGCTCACAGACGCCAAATCCCTACTATTTCCTTTGTTTTCCTTTCCTTTCCGTACATCTAGTATTTTAAGAATGAACTCGCTAGAATACAAATTTTAAAATCCTAGATGCGAAATGGCGTTTATATATTTAAAAATTAACCTTGCTAGAATACATTAATTAAAAATAGTTAGTAATATATATTATCCAATTATTGGTGTAAATTCTCTTGGCAGCTCATTAAATATTTTCCTTTTCTCGGGAAATACTATGAAGGAATTAAAATGGAAAGGGCGAGACAAAGAGAATGGATCATGTATAAATTGCTGGGCAATGTTCAGAACGAATATGGCTGTTCAGATTATTTTCGCGACCATTGGGTTGGGGCTTTTACCTCATTTGTATTAATTTCGAATGTTTATGCTTTTGAAGGCACACCAGTTGTTTTTTTGTTTTGAAAATGCCCTATGGGCGGCTTTTTATCCAATCTTTTTAGTAACAGCGGGACATACGGCATTAACAGCATATGCGACAGGTGCTTTTGTCATTGCAGCTTTTAAAATATTGAAAAATCCATTACTTCTTTTCGAGCGGTATGTATGTCGGCTTTGCGATTTTAGTGCCGGGTTTCTATTATTTTTGGTCTATCTAAATGAAGGATCAATGAAAACAATAAAAAAGAAACACATCTCACAATCGTAAGGAGCGGTTGAGAATGAAAGGTCATTTTTTACATGTATTAAAATATGCTGTATTGGTCATTTCTGTTTGTTTAAGCTATCAAGCTGTTGAAGCCCATGATAAAGAGTTTAAGTCAAATGAGTTTTATGAGGCAATGAAGCGAGATGTTACCGGTGATAAAAAAATTGATACCATTGAGGTAAGAGGTACACCAAGCGAAAAAAATCGTCATCTTTTAACGAAAATGGAACTTGTAGTGGAAAGCAACCGCAAAAGGATGGCTATTCCCCTTGAAGCAGGATATAAACCGAAGCTCGCTCTTGCTGATTTTAATAAAGATGGTGTGCAGGACGTCTTTGTTTCTTTTCAAAAACAGAATAAATCTGAATTATTTCATCAAATTTATTCTTTTGACAAAGGACAAGTAGCAAATATAGAGGTACCGCCGTCTGTTCCTGTTACAGCTCAATTTCAAGACTATTATATGGCAGACATTACTATCGAGGGGCAAAAGCCAGTTCGGGTGGATATTAGCAGTCATAGACAGGTGTATGAAGAGTTAGGGATTTATCAAAATGGAAAATTAAATGAAGCTACGGAGTTAATTATTCATCCTTATTTCGAATTAACAGTACGCTCTCAATTTGGACGCGGAAAGGGCTTGACGGGAAAACAGTTAGTAAAAGGAATTGAGGGAGAAGAAGCTATTGCGACGATTTCTTCAGTGTGGTCATTTCAAGATGGGGCCTGGAAACTCATTAAAGCAAATGTTAAACCGTTAAAGAAAATAAAGAATTGATAAAAGCTCGTCTATTTGATGAGTTTTTTCTGTTTGCACTGAATTAATCTTATTGTTGGTTAAGTGATTTCTTAGCTAAAATAAGCCAAAAATCAACAATCTTATATAAAATAAATAAAATTCCAAATTTTTGAATAGAAAAATATTGTAATATTTTTACATAATATGTTAGAATCATATTTAAGTTCAGTTATTCTTATAAATAATTGAATGCTAGAAAATTCAAAAGGAGTGGTTGCTTTACGGAATTAAAGGACCGAATTATCGAAACGTCGTTAAGACTCTTTGAACGACATGGTTTTCATGGTGTCTCAGTTCAAGAGATTGTGAAGAAAAGCGGTTCGAGCAAAGGCGGTTTCTATCATCATTTTCAATCAAAAGAGGAACTTCTTTTTGTAATTCATGATTATTTTGCTTCCTATGTATTGACGAAAGCGCAGGAAGCGATGTCATCAAGTATACGCCCCACAGACAAAATGCAAAGAATTATCCAATCCTTTGTGAAAGCATTTGATCTTTATAAGCCACATATTTCTGTTTTTTATCAAGAAAGCATTTATTTAAAACCACCCTATGATCAAGCAATTAAGGAAAAAAGAAAACAATATAAAGAAGCGATATTTTCTATCATTCAAGAAGGAATTGATAAAGGAGAATTTCGCCCAGAACTGCCTGTTCAAATCACCAGTATGTCGATTTTAGGTATGGTGAACTGGTCTTACAAGTGGTATAAACGGGACGGAGAAAAAACAATTGATGAAATTGCTAATATTTATGTCGATTTGATTCTTCATTCGTTATTAACCGATCAGGCAAAACAAGATGCAGCTTTTCAATCTTATTTTTTAAATGATCCGCTAGATTCGTATTCTAATTGAATGTGCTTTTATGCGGGATAACAAGACCAACTAGTCGGTCTTACATAAATTACGGGAGGTTTTTGACTATGGATTTTGATTTAACACAAGAACAAGCCATGATACGTAAGTTAATTCGTGATTTTGCGGAAGGTGAGGTTGCTCCAGGTGCAGATCAAAGGGATCGTACTGGTGAATTTCCAAAGGAAATATTCAATCAATTAGCGAAGCTAGGGATGATGGGTCTTCCTTTTCCTGAAGAATATGGTGGTGGTGGTGGAGATACAATCAGCTTTGCCATTGCTGTAGAAGAGTTAAGTCGAGTATGTGGCTCTACAGGTATTACTTATTCTGCACATATTTCACTAGGGGGAGCTCCTATCCATTTATTTGGCACTCATGAGCAAAAGGAGAAATATTTAACACCACTTTGTACAGGGGAGTACTTAGGTGCTTTTGGTTTGACTGAACCTAATGCTGGTTCTGATGCAGGTGGAACTCAATCAACAGCAATTCTTAAGGATGGTCAGTGGGTGCTTTCTGGTTCTAAATGTTTTATTACGAATGCAAGCTACGCCAAAAACCTTGCACTTACTGCAGTAACAGATCGATCAAAAGGAATTAATGGAATTAGTGCGTTTATTGTACCTACTGATGCGCCGGGATTTACTGTAATTAGTAATTATGAAAAGATGGGACTTCATTCTTCAAATACAACTGAGTTAGTTTTTGAAAATGTAAGCGTTCCTAGAGAGAATCTCCTTGGTGAAGAAGGCAATGGGTTTAAGCAGTTTTTAGCTACTCTTGATGGAGGAAGAATTGGAATCGGGGCGATGGCCGTTGGAATTGCACAAGGAGCTTATGAAAAATCGCTTCAGTATGCAAAAGAAAGAAAACAATTCGGCAACAGCTTATCTTCATTTCAAGCCATTCAATTCAAGCTGGCTGACATGGCTATGAATATTGAATTAGCTCGTAACATGGTTTATAAAGCAGCATGGTTGAAAGATCAAGGAAGAGCATTTAAGAAGGAAGCAGCCATGGCTAAATTGTATGCTTCGGAAATATGCATGAAAGTATGTGATCAAGCGGTACAAATCCATGGAGGTTATGGTTATATGAAGGAGTATCAAGTTGAGCGCTTCTTCCGTGACGCGAAGCTTTTAGAGATTGGGGAAGGAACCTCTGAAGTACAACGAATGGTTATTGCTAAACAGTTAGGTTGTTAATCTTTCCAATAAGATAATTTAAATATAACTTGATGAGGAGGACTTTAATGACTGAATTGTTGCATGTCACGATTGGTCAGTTGCTAGAGCAAACAGCTCGTGTTTCAGGTGATAAAGAGGCGGTTGTATACCATGATTTAGGCCTTCGCTATACGTATCGAGAGTTTGAGAAATTATGTCGAGAAGTGGCTCGCGGGTTTATGTCGCTTGGAATTGAACAAGGAGATCATATGGCTATTTGGGCTACAAATAAACCGGAATGGCTTATCTCCCAATTTTCAACAGCGAAAATGGGCGGAGTACTTGTAACAGTGAATACGAATTATCGCAGAAGTGAGTTAGAATATTTGCTACAACAGTCGGATGCGACAACGATTATTTTAATGGAAGAGTATCGTGGTCATTCCTTCATCGAGACGTTATATGAAGTTGTTCCTGAATTACGAGAATCTAAACCAGGGCAGCTACAATCAAAAAGATTGCCAAAATTAAAAAATGTCATTGTTCTTGGTGAAAATCGATATCCGGGCACGTATTCTTGGGATGATGTGTTGAAAGGAAAAGCTGATGTAACTGAGGAAATGTTAGATGAACGTATGAGTAATCAAAGTCCATCTGATGTGATTAACATGCAATATACATCAGGAACAACTGGCTTTCCTAAAGGCGTAATGTTGACTCATTCTAACCTTGTTAATAATGGGGTAAATATTGCAGCTTGTATGAAGCTGACAAATGAGGATCGTTTGTGTATTCCTGTACCGTTCTTCCATTGCTTCGGCTGTGTACTTGGGACAATGGCTTGTGTTTCTGTCGGAGCGACAATGGTTCCGCTTGAGGAATTTAATCCAAGTGATGTATTGAGAACAGTAGCTGCAGAAAAATGTACAGCTCTTCATGGTGTACCAACGATGTTTATTGCTGAACTGAATTTAGATGATTTCGATAGCTATGATGTAAGCACGCTTCGAACAGGAATTATGGCAGGATCGAATTGTCCAATTGAAGTGATGAAGAATGTCGTAGAAAAGCTTGGAATGTCGGAAATTACGATTACATATGGACAAACTGAATCGTCACCTGGAATTACCATGACTCGAACAGACGATCCAATCGAGTTACGTGTTTCATCAGTGGGAAGAGCACTGCCTAATGTTGAAGTGAAAATTGTCGATCCAATAACAGGTGAAGAAGTGCCATCGGGTGAACAAGGTGAACTATGTACACGCGGCTACCATGTGATGAAAGGCTACTACAAAAATCCAGAAGCGACGCAAGAAGCGATTGACCATGAAGGTTGGCTTCATACGGGAGATCTCGCTGTTATGGATGAGAATGGCTATTGTAAAATTACAGGACGCTTGAAAGATATGATTATTCGCGGAGGAGAAAATGTATATCCGCGAGAAGTTGAAGAATTTCTTTATCAGCATCCAGCGATTTTGGATGTACAAGTGGTTGGCGTTCCGGATAAAAAATACGGAGAAGCGGTCATGGCATGGATTATTCTTAAAGAAGGCGAAACTTTGACAGAGGAAGAAGTAAAAGAATATTGCAAGGGGCAAATTTCACACTTTAAAATTCCTCGCTATGTTCAGTTTACGAAGCAGTACCCGATGACGGCATCAGGAAAAATTCAAAAATTCAAATTGAAAGAACAGTCTCTTGATGTAATCTCAGAATCCACGAAATAAGGAGGGAATGCGATGATCCAGAAAATATTGATTGCTAATCGAGGGGAAATTGCGCGAAGAATTATTCGTACTTGTAAAAAGCTAAACATTCAAACGGTAGCTATTTATTCTGAAGCAGATGCGGATGCACCGTTTGTTTCTGAAGCGGATGAAGCCTATTTATTAGGTGCCCCACAAGTACAGCAAAGTTATCTTAACGTCCAAAAGATTTTAGAGATTGCAAGTCTTGCAAAGGTAGATGCTATTCATCCTGGCTACGGCTTCTTAAGTGAAAATGCAGATTTTGCTCGTTCATGTCAAAGCGCTGGTCTGATTTTTATTGGACCAAGTCCTGATGTGATGCAGCAAATGGGTAGCAAAGTTGAAGCCCGAAAAACGATGGAGCAAGCAGGTTTACCACTTGTTCCAGGATTATCCCGCCCGCTTATTGATGTGGATGAAGCTGTTCAAGTGGCGAAGCAAATAGGCTATCCAATTATGTTGAAAGCTTCTGCCGGCGGCGGTGGCATTGGGATGCAATCGGTTGATAATGAAGCGGAGCTAATTAAAGCATTTGAAGGAAATCAAAAGCGAGCACAAATGTTTTTTGGGAACGGCGATATGTTCATCGAAAAACGCATTTTGCAGCCGCGACATATCGAGATTCAAATATTAGCAGATACATTTGGCAATGCGGTGTATTTATGGGAACGAGAATGCTCTGTGCAACGTCGTCATCAAAAGGTCGTCGAGGAAGCACCGTCTTCATTCTTAAGTGAAGAAACGAGAAGGAAAATGGGTGAGGCAGCCGTAAAAGCTGTGCAGGCAATTGGCTATTATAATGCTGGTACACTTGAGTTTTTAGTAGATCATGAGCAAAACTTCTACTTCTTAGAAATGAATACACGCTTGCAAGTAGAACACCCTGTTACCGAAGAGATTACAGGCTTAGATTTAGTGGAACAGCAAATTCGTATTGCTTGTGGCGAGAAGCTTTCCTTTACGCAAAACGATGTGAAGCTAGAAGGACATGCCATTGAAGTACGAGTGTATGCTGAAGATCCAAAAACTTTTTATCCAGCTCCAGGAAAAATTACAGATTTACAGTTGCCAAATGGAGAAGGGATTCGTCATGAGCTAGCTGTTCATAATCAATCAGTAGTTTCTCATTTTTATGATCCAATGATTGCAAAATTAGTCATTAAGGGAGAAACGAGAAACGAAGCGATTGAGAGGTTAAAAGAGGCATTGGCTCACTATAAAGTGCAAGGGATTAAATCAAATATTCCGTTGCTTGAAGAAATAGCTGCTCACGAAGCATTTAAAAATGGAGATACAACAACAGACTTTATTGATAAATATATTAAAAAAGTTACAATTTAAGGGAGGAATTTGAAATGGCAGAATTAAAAGCGAGCATGGCAGGAAACGTATGGAAGGTAGTTGTAGGAGAAGGAGAAACGGTAACAGACGGACAAGATATCGTGATTTTAGAATCAATGAAAATGGAAATTCCTATTGCGGCAGAGCAATCAGGTTCTGTGAAGGAATTAAAGGTGAATGAAGGGGATTTTGTAAATGAAGGTGACGTGTTAGCGATCATTGAATAAAGTTTATCAAGTAGATTTTCTTTTAGGGAAGAGATACTGAGTGTTGGTTGAAGTCTCCCGCTTTACTTAACGGTGAAGTGGGGGCTTACGGCTTACTATCTGCTCATTTGCTATAAAAATGGAGGCGATGTAATTGAAATGGCCGGAGAAAATTATTATTAAGGAAGTAGGCCCACGAGACGGCCTTCAAAATGAAAAGCGGATTGTTCCAACAGACGTTAAAATAGACTGGATTAATGCTTTATCTAACACAGGGCTTTCTTACATTGAAGCGACCTCTTTCGTTAATCCTAAATGGATTCCACAGCTCGGTGATGCAATGGAGGTAGTGAAGGGCATTGAGAGAAATCCGGATGTAACGTATGCAGCACTTGTTCCGAATAAGAGAGGATTAGAATCTGCATTAGAAGCTAATATTGATGAGGTTTCTGTTTTTATGTCGGCCAGTGAATCGCATAATCAGAATAATATTAATAAATCGATAGCGGATACGTATCCTGTTTTGCGTGAAGTTATTGAGGAAGCGATTCGAAACGGAAAGACGGTAAGAGGATATGTATCAACCGTTTTTGGCTGTCCATATGAAGGAGATGTGCCATTCGAGCAAGCGTTACGTGTTTGTGACCAGTTATTTGATTACGGTATTCACGAACTTTCTCTCGGTGATACGATTGGTGTAGCTTCTCCTATGCAGGTGGAGCAGTTTCTTGAAGTAGCTCTTAAGCGATATGACAAAAGCAAGGTCGCACTTCATTTCCATGATACGAGAGGAATGGCGCTTGCGAATATTGTGAAATCGCTAGAGTACGGGATTGTTACTTTCGATGCTTCATTAGGTGGGTTAGGAGGCTGTCCATACGCTCCGGGTGCAAGTGGAAATGTTGCGACAGATGATCTTGTTCATATGCTAGATAAGATGGGAATTGAGACGGGAATTGATGCTGAGAAACTTATGCAGGCGAGTTTGATTATTCAAAATAGTTTGCAAACACCGCTGCCAAGTCATCAGATGGCCGTGTTTAATGCTAGTAAGTGAGGAGTGGAGCTATGAAGCTGATAGAAATGAATCGTGAAACAAAAGGTGTTGCGATTATTACGTTAAATCGTTCTGAAGCAGCTAATGCTTTATCAAAAGCATTACTTCTTGAGTTAAATGAAGCAATCGCTGAACTACAAAATGACTCTCAGTTACGAGCTGTCATTGTAACGGGAGCAGGAGAGAAGGCATTTTGCGCTGGTGCTGATTTGAAGGAACGTGCCGGTATGGAAGAAGCCGAGGTGAAAGAGACAGTCAAACTGATTGGAAGCACAATTACAAAACTAGCAAACTTTCCGGTTCCTGTGATTGCCGCTATTAACGGTGCTGCATTTGGAGGAGGGCTGGAGCTCGCTTTAGCTTGTGATCTGCGCTTAGCTTCAGAAACAGCGAAAATGGGCTTAACGGAAACGGCACTTGGCATTATCCCTGGCGCAGGTGGTACACAGAGATTGCCTCGTGTTATTGGGGTTGCTGTTGCAAAAGAATTAATCTATACAGCCCGAAGAATTGATGCACATACGGCCAATTCGATTGGGCTTGTTAGCCGAGTGGTGGCACAAGGAAAGCTAATAGAAGAAGCGAAAAAACTTGCTCAGGAAATTGCTGAAAATGCTCCGCTTTCTTTACGAGCAGCTAAAGCGGCTATTAATGAAGGACTAGATGTCTCATTAGAAGCAGGATTAGCTATTGAAAAAATTCAATACAATACGACAATTCGTTCTAACGACCGACTAGAGGGTCTGGCCGCATTTAAAGAAAAGCGTAAACCAGTCTTTACAGGGAAGTAAGCAAAGCATAAGGCGTCTGTAATCATTGACAGATACATAATTTGTCTTTCGAAGAGGTTAGTTTATGACCTTGAGTCGATAACGCCTGAATCTAGACACCCAAACGTACTGAAAGTTTTATATTTTCCTATCTTTTAAAAAAGCGGAGGGATTAGCATGTCACAATCAACGAAAACTACACTGAATGATATTGTGGAAACAATTAAAAAAGGTGGTTCTACTAAATATCATGAAAAAAATGCAGAAAAAGGTAAACTATTTGTTCGTGAACGCTTGCAGTTATTATTTGATGAAGGAATTGAAATAGAGGATGCCTTTTTTGCTAATTGTACAAGTGAAGGGCTGCCAGCTGATGGTGTTGTAACAGGCATCGGTAAAATTAACGGTCAAACAGTTTGTGTAATGGCTAATGATTCTACTGTAAAGGCAGGATCATGGGGAGCTAAAACGGTTGAAAAAATCATTCGTATTCAGGAAACAGCAGAAAAATTACAAGTTCCTCTTTTATATTTAGTTGATTCTGCTGGAGCACGTATTACGGATCAAATTGAAATGTTCCCAGGTCGCCGTGGTGCTGGAAGAATCTTTTATAACCAAGTGAAGCTATCTGGAAAAGTACCGCAAATTTGCTTATTGTTCGGTCCTTCCGCTGCTGGTGGTGCGTATATCCCTGCTTTTTGTGACATTGTTGTCATGGTCGATGGCAATGCATCTATGTATTTAGGTTCTCCGCGAATGGCTGAAATGGTTATTGGTGAAAAGGTAACGGAAGAAGAAATGGGCGGAGCGAAAATGCATTGCTCAGTTTCTGGATGTGGTGACGTACTTGCTAAATCAGAAGAAGAAGCGATTGCGTTTGCTCGCCGTTATTTAAGCTATTTCCCAACGAATTATCAACAAAAACCAACGCCGGTAGAAGCTAAAGATCCAGCCTCTTTTGAAAAAACATTAGCAGACATTATTCCAGCTAATCAAAATGCTCCATTTAATATGTACGATCTGATCAATCGAGTTGTGGATGAAGATTCAGTCTGCGAAATTAAGAAATTGTTTGCTCCTGAACTAATTACGACGTTAGCTCGCATTAATGGGCAACCGGTCGGGATTATCGCCAATCAGCCTCGTGTAAAGGGTGGCGTGTTATTCCATGATTCAGCGGATAAAGCAGCTAAATTTATTACGCTATGTGATGCTTTCCATATTCCGCTTCTATTCTTAGCGGATATTCCAGGATTTATGATTGGAACAAAGGTCGAACAAGCAGGTATTATTCGTCATGGAGCGAAAATGATTTCAGCGATGAGTGAAGCGACTGTACCGAAAATTTCCGTCGTCGTACGAAAAGCATATGGTGCTGGATTATATGCGATGGCCGGCCCTGCTTTTGAACCAGATTGCTGTCTTGCGTTACCATCTGCTTTTATTGCAGTAATGGGAGCTGAAGCTGCAGTGAATGCAGTATACGCAAATAAAATAAACGCTTTAGAACCAAATGAGCGTGGTGCTTTTATCGCGCAAAAACGAGAAGAATATAATCAAGATATCGATATCTACCGCTTAGCATCTGAAATGATTGTCGATGCAATTGTTGCACCAAATGATTTACGTGCAGAATTAACAAGTCGATTTGCAGCTTATAATAGCAAACAGTTAACATTTACTGATCGAAAGCATGGAGTATATCCAGTTTAAATTATGAATCTATAAAAGCCTACCAGTTCTGGTAGGTTTTTATATAGAAAAGGATAAGAATTCAATTAAACTTTTTTGGTTTCTTGTATTATAAGAAGCAAATATAGTAAGATAGTGTGTAATTACATATTTATACTTATATTTTATTTTTGAATGCAATCAAGGATGGTAACTATGATTGCTCAATCGTTTCTAATAAAGTGTTACTAATAAAAATAAGCTCGAAATCATTTATGTTTATAACCATTATTTGAAGAAAGTTCACAATTCATATTTTACAGAAGGTATATGAAACTTTTGAACTACCCATCACTTAATTTTCTAATGAAAATTTGAAGTAGGGGGATTCCTGCAAACACCAGTGTATCCACCAATTTTTTAGCAGGCTCTACCAGTAGTCCCTAAGGTGAAAGCTTTTACTATTTTTGTACGTTGACTCGCCACGCACCCTACTTTAGCTGAGGATTAGCAACTTGGATATACGTGAAGGCGATTAGAGCGTTGAAGATTGAAGATTTTACCTAGCAGACATTTACCTTGCTAGAATCTCCTATCTTCGGTTTTCGAAGAATCGTTCGTACAGGAATACCAAAGAAACAAGTGTTTGGTTGGGCAGGAAGGTGATTCATCTCCCACCTACTCATTGGGCATCGCCCTTCACATTCCTTGAGGTGAGAGTCTTCTCGCCTAAGACATTAGAACATTTTAAAGGCACGTTTGGAGCAACGATTTTATTTCATACTTACTTAATGGGCAGTAGTTCCCACTTCGAGATTTTGAGAGAACAAAGAAGAAAAGTGGAGACAATTGCCGGTAAAGGTCCAATTGGTTCAATAACCATCAGTGGAGGCTAAATACCTCCTTACTGATGGAAGTTTCACTTTATAAACATAGCAACATGAAAAAAGAGAAGCGGCTTGCATTTCTTTTGGGAGGAACTATCAAATGGCAACGAAATATACCGATGACAGCTATACATTACACACCGATCTTTATCAGATTAATATGGTTCAATCTTACTGGGAAGATAACATTCATAATCGAAAGGCCGTATTTGAAGTTTATTTTCGAAGATTACCTTTTAAGAGTGGATATGCTATTTTTGCGGGACTGGAGAAAATCGTTCATTTTTTAGAACATTTCAGCTTTACAGAAAGTGATATCGATTATTTACGAACATTGGAGTACGATGAAGCATTTCTTACGTACTTAAGTGAGCTGCGTTTTTCAGGAAACTTACGTTGTATGAAAGAAGGCGAACTTGTTTTTGCGAATGAGCCGATGTTACGAGTGGAAGCACCGCTTGGAGAGGCTCAGCTTATCGAGACTGCTCTGCTTAATATTGTGAATTATCACACACTTATTGCAACGAAAGCATCACGTATTAAGCAAGTGCTCGGAGATGAGCCAGCGCTTGAATTTGGTTCACGTCGCGCTCAAGAAATGGATGCGGCTATTTGGGGAGCACGAGCGGCATATATTGCTGGATTTGATTCAACAAGCAATGTTCGTGCAGGTAAGCTATTTGGAATCCCTGTTTCAGGGACACATGCTCATTCGATGATTCAAGCGTATAAAGATGAATATACAGCCTTTCATAAATACGCGAAAACACATAGGGATTGTGTATTCTTAGTTGATACATACGATACCCTTCGTTCGGGTATTCCAAATGCGATTCGAGTTGCTAAGGAATTAGGAGATCAAATTAACTTTATTGGCATTCGCTTAGATAGCGGCGACCTTGCTTATTTATCAAAAGAAGCACGTAAAATGTTAGATGAAGCTGGTTTTCCTGAAGCAAAGATTGTCGCTTCTAATGATTTGGATGAATATACTATTATCAATTTAAAGCAGCAAGGTGCATGTATTGACGTTTGGGGAATCGGAACGAAGCTTATTACAGCTTATGATCAACCAGCGCTAGGAGCAGTTTATAAAATGGTGGCGATGGAAGAAGAGCATGGTGAATTGGTGGATACGATGAAAATTTCATCTAATCCAGAAAAGGTCTCTACACCAGGGCTGAAGCGCATCTATCGAATTATTAATAAAATTAACCACCATGCTGAGGGTGATTACTTGACGATGGAGGATGAAAAGCCGCAAGAAGAAGAGAAATTAAAGATGTTTCATCCAGTACATACATTCCTTAGTAAATTTGTGACTGATTTTGATGCGGTCGATTTACATGAGGATATTTATGAGAATGGTATATTAGTTTATGAATTGCCAGCCATTGATGACATTAAAGCTTTTTGTAAGCAAAATTTACAAGTGCTTTGGCCAGAATACTTACGAGCTTTAAATCCGGAAGAGTATCCAGTCGATTTAAGTCAGAAATGTTGGGATAATAAAATGAGAAATATAGCAGAAGTACAAGCTAAAATGTTATCTAAATAATGTAGAAAGAGGGTAAGTAGATGCGTCCTTTACAGTCAGAAATTATTAAAAAACTGTTAGTACAGCCTACGATTGATCCTAAAGTAGAATTTAGAAGAAGTGTGGATTTGCTGAAAGATTATGCAAAGAAATATTCATTTATCAAAAGTTTTGTACTTGGTATTTCTGGAGGGCAAGATTCCACTTTATGTGGTTATATCGCTCAAACAGCAGTGAATGAATTAAATGAAGAAAAGAATACAAATGAATATCAATTTATTGCCGTGAGTTTGCCCTATGGTGTACAGGCAGATGAAGATGATCGTCAAGCGGCTTTGCAATTTATTAAGCCAAGTGTGAATGTGACAGTAAATATTAAAGCAGCTGTTGACGCTTCCGTACAAGCGGTTGAAACAGCTTCTGGCCAGAAATTATCGAACTTTTTAAAAGGCAATACAAAAGCACGTGAGCGAATGAAAGTACAATTCGATTTAGCAGGTATTTATAAAGGAGTTGTATTGGGGACTGATCATGCCGCAGAAGCAGTAACTGGATTTTTTACGAAGTTTGGTGACGGAGCAGCTGATTTAGTTCCACTTTACCGTTTAAATAAACGACAAGGTAGAGAAATTTTAAAATATTTACAAGCTCCTGAACGTTTATATTTAAAAGTACCAACAGCGGATCTTGAGGATGACAAACCGTTAGTACCAGATGAAGCGGCATTAGGTGTTTCCTATGAGGAAATCGATGACTATTTAGAAGGTAAAGACATTCGCACAGAAGCAGCGGAAATTATTGAAAACTGGTACACAAAGACAGAACATAAACGAAATGAACCGATTCATGTATATGATACGTGGTGGAGATAAGAAGAAATTATCAAACTGACCTGGCTTATATAAGCAGGTCAGTTTTTTGAATTAGCGGGCTATTTGACTTCTTACTCCTGCGGTTCTAAGCATCATGTTCTTTTTCTTTTAGCTATGTTTTAAATTAATGTTGAAATTTTTAAAGGTACAAAACCCTTCTAAAATGCTAAGAAAATCTCGTAAAGGAGGTAAGCAGGTTAAAAAAGAGGTATAATGAATAAGTTTAATGGTGTTATAACTGTAACTATATGTACTGAATTCAAATGACTTGAACTGTTTGAAAATGATAAAGAAGCAATAAAGGTAAAGAACTTTATGGTTCAATGTAATGTAGCCTATGCTTATACAAAAACAGCAGATTTTAAAGAAAGAGAGTTAATATTTGTAAAGGAGATGAAGGTATGACAGAATTTTGGGAATCAAGTTTTATAGAAAATCAAACGATGTGGGGGTTTGAGCCTTCAGACTCCGCAATCTTGACAAAGGACTTTTTCCTTGAAAAGAAAGTGAAGGATATATTGATTCCTGGTATTGGATACGGTAGAAATGCAAAGGTTTTTATTGACAACGGAATACACGTAACAGGTATTGAGATTTCAAAAACGGCAATTGAATTAGCAAGGCAAAGTGGTCTTAATATTAGTATTTTTCATGGTTCGGTAACCGATATGCCTTTTGATAACAAACTTTATGATGGTATATTTTGTTATGCACTTCTTCACTTATTGAATAATCGTGAGAGAGATAAGTTTATTAAAGATTGCTATGATCAGTTAAAGCCAAACGGATATATGATTTTTACTACTATTTCCAAAGAAGCTCCTATGTTTGGAAAGGGAAAACAATTGGGGAAAAACTATTTCGAGATAATGGAAGGGGTAAAAATGTTTTTTTATGATTCTGACTCGATAAAACAAGAATTTGGAAAATATGGACTAATAGAATTTTCGGAAATCGTTGAGCCACATAAGAATATGGAAAATAAACCTCCATTTAAATTTATAATGGTAAGATGTCAAAAAAACTATAATTATAATTTCTTAAAAATTGGAAATAGTGAATTGTTAGTTGAGACGGCTTATGTGTAAGACCTCTAAGTATTTATGCATGATTATTAAAAGGTGAATTAAGCCTTTCTTTTAAAACAGAAAAAAGGGCGAAATCATTGAAACTCTGTAAACTTGGTGTAAGATATATAGATATGAATACTTTTGATAAAGGATGAAGACAACTTGAATAAACTTGGTTGGATTATATCAGGGCTTGGTGCGTTACTGATTTTTAGTAGTTTGCTTTACCCGCTAGACGTTATTGAAAAAAACACATTTTTAGTTCTTTTACTAGGTGGGGCAGGTATTATGTTTGTAGGAACAATGATACGTGCTTTTTTAGGAAGTAAGAAGTGAATAAAAACAGCTTCTAGGTCATGCCTAGAGGCTATTTTTATTTAAAAATTTAAAAGAGAGCTTAGAAATCGTGTTTATAGGTGTATGCCCCATTTTTGAACTTAATGTACGGCTGAAGTGTTTATTCAATATGTTGATTTTAGAGATAGAGAGGTCTGAAATTTTTTTTTTTGTTTTTTCGATTAACTCATCAAATGTATGAAACTGATATGTGCGTTCAAGTTTAATTATTTTCCTGATTTTTCCGAAAAACATTTTTAATGTATCGTTGCTTATGCTTTTAAAAAACAAATATTTTTAGTTTTTACGTTTCTTGTTTTTAATATGGTTTAAATTGTCGAGACTAAAGGAAAAAGATATTGACAGGTAATGATAGGATGTAGTATTTTACATTGGGTCATCCGAAAGTATATCGAAATAACATATTGGAAAAAGATAAAAAATAAGTAATTTAGCAGTTATCTGCTTTTATCGAATATGTAAAATGGGCAAGAAAGAAAGGACGTTTATATATGAAAGTTGTTACACCTAAACCATTCATGTATAAGGGCGGAGAAAAGGCTGTTCTTTTACTGCATGGTTTTACCGGAAACACGGTGGATGTGAAGAGGCTAGGAAAATATTTAAATGATCGCGGGTATACATGCTATGCTCCACTTTATAAAGGACACGGTCTTACTCCCGAAGAGCTCATTGAGACAAATGTTGAAGATTGGTGGCAAAGTGTAGTAGAAGGGTATCAGTTTTTAAAAAGTCAAGGATATGAGCAAATAGCTGCAGTTGGTTTATCTTTAGGTGGTGTGTTTTCATTAAAGTTAGCCTATAATTTCTCAGTAAGTGGAGTTGTTACGATGTGCTCTCCTATGTATCAGAAAAAAGATGAAGCGATGCAAAAACGTGTGATTGATTACGCTTATAATTATAAAAAGTTTGAAGGGAAAAGTGATGAAACTATTGAGGCTGAAATGGCGGAGTTTCAAAAGGTTCCTATGAATAATATTTTGACAATTAGAGATTTTATTTTGGATGTGCAGGAAAACTTAGATCAAGTGTTTGCTCCTTTATTTGTAGCTCAAGGACGTCTGGATCATACTATTAATTTAGAGAGTGTAAACAATATATATAACGGGGTTAATTCATATGAAAAAGAGCTGAAGTGGTACGAAAAATCTGGCCATATTATAACGCTAGGCCCAGAACGTGAACAACTATATGAGGATATTTATGAATTTCTTGAGTTGCTGTGACATGTCCTAATTGTATAGATGTAAAAAAGGTGCAAACCTCGGATTTGCACCTTTTTTATATGCCTTATTTATAAACTGTACTTGGTACGTGAATAACTGGATTGCCTACTGCGTAAGGGGCTACTTCATATTCTTGGAAAACTAAAGCAATCCCTTTATCTGTATAATAAAATTGAGTGTTTTTATCGACTTTAAAATCACCTAATAGATAGCTCTCAAAAAAGATGTCAGGGTGTTTTGACATGTAACTTTTTACATGTTTTGTAACTTTTGTATACTTTGTCTTGGATGTAAGAGTATCACTCAATGTATAGTGCTTTCCTGTTTTTAAATTGAAATTATAGATTGTGACTATACCGCCACCATGTGCGCCACCTGCGTACATCCAATCAAAGATAAGAATACTGACTTTTCCATTTTTATTATATTTCACTTTATAGCTTGTTGTGTAATCATATTGACAAGCATACGGGTACTCTTTGCATAGCGGGTCTCCTTGAAATTCTTCCATATCTTTCTTTAGTTGATTATAGCTTTTATAGGACCCTTGAATGTGTTTCAAAAGAACACTGTTAATTTTCTTTTGAGCGGAGGTGCTCTTTAATCCAGAGACTTGAGGGTATTTTAAAAACTTTTTACTCTTATATGTTTTCGTTATCACCTTAACTTTTGTAGAGGACGCAGCATACGCGTCATTAGATGGCAAGGAAAAAGAAACGAACAACGCAAACATCATCAGCCAACAAATAATAAGCTTACTCCATTTGATGTTTTTCATAAGAACCTCCAGTTAAATTATTTACTAATTTGTATTATAAAGGAAAATATACCTGTGTCACAATGCATGATAAGTTATTAATAGTTTGTCTGTAAATAAAATATGCTTCTAAAAGGATTATGTTCTTTTAGAAGCTAGATAAATGGTTTGTAAGAAACGAATTTATTTTTCAGTTCTTCTTCGGTAATGGTCATTTTTCCTTGTAATCCTTCAGCTTGGAGAACAAAATTTTTGATACCTAAAAATTCTGATTCTGCGATTATAAAAAATGTTGTTCCTTTTGTAAAGTTTGTTCCTGGTAAGTCTCTAATTAATTGTACCTGTTTTATTTGTGCTCACTCCTCGTGTGATTTAGATTATAATGTTATCATATTTGTCTTCTCGAGAAAATTATACAAAACGGGATTTTATGTAAGGTTGACAAATCAAGCAAAAGAAAATTGCTTTATTTTTATGTGAAGACTATGATACAGCACTGAAAAAATTATATAATTATATTGACTGGTAATTATTTAAATATTTCGTATTGGAAGAAATGTTATAGTTTCATTCATAAATGACAATGTAAGCGAAAACAATTTATCGGAAAAGGTAATTTAATAAAAAACAGAGAAGCGATGCCGTACGTCTAAGTTAAATCATTATAAGGATAGGAGTTCGGTAATTTGAGGTGTTACAATGTTGAAATCAAAAAATACCAATCAAACATGTATGTTAGAAACTGATCTTAGGACTGCACTTAAAAAGAAAGAATTTATCCTCTGTTATCAACCAAGAATCCATTTGGATTCAGGGAAAATTAATGGAGTAGAAGCCTTGATTCGCTGGGAGCATCCAGAAAAAGGGGGAATTTTACCGTTAGACTTTATTCCTCTTGCTGAAGAAACAGGATTGATTATACCAATAGGTGAATGGGTATTACGCACAGCTTGTGAGCAAAACAAAGAGTGGCAGAAAGCGGGTATACCCCCTATGGTGATGGCTGTTAACTTGTCCGTTCGTCAGCTTTATCAACCGAATTTAGTTGAGAGAGTACGGTTTATTTTAGAAGAAACGGGACTTGCTCCGGAATATTTGGAACTTGAAATTACGGAAAGCATAATGATGAATGTTCATGATGTTCTTCCTGTTGTAAAGGAATTAAAGCGTCTCGGTATCCGGCTTAGTTTGGATGATTTTGGAACAGGCTATAGTCCTCTACATTATTTAAAAGAATTTCCTATTGATAGTATCAAAATAGACCAATCTTTTATTTGTAATTGTGGAGTAAATCAGAAGGATGCCACAATTGTAAAAGCTATTATCGCAATGGCTCACCAATTAAAGCTGGAAGTGATTGCTGAAGAGATTGAAATGAAAGAACATTTAATTTTTCTTCAACAAAATCTTTGTAATATGGGGCAAGGCTATCTATTTAGTGAACCTTTAGCTCCTGATCAATTAATACAGCAGTTTTATCAAATAGAGCAGATTGTCCATCGAGAAGGGCTTTCACAAGAATTCAGTAGACAAAAATGGTTGGAAGAAGAGTTAGAACAAGCTCGTCAAGAATTACGGGATACCGTAAGACAGCAACAGGGGATGATTTTTAAATTTATTGAACAAAATAGAAAATTTATCCACACCTTATGTGATGGAGAATTGCTGTATCGAATAAATTTGACACCTGAACAAATCTTAGGAAAAGAACTACGAGATTTTCTGCCTTATGATATAGCAGAAAGAAAAGTTCATTGTTATCAAAGGGCCTGGGAAGGCGAGGAGAATGTTACCTATGAAGGGGAAGTCAATGGCGTTTGGTATTTGGCCTCTTTACGTCCTGTCCGGAGAGGTGGACAAGTAGTTGAAGTTATTGGTTCCTGTATTGATATTACCGAAAGAAAAGAAAGTGAAGAACGATATCGAAAAGTAGTTGAATATTCTCCTAAAGGGATTGTCATTCATCGGGATGGGAAATTTCTTTATGCGAATCCATGTGCTTTGAAAATGATAAAGGAAGAGGATGTAGTAGGGAAAGAAATCTCCAGCTGTCTTCATCCAGATTCTTATGAACTTTCTAAAAAGAGGCTAGCTCAAACTGAAGTGGGAGAAGAACTACCGATAACAGAAATGAAGCTGATAGCTCGGGATGGAGAAGTAATTGACGTCGAAATTGGCAGTGTGTCTATCCCTTATGGTGGAAGTTCTGCCATTCTAACTATGTATAGTGACATCACGGATAGAAAAAAGGCGGTACAAGCCCTTGAGGAAAGTAAAGAACGGTATAGAAGGTTAGTAAATTTATCTCCAGAACCGATTGTTGTACACAGTCAGGGGATTATTAAATATATGAACAAAGCAGGAGTGAAAGTTTTAGGTTTTACCCATCCTGAAGAATTACTTGGAAAACCTATTTTAGATTTTTTTCATCCAGATGATCGAAAGATGGGTTTTGAACGAATACAATGTTTAGCAGAAAGAAACGAGAGTGATGTCGAACTTTTAGAATATAGAATGATTCGCCCTGATAGAACAATCTTTCACGTAGAAGGTACAGCAACTGGAATTATCTATGATGGAGAGCCGGCTATTCAAGGAATGTTCCGGGACATTACAACAAGAAAAGAAGTGGAGGAAGCTCTCCGTCAAAGCGAAGAAAAATATCGTCTCATTGCAGAAAATATGCAAGATTTAATTGGCGTGCTGGATACAAAGTGTATTGTTCGCTACGCATCACCCTCTCATGAGACTGTATTGGGATTCTCACCTGATGTATATGAAGGGAATGAAGTTTTTGATTTAGCTCACCCTGATGATATTCCTTATATGCAAACTCAGTATGAAAACTCAATTTCATCGAAGACACCTTGTTACATTGAATTCCGATGTAAACATGTTAGTGGAGAGTGGGTATATGTAGAGGCTTGGGGAACTCCTGTCCTGGATGAAAATAATGAAGTTGAACATCTTGTCATAGTAGCTCGTGATATTTCTGAACGAAAAAAGGCGGATCAATTAATACGTAAATCAGAAAAACTTTCCGTTGCAGGACAACTGGCTGCAGGAGTAGCACATGAAATAAGGAATCCATTGACTTCGATAAAGGGATTTATTCAGTTATTACAAAAGGAAACAAATAATCCCTTGTATACGGATGTTATCTTGTCTGAGATTGATAGATTAGAAGATATCGTTCAGGGCTTTTTATCACTTGCCAAGCCTCAAGCACCGCAAATGAAAGAAATAGATGGAAGGCTTCTTTTACAACAAGTGATACTTTTATTTGAGACACAAGCTTTATTGAAAAATGTTCAAATTGTACAAGAGTATAGTGGAAATTTACCGCTTATCTATTGTGACGGAAACCAAATGAAACAGGTGTATATGAACGTTCTTCAAAATGCAGTAGAAGCTATGCCAAATGGAGGAGTCATTAAAATTCAGGTGCTTTGGCACAGTGCTAACTCTATTTTGTTTAGATTTATTGATCAGGGCCAGGGGATATCTAAAGAACGGATTAAAAATATTGGCGAACCTTTTTTCAGTACAAAAGAAAAAGGGACAGGACTGGGGCTAATGGTTAGCCAAAAAATTGTCCAAGAACATGGAGGGACAATGGGTATAGACAGTATCGTTAATCAAGGAACTACGGTAGATGTTATTTTGCCGATGAAGCCTTCTTTGGTTACTTGAATAGATTCCTATTCACAATGCTGTGTGTCGATTTAGATAGATGATAAAGTAATGTCGCAGCACTGTAATAAGGTTCAGTGAGGAGATAACGTTCCAACTCAGTAAATGTAAAAAACAAATAGTGGTGATTGAAAGAATCAGTCAATGGCTGATTCTTTTTTCATCCATTTTCGATGCAGGTATTTCTTAAAGTCTTGTTTTTTATGTCTTTCCTAATGTCTCAACTTGACAACATATTTCATCCATTACTCGGGAACTCTAGTTTTAAATCGCTAACGTGTATAAAAAGGGAAGTTTAGAGGAGGGAAATGATTGAAGTATTTTTCTAAAGTTTTAATGACTATTTCTTTATCATTTTTTCTTATGGCTGTCTTTAGTTGTAGTAATAATGAAGAAAATAATAACACTACTGAAAATCAAACGACAGAGGAAACAAAGAAGGATGAAGAAACTACTAAGAGTAAATATCCATTTCCAAATGACACAACCGCTAAAGGGAATGGAAAAATTATATTAAGTACTGCTGCTGGTACATCTGAAAATGGAAATACTCCAGTTTTATTTGTTTCTGAAGAGGATATCCTTATTCAAATTGGCATGGATGCTGAAAACTTTGATGGAAGCAAACAATCGTTTGTGTATGTGGATAAGATGTTTTCTAATACAGAACAGTTTGGAGAACTAACACAAACATCAGTGAATTTGCAGGAAAGTATGTTAAAGCCGGGAATACACACAGTATCAGTCATTCAATTTGATAACGATGATCCCAATAATGGTTCTGTTACAGGATATACAGAGGCGAAATACGAAGTAAAAGAGAAGAAATAATTAATGTCAGTCTAGAGAAAAATTATAGATTTCATATTGATTTGTTAGGATTTAAAGATTCTATACAATTGGACTTACTTTTGTTTTTAAAGATGAGTTTGTGCTATACTAATTTTAATAATAGTCGAAGGGATGATGGGTGGACGATGATTAACTAATCTTATTTTTAAAATTTGAAATCATATATTTCAAATCATAACAAATAGGATTAGTCTGCCCATTTTCTATAAATTGTAGAGCTATTAATGAAATAGCTTATTTGATTATGCAGAGGTACGGCTAATCCTTCCAAATGAATGGGGAGGATTTTTTATTTTCCCTTTAAAGAGAGGGATAGGTTATATGAAAGAACTATTGAAATTATCCAATATTAGCTATACGGTTATGGGCCTTAACGTTTTTGAAAATCTAAATGCTAGTGTTCAGCAAGGAGATATTATCGGTGTTATCGGCAAGAATGGTGCAGGTAAATCTACATTATTGCAATTAATTAACGATGACTTAGTGCCAGAACAAGGTCATATACAATGGCTGCAACAAGACTTAAAAATGGTTATGGTTGAACAAGAAACCGAGTCGTATCCTTCTGAAGACAAGACTCCTTTTGAAGTTAGATTACTAGAGAAGTGGCATGTACCCACCCATGCTTTTTCACAATTAAGTGGTGGAGAAAAACTAAAAGCGCGACTTGCAAGAGGTTTTTCAAAAGATGCAGCTGTTTTACTATTAGATGAACCGACGAACCACCTCGATGAGCAAGGAGTAGAATTGCTTAATAGACAAATGAAGAATTATAAAGGTACGATTATTTTTGTTTCACACGATCGTTATTTTTTAGATGCCGTTGCAACAAAAATATGGTCGATTGAAGGGAAAAAGCTGATTGAACATAAGGGGAATTATTCTAGTTATATGGAGGTTCGTAAACAGAAAAGACTTACCCAGCAGCGTGAATATGAAAAACAGCAAAAGATGGTTGAACGGATTGAAGGACAAATGAATGAACTGACTTCTTGGTCGAAAAAAGCTCATGCACAATCGACGAAAAGGGAAGGCGTTAAAGAATACTATCGCGTAAAAGCAAAGCGTATGGATGCACAAGTCAAATCCAAACAAAGGCGTCTTGAAAAAGAGCTTGAAAAAGTAAAAGCTGAACCTGTTGAGTCAGAATATACAGTACGTTTTTCAATGAAAGCAAACAATAAGGTAGGGAAACGATTTTTAGAAGTTAAGAAGTTAACAAAGTCTTTTGACGAACGAACATTATTTAAAAATGTCAATTTTACGATTCAACATGGTGAGAAGGTTGCAGTAATAGGTCCAAATGGGAGCGGAAAGACGACATTATTGAAAGTAATTACTGGACAGGAAGCTTTTGCGGGCGATGTATGGATTTCACCATCTGCAAAAATTGGCTATTTAACGCAAGAAGTGTTTGACTTACCGCTTGAACAAACACCTGAGCAGCTTTTTTTTCAAGAAACATTCGAGGCAAGAGGGAAAGTCCAAACTTTAATGAAGCATTTAGGATTTATGACATCTCATTGGACAGAGCCGATTAGGAATATGAGTATGGGTGAGCGTGTAAAGTGTAAGTTGATGATGTATATATTAGAAGAAAAAGATGTGCTTATTTTAGATGAGCCGACGAATCATCTTGACTTACCTTCACGTGAACAACTTGAAGATACGTTAGCGCAGTATAACGGAACACTAATTGTCGTTTCGCATGATCGATATTTTCTTGAAAAAACGACAAGCAGCAAACTCGTTATTTGGAATAACAGCATACAAAAGCAATTGAATGAAGTGTCTCCAAAAAGAGACAACCTCGATGAATTGCGTTTAAAGCTTGAAACAGAAAGACAAGAAGTTTTAGGAAAGCTTAGCTTTATGACTCCAAAGGATAAAGCGTACGCAGACCTCGATAAGAAATTTAAAGAGCTTACGAAACAAATAAATAAACTTTTGTAATGATCTATATCTTAAAGCTCATCTCAAACAACATTATATTTTGCACAAAAAACGCTTGGGAACAAGCGTTTTTTTAGATTTCTTGTAACTTTTTATTAAAGTGGAGGATTTTCTACGCCTAAATTTACCCAATCTTCCTTTGGAGGTCCATAAACCCCGGAAGGTTTTAACCCAGCTTGACGGATAAGAATAGTTAATTGCCCTCGATGATGAACGATGTGTTTGATTAGTCCCATTAAAATTTGAGCATTTGTTTCTTCTCTGCCAAACGCCTTTTGTATTTGGCTCAAGGAGTTATCTGTCCACTGTTGTTTAATAGTCTGAGATGCTTCAGCACTTACCTTTTTAAAGGTTTCCGCAATTTCTTTTGCTGAGGATGGAACGTTCTGTGCATTATCAACTTTTTTCATTTCCAATCCGAAATGAGTTAAATAATCTGGAATGTTTGTTGTGAAATGCCAAGCAATTCGCCCTAAAGTTCGTCCTTCTGGATAAACCTGTTGTTTTAAAGAGTCATCTGTCAAACCATCCAAAACCTTTTGAGTTAGCATTGCCTCTCTATTCCATTCTTTAATAAAATCTGAAATTGTTACATACATATTAATTTCCTCCATAATTAATTCAATTGATCTGTTATTTTATAAGGTATATTATAAAACGTTCGTTCGCTGTTTTCAAATTACCTTATAACAGCTTGTTTTCATCCATTTTGGTGTGTTTACTCAAATCAAATTCTTTTGATTAAAATTATGTCCCCTATATGTAATTTTAGTGACAATTAGCCCCCTATCCACCACATCTTATAATTTATGTTAAAATATGGTATATAGGAGGTTGTTAGATGAAATATATCATGCAAAATATAAACGCATACTCAGGTCAAGTATTAAGAGAAACTGAATTTAAAGATCAAACAAAGATTGACACATTCATTAAGCATTATGAACGACTTGATTCTAAACTTAATAAAGAAATGATGATTGTTCTAGTTGACAAGGATAAAGAAGCTTGGAATGCAGGTTATTTAGGATATGTAGTGGATAATACTAAAGAAGACGCAGGGATTATTTCATATAAATTTGTATTTAAAGTCAAAAAGAGTAATTATAGAGTTAGAATTAAATAGAACAGGATTAAACTTAGCATCCAAATAGGATGTTATTTTTTATGTACGTAACTGAAATAAAAACTTCATTTTTAATTTTAGTTATCAAAATTATTAATATATTAAAACATTATAAAAATAACGTAAATATGGATAATTCATACATCCTCATGAGCTATGATGAAAAGGAACTTATCATGTTATTCTTGTCCTTGACAAGAGAAAGGGGAATTATTCATGTTTTCTAATCAAAAAGGACTGACAAACAAACTAAAAGGTATAAGTGTTGCTGTTATACTTGGAATCACACTTGTTGCCACGAGTCCAGCTACATCAGTTTTTGCGAAAAGTGAGGAAAAGCCAAAATTCGAATTCGGACTTGTCCCTGATATACAATATTGCGACTGTGACGCATCTGGCACACGCTTCTACCTTAATTCAGTGGACAAGCTCAAGGCTGCCTCTCAAACCTTGAATCAGTATAATCTTGGTTTCACTGTTCAAACTGGTGATCTTATCGACAAAAACATCTTTAGCTTCTCTTCTATTCTTCCTATCTACAACATGATTGAAGGACCTAAGTATCATGTGCTTGGTAATCACGATTTTCCTGTAACAACGGAAAAAGTAGTCGACATACTGAATATGCCAAACCAGTATTATGATTTCAAATATAAGAGCTGGCGTTTTGTTGTGCTGGATACAAATGACCTCAGTCTTTATGCAAATCCTGAAGGCTCAGAGAAATATAAACAAGCCGAAGAAATGTACAATTCGTTAAAAGAGAGCGGTGCAGTTAACGCCCAAACTTGGAATGGTGGCGTTAGCAATGAGCAATTAACATGGCTGCGCGGTGTACTTGATAAAGCGGCACAAACAAACGAAAAAGTGGTGGTCATCGCGCATATGCCTGTCTATCCTGAAAATAATCACAATGTTTGGAATGATGATGCAGTCATAAAAGAACTCGAAGCAGCTGGAAATGTAGTCGCCTATTTTAATGGACATAATCATGCTGGAAACTATGGAGTGAAGAACGGAATTCATTATGTGAACCTTAAAGGTATGGTGGAGACAGCGGATACTACTTCATACTCAATTGTAGAAGTTTATCTCAATTGTAGAAGTTTATAAAGATCGCTTAGAAATCGATGGCTTTGGCCGTGAACAGGATC
This sequence comes from Peribacillus asahii, assembly GCF_003570725.1. Classification (GTDB taxonomy): domain Bacteria; phylum Bacillota; class Bacilli; order Bacillales; family DSM-1321; genus Peribacillus; species Peribacillus asahii. The sequence continues at coordinate 47,777 of NZ_QWVS01000041.1, forward strand.
GTGTATTAAAAATCCAAAAATAAAAAGGTAGGACCCCATTCGAGTGGTGGCGGTTGATTCAGTCGAGAAACGTGTTAAAATTAAATCTTTTTTAATAAGGGATAACTCTTATATAACCATCTTTACTGGGGTCTTAGACCAAAGGAGATGGAAGCACTAACAGGTCAAGAAATCAAAAAGGCTGTTGAAATCATACGGACGGAGAAAAAACTAAGTCAATACGTACGATTTGTCACAGTCACACTAAAAGAGCCAGTAAAGGATATTGTACTTAATTATGAAGCTGGAGATAACATTACGCGTGAAGCATTTATGATTCTTTTAGATAATAAAACAGAAAAAACTTATGAGGCGACTGTTTCTATTACAAAAGGAAAAGTAACATCTTGGGAGTATATCCTAAATGTTCAATCAGGGGTTATGTTAGATGAATTCGAGGAGTGCGAGCAAGTTGTCAAAAATAGCCCTGAATTTCAGGAAGCTTTATTGAAACGCGGCATTACAGATTCCAATTTAGTCATGGTCGATCCTTGGTCAGCTGGCTATTTTGGTATAAAAGAAAATGAAGTTGAATGCGGTTTATCACCACATTTCTTTAATTTCCGCTTGGATACGATGCTGGATGGTTCGAAGAATTCTGTAGTGGAAATTAACACGCTTCCAGAAGAAGAGGGACCGAATAATCCGTATAGTAATGCGTTTTATATTGATTCAAAAACATTTAAAACAGAAGAAGAGGCCAAGCGTAATCTAGATATGGCTACTCAACGTACATGGAAAATCATTAATCCGAATTCCTTGAATGCGGTTGGCACACCGGTTGGCTATAAAATTATGCCAGGTGAAAACTGTCTTCCATTTGCAGGTGATAATTCGAGTGTAATGAAACGTGCTGGTTTTCTGAAGAATCAATTACACGTTACGCCATATGATCCAAATGAGATGTATGCAACAGGGAACTATCCGAACCAGCATAAAGGCGGCGAGGGCTTACCAAAGTACACAGCAGCCAATCGGAATATTGAAAATGAAGACGTAGTTGTGTGGTATACAATGGGACATCATCATATCACAAGACCAGAAGATTGGCCGGTTATGCCGACAGCGTACATTAATTTTCAATTAAAACCGGTTGGATTCTTCGACCGTAATCCAGCGCTCGATTTACCTCGTCCAAAGCCAAAAACAGCATGCAATTCAAAAAATGGATCCAATTGCCATTGATTCTTAGATAATCAATCTTGAGTGATTCAATATACCAAAATCCTAGTAGGGGAGTTCAACGATGGAATAAAAGGAGCATGTGCTTTTCTTTTTATTCCATCATTAAGTATTATGAATGACTTGATTCTAAACTTAATAAAGCAATGATGATCATTCTAATTGACAAGGATAGAGAAGCTTGGAATGCAGGTTATTTAGGGTATGTAAGTGGATAATATGCTGAAAAAAGGACAACTTCAACAAGAGGTGAAGTCTGTCCAAAGCTAGATTGAATTCATACATAAATTATTTAGGATAGCATCATTATTCATAGATGAAAAGGATATTGGGATTCTATGTTTCTAACAACACCAGAACGCTATAGAGAAAAGTATAAATGGCTAAATGACCTTCGTTTTAAGTGGGTATAAGGGATATCCTTGATATTATTTCTTCTCCACTTTTACTAATCCTTTACCTAGATTATTCTTTTCAAAATAGCATATTACCTTATCATGAACTTGTATGTTATCACCTGAAAGGATATTTTTATCAGAAAAACGAATTTCGGTCCCGTCACTACCTTTTCCATAGTATTGATTACCATTAATATTGGTAATCTTGTATTCTACCGTAGTATATTCGGAAAAATCATTGCTTTTAGTATTTGTATTGTTAACAGGAGCAGTTGTATGGACTCTAACCAATACTAATACTAATAATATCGATGAGAGCATCACGAGGATGATTGCTTTTTTGTACATGTTACTCTACCTCCCTCTATGTATTTTAAGAGATAAAAGAGGAAAGTAAATCCTTCTATTTTCCTTTCCTTTAGTCTTTATACCTATTTGAGGACCCATCCGCATTTCCTAATGATTTATGTGTAAAATAATTTTCCATTTGTCTTTTCATATCCTCTTTATTTTCCCGAAATTGTCTGTGCCGATGACCATTACTCCCTGAAGGATGAGGGAATCCCTTTAAAATAGGTTTATTTTTGTAAAAATAGTCGAGAACTTTGCTTACATTTACTCCCAAAGGAATGATAAATGGATTTTCCATTATCGAGATGTCCTTAATAAAATAATTTTTTACATAATCTAATAGCATTTCGGTTTTTAAAATATTGGGCCGTGAACCGTTAAAATTTTGATGATTGAAAAATACAGCATGTGGGAGGATGGAAGTATTGTAAACAAGGTGACTGGCTGTACCAAAAAGTTCGCTTGAAGATGAAATGCCGAGATGTCTCGGTAATTCAAGTTCATCTAACATGGCTGTGAGATTTTTTCTCATCGTTCCCTCAAAGCTAGCACTTTTTTTTACCTGATGAAGGAGTTCCTCATCGCTCAAATGTCTATTCTCAATAACTGCTGTATAAGCTTTTTTCATCTGGTGAAGTCCAGGTGTAATGCCGACTATAACCACTTTGGCATTCTCGTTTATGTAATCAAAAGGGGTGTAATAAACCTCTAGTTTTTTCTTCTCATTCTTTTGCAATAGGAAAGTTGAGTTTAAAAGGTCATTATCGGATAATGGCAGTGCTAGAGAAAGTATTTTTTCTTTAAATAAATGAAATTTTGCTTCAGTAACAATTCCCATTCATTTTCCTCCCATTCTTTTACGAAGGTGAACTCATACCTTTAATTTCGTCTTAATTCGTTTGTGATTGTAATAAAGATAATGTTTTGTGGTTTTACATATGTTCCTTTATTCAACTCATAAATAATCTCATTCATTGCAGCCGTAGCTTCTTTCTTTGTTTTGAAGCCACTTTTTGTTTTTGTTTTCTTTTCTTTTATTTGTTATTGGATCTCTTCATTACGGTTTTTATGTTAGTGGGCATTATCATCGTTTCTGGTGTAATTGATTTGACTGCTCCCACAGCTGAAGCAGTGGGATTC
>NZ_QWVS01000042.1 GCF_003570725.1 Peribacillus asahii
GTACCGGCAAAGGTACTGGTAAAGGTACCGGCAAAGGTACTGGTAAAGGTACCGGCAAGGGTACTGATAAAAACTAACTTTAGCCTTATCCTGGCTGTCGGAAAATTCCCGGCAGCTGTTTTGTGTTTATTTAAGATCTAAATTATTGTAAAATAATAACCCCCCTTATTAGACAAGTTCTAAAACCATTTCTAATAGGAGGTATTGTTGTTTCCAATGTATCACATCTATTTTCAATTTTTAGACGATTAAAAGGTCCTATGTCACATCGATTTCCAATTACCATCTATCAGGATTAAAAGCAAACTTTACGACTAGCATCTCTTTATTTTATATTATATAACTTACATTTATCGTAAAAACTCGTTTTACTGATTTCCAGCAGCCGAGCCGCTTCTAGCTTATTGCCTTTCGTAACCGCTAAAGCATGTTCAATTGCTTGCTTTTCCACTTGCGCCAGTGTCTCCTTCAATGGCTGAATAAACGATAGCTCTGATGCTGACACAAGATTTGGAGAAATCCCTTCACTGGAGGAATGAATGGCGCTACCGTCCTTCGGCTCAAAATCGCGCAAATACAAGGGCAGGTCGGACACCTTAATCGTTTTACCATCCAGTACATTAATCGAACGCTCCAAAACATTTTCCAATTCGCGAATGTTCCCCGGCCATGAGTGCTGCATCAATCGTTCTTTTACTTCAGCAGACAGCTCAATACTATTGCGATAAAATCTTGCCTCCAATTTTTTTAATAACCGTCTTGCAATCGGAGGAATATCTTCCTTTCGTTCCCTTAGCGGAGGAATATCAATTTTAATGACATTTAAGCGGTAATATAAATCTTGGCGGAACTCTCCTTTTTCAACCATCTTTTCTAAATCACGATGAGTGGCAGCGATAATCCGCACATCAACAGAGATTGACTTATAGCCGCCTACACGCACAACCTCTTTTTCCTGCAGTACCCTCAATAGTTTACTTTGCATTGAGAGCGGCATGTCCCCAATTTCATCCAAAAAAAGCGTTCCTTTGCTGGCCAGTTCGAACTGCCCCTTCTTGCCACCTTTTTTCGCACCTGTAAAAGCGCCCTCCTCATAGCCAAACAATTCCGATTCCAATAAGTGTTCAGGGATGGAGGAACAGTTAATTGCCACAAATGGAGCGGACGCACGGGTGCTGTTGTGATGAATCGCATGAGCAAATAATTCCTTCCCTGTACCCGATTCCCCGATTAATAACACCGATGAATTGCTCCCAGATACTCTTTGAGCGAGTGTTTTTGCCTCAAGAAAAATAGGACTGCTGCCCATTAAGTCCTCAAAGCTGTATTTACTCCGCAAATCTCTTTGAGCTTTTGCTTGATAATAGTTTAATTCTTCGACAAGGTTTTGAATTTTTGTTCTATACATCCGCCATTCCTCAGGATTACGGAACATCACATTTCCCACAACGCCAACAACTTTCCCATCCTCAAAAATGGGAAAACGATTGGCAATCATTTCACTGCCATTGATTTTTTGAACAGCGGCCAATTCTGCCTTCCCTGTTTTGACCACCCTGTGCATTCGCGAATTTTCAATCACATCCTGTACAGGCTGACCAATTGCCTTTTCCATAGTTTTCCCAATGAACTGGCAATATCCCTCGTTGATATATAAAATCATTCCGTTATCATCGATAATGACCACACGTTCTGCCAACAGATTGATAATTTGCTCATGCCAACTGATTGGTACCCCGTCAAATGCCCGACTCACTTTTGCTTCCCCCTTGCTGCACTCGTTCTATTTATTATAACAAAAGCGGTCTAAAATTACGTATGGGTACGGATTCAAAGTAGTGCCGCTATTACTTAATTCAACCATATTGTTTAACGGAGACATTCACGCTAACGAATTTCACAACGCGAGGCATGATTTATACCATAGAATTTCACCTTGATCCCCTGCTTATTTTCAGGGCGGCTTTCTTTTTATCCCACACTTAACGAGCAATAAGCCCCCACCTTAAGCTTATGAGGAGCTAAAGAAGATGGGTGAAGGACAACTGCTCGTAAAGGTTCGATTGCTAAAATACAGTGAAACTTAGTAGTAAGCTTTCACCAATCAGGTCCATACGGTTACTTGATTGAAAGCAAGGCTTGAAATCTCAGTGACCGTAAGACGAGACTAACCATCAGCGGCCCTCGCTGATGGTTAGTCTCACTTTATTGCGCTGTATACCCGCCATCTAATACGACAGCCTGTCCTGTTACACCTCTGCCTTTATCACTTGCTAAAAAGACAGCATAATCAGCAATTTCTGATACAGATAATAACCTTTTTTGTGGAACAAGCGGTAATAGGACTTCCTCCACAGCTCGATCCAGGCTAACCTTTCTTGTCTTGGCTAAATCAGCTAATTGTCCTCTTACAAGCGGAGTATCGACATAACCAGGACATAAAGCATTTACTGTAATTCCGTGCGGAGCCCCTTCTAATGCCGCCACTTTCGTCAAACCAATGACCCCATGTTTGGCACTATTGTAGGCCGCTTTGCCGGCAAAGCCAACAAGACCATTGATCGAAGCCATGTTGATAACCCGGCCAAAGCCTTGCTCCTTCATAAATGGGAAGACATGCTTAATCCCAATAAAAGGAGCAGTTAACATAACCTTTAGAAGCAGCTCGAATTTTTCAGTTGGGAACTCCTCAATCGGGGCGACATACTGCAATCCAGCATTATTAACTAAAATATCAATTTTCCCAAAGGTGCTGCGAGCCAATTGAAGACTATTCTTAAATGCTTCCTCATTGGTAACATCACAAGGAGCAGCAATCGCTTCAAATCCTTGTTCTTTTAGCTCTAGCACTACTCGTTCACTTTTTTCAGCATTTAAATCAGAAATGACGATATTTGCCCCTTCTTGAGCAAAGGTCTTAGCGATTTCTAAGCCGATTCCGCTTACCGCTCCTGTAATAAATGCTGTTTTTCCTGCTAATGTTTTCCCCACGTTCATACCTCCTAAGATATTAAATAATCTAGTTGTCTAGTAAATTCTTTATTCTATTAAACAATTCCGAAGAATGTATAAAGAGCAATGATCACGAATACAGTTAATGTTTTAATAACGGTGATAGCAAAAATATCTCTATACGATTGCTTATGTGTTAATCCTGTTACCGCAAGCAAAGTTATAACCGCACCATTATGAGGAAGAGTATCCATACCGCCTGATGCCATCGCCACTACGCGGTGCATCACTTCTGGAGGAATATTAGCAGCAGCAATCGCTTGATTATACTTATCAGCCATTGCTCCTAGCGCAATACCCATACCACCGGATGCCGATCCTGTCATCCCGGCAAGTGCAGATGTCGTAACCGCACCGTTAACAAGTGGATTTGTAAACGCAGTAGATATCCCATCACTGATTTTTGAAAACCCTGGGAGTGCTGCGATAATACCGCCAAATCCATATTCAGCACCGGTGTTCATAGTGGCCAACAACGAACCCCCTATAGCCGTATTCACACCATCCTTAAAGCCTTTCGTTACCCGTCTCCAATCATAAGCAATGGATGTCACAATCCCTACGAGTAGTGCCATAATAATCGCCCAGATTGGGGCAGATACAGCCACATCAACCTTATAAGCGTCTAAGCCAAGTGCTGCAAAATCAAAGCCATTCGGATACCATGTCGGAATATACGTTACAAACAGTTTATTCGTTACCCCAACCAAAATAAGTGGAACAAAGGCAAGAATCTGTTTAGCTAACGGTTGCTTAGTTGTTAAATTGACAAGAGCAGGTTCTTTCGATTCTGTCTCTTCCTTTTCCAAAGCAGCAGCCGTTTCCGCTTCAAAACCATAATAGCCTTCACCGGCTCTTTCAGCTTTTTTCCTTCTCGACTCTAGGTACAATAAGCCGACAGCTAAAACGATGATGGCGCCTATGATTCCAAGGATTGGTGCAGCATAGATATCTGTTTTAAAGAAGGAAATCGGAATAACGTTTTGAATTTGCGGTGTACCCGGCAATGCATCCATTGTAAAAGTAAAAGCACCAAGAGCAATCGTACCCGGAATCAATCTTTTCGGAATATTTGCTTGTCTGAACATTTGTGCAGCAAACGGATAAATCGCAAACACAGCTACAAATAAACTAACACCGCTATAAGTTAAAATTGCACCAAGCAACACAATCGTCAGCATCGCCCGTTTCGCTCCAAGCCAGCCAACAATAGTCTTAGCAATGGATTCAGCAATCCCCGACATTTCTACGACCTTACCAAAAATAGCTCCTAGTAAGAAAACAGCAAAATACGATTTAATAAAGCCGACCATCTTTTCCATGAACACGCCTGAAAAGAAAGGCAAAACATGGAGCGGTGCGATTAATAAAACAGCTAGAAGCGCACAGATAGGAGCAAATAAAATAACTGAATAACCGCGGTAAGCAGCAAACATTAATAATCCGAGCGCTAATAAAATAATTAATAAATCCATATAAATCCCCCTTAAATTTAATTCCATAAAGGGCCTTTTCTAAGTAAATGTTTCTATAATCATTTGGGAATGATATTCACATTTATACCCTTTTTCGCGTTTTATGCTAGTATTTGTAGAAATTAATAACTACTTGTCACTAGCACAATGAATATTCTAATTTTGCTAATAGTGGAAAATAACACTATAAATTACCATAATACTGGAATATTTCGTGTAGTCTAGTAAAAATTAATCTTCCATAGAAATAAGTCCATCCACTTTTCCAGCACCCCCTGAGATGATCGATAAGACTTCATTTATTCTCTCAATCCATTATCTGCAAGTTTTGTGCCAACTTGGAATTACTAGGGAATAGGCCTATAAATAGTAAACTACTATTCCTAAAAAACGGAAAATTCCTGTTTTGTGGAATAAATCAGTATAAAATTCCGGAAAAACGGAAACGGAAGATATCAATCCGGTGGGGGGAAATTCATCAGCGGGTCGAAGTAGCTCCTTTAACTTACTTTTAGTCTTATATCTAGGAGGTATGTATAAAAAAGGATTATCCGCACCTTCACCTGTCCCATTCTTACACTTCAATTGAACAACTAGAAAAGGGATTGATTTATTTAGCGCAACTGATTAAAGATTATTCTATTAATTGAACTTTATCTAAAGGCTATGGTTCACCTCCTCTATTTAACTCTCCGATTTATATATTTGAGCAATAAAAGGTATGCAAAAAAATAGGACATCGCTTTGATATCCTATTCCTAATAATCATTTAATTTTAAAAAACTAATGCGAGTCAGTCATTGTTATGATGTTTAGGCATACAGATCATCGACTTGAATAAATCTCCATCAACTTGAATAGAAAATTTCCCACCTTGTAACTCAATAAGGCTTCCTGCAATTGATAGACCTAATCCACTGCCTTCACTAAATCTGGATTCATCGCCTCTTTTAAAACGCTCCATTAATTCTTCTGCTGAAATATTTAATTCATAAGCTGAAATGTTTTTGAAGGTGAGAAGGACTTCGTTGCCTGTATCTTCAATATCGATATAGACCCTTGACCCTTTTAAAGCATATTTAAATATATTGGATAATAAGTTCTCTATCGATCTCCAGAGTAATCTTCCATCCGCTTTCATATATACTTTATCCTCAGGATAATTAATCTTAAACTCTAAATCTGAGGCTTCAATTTTGTCATTTACTTCTCCCAACCCTTGAGTAATTAAAGATACGATATCAATTTGCTCTAATTGAACCGGAATATCCCCGCTTGAGGCTTTGGCTGCTTCAAATAAATCGTCTATTAGAATTTTGAGCCTTTTCGATTTTTGATCCAGTACCTCGACATATTCTTCTACCTTGGAAGGATCCTTTTCCTTTTTCAATAAGTCAACATAAGTGATAATCGAAGTTAAAGGTGTTCGAATATCATGGGATACATTGGTGATGAGCTCTGTTTTTAACCGTTCGCTTTTTAGCTCACTATCAACGGATTTTTTCAAACCATCTGTGATGCTGTTTATATTACCAGCAAGCCTTTCAAACTCTCCCTCTCCCTCCACATCGATTCGATGACGAAGGTCCCCATCCTTTATTCTCTCGACCCCTTCTTGTATAGCCTGGAAAGATTTCACCTTTTTAAAAGCGAACCAGGCGGCTGCACCTATGGTTACTGGGAACATGAAAAATGTTATTACGACCAAGATAGGATAACCGATGACTAGTAATACAGTCTTTACGCCAACACTTCCACTAGCATATACATTCTTTACAAATACAAACAGCTTATAAAAAATACTATAAAGCAAGGTATGCTTGATGAGAGTTCGATTCTTGAAATGTTTCACAAGTGATAAAATGAGTATGAGTCCTGCTGTAGCAATTGGGGCTGTAATTGGAATAGACATTTGATAGGCATTTTCAAAACCTACCTTACTCAGCAATGCACCCCAAAACACTATCATCCCTAGACACAACACTAGGTTAAGATCATTATATAATCTATCCACTGCATGGAAGTGTACTTCCTGATCGTCAAAAGATTTTCTCCCAATTATGAGTGCTAAATATAGAAAGGATAAAATAAGCCCTACTAAAAATGCTACTACTTTATATAAGTTATTGGTCGCTGCTACCTTATCTTCCTTCCATTCTTTTATTTTGAGATCTAAAAATTCTTCCGTAAAAGCCACATAAATCACAGTAGTTTCTGGATCTAATTCATCTATTTGTCCTGTAACCTGATCTAAATGTTTGTTGCCTTCTACCTCTTTCGGAAAGATTTCTCTCTTATAATCCTCGAAAACCATGTAAGAAGGATAAGTTTTAAATTGACCTTGCTCTTTTTTTGTACTGTTCGTAAATACATTCGTACCATTACTTGCATAATAAACTAGACCTTCATACACTTCTAGATTTTGCTTTAGTAAATGGAATTCCCTTAAATCGTTCTTAATCATCCTGCCTTTTGCTTGTGCAATCTCATCTTTATATACTTCTTTGAACTTCTTATAATTCTCTTCCTCACTCAAGTTCGGATTATAGCTTTTAGATTGGAGTTGAAAATCTGAATATAAGTCTTCCACTTCGATTCTTAATTCTTCTTCATCGATACTCCCACCTTTCAAAATATATTTTTCACTCTTATAGTCTCCTATTAGTTGAGTTAGATTGGAAACAAGACTTTCTCCTTCTTGTACATAAGCTCTGCTTTGGAAGTAGTTATCTTCAGAAATGATTTCAAAATTACCATCACTTAAAATGGCTGTATGTACAAATGCTGTTAGAGCCCCCGTAAAACATGTGATTACTATGGCAAAAACGATAATTTTTGTTATGATTGAGTGGCTATAATTTTTCAACTTTGTATCCAATTCCCCACACCACCTTTAAATATTTTGGTTCTTTCGGGTTTATTTCTATTTTTTCCCTTATTTTCCTGATATGAACAGCCACTGTATTCTCCGGATTAACAGGCGTTTCATTCCATACCTTCTGATAGATTTCCTCTATAGAAAAAACTCTCCCAGCATTGACAGTCAAAAGCTTTAGTATTTTATATTGCACCGGTGTAAGATGAACTTCCTCTCCATCAATAGTGATTACTTTACGTTCATCATCAATGATAAGTCCCCCAGTTTGATAAACATGGTTCTTCGTTTCAAGGCTTCCCAATGTGGTATACCTTCTTAGCTGTGACTTCACTCTTGCTATGAGTTCTAAAGGATTAAATGGTTTAGTGATATAATCATCTGCTCCTAAATTTAATCCTAATATCTTATCATAATCTTCTGACTTGGCAGAAAGCATAATCAACGGTATTTTATTGCCTTCTCTGATTTTCATAGTAGCTGTTATGCCGTCCATCTTAGGCATCATAATATCCATGATAATCAAATGGATTTCATGATCTTCGATTATTTCGATAGCCTCTATTCCGTTAGACGCTTTGAAAACTTTATACCCCTCATTTTCTAAGTAAATCCCGATAGCATCTACAATGGCCTTATCATCATCACAAACTAATATATTCATAAAAATTCACTCCTGTATATGAATTGGAACATATGATATCACTCCTATTATTTATCTGCTTAAGGTAATGATACCAATCAAATCTTAATAAACTCCTTATGTAAATCTTAAGACTTTCTTAATATTAAAAAAGACACAACCCTATTAAAGTTGTGTCCATATGTCTTCTATTTATTAAAGTTAATTTTCTCTTCAAATCGCTCTAAAGTTATTGTTGTTTCACTTGGCTTTGTTTCAGCAATTATTTTGCCATCTCTAAAGGAATATCTAACTGTTGCTTGCTTGCGAATCGCCTCATATTCATTTTCTGCAGACAAGACAATGAAGTTAGCTGGCTTACCTTCTTCGATTCCGTAATTCTCTTCAATTTGTAACGTTTTAGCGCTATTTTTAGTAATCAAATCAATGGAATTGACAATTTGATCATAGCCCATTAATTGTGAAGCATGGATTCCCATATGCAATACTTGAAGCATATTCCCTGTTCCTAGTGGATACCATGGATCAAATATATCATCGTGACCAAAGCAAATATTTAGTCCCGCTTCTTGTAACTCTTTTACTCGCGTCAGACCTCTTCGTTTTGGATACGTATCAAATCTCCCTTGAAGGTGAATATTCACAAGTGGATTTGATACAAAATTAATGGAAGAAAGCTTTAAGAGACGGAATAATTTATACGTATAGGCATCATTATAAGAGCCCATTGCCGTTGTATGGCTCGCTGTTGTACGAGTACCTAGTCCACGTTTGTAGGCCTCCGCTGCCACAACTTCTACAAATCGAGACTGTTCGTCATCAATTTCATCACAATGAATGTCAACTAAACGATCGTATTTCTCAGCGAGATCAAAAGCCATTTTTAAGGAATCGACTCCGTATTCTCTTGTAAATTCAAAATGAGGAATGCCGCCTACTACATCTGCCCCCATTTTCAATGCCTCTTCCAGCAATTCTCCCCCATTAGGATATGAAAGGATGCCTTCTTGTGGAAACGCAACAAGTTGAATATCTACGTAAGGAGCCATTTCTTCCTTTACTTCAAGCATTGCCTTTAAAGCCGTTAACTCTGGATCTGTAACATCTACGTGTGTACGGACATGCTGAATCCCTTGAGCAATTTGCCATTTTAACGCAGTTTTCGATCTTGTTTTCACATCTTCTATCGTTAATGTTTCTTTTCTTTGCGCCCATCTTTGTATTCCTTCGAACAAAGTACCGCTTTTATTCCACTCCGGTTCACCTGCTGTTAAGGTTGTATCTAAGTGGATATGCGGTTCAATAAAAGGTGGCAGAACAAGAGACCCTTCGACATCCAAAATTTCTTTTCCGTCCATATCTTCTAGTATTTGTGTAATTCTATTAATCTTACCGTCTTGTATAAATAAGTGCCAAAGGCCATCTTTTCCTCTAAGCTTTGCATTTTTAATTATCACTGATGATCTCACCTTTATGATTTAGTGTACTAATTGATACTTCACGTTGCGGCATACATTTCATTACAACAACATAGATAATGGAAGTTCCTAATAGGGCATTAATCGGAGGAATACCTGGTGCAACATTGGCGATTACGACTCCACCTACCCATGCTATAATAGCGACCCAATTGACTGCTTTAAATTTCATTGTTTCGAATGATTGGTATTTTCCGCGATTTAACAAGAAATAGTCTGCTAATATAATAGCTCCTATTGATGGTAACGTAGATCCTAGAATCGTCAAGAATCCTACAAAATTGTTATAAAGCCACATTGCCGCTAGTGTTCCCACAATTCCATTAAAAACAACCACTTTATGTTTTGGCAATTTCGTAATATTTGAAAACCCTAGTCCAGAAGCATATAACGCACTATCATTTGTTGTCCAAATATTTAAACCAAGTACAATGATCGCTGGAATCATTAATCCTTGTAAAAACATGACGTCTGAAATATCCGCTTTATTGTAAACCATAGCTCCGACTGCGCCAAATAAAAACATGAGCGAATTTCCAAGGAAAAAGGCAATAATATTAGCACTCACAGCAGAACGTGATGTTTTAGCAAAACGGGCAAAATCAGGTGTAAGTGTTCCAGCGCTAATAAAGGACCCAATACAAATCGTTAATGCTAGGCCAACACCCATTGCCTGCTCCGGTTCATAATTGAATAATTCTTGAATGCCCCCAGCTGTATGAGTTGCATCAACCATTGAATAACTACCGAAAATAGCAATTGCCGGTACAGCGATAAATCCTAAAACAGTTAAAGTCTTCATCCCAAAAATAGCTGATATCGTCATTGCTAGACCAAAAATCGCTATTAATAGATAAACATTGGCTCCAGTTGCTTTTGCAACAGGGACTGCAAACATCGCAAGTCCAACACCAAACCAGCCAACTTGAGTTGAAGCTAATAAAAATGAAGATAAATAAGAGCCTTTTTCACCCAATGAGTATCGAGCCAATAAATGCGTTGATAGCCCCGTTTTTGCAGCAATATGGGCTAATGCACCTGTATAAAGCCCAAGTACAAGATTACCAGCTAACACAATCCATATAAACTTTACAAATGACAATCCCGTTCCTAATGTTCCTCCAGACCACATGCTCGCTGAGAAAAAGCTAAGTGAGAGCATCACCGCGAGGATTTTCCAGAACCCATTTCTATTCGCCTGAGGTACTGCCTGTAACGAAAATTCTTTATCAACTTTTGACATACCAATTCCTCCAATAAGTTAGTTAATAGGAAACCGGTACCGAAGAAAGCCTCGATAATTTGGAAATTAGGGAATAAAAAAGCTTCTTGCCATTTCTGACAAGAAGCTTTTTTACACAATGAACCATGGTAAACCTGTATGCATAGGCTACCAAAGCAATAATCATTATTTCCGCTGTCCTTGTCAGCCTCTCTGGACTGAATTAAAGGTACCAGTATTTAATTAAGAATATTATTACAGGAAAACAATATGATGTCAACTGATTTTCTTAGCTGTTCAGCCAATAGTTCTGTTCTAGCTTTTAATTCAGCCATTTCAACTTCAATTGCTTTCAATTTTTCTTAAGTAGGAAATCTTACTTATTATTTCATCCTATTGGTGAGCACTTTGCCTTACATATTTTTATCAGAGCGTCTATAATATTTTACGCATTCAATTTTTTACAAACATATAAATTAAGGAGCTTTCTATGAAGAAACGCAAATTACTTTTTCGTGGATTTACCTACATTATCGACTTAACCAGCATTTTTTTACAACCCCTTATAAAAATTTAAAAACATACTTTAGAGATGTTACACCCCCCTATTCCGCCAACCCCATCAACACTAATGGTTGCTGCACATCTGGAGCTAAGAAAACAACTCATGAATTGATTTTTTTGGAGAGTTCAAGAAGACAGCTTCACTCGTCGTTTACTTAAGATAGGAGGATTAAAGCTTTCCCTCTATAGTTGTTGGTAAGCGCTCAATTGACTACAAATAAAATATGCGAGAAAATATAAGACAAGAGCTAATAGCAGAAAGGGCGGATCTCAATGGAACAACGCTCGCTTATTTTACTTGGATTACTCATGAGTCAAAGTCAACATGGATATCAAATCAATGAATTTATAGAGAGAAATTTAAGTACAATTACCGACATGAAAAAACCTACCGCTTATGCAACTTTAGATAAACTCAGTCAAAACGGATATATTGACATTCAGTTGGAGCAAGAAGGAAACAGACCGACCCGAAAAGTGTACTCCATAAATGATAGTGGCAAGCAATATTTTTACCAATTATTATTGAATAATTTATCTTCAGCTGAAAGGGTGAATTATCAAGGAGATATTGGATTAATGTTTATTGATTTTCTCCCTTTAGAAAAAACAATACCTGCATTGGAAGAACGTTTAAACAATAGTAAGAAATTATTAGAAGTCATGAAACAAACCCCATCCCACGGAGTAAGATCTGGAGTCAATCTTGCAGTAGAACACAAAATTACCATGTTAGAAGCAGAGGTTGCATTTCTTGAAAAGTCCATCAGAAATCTTTCTCTTTATTCGGAATAATTCTTCTACAATAGTGTTAAATTCAAGGAAACCTTGTTAATAGGTTTCCTTTTCCTATTTATACATTATAAAATCCGCCACCCTGCCCTCAATTGGTCACGATTGACTAATCACAAATATAATAATATAATCATGTTAAATTAGTCATCGTTGACTAATCATATTAATTTAAGGGAGGATTTCCATTGTTTCTGGCTTTAAAAGAATTAAAACATGGCAAATTTCGTTTTCTTATGATTGGAATCATAACCGTCCTTATTGCTTGGCTAGTCTTTATCCTATCAGGTTTAGGAAATGGGCTTTCCACACTAAGTGCCGCAACATTTAAAAATATGAAAGCAGATTACGTTACTTTTGAGGAAGGATCTAGAGCCTCGATGAGCCGTTCACTATTAACTGAATCATTCGTGGATGAACTTGAAAAGCAAGATAATGTTTCCTCAGCAGCACCAATGGGAGCCACAATGGCTACGGTTTTAAAATCAACTCCTTCCAAAGATAGTGAAAAAGTAGATATTGCTATTTTAGGTATCACTGCGGGAAGTTTTTTAGAACCAAGCATTATTGAAGGAAATGCTCTCAATAATGATAAACCACTAGAAGTTATCGCTAATGACACCTTAAAAGATAAAGGATTTAAAATTGGAGACACACTCTCAATAGAAGGGTCTCTAGAAAAAATGAAAATTATTGGATTTGTAGAAAATGAAACATACAATCATTTACCCGCTATTTTTACTACACTAGATAAATGGCGCTCAATTCAGTTTGCAGCACCTGGTTCTGATAATGGTATTAAAAATCCAGTGAATGGTATTATGCTTCAAGGGGAAGATATTGATCCGCAGAAATTAAATAATCTTTTCCATAACACAGAAACAGTAACAAAGGCTGCGGCGATACAAGGAATGCCTGGATATAAAGAGGAAAATGGCACGATTATGATGATGTTGGCCTTCCTTTTAGCAATCTCAGCCTTTGTATTAGCTGTCTTCTTTTATGTACTTACCTTGCAAAAATCCAATCAATTTGGCATTTTAAAAGCGATTGGTGCAAGTAATGCTTTTTTAGGCAAAACAATTGTGTCACAAGTATTTCTACTTTCATTCATTAGTATTGTTGTTGGAATACTCTTAACATATGGAACAGCTTTAATTCTTCCAGATGGAATGCCATTTTCACTAGATATTAAACTTGTCATCATTTATGCTATTTTATTGCTAGTTATATCAATATTAAGCTCGCTGATTTCCATTCGTAAAATTACAAAGATAGACCCACTTCAGGCAATTGGGAGGATAGAGTAATGTCAGGAATAAAGTTCAATCATGTATCTAAATACTATCAACAAGGGGCAAATCAAGTTGTTGCTCTTAATGATGTTTCTCTTTCCGTCGAACAAGGAGAATTTATTGCCGTCATCGGTCCCTCAGGTTCAGGTAAAAGTACTTTTCTTTCCATCGCAGGGGCCTTACTACAAGCCTCAGAAGGGGAAGTAAACCTGAATGGAAAAGTAATAGGCGATTTAAAAGAGAAAGATTTATCAAAAGTACGCCTTGAGGAAATAGGATTTATATTACAAACAAGCAATCTAATTCCTTACTTAAATGTTCTCGACCAATTACTGGTTGTAAAAAAAATGGCTGGTAAAGTGACAAAAAGAGAGAAAGAAACTGCTAAAGAATTACTTCAAAATCTCGGATTGGAAACAAAAATGAAAAAGCTCCCGGAACATTTATCTGGAGGAGAACGTCAACGTACAGCTATTGCTCGTGCCTTTATGAATAATCCTTCGATTATTTTGGCTGATGAACCAACAGCAAGCCTCGATACCCAAAGAGCCCATGAGGTCGTTCAACTTATTGCGAGGGAGGTGAAATCTAGAAATAAGGCAGCCATTATGGTGACCCATGACGAACGAATGTTAAAATACTGTGACAAAGTATATCGAATGGAAGACGGTAAACTTAAGCCGACTAGTTTCCATTTAGAAAATCTAAAATGACAAGTAGGAGGAATAATCAATGATTATCGTAACAAACAGAATTAAAACGAAATTAGGTTTTGCTGACAAAATGGCTCCAATGTTCACAAGACCAGGAGCTTTACAGAAAATGGACGGTTTTGTAAAAGTTGAAGTATTAATTACTAAAAACCTTTCAGAATATGATGAGCTCAATGTAAATATGTATTGGAACACTATGGAAGACTTTGCTCAATGGAAAAATAGCGATGCTTTCAAAGAAGCCCATAAAGGCCCAGCCAATGGTGGACAAGATTCACCTATCTTGGGAAGTGAAATCATTATTTCTGAGGTTGCTTCGACTTTAGAATCAACTATATGATGACCGTTTTTGGCAACTTATAGTCAGTTCCTCTGGCACACTAAACAAAAAAGGTAGGCTAAACAAGTATGTTATGAATAATAAAGCTTGTTTAGCCTATACCTTTCTACAAACCTTTCAATTCATGTGAAGAACCGCCTAGTAAGATGATAGAGGTAAAAAAATAAAGCATACTATTTCTTCGTATTTTGCTATTATATTGTATACGTGGGTCCAAAATTCAAAAGCACAATCTTGATGGTAAAAATCTGCTTTTAACATCAAGATTGTGCTTTTTTAACTATGGTAATCCAAAAGTAATAATTTTCCCCCTCACATTATTATCCCACAACCAATCCCCTAAGGTAATCTCTTGGTCCAAAATCCGCCTCGAAAATATCTTGGTTCATAAGAAATAACAAATGCTTTTGGTGCCATCTCTTCAATACAAACAAAAGTCGAATTGTAAATAATGATACATAAACAACATTAATGACAACAATTGTCACTATCATATTTATTCCATTCATCTTTATCCTCCGGTTTGTTACCTCTTAATTTTATATAAGTATATTAATATTTAAGGATTGATTATTTATAAACCAATAGTCCAACCTCTAACACTATTTCCCTTACCATTCGTATAAAACTTATGCTTTATTCAGACAAGGTAACCCTGAGATTTCTATTAATTTATAGAAAAACACTCATCCAGCCTTCCACCACGACATGTTTTTTAAAAAATTAGGCATCCTACAAATATCTAAGGAAAAAAGGATGATGTCCCGGATTTTATATCAACTATTTTACAATTGCTATTTGAGTTATATAAATGGATTGAAAGGAGCTCCATTCGTGAAACTGTACCAGATAAGAAAAGGTCAATTTGTGTATTACAACAATGAGTTACACAAGGTCTATGGGATAAAACCAATGTATAAACTATCCGTTCATCTTATTAAGCTGAGGGATTTAACACAGCATATAACTAATGCAGCAAGTGTGGAAAGATACATTCCAAGGGAAAATGACAGCTTTATTCATAATCATAAAGTATATACGCTCAGGCAGAATCAAAAACCTATAGCGGGAGATTTGATTTTAATTAACAATCCAGCCCCCGATACCCTGGATCACTATACCTTAAATGAAATTGAAGTCGTTGAAACTGTTGATAACAAAGGGGTCATTACAAGTGATTTGGATGGTATCAGGCATACTGAATATTTATTGATGGTACCTGGCCGTGCTCCTGACAGTCATCCTATCGATTATAAAGATATGGTAAATATTGAAGAAAACTTTGATGACGCTGGCCAGCAAATTACTCATCCATATGGCGAGCTATCCACGCAGTTGGGGGATATATATATAAAGAAGGAAAGTGATGTGTTAATCGAGGCCATGGTAGTTGCGATTAAAGGACAAACTATTTATCTTGGAGGCGGATTAGAGGTGCCGCATGAAGAGTTGATAGATACGGATAAGTGGGAATTTCAATACAATCCCTTTAATAACTGACAGAGCTATATCTATATTGTTAAATATTCTTCAAGTGCCAGGAGGTTTCCATGGATAAGTTTAAAGAAAATAGCGTTTTTATTATCTCTTTATTGCTAACCCTCGTTTTTATTATCTGGGGAGTTTTTTTTACAGGTAATCTTACCAAAGTCACCAACGCCATTTATAATAGCTCAATCGATTACCTTGGTTGGGTTTATCTTGGTACTACTCTATTCTTCGTCATCTTTTCTATCTACTTGTTGTTCTCAAAGTACGGAAATATCAGACTCGGCAGGAAAAATGATAAGCCTGATTTCTCTACTGCCTCCTGGCTGGCAATGCTGTTTGGGGCTGGTATGGGTGTCGGAATCGTGTACTGGAGTGTCGCCGAACCAGTAACCCATTATACAGCCCCTCCATATGGAAAATCTTATACCATTGATGCAGCCAACACCGCAATGAAATATACATTTTTCCATTGGGGCCTGCACCCATGGGCAATCTACACTGTAATAGGATTAGCCCTTGCTTTTTTTCAATATAATAAACGGCTGCCTGCAGCTATCAGTTCAGCGTTCCATCCCATTTTGGGCGACAAAATTCACGGGCCGATTGGCAAAACGATTGATATCCTGTCCATCTTTGCAACAGTCTTCGGTATTGCAACTTCTTTGGGGCTTGGGGCCATGCAGGTTACTGCAGGTATGCATGACATATTCGGCAGTCCTAATACGTTATTTATCCAGCTGATTGTCATTTTAGTTGCAACAGTCCTTTTTATTATTTCCCTTAATACAGGCTTAGAAAGAGGAATAAAGTACTTATCCAACGCAGCAATCATCTTTTCAATGACAATCATTGTATTGATTTTGATTGTTGGTCCAACATTAACTGTAATTAAAGTGTTTTTCAATACAACGGGACTATATTTAAGTGACTTTTTACATATGAGTTTACGGTTAAGCCCCTTTGGAAAAGATGAGCAATGGATTGCTTCATGGACCTTGTTTTACTGGGCTTGGTGGATTGCCTGGGCACCATTCGTCGGCATGTTCATTGCCCGGGTTTCAAGAGGGAGGACAATAAAGGAGTTTGTAATTGGTGTATTGATTGTTCCCACACTTGGAACCTGTCTTTGGATGTCCGTGTTTGGCGGTTCGGCACTTGACCTTGTACAAGATTCCGGTAACCACGATTTAGCAAAACATATCGCCGAAAACGTATCATTGTCCATTTTTATATTCTTTGATCATCTACCGTTAAGTTCCCTGTTAAGCATTTTAGGTTTCGCTGTGGTTGCAATTTATTATATAACAGTAGCCGATACCGCAACCTTTGTATTGGGGATGCTAAGTGAAGGTGGGACGTTTAATCCTTCTAACAAAATAAAAATGACATGGGGAGTCATCCAATCTGCTTTAGCTGCTGTTTTGCTGCTAGCCGGCGGTTTGGATGTATTGCAAACTGCTTCCATCGCAGCCGCACTCCCATTTGCCATTATCATGCTGGCCATGAGCTACTCATTGTTAACGGGCTTAAAAAATGAGGCTAAAATACAAAGAGGCAACAAAAGAAGCACACAACATTATTAGTGTTTATCAAAAACCTTCCTGATCGTGTCATTGATCTGGAAGGTTTTTGTGTATCATATATAGCCTGCAGAACAAAAGTAAATGAGATAATGAGTTAGATTGACTTTATCTAATTTACTAAGTCCTATTCAAATATTTTATTGACAACTCATTCAAAGGGACTTACATTAGTGATAGTGATAATTATTATCAACTAATCTCGTATTAAGAAAGGATATACAAAATGATTATAAAACAAAAAATGTCATTAGTCTTAACATTACTAATTGTAATGCTTATGATTGCACTAGCTGGTTGTTCAAGTGAACAAACAGGCACAAAATCTGAAGACTCTAATAAAAAAACAGCGGAATCCGAGGAAACAACAACTGAATATCCAATCGTGATTAAACATGCACTTGGAGAAACGACAATTGAAGAAAAACCTGAACGCATTGTTACTATTCAATGGTCAAACCATGACATTGCTCTTGCCCTTGGTGTTGTGCCTGTAGGTTTTTCAGCTGCAAACTATGGTGTTCAAGATGATAGCGGAATGTTACCTTGGACTGCAGATAAATTAGAGGAACTTGGGGCAGAAACGCCAACTATTTTCCAAGATACTGACGGGTTAGATTTTGAAGCAATTGCTGACGCTAATCCAGATGTTATTCTTGCAGCATACTCAGGTATTACTCAAGAAGAATATGATACATTAAGTGAAATCGCTCCAGTTGTTGCCTATCAAACTAGCCCTTGGGTAGCTTCATGGCGTGAACAAGTTACATACGATGCAATGGGTATGGGAATGGAGAAAGAAGGTAAAAAACTTATTGCCGATACAGAGAAACTAATTGAAGAAAAAGTAAATGAACACTCTGAAGTTAAAGGTAAGAAGGCTGCATTCATAAGTATTAGTGCCGATGATTTATCTAAGTTCTACATCTACACACCAGAAGATCCACGTGGTGCATTCCTTTCTGAGTTAGGGATGGAATACCCTGAAAGTATTACAAGTCAAATCACTGATCCAAATAGTTTCTATATAGAAGTAAGTGCTGAAAATGCAGATATGCTTAATGATGCTGATGTTTTAGTATCATATGGAAATAAAGATACTCTTGCAGCTCTACAAGCTGATCCAATCCTTGGGGAAATCCCAGCGGTAAAGAGAGGTTCTGTCGCAATTATTGGAGATAACACTCCACTTGCAGCAGCAGGAACTCCAAACCCACTTTCAATTGAATACTCAATTGACGAGTACTTAACTTTACTCTCAGAAGCCGTTAGCAAAGTTAAATAAGATGAATCATACATCCGTTTCAGAAAATAAGCAGTTACATTTACCGAAAAACTTCATAAAAGTTCTTATACTTTCTATTGTCTTACTCGGTATATGTGTATTGGCTTCTCTTGCTTTTGGATCTCGTACAGTTGGATGGAATGAACTAATGGACGGCCTATTCCATCCTGAAGTACAGTCCCACGGAGCAAATGTGGTTCGCCAAAGAATTGCTAGAACTGTCTTTAGTTTGATGTGTGGCGCTGCATTAGGGGTTTCTGGGGCCCTAATGCAATCAGTTACTCGTAATCCTATTGCAGATCCTAGCATTTTAGGAGTTAACACAGGGGCAGCACTATTCGTCGTTTGCGGAATTTCCTTTTTTAATATAGGTACTGCTAGTCAATACGTTTGGCTTGCATTAGCAGGGGCAATCATAACTGCCATTGTTGTATTCGGAATTGGTTCAATGGGGAGTGGCGGTGCCACACCCCTTAAACTCGTTTTAGCAGGTGCTGCTACGAGTGCTGCATTATCCTCTCTCGTAATGGCCATTATGATTCCTCGCTCTAACGTTATGGATCAATTTAGATTTTGGCAGGTAGGTAGTGTCGGAGCAGGAGATTGGAACTCTATCTCTCTTTTTATTCCTTTTCTTATTGTTGGAATATTAATAGCCCTGTTCACTGCCCCAGCACTCAATGCATTAGCATTAGGCGATGAAGCAGCTACAGGATTAGGTGTACGTACAGGAACACTTAGACTTGTTTCTGCCTTTGGAGGAGTGCTATTGTGCGGTGCAGCAACAGCGCTCGCAGGTCCTATTGGCTTTATAGGTTTATTAGCAACACATGTGATTCGACTCGTTATTGGTCCTGATTTACGATACATTATCCCAATGTCAGCGTTATCAGGTGCCATTATATTAACCATATCAGATGTATGCGGTCGGATTTTAGGAAGTCCTGGTGAGCTTGAAGTTGGTGTAGTTACAGCATTTATTGGGGCTCCTATTTTAATTTTAATAACTATGAAAGCGAAAATGCGTGCGTTATGATAAATGAATCTATGAATCTTATAATGATGGGTAGAATAAAAAGACGTCGCCGTTTTATCCTTGTGACTTCTTTACTTGCAATCATTGCCTTTGCACTTTGCTCTACGATGCTTATGCTAGGAAACACGATTTATCCTGTTTCAGATGTCATAAGGGTTCTACTAGGTGAGAAAGTAAAAGGTGCATCCTTTGCAGTGGGAACGATACGTTTTCCTAGAATGGTGGCAGGTGTTTTGGCTGGATTTGCTTTTGGTGTTGCTGGACATGTATTTCAAACGATGCTCCGTAATCCCCTAGCAAACCCAAATGTTATCGGAATAACAGCTGGTTCAAGTGCTTCTGCTGTTTTTTGTATCATCGTTCTTCATGCAAGTAATGCCTTTGTTTCTATTGCTTCTATTATTGGTGGGCTTGCTACAGTAATCGTTATTTTTCTATTATCAAGAAGTACTTCTTTTTCAATTGGTCGATTAATATTAATAGGAATTGGCATTCAAGCCATGCTAAATGCTGCCATCTCTTATTTATTACTTATCGGTCAGCAACATGATATCCCTACTGCCATGAGATGGCTCAGCGGCAGTTTAAACGGTGCTAAAATGGAAAATCTTTATCCTCTTATGGTTACAGTACTTATTTTCGCACCCATTATCATTGTTCTCGGGAAACGATTGGATATGTTAGAACTTGGAGAGCAAACAGCAACTTCACTTGGAGTTGCTACTAATAAGACACGACTTGTACTTATTATTAGTTCGGTACTTATCATTGCTTTAGCTACCGCTGCAACAGGGCCTATCGCATTTGTTGCATTTCTTTCTGGACCTATCGCGAAAAGACTAGTTGGTGTCGGGTTTTCAAGCATTATCCCAGCAGGTCTTGTTGGCATCATTTTAGTTTTAGCATCAGACCTTGTAGGACAATTTGCATTTGTTGCTAGATACCCTGTAGGTGTCATTACAGGCATTCTTGGAGCACCATACTTGATCTACTTGCTAATCCGAATGAATCGAAAGGGAGATTTATAATGAAACCGAGACATACTTTTCAAGCTGAAGGAATCACTGCTGGATACGATAATAAAACGATTTTACATGATGTAAGTCTTTCAATTCCAAGCAATAAAATAAGCATTATTATTGGTTCAAACGGTTGTGGTAAATCTACATTACTTAAAACGATGGCTAGGCTTATTAAGCCTACTTCTGGGCAAGTGACCTTGGAAGGGAAACCTATTCATAAAATACCACCAAAGCAGTTTGCTCGTGTATTAGGGCTCTTGCCTCAATCCCCTATTGTCCCTGAGGGAATAACCGTTGCGGATTTAGTTGGACGAGGAAGGTATCCACATCAAACATTTCTAAAGGGTTGGACAAAGAAGGATTATGAAGCCGTTGCAGAGGCGATGGAAGTCATGAACATTACGGAATTTGCCAATCGACATATTGACGAGCTTTCAGGTGGTCAAAGACAACGTGTATGGATTGCTATGGCTCTGGCACAACAAACAGACATACTGTTTCTCGATGAACCAACAACTTATTTAGATATTACCTATCAAGTCGAAATTCTCGACCTGCTAACGGACCTTAATCGAAAGTATGGAACAACCATTGTCATGGTTCTTCATGATATCAACCTGTCAGCACGTTATGCAGATCATATTTTTGCTATGCATAAAGGAAAGCTCATCGCTGAGGGAGAGCCCTCAGCGGTTATTACAGATACATTGATTGAAGATATTTTTGGACTTCATTGTAACGTAATAAGTGACCCTGTTTCGGACTCTCCTTTTGTGGTACCAATCGGGCGACATCATAATAAATTAAAAATGTACTCTTCATAAAGACTAGTATTTTTGCACAGCAATTTTCCGTATGGATCGTGGAAAGGATTTACTTCCCATGGCCTATGACGGACTTACGGACTTATGCTCCTCATTTAGATTATTTACGGTTTACTGTGAATAATCTAAATTATGAATACGAAAAAAACTGATCTGTTACATCTAACGGATCAGTTTTTATATGTGCTTTATGACTTTGAATTTGAACCGCACTTACTTATGATACGTTTCAGAATTTAATTACCTAAATTCCGCGAATAACCACTTGACATACCGACGGTCGGTTTTTATTATTGGAATATAAATACAGTAAAGTAAGGGGGAATCAAATTGAGCATAGCCTCTAAAACAAAGGTCGGGAAAGCCGTTATCGTCAGTATCTTAATAAACGGCCTCACACCTGTTGTCCTATATAATTTACTCCTGAATCATTTCTCAAGTTTTTTTTCATTGCTGATTGCAGCGTCGGTTCCATTGCTGGATAATCTTTATCACATTGTGAAACATAAGAAAGCTGATGCTTTTGGGCTGTTTATGTTGACGGGTTTCGTTCTTAGCTTATTGGCGTTTTTATTAGGTGGTAGCGAGAAATTAATTTTAATGAGAGAGTCGCTAGTAACGGGAATATTAGGACTTATCTTCATTGTTTCTCTATTCTGTTCAAAACCGCTCATTTATCATTTTGCGATTAGATTCAGTTCAAATGATGAGTCCAAACAAAAAGGCAAGTTTTTGAGTAACTGGGAATTCCCCTATTTTCGCTTTGTCATAAGATTAATGACTGCTGTGTGGGGAATTTCCCTCTTAGCCGAAGCAGTTATTAGAATGATTCTTGTATATAAACTGTCAATTTCCGCATTTTTAGCCGTTTCACAAATCATTTTCTACAGTGTAATTGGACTAACAATTTTATGGACAGTCATCTATCGTAAATACGCAAAAAATCGCTTAGATTTAATAATAAATGTAAAATGAAGCATCAAGAAATCTAATAAGGATGGTACAAAAAATGTCTAATCCAACTTCTCATGATAATCCAAGTTTCCAGAATATCCTATTGGCGACTGAAGAACTTATTCTGGAAAAAGGTTGCAGAAATACAACACTCAAAGACATTATTGAAAGAACAGGTCTTTCTAAAGGGGCCATTTATCATTATGTTGCTAGCAAAGATGAATTATTTGGACTTGTTTTTAAATCAAAAATAGAACATGAGAATGAAAAATTCAATCAGATTGTTAAACATACCATGGAGGGTACCCCTGATGCTGGACCGTTTGAGATGGTCACTCAATTTTTCCATAGTAGACAGAATCTAAAGGATGTAGGGAATATAATATTCATTTATTTGTTAAGCCAGGAAGATGAAAAGGTTAAAAGCATTTTAAAGAGTGTTTACCAATATAGTAAGGCAACTAGTGTTCAATGGATTGAGATAGGGCAACAACATGGTGTAATTCCCCAAAATATCGATGCTGAGAAAATGGCTACCTTATTTATGACTTTTTCCTATGGCCTAAGGGTAACTCAAATTCTTTCCCCTTCTGAAGGTGAACAAGTAGCAACAAGTGATATTTTTGAATTTCTCAGCCAGACATTGTCATAGATTATATGATTAAAAAAGTTAAGTATGCTGGGCAAAGTCTGTATATGAATTCCCCCGTTCTTTTAACATACCAACTGTTGGTTTACTTCATGAAATAAGAGGTGATGGTATGGAATTCGTCGTAATTGGATTACAGGAATTAGTCAAAGTGAAGCAGTTTTACGCTGAAATCACTTCTGATTTAAGAAAAAAAGGGATTAATCAATAGGACCGTTTTTACCCCAAATAGTGATAGGTAAGAGCCATCCTCATCATTCAG
>NZ_QWVS01000043.1 GCF_003570725.1 Peribacillus asahii
AAAATAATACATTTATTTTCCCTCTACTCGATTATGTATCACGTCTAGCGTTTTTAAGGCTATAATTATGAATATTGTTGAGTAAAAAGTAACAATCTTATTTAACACATTCATTTTAAAGCACCTGGTTACATCATGTATGAATTATGTTATACTGTCATTGTCTGAATTCGTTTTATTTGCTGGCATAGTTTGTGATGTTATTCACATGTTGTTTAATGAGAAGGCAATATGCGAATAACGACCAAGCAGCCACATATTGAGTAGGTATTTGTCGCATACTTATTTTAAAAGAAAGTCGTGCATTTTAATGCGTCGCATTCTGTGTTAAGATAGGTATTGTCGCGAATCGCACGTTGGATTTTTTTCTATGAAGAAAATCTCAGCTAATAAACGCAGCTCTTTTTTATGGAGGTTTATTAGCGGATGTTTTTAATTTTATTAATCCAGTTAAAGGAAGCTTTTATATCTATTTTTAAGGTTTTCAATAATTATATAGCAGGATATAATGAGAAGAGTCACTGGGATTGGTACGTTTAAAAACATTTAAAAGGTTTTATTTTTTTGTGTAAAGTTTTACAAAGTTTCCTAAACTTATATGAGTTAAGAAAATGCAAAATTAAGCAATATGCTTATTGTAAAGGAGAATTGGATATGTCAGAAACAAGCACTCAACAAAAGTCTGAAGCATTGACAGCGAGCCAAGAACAACTGGATGTACTAGATCAGCTATTAAAACCTGAGGTACAAGAATCACTGACTACTCTAGTAGAACAATTGCCGAAATTGACTGAATTAGTAAACATTTTAACGAAGTCTTACGATCTTGCTCAAGCGGTTGCCACGGATGAAGTATTAAAAAGCGATACCGTTGGTGCGATTACAGAAATCGTAGAACCAGTTACACACTCTGTAAAAAGTCTTGCTGCGACTGCTATTGAAGCAAAAGATCGTGCAGATGCAAATCATGAAGTAATCGGTTTATTCGGTATCTTAAAAATGCTTAAAGATCCACAAGCACAAAAGTTGTTCCGTTTTGCAAACGCTTTTCTTCAAATTACAGCAGAAAAAAATAGCCAAAAATAATAGTTTGTTTCACATTTAATTCGTAAGGACGGAGGATTAACTATGTC
The DNA here is from genome assembly GCF_003570725.1 of Peribacillus asahii. Classification (GTDB taxonomy): domain Bacteria; phylum Bacillota; class Bacilli; order Bacillales; family DSM-1321; genus Peribacillus; species Peribacillus asahii. The sequence goes on from NZ_QWVS01000043.1 coordinate 1,134, forward strand.
AAAACATATCGTCATCTTAGGTGCAGGTTATGGCGGAGTACTTTCTGCTTTAACTGTTCGTAAATATTTAAACAAGGATGAAGCTCAAGTTACAGTGGTGAACCAATTCCCAACTCACCAAATCATCACAGAATTGCATCGTCTTGCAGGTGGAACTATTAAAGAACAAGCTGTTGCTGTGCCTTTAGAAAAGCTTTTCAAAGGAAAAGATATTAACCTTAAAATTTCTAAAGTTGAATCGTTCAACGTAGACAAAAAAGAAGTAAAACTTGCTGATGGTTCTATCTTAACTTACGATGCTCTTGTTGTTGGTTTAGGAAGTCAAACTGGATTCTTCGGTATCCCAGGACTTGAAGAAAACAGCTTAGTATTAAAATCTGTAGCAGATGCTAACAAAATTTACAACCACATCGAAGGTCGCATTCGTGAATATGCGAAAACGAAAAATGAAGCAGATGCAACTATCGTAATCGGCGGTGGCGGATTAACAGGTGTTGAATTAGTTGGTGAAATCGTTGACAACTTCCCGAAAGTTGCGAAACAATATGGCGTGGACTTCAGCGAGTTGAAAATCAAGCTTGTAGAAGCTGGTCCTAAGATTCTTCCAGTTCTACCTGATAACTTAATCGAACGCGCAACGGCAAGCTTAGCAGCACGTGGTGTTGAATTCTTAACGGGTCTTCCTGTAACAGGTGTTAAAGGAAATGAGATTTCATTAAAAGACGGTCAAACAATCATCGCTAACACGCTTGTTTGGACAGGTGGCGTAGCAGCACTTCCAATCGTTGGTGAATCAGGTCTTGAAGTGGATCGTGGAAGAGCAACAGTTAATGAATTCCTTCAATCTAAATCACATAACGATGTATTTGTTGTTGGGGACAGCGCTGTTGCTTTCCCAGAAGAAGGCGGTCGTCCGTACGCACCAACTGCACAAAACGCTTGGCAAATGGGTGAACTTGTTGGATTCAACTTGTTTGCATACTTCGCAGGCCAAAAAATGGATAAGTTTAATCCTGTAAACTCAGGTACACTTGCAAGTCTTGGACGCAAAGATGGTGTTGCGACAATCGGAGCTAACAACACTCCACTTAAAGGTCTTCCGGCAACATTAATGAAAGAAGCAAGTAACATTCGTTATATGTCTCACATTAAAGCGTTATATACTTACGCCTATTAATTTGCAGATATGTTAAGATAATCACAATCCCTATTTCGATTTTTTGGAATAGGGGTTTTTAGTGTTCATAAGTTTTATAAAAAATCTAGCTATATTGCGATTTAGATTCATATAATAATGATGAATAAGGGGCACACCTTTATATTTGCTAACATTCTATTTTTCTCGTTATTTTTCGTCAATTTCTTGATAATTATGTACTTTTCCATTGCTAAAAACATCAATACTGGTAAAATCAGAGAGAGGAAGATTTTTTGCCTTCGTGCAATCTAAATTGCTACATACAAAACTTTTATATAACTAGCGCTTGAGAGAACAGAAATTTTAATGTGTTTATTTATTAGAATTATATAAGGGGAAGAGTAACAAATGGAAAGAAAGAGAAAACTGAATTATAAGAGGGTCTTTATTGCGCTGATCGGTTGTTGTATGTTAATAGGGATAATTAGTTATTTAATTAATTCAATTAATTCGAAGGCTCAAGCGGTAAAAAATATGGATAACAAATATTCGGATGTAGAGATGAAAATGTTACTCAAAGATAGTACATACGGAGGTTATTCGGTTAGTTATCCATTTTTCCAAATGAAAACAATTGATGAAACATTGGGAAATTATGTAACAAAGAGAATTTCTCAATATGAGAAAGAGTTGAGTGAAAAAAACTCTTCACAAAAGGAAACTTCCGAGTTAAGTATTACTTATGATATCGTTCATTATAGTAAACAAACAGTGACGATTGTGTTTGAGGAATATAAGCAAATTGATAAAAAAGATAGTTACATAGACCTACAGACATTTAACTTCGATATTCCACTACAAAAGTCCCTCTCATTGGAGGATATCTTTAAGGAAAAATCAGATTATTTATCTATATTATCTACTATTTCTTATGCACAACTAAAGAAAAACGAAGACCTTGCTGCTTCAATGCATACTTTAAAAGACGGAACCAAGCCGATAAAAGAGAATTTTAGTCATTTTAGTATATTGGAAGATACGATCGTATTGTATTTCAGACCTAATCAAGTTGCTCCTGATCATTTAGGAGTACAAACGGTTGCGATTAAAAAGAATGTCTTTAAAAATGATATTCTGGATGCCTATAAAAATAATGAGGATAATAAAAATAAAATTAAAGAAATTCAGCCGCCAAATGCTGTGGCAGAGCTTCCTAAAAGAGAAATGAATATTGACCCGAATAAAAAAGTCATTGCCCTTACATTTGACGATGGACCGAATACAAGTACGACTAAGACCATTTTAAAGGCATTAAAAAAATACGATAGCCATGCGACATTTTTTGTACTGGGAAGTCGAGTGAACTATTATCCTGATATGATTACAGAGATGCTGGAGGGTGGAAATGAGGTAGGAAACCATTCATGGGACCATCCACAATTAACAAGATTAAATGAGAAGCAAGTGAAAAGCCAAGTTGAAAAAACCCAATCTATTATTAAAAAGGTGAGTGGGTATGAACCCATTCATATGCGCCCGCCATATGGAGCGACAAATAAAAAAATTAATAAGTATTTTAAGAAAATGGATATAATCTTATGGGATATTGACCCAGAAGATTGGAAAGCTCGTAATAAAGATAAGGTTGTAAAACGAGTAATGGCTCAAGCAGAGGATGGGAAAGTTGTTCTCATGCACGATATTTATCAATCAAGTGCGGAGGCTGCTGTTGAAATTATTAAACGACTTAATAAGCAAGGCTATCAATTAGTAACTATTTCGGAATTACAGGAAATCCAGCAATTAAGAAAAGTAGATTAGTATCATCCAAGTTAGTTTTCTACTAGGATTACATTTCATTTAGTTAGCAGAATAGAATGATTGTTAGGGGCTGCTCACAGGAAAGCAATGTCTTGTATGAGCAGGGAGTCCTCCTATACCAGTTTACCAATTTGAATATATAGTTAAAAAATATATGCTTGTTCACATGAGAACAAGCATATATTTTTTTATTTTTCCAGCGAGTGGTTAAGCTTTTCATAGATAGTTAATAGTTGTTGTCGTTCTTCTTCTGATAATGCTTCAAATAAATTTGTGCGTAATGCTTTGCCTTTTTCATGCGCTGTATGAACCATTTCGACGCCCTTGTTTGTAATCGATAAATAAATAATTCTTCGATCTTCCTGATCAACAACTCGTATAGCTAATTCTTTTTGTACGAGTTTTTCAGATAAGTGAGTTAAAGAGGGCGGGGTCAAACCTAAAGCCTTTGCGATATCCGATGGTCGGCTTTTTCCATGTTCTTTAAGATAATTTAGTACAAGAATATGGGAAATACCCAGATTCTCCTCAAACATTTTATTCCATTTAATAATCATATTATTCGTTAATTGATCCATCATATGAATCAATTCAAAGATTGTTTGTTTTTCCATTCCTTATTACTCCTGCCTTTTATTTAATGGCTCTGTTATAGGATGTTGTATAATGCACAATATTATTTAAAAAACCCAAAAACTTAGGAGGAATCTATCCCCCTCTTGAAATAGGTAGAGGATATGACATTTGTCATATCCTCTACCTGACGTTTATGACTATAATGATATTGTGTTCTTTTTTATTATAGAAGAGAAGTAAATTGTTCAAGATAAAAGAGAAGTGAACTGTTCAGGAGGCAAAAATGAGTAAGCAAAATCAAGTCAATCTAAGAAAACAAATTGCTCCTTTTGAAAAGTCTAATGTAAAAACGAGTGTGAAGCAGTTAGTTAATACGATTCCGCCGTTTATTTTGTTATGGGTTGCTGCTTATTATAGTTTGGGAATTTCTTATTGGTTAAGTTTAGCTCTTTCGATTATTGCGTCAGGGTTCGTGATTCGAATTTTTATTATTTTTCATGATTGCTGCCATCAGTCTTTTTTCAAAAGCCGAAAAGCTAATGATGTTTTAGGGACAATTACAGGCATTATTACGCTATTTCCATATGAAAAGTGGAAGCGCGACCATTCAATTCATCATGCGACAAGCAGTAATTTAAATAAGCGAGGGACAGGCGATATTTGGATTATGACGGTGGAGGAGTATGTAAACGCTTCGTTTTGGGTTCGTCTTCAGTATCGTTTATATCGAAATCCGCTTGTGATGTTTGGATTAGGGCCAGCGTATTTATTTTTAGTATCAAATCGTTTTAATCGAAAAGGGGCACGTAAGAAAGAAAGAATGAATACGTATGTAACGAATGTTTCTGTTATTGTACTGTATACATTGTTATGTTTAGCGATTGGCTGGCAAGCGTTTCTTATGATTCACCTTCCAATCATGTTTGTGTCAGGGTTGCTTGGAATTTGGCTGTTCTACGTACAACATCAGTTTGAGGATTCTTATTTTGAAGAGGAAGAAAACTGGGATTATGTGAAGGCTGCGATTGATGGAAGCTCATATTATAAGCTTCCAAAGCTATTGCAATGGGTAACAGGAAATATTGGTTTTCACCACGTACATCACCTTAGCCCGAAGGTCCCGAATTATCATCTTGAGAAAGCTCATGATTCTACACCACCTTTGCAACAAGCTACAACGATTACAATTCGTTCTAGTTTAAAAGCTCTTCGATTCCGCCTATGGGATGAGTCAAGAAAAACGTTTGTTGGCTTCCATGAAGCGAAGATTTTGGTGGAAAAAGCTCAACCAAGCTTTCAAGAAAAATAACAAGCTAAAAAACCATTCTTGCTACGAATGGTTTTTTAGTCTTTGATTAGATTACAATGTACAGGAAGGGAGGCTGTTATGAAAAAAAACTGGTATCATATTTTTCCGAAAAATACGGGGCTGAGCCCGTATGTTTGGATTATTTTTTGTATTCTACCGTTTTATTTTATTTTTAAATCGTCCTCTAAGTTAGAAATTGCAGCTGGGATTGGGATGATTCTTTTATTTTTTGTTGCTTATGGATTATCCTTTGCTGCGAAGGGATGGAGTGTCTATTTATGGACGTCCATTCAAATTATCATTTCCATTGCGATGACGAGTCTCTTTGGTTATATTTATTTTGGTTTATTTCTCGCTTTTTTTATTGGAAATATTCAAAATAAGATTGGTTTTTATACACTATATACCATCCATATCATCACTACAGTATTGGCTGTAAATGTAGGGTTTCTCTATCAAAATAAAATTTTTCTTACGCAGTTCCCGTTCATTGTCATTTGTGTGATTGGTGTGGTTTTGATACCATTTAACACATACAATCGAAAGAAAAGGGAGCAGTTAGAAGAACAGTTAGAAGATGCAAATAAACGAATTTCAGAGCTTGTAAAGATAGAAGAGCGGCAGCGAATTGCTCGCGACCTGCATGATACATTAGGGCAAAAGCTTTCTTTAATCGGTTTAAAAAGTGATTTGGCAGGCAAATTACTGACTCGTAGTCCAGAGGCAGCTAAAAATGAAATTAAAGATATTCAGCAAACAGTGCGTACGGCTTTAAAGGAAGTACGCGAGTTAGTGTCTGAAATGCGTGGTACGCGTCTTGTCGAAGAAATGCTTCGAATTCGCCAAATTTTGAGTGCGGCACAAATCAAGCTGGAGCTAGTAGGTTCTTCACAGCTTAAAGATACACCATTGTTAGTGGAAAATGTGTTAAGTATGTGCTTAAAAGAGGCAGTTAATAATATCGTTAAACATAGTTATGCTTCTTCTTGCAGGCTAGTGATTAAGCAGTTGCCGACGGAGTGGTATATAGAAATAGAAGATAACGGGGTCGGTTTTCAGCATAAAGGAGACTTTTTTAAAGGACATGGACTTCAAGGGATGAAGGAACGATTAGAATTTGTTAATGGGAGTTTAGACATTCCAGCATCAAATGGAACGAAACTCGTTATTAGAGTGCCGAATGTGATTAAACAAGCGGAACGGGGGAAATCAATATGATTCGAATAGTCATTGCTGAAGATCAACGGATGCTGCTGGGAGCGCTAGGTTCTCTGTTAGATTTGGAAGAAGATATGGAAGTAGTCGGGAAAGCGAGCAATGGTGAAGAGGCGCTTGAGCTAGTAAATCGTTTGAAGCCGGATGTTTGCATTATGGATATCGAAATGCCAGTCAAAAGCGGATTAGATGTTGCTGAGGAAATTAAAGGCCAGTCCTGCAAGGTGATTATTTTAACGACATTTGCGCGTACGGGTTATTTTGAACGAGCTCGAAAAGCTGGTGTGAGCGGGTATTTATTAAAGGATAGCCCAAGTGAGGAACTGGCAAATTCGATCCGCATTATTATGGATGGCCGTCGGATTTATGCTCCTGAGCTCGTTGATATGGCATTTCAAGAAGAAAATCCGTTAACTGAGCGAGAAAAACAAGTACTTGGTTTAATTGCTGATGGGAAAAATACGAAAGAAATTGCGAAAGAGCTTTATTTAACAACAGGAACTGTTCGTAATTATATTTCTATTATTCTTGATAAATTAGACGTAAGTAATCGAATTGAAGCCATCGTCCGTTTTAAAGAAAAGGGCTGGTTTAAATAAGGTCGATAGAGAGGCGAGTTCGTTTTGTGGCGAACTTGCTTTTTTGCTTAGATTAGGATTTGCAGTTCCTTCATAAGAAAAGGAGACAACCTAATTGGGGGCAGTGAGAAACTAGGTTGTCAGAGAGCTTATTTAATAGTAGAACGCTTTCGATTCTTTTCTCCATGAATTAAATGTAATTGAACATCCAGCTTCTGAATTGAATCCTCAGTCAATGGAACTTTCCCGTTTTGCTCTGCATTTTTCCAAGCTTGAACATTTTTTCTGTATAACATTTCTGATAAGCGGTATATATCTATATTGCTTTCAACCCCGTGTAAGTAAGTTTCCTTCACTTGCTGTTTAATGGTCTGTTCGGCAACTTGCATTATTTTTTTTAAACTCTTATCTTTAGGGTTCTCTCGTAATACAGCATCCGCTTTAATAGAAATTGCAAATTGGATGTTGCTTTGTTTAACAATAGGTTTTATTTTAACTTTTACCTTATTAATAAGTAAACTAACATCTGAAAATCCATTAGCAGAGAGATTTAACGCCTCACGCTCCATATCTTTAGTCATCCACCTAAGGCCGTATATGTTTTGATTCTTTATTACTTTTTGCAGTTTTTTATTTTTGATGGATGCAATGCCTTTTATTTGAATGACCGGATGACTCTTTTTTTCTGTTTTCCAAATATTTTCCTTTATTAAATTGATATAAGGTATATTAGCTTCGTAAGGCGGTTCATTTAGTAGAATGAATAATTCACGCATATCAATTGGCTTAACAAACGAACTTTGTTCATAGGTAGCAAGCGGATCGCTTAGTCGAGATAGAGCTGTTGACATTTCCATAATGGGAACAGCTGTTAATACATCCAATAGTGGTTCATTTGTTGCATACATCCAAAGGCGGTATCGCGTTTCTCGATATCTGTCTAATAAATCGGTAGTTGCTTGAATCCCCTCTGCTTTTAATGCTTCCTCGGTGAAGAGAACAAAACTAAGATGTCCCCAAAAAATCCTGCGCTGAGATGACTTATATAACTTAAAGATTGCATCATCGATTGTTTTTCCAGATGCACGACCGACCTCAACCTTTGTTCCTGAAGCACCACTAGCCACTTCTGATTTAGCTAAGAGACGAGGATTAAGGATTTGTAAATAAACTGTATATTGTTGATCTTTATAATCGATGCCTAATCCATGAACGTATACCATGCGCTCTGGTTCCGTAGTATCCCAGCATCCCGCTAATGGAAGAGTCATCGTGAGAAGGAGAGCTATATATATGCATTTTCTTTTTCCAGTTTGCCTCATGGCTCTCCCTCCTGAGTAGGGTCATGAGGCTTAAGAGCGGAGGGGCGTGTGTCTTTTTTTTGAGCTGGTAAGCGGAAGACAGCTTTTAGGATATTCTTCATATTTAGCTGTGTCGCAAGTGCTAAGTATGGTACTCCAAATGTGCGGATTTTGGCTACATATGTACCAATTAAAAAGATAGAGACGAAAAAGCCGACAAAGCCAAAAAGAGAAACAAGGAAAATGACGAAAAAGCGAGCCAATGAAACAGTCCCTACAAGGGATTGGTTGACTAAAGTGAATGTGGCAACGGTAGAACCGGCAATAACGACGAGCATAGCTGGACTCGTTAAGCCAGCACTAATCGCCGCGTCGCCAATAATCAGCCCGCCGACCACACTTAATGTTTGTCCAACAGCCAAAGGGAGCCTCATGCCAGCCTCTCTAAATAATTCAAACAAGAGTAACATTAAAATCGCTTCCAAAGCGGTAGGGAATGGGACCCCTCTTCGTGATTCAAGGACTGTTGCTAATAATGTTAGGGGCAGCTGATTTTGATGAAAAGCCGTTAATGCGACCCAAAAACCGGGCAAAAAAGCGGCAATGGAAATACCAAGTATTCTGAGCAGCCTTTCAAAAGAGTTGTATAAATAATTATATTCCTTATCTTCAGCGCTTTTTAATAAATAAAATAGATTAACTGGTGTGATATAGGCATAGGAAATGCCATCAATTAATAGAACGAAGCGGCCGTTTAATAAAGACTCTACAGCAAAATCAGGTCTGCCTGTATAATCATGACGAGGAAGAACCGAATAGGGACTGTCATTGATTAGTTCCTCCAACTGTGTGCCGCTTAACAGACCATCTATATCAATAGACTGCAGCTTTTGGCGAATTTGTTGGAGAAACTCTTTGTTGGCGATATCCTCCATATATAAAAGCGATACTTTTGTTTTAGAGCGTTTACCAATTTCAAAAGCTTCCCCGACAAGTGTTGTTGTACGCAGTCTTTTTCGAATCAATGCATAGTTTACTGTGATATTTTCAATAAAATTATCACGTGGACCTTTGACACTGACTTCTGTTGCTGTTTCCTCCGGCTGACGCTCGGGTCGATCGGCAATATCTACTGACATGATAAGATTTTGCTCTTGTACAATGAAGAGCAGCTTGCCTTCAAAAATAGCATCGGTAGCTTGTTCTTCCTCTTTTACTAGTTGAAGAGACGGAAGAGATAGTTGTTGAAGGGAGTCTAATGTAACTTCTCCCTTTAAGTGAGTGAAAAAATCTTCAAATCGCTTAGGAACAACCTGATATAACATGTCTGTATTCACCAAGCCCATACAATAGATGAGGGTGATAGTATGCTGATTATATTGTAACGATGAAAATTGAATATCAATACATTTAGTAAACAGCTTTCTTAAAGCTTCTTCATTCAGTGCTATGTCTTTATTTTTCTTTTGAGGCCTCTCTTTTGCAGGAGGGATTAATGTTTTAGATGTTTTAAATTTCATAGCTGGCCCCCCGTTTTTTCCTTGAAGAAATTATTACCAGTACACTTATTAATAGAGAAAAACTAAAAAAGAACAAAAATGTCCCAGGTAAAATAATATTGGCTGTCAGGTAAGAGAATCTAAAGTCGCTAATAGGAGCCAACACTATTCCTGCAATAATAAGGGAGAAACCAAATAAATATTTATTTTTCACCTTGTCTGCCTTGGATGGCAATATTTCTTTCATTAACAGCAGTAATAGAGCGAGGCGAATAAAAGCCCCAGCCAACCATTGATAAATAGATAAAAAATCTACATGCTCTACAAAATTACCTAACGATACTAACCCCCATTCTTCATAGGGGGGAAATCGTTGTATAGAGGCTTCTGTTGGTCCGAATTCTATAATTGCTCCAATGAGGGGACCTATTGTCAGAATCGTTAAGATAAGAATGATGCTGACAAAATGACGCCAATTGAGCGGCTTTTGCACTTTATGCTGTAATAAAAGGAAAATGAAAATCTCTGATATACCAGCTGCTTGATAGATGGTACCACTCAGCACAGGTTGATAGCCATGTTCTAAAAGTGGAAGAAGCAGCATGAAGTTTTTATGCTCGATATTAGCGAAAGAGACAAAAAAGCCAAGTATCGTAATGAAAAATAATAGAAAAATATTAAGAATATTTAATGTGCGTAAGCTAGTGATAGCAAGTTGCCAGCATGTAAAGATAAACAGAAAGGTTATTAAAAATACGGGTGTTTCTGGCAAAAATAAAATACTAATCCATGTAATTGTTTCTCTTAGAGTAAACCCTGCCATCACTATAAGATAACTAATAAAAATAAAGGTTAAAATATTAGTTGCTGTTTTACCAATAGATTCTTTAAGCCATTCAAATAAAGGCTGTCTATTCGTTTTTTTATGAATATAAATCAATAATGGTATCCACAGCATCATGAGTAGCATCGTAATGATAACTGTCATCCAAGAATCCCGGCCTACTTCTCTAATCAAAGGAGAGACGGCAAACACATGATTATTTAAACCAATGGTTGTCGTAGCGATAAGGATTAATTGAAATGGAGTAATTGAATCCGTTTTATGAATAGAAACCACCTACTATAAATTCTTGTTTAGTATCTTTTGTTATATTTGCCTTTTTATACATGGTGTTTATGAAGAGATTAAATACCGCTATTTGGTGCAAGATATGGTATATTTTTTTCATAATGGAGAGAGAGGAACTGATTTACATGCAAAAAGCAACATTTGCAGGCGGCTGTTTTTGGTGTATGGTTTCGCCTTTTGAGGAACTGCCGGGAATTGAAGGAATTATTTCTGGTTATACAGGAGGGGATGTTGAAAATCCAGCGTATGAAGAGGTGAAAACTGGTACGACAGGTCATTATGAAGCAGTTGAAATTACATATGATCCAAAGCTGTTTTCTTATGAACGATTATTAAACTTATTTTGGCCGCAAATTGACCCGACCGATGCAGGAGGACAGTTCCAAGATCGAGGAAGCCAATATCGAACAGCGATTTTCTATCATAATGAAGAACAGAAAAGATTAGCGGAAGAGTCAAAGGAAAGGATTGCGGCCAGTGGAGTTTTTAAGAAACCAATCGTGACTGAAATTTTACCAGCACAGACGTTTTATCCTGCTGAAGAATACCATCAAGATTTTCATAAGAAGAATTCAGCTTACTATAAAGACGATCGAAAAAAGTCAGGGCGCGATGAGTTTATTGAAAAGCATTGGAAATAATGAGAGGGTTAAGTTGGGTGTGAATATTCACACACAACTTTTTCTCTCTGTACTGTTCTCATAATATTTTAATGTTGGTTCGCTACACTAATAATAGAAAGGTGGGAATAGGATGGGGAAGCGAATCTTAATTATTGAAGATGAACAAAGCATTGCCCGTGTTCTGACGCTTGAATTGCGTCATGAAGGATACGAAACAGATACCGCTTATACAGGAAAAACGGGGCTAGCAAAAGCAGAACAGGAGCAATGGGACTTAATTTTACTAGATGTTATGCTTCCAGAACTGAATGGAATTGAAGTTCTCCGTCGTTTTCGAAAAAATAATACGCATACGCCCGTTATTCTCGTAACAGCTCGGGATGCCGTGCCGGATAAAGTAAGCGGCTTAGACCATGGTGCAAATGATTATGTGACGAAACCGTTTGAAATAGAAGAATTGCTGGCTCGAATACGGGTGTGCTTACGCCAATCCCATCAAACAAATGTAGAAGAAGATGAGAACCTTTTAATTGTTGAAAATCTTTGTCTGCAGCTTGGAGCGAGAGAGGTCAGAAGGGATAATCAGAACATTGAGCTAACGTCTAGAGAGTTCGATTTGCTTGTCTATTTGATGCAAAATAAAAATCAAGTGCTGTCACGTGAACAGATTTTAACCCATGTTTGGGGCTATGATTTTACAGGTGACACAAATGTAGTTGACGTATATATCCGTTATATTCGGAAAAAAGTGGACGATCCTTTTGATTGTCCGTTAATTCATACGCATCGAGGAGTGGGGTATAGCATAAAGGAGCACCGTCGATGAAAATCAGAACGAAAATTCAATGGTATTCGATGTTGTTTTTGACAGTCATGCTATTGATGTTAAGTGCTTTAGTGGCAATCGCGTTCTTTTGGCTTTCCTTGCAAAGAGAACAGGAATTTTTAGAAGAACAGGCTCAACTGATCGAAGAAAATGTTGGCTTAACAAGTCGTTTGGCTGATATAGAACCAATGATTCCGGATGACGGGATGGTACGCATCTATTATGGAAAAGAGAACGTGGTTTCTCCATTTACGGAGGAAGAGGAATTGCTTGCTTTAGAGACAAAATATGTATCAGAGGATGACTTTGAACTAAGTAAAGTTGATGGTGAGTACGTTTTAACATATCGTTTGCCTGTAAAAAATAAAGGGCAGCAACAGGGCGTTATTGAAGTTTCACAGCCAATTGAATCAGTAATCGATCATTTAGTCATGCTCATAGTTGTGCTCTTAGCTATGTCTTTATTCGTTATTCTTATCTCTATTTTTGCTAGTAAACGGTTAGCGACACTTATTTTAAAGCCTGTTTCCATTATGAGTCGTACGATGGTTGAGATTGAACAGAGCGGTCAATTTAAGAAAATTCCTTTGCCGGATAAAACGAAGGATGAGCTTGAACAAATGGGAGCCGCTTTTAATAGAATGATGGCCCGTTTAGAACAGAATTATTATCAACAGCAGCAATTTCTCTCTGATGCTTCTCATGAATTGAAAACACCAATTACGGTGATTGAAAGCTATGCATCTCTTTTGAAGAGATGGGGAAAGGAAGAGGCGGATATTCAAGAAGAGGCAGTAGAGGCCATTCATCATGAGGCCTTAAGAATGAAGGAACTAACGCAAAATTTATTGCAAGTGGCTTCTAGAAATAATCTTTCTATTGAAGAGGTTGAAATCGTTTCATTATGCAGGCAGGTGGCGCGGAATTTTAGTCAAACGTCGAATCGCATTGTGCAAGTGATAGCGAAGCCAGAAGAGGTTATTTATGAAACAGACGCTAACCGTTTCGAACAAGTACTAATTATTTTGGTTGATAATGCATTGAAATACAGCGAAACGGATGTTACGGTTTCGATTGAGGTTGTTGAGGAAGTCTTAATGATTCGTGTTCAAGATCAAGGAATTGGAATTCCTAAACAAGATATACCACATGTTTTTGAACGGTTCTATCGGGTTGATCCTTCAAGAACAAGAAGTACGGGCGGGAGCGGCCTTGGTTTATCGATTGCTAAATCAATTGTGGATTCACTAGGGGGAAGAATTGCTATTGAAAGTGAAGTAGGAGTTGGAACCACAGTGAATATCTCGTTTCTCATCAAATTTTAATCTAGCTCTTATCTTGTTTTCATTTTACTATCCTATGATGAAGTTACTAACAGATAGGAGGATTTGATGATGAAAACATTTTTTACAAAGAAAATGATGATAATAGCAATGGTAACGGGAGTGTTAGTCCTCGGAGGGGTCTCCGCGATTACAGCTTATGCTTTAAACGCAGGGACGGTTTCAAAAGAGGAAGCGGTTAAAAGTGTTTCTGAACAAGTGAATGGCGAAGTGATCAAGGTTGAGAAAGACTTGGATGACACGTTGACATATGAGATGACAATGAAAACAGAAAATGGCTATGAAGATATTGAAGTAGATGCCTCTAATGGTGAAGTGATTGAGCGAGAGTACAACGATGATAGCGATGATAGCTACCCGGCAGCTAAGATTAGTCTTGAAGAAGCAGAGAAAATTGCTTTGAAGAAAGTGGCGAATGGGACGATTACAGATGTTGAGTTAGACAGAGAAAATGGTTTGCTTGTATATGAAATTGAAGTAGAGAAAAAGTGGTTGGAGTATGACTTAGTGATTGATGCAAACACAGGAGATGTGTTGCATGTAGGGAAGGATGATTAAGGAAAAGAGTTTACCTGCCTGTTATCTGGGCAGGTAAATTCTTTTTCGTGTTTAAAAAATAAAGATTTTCGCGATACTGTAAGGAAGAATGCCAAATGGTTTTGTATTTATTCATCTGTTTTTCAAACTTTTTTCACAATTATAGAATTTAATAATAAAGAGAAGTTTTTAAGAGAGCGAGGTGAGGGCTTTATGAGCCAGTTGAAGTATATGCTATTAATTCTCGTTCTAGTTTTACTTTTACCGGGGGAGACCGATGCAGCAACGCTACAATCTAAAATTGAACGCGCCGTACCTGGTGAAACGATTGAGATATCGGAAGGGATATATGAAGAAAATCTCGTAATTACAAAACCGATTACATTGAAAGGTCAAGGGAAGGTGTTGATTCGTTCGTGTGAAGAACAGCCCGCTATTACGATTAAAGGAGAACATGTTTCACTCGAACAAATCCAAGTAGAATATTGTGGTGAGGGAAAGGAAGCAACGGCTATTTCAATCTCAGGATCTAAGCATCAGTTAACCGATTTTGAAATTGAAACAAAACGTTACGGCATTCGACTTGATGGGGCGAGCGAAGTAAATATACAAGATGGTCTCATTACTGGTCAAAGAAAAGGAAATGGGATTGATTTATGGGAATCTAGTCATAATACGATTCAAAATATGAAGATTACCAGGATGCAAGACGGAATTTACTTAGAACAAAGCCATCAAAATACACTGCGTCAAAATCATATTCAAGGCTCTCGATATGGGATGCATTTAATGTTTGCCGATGATAATGTACTCGAAAAAAACATCGCTCAGTATAATATGACGGGAACGATGTTAATGCGTGTCAATCGCGTGCAAGTGGTAGGGAATGATTTCTCTTATAATCGTGATAATGTTAATGCACAAGGGCTGTTAATTTATTTTGTGGAAAATAGCCGCATTGCTGAAAACTCGCTTACTGGAAATCGAGTCGGCATTTATATGGAAACATCTGAAGACAATCTGATGACAAACAACAAAGTAATGGATAACTTTATTGGAGTTCAGTTTACTAAAGCAAATAATAATCAATTAACGAGGAATACGTTTGTTGGAAATGTAAATGAGGCGCAAGCGATTGAGAGTTCGAATAATGAAGTTAGTCATAATTACTGGGACGCTTCAGCTAAGCTCGACTTGAAGGGCAAAGGGGAAAGTATACTTCCGTTTGTGGCGGACCCTTATTTTTTAACATTAACGGCGGATGTGCCTGAATTTCAATTATTCTTTCAGTCACCTGGCGTGCTGCTGCTGCAGAAAATGTTGAAAAGTCCGGCTGATCAAGTATTAACGGATGAAGCACCTTTGATGGAAACAACGATGGAGGTAGAAAGAACAGAGACGTCTGCATCAGCGTTGTGGGCGATGAGTGTAGGAATGATAATCGTTAGTACAAGCTTATTTATAGTAGGGAGGAAAAGAGTATGAAAAAGAAGCTTTTTAGCTTTTTAGTATTAATAGGCGTTCTATCCATGCTAGCCGCATGCGGTGATAAGGAAGTTCAACCAGTAGCTATTAATGAAGAAACAGATACGTGTGCGACTTGTAATATGGCTGTAGTAGATAATCAGTATGCTACCCAAGTTATTTTAGAAAATGGAAAGTCACTTATATTTGATGATTTGGGCTGTATGTATGCATGGATGAATGAAAACGCAGATCAAAAAATCAGTGCCGAATTCGTACGTGATTACGATAATAAAGAGTGGGTATCAGCGGATGATGCTACCTATGTATATAATCAATCGGTGAAAACACCAATGGCTTATAATGTAATTTCTTTTGAACAAAAAGCGGATGCCGAGAAATTTGCAGCAGATCATGCAGGTAGTACGTTAATGACAGCGGATGAATTAGCCAAACATAGCTGGACGCAAAATCATGAAATGATGCAGAACATGGGAGAAGGACATTCCCATTCTGAAGACGGAACAGAAGAATCGGGTCATGATATGGAGCAAGAGAATACAAGTCATTAATGGATTAGTGGGAAGAGGGTCGGCGCATTTCTCTGTGTCGCCCTTTTTCTATGAGGAATAGATAAAAAACATCATTTGGTTGATAGGTTTTGATGTCTGGCTGCAGGCACGTTGCTCTTTTCTTAAGGAGGGGGAGAATTACGATGTGGAATATTTGGCGTTCTGAATTACGGATGACGGTGCGGCAGCGTTCGTACTATTCATTTCTCATTTTATGGGTCGCTGTGTTATCTTTGCTTTTTTTACTGCAAAACAGCGCACCATCTTTAACGGGCTATACAAATATGACAGGGACAGTTGCGAATATTGCATTGTATATTATTCCGCTGTTTATGCTCATTATCGGTTCATTTTCAATAGCGAATGAAATAGAGAATGGACAATGGCGCTTATTATGTACGTATCCACTGTTTACCTTGTCTTACGTAATCGGAAAAATCGGTGGTCAATTTACCGCCCAGTGGATTGTATTTACATTTAGCTTCGGAATTAGTATGGCGATTAGTTTGGTCATCGGTGGCGGCTTTTCGATGAAATGGCTATGGGCCATTTATCTTTTTTCCGTTACTTTACTATTTATCTTTCTTGTCATAGGAGTCTGTATTGGTTCTTTTGTAAAAACTCGTTGGCAGGCATTATCGATTTCCGTGATGCTATGGTTTTTCTTAATTATGATTTGGCCAACCGCTTTAATTGGGATACTTGGCTCAGTGCCCTATACGTGGATTGCTCCGCTGATGAATGCGTTGTTATTCGTTAATCCTGCGGAACTTATTAGAGTTGCTTTTGTTATTAGTCTGGATGCAGGCTCTGTCTTTGGCCAAGCTTATGATTCTCTACTTAGTTATTTAGAAACGTCTCTTTCTATACTGATTTATATTCTCTATTTTATCTGCTTTTTATCGGTTTCATTTTTATTTTCGATGGGGATGCTTGAATGGAGGAAGAGACGATGACAAGATTGAAAGTGGATGGTGTTTCTAAAGTATATAAGGAAAAAACAGCTCTGCACCCTTGCTCTTTTGAAGCAGAAGCAGGCAGTTGCGTTGTTTTATGTGGCGGGAATGGAGCAGGTAAGAGTACGTTGCTCCAAATGATTGCGGCGATTAGCATACCGACTACAGGTACAACCATTATTGATGACATTAATATAAAAGATGATCGAGAAAGTTATTTGAAGAAAATTGGGTTTATGCCCGATGATTTCTATGCTCAAGAAATGATGACAGTGGAAGAGTTTTTGAACTTTTACGGGGCATTTAGAAAAGTAAAGAAAGAACGGGTTAATCAAGTGGTTGAATTAATTGGATTAACAGATAAACGTCGTGAACTAGTAAAAAGTTTGTCTAAGGGAATGAGACAGCGGTTAATATTTGGACAATCGATTCTAGCTGAACCAGCTGTTTTATTAATGGATGAGCCGACAAATGGCTTGGATCCTTATTGGGTCAATCGTTTTGTTGAAATTGTTAATGAGGTCAAAAAAAGTGGAACTACTATTGTTTTCTCAACACATATGATGGATGTGGCTGCTGAAACAGGGGACTTGATTGTATTTATGAAGCAAGGTGAAGTGATTGAAAAGATTGTTCGTAAAGGAACGGTTGAAGAAACAACGATTCAATTAATGAAGCTGCATCGTCAATGAATTAGAGGAACGGGGCTGTTTCAAAGTATATGCTTTGATGCAGCTCGTTTTCGTTTGAAAGTAAAAATCCCGCCAATTCGGTTCATAATCCCGCCAATTCATTGAATGAAGGCAGGATTATAAGAGGTAACGACATTAGTTATATTTATTTCGGTAATGACTTAATGCAAGCAGTGGGAATAGATATTTATAACTGTGGTAGTTCCAATAGATATAACCTGCTAAACCTTGACCAACGGGATAATTTTTCGCCCGGTTTGACGTTTCACTTTGATTAAGAAGAAAGGAAATTCCGCGTTCAATGGCAGGAGTTGGCTGATCACTAACCGCAATAAGAGCATCTACCGCCCATGCAGTTTGTGTAATGGTGCTTGTGTTCAGTGGTATATACGTTCTATGGATATCGCTGTAACAAGATTCTCCCCATCCGCCATCTTCATTTTGAATCTTTTTTAACCAATTGACCGCTTTTTGGATAGCATAGTGCTCGGATGAATATCCAGCTGCGGCTAATCCAGTTAGAGCGGCCCATGTTCCATAAATATAGCAAACACCCCAGCGGCCAAACCATGAACCGTTGCTCTCTTGGTGACGAATCAGCCATTTACTGGCTTGCTTGCTGACATGATTAGGGTTTTTAATATTAGCAAAATTGCCGAGAAATTCTAATGCTCGCCCCGTTAAATCAGCTGTGGATGGATCTGATAGAATGAAATCAGCATTTTCTATTGGAAGATACGTAATCCACGATTTATCTACATTTCTTTCAAAAGCGGGAAATCCACCATCTTTATTTTGCATGGATAAGGTAAAGTTAAGTCCACGCTGCCAGTTGTTTTGAGCATGTAATTGATGTGTCAGTGCTCGTAGTGAAGCGGTTGTATCATCTACATCGGGGGTCATCGTGCTGCCATTGGAAAATCCCCAGCCACCAGGGATAGCTTGTGGATTGTGAATCACCCAATCGCCATATTTCTCTTGCTGTTGAGAGAGTAAATAAGCAGTCGCTTTTTGAATGACGGAATCTTGACTAGATACGCCAGCTTCTTGAAGCGCATAACTAATTAAAGCCGTATTCCAAACAGAAGCTGTTGTGAATTGAACATGCGAATATCCATTGGTTGAAGTGGTCATTGCTTTAAGGCCGGCAACGGCTTTCGTAATGATGGGATCGTCTTTAGAATAACCAAGAGCAAGGAAGGCAAAAATCATAAAAAAAGTTGCGCTGAAGTAGTTGTATAAGGTACCATCACTTTCAATTCGATCTGTCATATAGCGTTTGGCAGAGGCCGTAGCCAAGGAATGTAAAGAATGAGGTAAGCCGATTAATGAAGAGACCCCTTCTTGCACTTTGGAAAATAGAGAACGATATTCATCCGTGCGAAATTCCTCCCACAACTGCTCCTCTTCTCGTTCTTCTTTTTTTACATATAAATCCTGTAAATTCGGACTACTGCTTAGTCTAATCCGAAATTTTTTATGAGCGAGAAGCAGGAGGGGAACGAAATGAACGCGGCTATAGACGGAAAAATCGTACATGCTGATAGGGCTAGTCGGTGGCAGTAATATCGATTCGAGCGGGATCGGAAACACGAGGGGCCATTTAATTTGTCCAGTAATGGTCAGCATCGCTTTAGTAAATAGTTTAGCCTTTTTTATGCCGCCTTTTGACAGGATAAACTGGCGAGCTTTACGTATAGGCGGATCATTTTTTTCATAATGTCCACTATAAAGCAGAGCGTAATAGGCTTCAATGGTAACCGAAAGATTTCCTTCTTTTTCGTCTTCGAAAATCTTCCATGCTCCATTAGCTTCCTGTTTACTTGCGATTCTTTCTACTAAGGAAGAAATCAGTGCTTCATCTTTCATATTAAGAATGGTAAGTAAAATAATCATATAGGCGTCTGGTGTGATGCCCATTTCGAATGGGTATTCCCATGCTCCATTAGTTGTTTGATCCGTTTTTAAGCGTTGAATGAGACAATCAATTTCGGGTTGAACATGCTGAGTCACTCAGAACCCTCCCTTGTATACATCATTTCTCATAAATATATGCATGAAATGATGTAGCGTGCGGTCTATCCTGTTGCTTTCTCTTGGGATTATTAAATAATCTTTAAGATCAAAATCAAGTCTGAGGGTGAAGGAAATCTAGCTCTGTTTTGGTAGCTGTTCTTTAAGCAGTTGCAAAAGCTCGTCCATATGATTGGCTTCGATTACTTGTCCATCTACAATGGCATAAGCAGCTTTGCGACAAGTGGAACAGTTGCTTATGCATTCATATTCCTTATAGCGAATATGTGATTGCCTTAGAAAGTGACTGAAGTCGAGTGCTGTTTCTTCATTTAAATAACGGTCGAGATTATTTTGACAGAACTCTATGTGTATCTTTTTTTTAGAGGAGAAAATGGTAGAGAAAAATATTTTCATATCTATCACGTCCCTTGTATAAAAATGGCTTGTCACATACATGATTCGACAAAATAAACATATGGAATTGGCAAAAGCGGTTGACAGTATAAAATTAGATGTTAAAATGTTTATTGTAAAGTTTTATTGATAATGAATATCATTTGCAATATTCCATTATATGGGTTTAATGAAGATTCTAAAGGAAGTCACTGTTTGTTTCAACTAGATTAGAGAAAAGCAGAAAGAATTAGGATGAAGTGAATGTTAGATAAGTATTTGAAATTATGAAAATATTCATTTTCCTATCTATCTTTTTTGTAGAGATTGATTTTAGAATTTTCTTTATATACAATTTAATTGGCACTCAGAATGATAATTATTTTCAATTGTTATTCTGAGAATATACACATTATGAGGATTACAAATGAGAATATGGATGTTAATAATTACAGCTGTAGTCCTGTCATTTATATCGTTATTTGTTGGGGCTATTGATATTAAGCCGAGTGACTTGCTCGACTGGAATTCGGATAAGACACAAATTTTCTTGGCAAGTCGAGTACCTCGTTTAATGGCGATTATATTGGCAGGAGCAGGAATGAGTATTGCTGGTTTAATTATGCAGTCTTTAAGTCGAAATAAATTCGTCTCTCCAACGACTGCTGGTACGTTAGATGCAGCAAAACTAGGAATTTTAATTTCGATGTTGTTCTTTACCAATGTAACCTATACGCAGCAAATTATTTTTAGCTTTGCCTTTGCTTTAGTAGGAACATTAATTTTTATGCAAATTCTGGATCGTATTAAATTTAAAGATGTCATTTTTGTTCCATTAATCGGGATTATGTACGGGAATATTTTGTCATCGGTTACGACATTTTTTGCCTATGAAGCAGACCTTATTCAAAATATTTCAGCTTGGTTAATGGGAAGCTTCACATTAGTTATGGCGGGACGCTATGAACTGTTATACATAAGTATTCCAGCGGTTATTTTAGCGTATCTTTATGCAAATAAATTTACAGTTGCAGGTATGGGGGAAGATTTTGCTAAAAACTTAGGATTAAGCTATAAGTTTGTACTGAATATAGGTCTTATCCTTGTCGCAGTTATTGCTACAACTGTCGTGCTAACTGTCGGGGTTATTCCGTTTTTAGGTTTAATTGTTCCTAATATTGTATCTCTTTATTTAGGTGATAATATACGTAAAACTATTCCACATACAGCAGTACTAGGAATTGTCTTCTTGTTAGTATGCGATATTATTGGGCGTATTATTGTTCACCCTTATGAGATTCCTGTTAACGTAACTGTGGCAGTAATCGGTAGTGTGATCTTCTTAATTATGTTAATTAGGGGGAGAGCATATGCGAAATAATAGTACGAAGTTAATCTTTTTGGCGGTATTAGCGATTATTTGTATTTTACTTTACGCATTTTATGATATAAAAGGCGGCTTTGATTACGCCTTCCCGAAACGTATGATGCGTATTGGGGCAATGGTTGTAACAGGTGTTGCGATTTCGTATTCGACAGTCGTGTTCCAAACAATTACACATAACCGTATTTTAACACCTTCTGTTATGGGCCTTGATTCTATGTATCAAGTAGTACAAACCTTAATTTACTTCTTTGCAGGGTCACTATCGATTTGGGTATTAAATAAATATTTAAATTTCGGTGCATCGATTATCGCAATGGTATTATTTGCACTCATTTTATATCGATTCTTATTCCGAGCGGATAAGCATCCTATTTATTTACTTCTTTTAATCGGGATGATTTTAGGAACGCTTTTAGGAAGCTTTGTGACATTTCTCCAAGTACTGATTGACCCATTGGAATATTTAAGTCTGCAAAGTCGCTTATTTGCGAGCTTTACAAAGGTAAACGCTGACTTATTATATATTGCAATCGGTATTTTATTCATTGCGTTTATTTACGGTTATCGCATTATGGGGAAACTGGATGTTATGTCACTTGGTCGTGAAAATGCGATTAACCTTGGTATTAACTATGACCGTATGGTAATGAATATTTTAATTTTATCGTCGGTTTTAATTGCAACATCAACAGCACTAGTTGGTCCGATTACGTTCTTCGGCTTAATCGTAGCGAATCTTTCTTATCAATATTTAGTTACATATAAACATTCTGTTTTAATTTTAGGTGCAAGTTTAATTAGTATTATTGCATTAGTTGGTGGTCAGTTCCTTGTTGAACATATTTTTGAATTACGTACAACATTAAGTGTGATTATTAACTTTATCGGTGGTATTTACTTTATTTATTTATTATTAAAGGAAAGTAGGTCAGCAGGATGATTGAACTCAAGGGATTAACGAAGCTGTTTGGTAAAAAGCCTGTTGTAGAAGACGTATCTGTAACCATAGAGTCGGGGATGATTACATCGTTTATCGGACCGAATGGTGCCGGTAAATCTACACTTCTTTCTATGGTGAGCCGATTATTAGATGCAGATACTGGGGAAGTATTACTTGATAAAGAAAGTGTGAAAAAGTGGAAATCCTCTGAGTTTTCGAAGCGCGTTTCGATTTTGAAGCAAGCAAACCATATTAATGTTCGATTAACGGTACGTGAGCTTGTTTCATTTGGCCGCTATCCGTATTCGAAGGGACATCTTACAGCAGAAGATGAAAAATTTGTTGATCAGGCAATTGAATATATGAACTTAACAGAGATGCAAGATAAGTTTTTAGATGAATTATCAGGTGGTCAAAGACAACGTGCGTTTATTGCGATGGTTATTGCTCAAGATACAGACTATATATTACTTGATGAGCCTTTAAATAACTTAGATATGAAGCATTCTGTTCAAATCATGAAGATTTTACGTAAGCTTGTAGATGAGCTTGGTAAAACAGTTGTCATTGTACTACACGATATTAACTTCGCATCTGTTTACTCAGATCGTATTGTCGCGTTGAAAAACGGTAAGCTTGTGAAAAACGGGCCGACTCATGAGATTATTAATTCGGATGCACTGCGTGAAATTTACGATATGGATATTCCAATTCAAGAGCAAAATGGATGTCGTATTTGTGTATACTTCAATTCACATACAGAAGCTAAGTGAATGGTCGTAAAGAGCAGCCTAGAGAGGATGTACAAGTTTAACTTTTATTTTCTCTAGGTGTGTTTTTTAGTGACACAATTGTAGCTTTAAACTATGGATTATTGATAGATCACCCGTTCTGAAAAAAGTTTAAATAATTTTTCAAAATGGTATTGACGATAACAACTAATCATCCTATAATTGAAAATGCTTATCACTGATAATGATTATCATTAATGATAAAGAAATATAAATTACATAAAAGGGGAGTAACAAACATGAAAAAATGGAAATTAGCTAGTGCAATGTTAGCCATGTCTTTAATGCTTACTGCTTGTGGTTCTAACGAAGAAACTGCAAAAGAAGAAACAAAGCAAACTACAACAGCTAAAGATCAAGCTAAGGAGGGGCAAGCTGCTGTTTATCCAATGACTGTATCTTCAACAACTACTTCAGTTGAAAATGAAGAAGCAGGTACAATTAACTTTGAAGATGTAACATTTGAAACTATGCCGGAAAAAATCGCAGTGTTTGACTATGGATTTTTAGACACATTAGATGCGCTTGGTGTTGAAGGAGTTGTAGGTGTTGCTAAAGACTCTTCTTTACCAGCTAACCTTGAAGAATATGCTGATGATAAGTATAAAAGTATCGGTGGTTTAAAGGAACCATTACTTGAAGACATCGCTGAACTTAATCCGGATGTAATTTTTATTTCTGGTCGTCAATCTGCGTATTATGATCAATTAAAAGAAATCGCTCCTGTAGTATTCATTGGTACTTCTCAAGATGATTATTGGGGCACATTCTTAGCCTCTGTAGATACAGCAGCTAAAATGTTCGGTAAGGAAAAGGAAGCTAAAGAATATCTTGCTAAATACGATTCAGCTTTAGAAGAAGTTAAGGCTTTAGCTGGTAACTATGAAACATCATTAGTTACTATGTATGACCAAGGTAATTTATCTGGTTTCGGAAAAGATTCTCGTTACGGTTATATGTATGACGTGTATGGCTTCAAACCAGTAACAAATGATATCGAATCTTCTTCTCACGGTTCTAATTTCAGTTTTGAAGCACTTTTAAAATTTGACCCACAAGTGTTATTCGTAATCGACCGTACAGCGGCTACAGGTGAAAAATCTAACATCAAAGCTGATATGGAAAATGAAATCGTCAAGAAAACACAAGCTTACAAAAACAATAAAATCGTTTACTTAGATGGTCCACTTTGGTACTTAAGTGGCGGAGGCTTACAATCTGAGCTTGCAAAAATTGAAGAGATTTTAGCGGAATTAAAATAGGTCAATAATTTGTGTATGGGGCTGTCCAGAAAGTTAGTGAAAACTGACTCTGGGCAGCCTTGTTTTGTTGTTTCATAGTTATTTTTCTCAATATAAAGACATAACAGAACATGCAGGCGGATTAAAAGAGCCTGACTTTGAAGCAATTAATGAATTAATTAGCACTAGAATGGATGTTGGTCTCTGGGCATTAAGCAGAAGTATATGAAGAATTAAACAAAATGGCTCCAACCGATAAAAAAGGTCTGAGTGTTTTAACATCTGGCGGCGGTTTAGTGTCTCTTGATAAAACGATTAGTGATATTGAAGCAGTTGTGAAGTATATGAAGAAGGCCGCCTAATTTCGTTTATTTGACGAGGATAGGTGGCTTTTTCATTAAAAAGATAAGCGGCTTTACTTTTGAAGCTCGGGCGCTTGTATTTTCGTTTTAATCGGTGAATAATAACTTATAATTAAATAACGATTATTTCATTCATTTATGTGCTTAATATTTCACACGGCTATTTATTTAATAACGTTGTTAATTTTTGTTTATTCGTGTGAAGTCGTTCAAAATACTTATTTAGAATAGCATTACAAATAAAGGATATTCACTTCCAAAATATTGAACTTTATAGCATTTTTTTTATAAGTCGTTTATAATAGGTACAGCCTAGCTGCGTTTAGTTTACAGTATTATTTATTGGCAAGTTCACGAATGATCTTATATAGTAGAAGGGTGAATTTGAGGATGCAAAGAGCAATATCAAAATTAGGTGATGATTTGTAAAGTTCATTCATAAGATAGTGAGGTGCCGGAGTACAAGTTGTCTCAGAATGTAGCAACAATGGGTTTTATAGGTGATTGATTAATGAACTTATAAGTGTTAGTATTAACTTTATCGTTTTTCGAAGTTTATAAAGAAAGTGTAACAGTAGGTATATACACTACCACTAGATTAATAGAGGTGAAACCATGAATAACTTTTTTAAAAAAGGCCAGCAGTTCTTGATTGATCATACTCTTGGCTTTTTCTTAATTGCAGTCGTCATGTTTTGGATTAAAACATATATTGGGTATCAAGTGGAATTCAGTTTAGGCATTGAGAATGGATTACAAAGCTTTTTATTATTTGTTAATCCATTAAGTTCAGCCGTTCTATTTTTTGCTTTAGCATTATTAGCAAAAGAGAAAAAGATGATTAAATGGATTATTCGTTTAAATGTAATTTTCTCCTTATGGTTATTCTTTAATATTGTGTATTACCGTTCGTTTACGGACTTTATTACGCTGCCAACGTTAACACAAGTACAAAATGCAGGAAACCTGGGATCGAGCGTATTAGCGCTTTTTAAACCATATGATGTATTGTACTTTGTAGATACGGTTATTCTCTTTGTTCTATATAAATGGAAAGGGAAAAAATTCGTAGTTGTTAAACCAAAGCGTCGAACTGTTGCAATAGTGTTTTTAACAGGGATTGCTATTTTTGCGGTGAACCTAGCATTAGCAGAGAAAGATCGTCCACAGCTATTATCAAGAACGTTTGACCGTAACTATATTGTGAAATATTTAGGCTTGTATAATTACACAATATATGATGCTGTTCAAAATACAAAAACATATGCTCAACGTGCAACAGCTAGCAGTAATGATTTAACGGAAGTAGTCAACTATACAAAGGCAACAAAAGCTGAACCGAATCCGAAATACTTTGGTGCAGCAAAAGGGAAGAACGTCATTTATCTTCACTTAGAGTCGATGCAGAATTTCTTAATTAACTATGAATTAAATGGAGAAGAAGTTACACCATTTTTAAATTCATTAGCAAAGAGTAAGGATTTCATGTATTTCGATAACTTCTTCCATCAAGTGGGACAAGGGAAAACATCTGATGCAGAATTTATGCTAGAAAACTCGTTGTTTGGATTGCCTCAAGGAGCAGCTTTTACAAATCAGGCACAAAATACGTACCAAGCAGCTCCAGCTATCTTAAAACAAGAGGGCTATACATCAGCTGTATTCCATGGAAACTATAAATCATTCTGGAACCGTGACAAGATGTATAAGGCACTTGGTTTTGATAAGTTCTTTGATGCGGAATATTATGATATGAAAGAAGAAGAGGTTGCAAGTTACGGATTGATGGATAAACCATTTTTTGCGGAATCTATTCCTAACTTAGAAACTCTTCCACAGCCTTTCTATGCGAAGTTTATTACGGTATCTCATCACTTCCCTTATGCAATTAATCAAGAGCTAACAACAATTGGTAAGCATACAACGGGTGATGCGTCTGTAGATAACTACTTCCAAACAGCTCGATATGCGGATGAAGCATTAGAGGAATTCTTCAAGTATCTAAAGGAATCAGGGTTATATGATAACTCTGTAATTGTAATGTACGGTGATCACTATGGTGTTTCTGAGAATCATATGAGAGCAATGTCAGAGGTTCTTGGAACAGAAGTGGGTGAATTTGAAAATGGTCAATTACAACGCGTGCCATTGTTCATCCATGTACCAGGTGTTGAAGGTGGAGTGAAACATCAATATGGTGGTCAAATCGACCTTAGACCGACATTGCTTCATTTATTAGGTGTAGATACAAGTGAATATGTACAATTCGGTACAGATTTATTATCTAAGGATCATAATGAAATTGTTCCATTCCGAAATGGTGATTTTGTAACGCCGGATTTCTCATCATTTAAAGGAGTATATTACGATACGAAAACAGGCGAAGTTGTTAAACCAACAGAAGAGATGACTAAAGCGAAAGAGTTTGTTGAAATGAAATTGAATCTGTCTGATAAAGTTGTCAATGGCGACTTGCTTCGTTTCTATGAACCAGAAGGCTTTGTACCTGTTGATCCAAACGACTATGATTACACATATAAAGAAGAAGAGCAAACAAACACACCTTCTTCTAATAAAGAATCCAAGTAAAGTAAAAGGAGCCTAGAATCAATTTCTAGGCTCCTTTATTTTGGATTATGGAAGTTTCACTTTATTTAGCAAGCATTTGTGCAATATATTTTTTGATTTCTTCTGGCTTTCCGGCAATTGTATCTTCACGAATTTGATCTTTTGCAATCTTTTCTTTTGCCTTCTTTAGAATTTCTTCAGCACTTTTTTGTGCCACGACAACAACACCGTCCGCATCGCCGACAATAATATCTCCTGGATAAACAGCGACACCGCCGCATGAGATTGGGACATTAATATCGCCAACTCCTGCTTTACCGCTGGAAGCGACTGTTGTACCTCTAGAGAAAACAGGGAAATCTAGCTCCTTAATGGCCACGATATCTCGAATTACTCCGTCAACAACTAATGCACGGATGCCCATCGTTTTCATTAAACCAACAACAAAGTCTCCAGCAATAGCACGATATGTATCTCCTTTACTATCAACAACAAGTACATCACCAGGTTGTGCGGCCCCAATAGCCTTTAGGACAGCGCGATTATCATTAATCGGCAGTTGAACGGTTAGTGCTCGTCCAGCAAAGCGATAATGCTCCTGTAAAGGTTTGATAGCGGAATTGAGGTTGTTTAATCCATCGAGTGCATCTGAAATGGCTGTTGTAGGGATGTTCTGAAATTCTTTAATAATATTTTCCATACAATGATTCCTCCTATTAAACTGTTATATAACAATTATACTATTTTAATGGAAAAATAGAAAATGTTTCTTTGGAATAAAATTCATGTATTTGCCCCTATATATATTGTGTGCTATAGTAAGGGCGATATAAAAGTTTCTAGGGTTCCGCGATTATAAAGGTCGGACTGGTTCGAGAGAAACGCGCAGGATTCAGCTTGCGTACACGGAGGGATAAAAGCCCGGGAGGTATTGAAAAATATACTTCCGGGCTTTTTGCTGTAAAAAAGAGGAGGAGAAAAAATGGCGTGGCTTTATTTAATCATTGCAGGATTATTTGAAGTGATATGGGCAACAAGCTTAAAATATACGGAAGGATTTACGAAAATCATTCCATCTATTATTACTGTTACTGGGATGATTATTAGTTTTTACTTTTTATCAGCAGCAGTTAAAACATTACCGCTTGGAACAGCTTATGCGATTTGGACAGGAATTGGCGCTGTCGGAGCGGTTACTATAGGAATTATCTTTTTTCAGGAGCCGAAAGACTTCCTGCGTCTCTTCTTTGTAGGTTGTATTGTAATAGGGATTATTGGTTTAAAGGTTACTTCTTCTCAATAGGCAAGTTTTTTTAGGTATTGCTCTGACTGAGCATATTTAACAGTTTTCCTTTTTATAATAGGGATAGAAGGGAGTGGCTGAAATGGAGAGAAGATGGTGGAAAGAGGCGGTTGTCTATCAAATTTATCCACGGAGCTTTATGGACAGCAATGGCGATGGAATTGGTGATTTACAAGGCATTATGATGAAGCTCGATTATTTGCAAACGCTCGGTATCGATGTCGTTTGGCTATCTCCAATTTATCAATCTCCTAATGATGATAACGGATATGATATTAGTGATTATTGCTCGGTCATGAGCGAATTTGGGACAATGGCTGATTTTGAACGGTTGTTAAAGGCGCTTCATGAGCGTGGAATGAGGTTGGTGATGGACCTCGTTGTCAATCATACATCAGATGAGCATGAGTGGTTTGTTGAATCAAGGTCGTCTAAAGACAATCCGAAACGAGAGTATTATATATGGCGCCAAGGCAGGAATGGACAACCTCCTACGAACTGGGAATCTGCATTTAAAGGGTCTGTCTGGGAATATGATGCGAATACGGATGAATATTATTTACATTTATTTAGTAAAAAGCAGCCGGATTTGAATTGGGAAAATGAAGCGGTACGAAAAGAAATTTATGAAATGATGAAGTGGTGGCTGGATAAGGGAGTGGATGGATTCCGGATGGATGTTATTAACTTGATTTCCAAGGACCCTGCTTTTCCAGATGGATATGTGTATCCAGGAAAACAGTATGGAGACGGTAGTCCATATATTATGAATCGCTCTCGGTCTCATGAGTTTTTGCGAGAAATGAATCGGGAAGTATTGGCCCATTACGATATTATGACAGTTGGTGAGGCACCTGGAGTTAATCCGGATCAAGCGAAATTGTATACAGGGCAAAAGCGGAATGAATTACAAATGGTATTTCAATTTGAACATGTCGATTTAGGGGGAGGATCAGAAGGGAAATGGAGCGATGGTTCGTGGAAGCTGACTGATTTGAAACATATTTTAACGAAATGGCAAAAGGGTTTAGAAGATGATGGCTGGAACAGCTTATATTGGAATAATCATGATCAGCCACGAGCCGTTTCTCGATTTAGTGATGATGGCATGTATCGAGAGGTTAGTGCCAAAATGTTAGCGACTTGTCTTCATATGATGCAGGGGACTCCCTATATTTATCAAGGCGAGGAGCTTGGGATGACTAATGTGGCCTTTCATCAGTTAGATGAATATCGTGATATTGAAACAATCAATGCTTATCACGAGCTCGTATACAGCCGAGGATGGTCACATGATCAGATGATGGCTGCTATTCATGCTCGCGGGCGTGATAATGCGAGAACACCAATGCAGTGGAATCACTCTAAGCATGCGGGTTTTACATCAGGGACTCCATGGATTGCAGTAAATCCTAATTATCCGCAAATTAATGCTGAAGATTCTATCAATGATCCGACCTCTATTTTTCATTATTATCGAACATTAATTGGATTGCGAAAGAAATATAGCATTGTTGTCTATGGTCGTTATGATTTGCTTTTTCCAGAAGACGAACGTATTTTTGCGTATACGAGAACGTTAGGAGAAGAAAAGCTGCTTGTACTTTGTAACTTCACAGCTGATGCTGCTGACTTTTCCTTATCGGAAGAGTTCATTCGCAAATCAGTTAAGCTATTAATTAGTAATTATAATCAGAGGGATGAGGATGGAATAAACGAGGCTCCACTACGCCCTTACGAATGCCGTGTGTACCATCTATAGTAGAACCTATAAAGAAAGAACCCGATATACAATATCAGGTTCTTTTTTTAATATTATTCAGCTTTAAAGTCGCATTCCTCAAGAGGAATTAATTTTGTTTTATGTTTAATTTTATACCCAATCCATACAATGAAGAATAGGACTAAGCCGATGTATGAAACAAGCATAGAATTCCAGTCAATTCCGTCCGTTGAGAATGCTTGATATCCTTGTCCAATAATGATGATGATACAAAGAACCAATGCTAATACTGGGCCGAACGGGAATCCTTTTGCACGATATGGTAAATCATCTAAACTATTTCCTTGAGCAATGTAAGCTTTACGGAATCGATAATGAGCAATAGCAATTCCGACCCATGTTACAAAACCAGCCATACCTGAAGCATTTAATAGCCAAACATAGACAACACCATCTCCAAATAAAGAAGCGGAAAAAGCAAGTGTACCGACTAATGCTGTGACAATAAGAGCATTCACAGGAACGCCGCGTTTGTCTAATTTACCAAGGAATTTTGGTGCTTTGCCATCGCGGGCTAAATCCCAAAGCATACGCGTAGATGCGTACATACCAGAGTTTCCAGCGGACAATACAGATGTTAGAATAACCGCATTCATAACAGAAGCAGCAAAGGCAAGACCGGCTCTTTCAAATACAAGTGTAAATGGACTAACCGCAACATCATCGCTTAACAGACGGGCATCTGTAAATGGAATAATCATACCAATAATTAGAATGGCTAAAATATAGAATAAAATAATACGCCAAAATACAGATTTAATAGCTTTAGGAATATTTTTCTCAGGATCTTCACTTTCTCCTGCTGTTACACCAAGCAGTTCCGTTCCTTGGAAAGAGAATCCCGCAACCATGAATACACCGAGGATTGCGAAAAATCCACCGTTAAATGGACCACCATCTGCCACGAAGTTAGAGAATCCGATTGGATCGTTTCCTCCCATAATGCCAAAAATAATAAGGATTCCGGTAACAATAAAGATGACAACTGTTACAACTTTAATCATGGCAAACCAAAATTCCGCTTCTCCAAAGCCTTTAACGGATAAGTAATTGAATAAAAACATAATTACTAATGCTAATCCGCTCCATAAGAGAGACGGGCTGTCTGGGAACCAGAACTTCATAATAAGAACAACGGCCGCCAGTTCTGCAGCAATTGTAATGGCCCAGTTATACCAGTAATTCCAGCCAATGGCAAAGCCAAAGGATGGATCAACGAACTTAGATGCGTATACGCGGAATGAACCTGCAACTGGCATGAAGGCGGCCATTTCGGCTAGACTTGTCATTAAGTAGTACACCATAAGTCCAATAGCTGCATAGGCAACAAGTGCTCCGCCAGGTCCAGCTTGATGAATAGCTCCTCCACTAGCTAGGAATAAACCGGTCCCAATTGTTCCACCTAAAGAAATCATCATTAAATGACGAGCTTTTAGATTTCGCCTTAATTGGGACGGTGGTGTTGATGAGTTTGAATTTTTCATACATGTAACACTCCTTTTAAATTAGAAGGAAAGGACATTAGAAAAACATGAATTATCGCTTTTAATGGCGAAAGTCGATGTGTTTTTATACTTAAGAGAAGTTAAACTGTCTTAAAGTATAAAAAAACAGCCATCGAAAGATCGACGGCTGTTTTCTATAAACCCGTGTAATCCTTCCGAAGATAGCTCCCCACGTTGTTTCAGCAACGTGACAGTAATGTGCCTATTCGGTCACACCACCAGCAAGATGATCCCAAGAAAATCGTCTTGCTTCGGCAACTTATCCTTTTAAACGAAATCATCGATATTCTTGTATCTCACTCGTTCTACTTTTATAAGCCGCAGCCTCTACCCCATCGGTTAATGAGGAAATATGCATTTTTATTATATCAGAATTATAATCTAGCAACTTAAATAGTGCAATAATAACTTATTGGAAATGGCGAATAGTTGCGGCTGTACTTTTCTGAATATTCTATATAAACAATCGTTTTACGAATAGGTTTAACGGGCTTTTTAAATGGTTCTATTATTATTTTGGAATATAGAATATTTAGATTACTCGATAAAAATGTAAAGAAGGCTGAACCTTTGCATATAAATTATCTATATATATAAAATAAGTTTACCTGAGGAAACTTTTTGGTTCTTGGCCATAAAGTAGTTCATTCTGTATTTTTTTTATACTTAGTTTTGTGTTAAGGAAACATTTATAACTACATGAAAAAGGGAGATGTGTATGAAATTCATATGGAAGTCCCTGGTGAGTGTTGTGCTTGTTTTTCTTTTATTAGTCGGATGTTCAACCGAGAAGGATAATCAAACAGAAGGAAAGATTGTGGTAGTAGCAACAACCGGAATGATTGGAGATTTAGTAGAGAATATTGGTGGAGAGCATGTGGAAGTAACAAGTTTAATGGGACCCGGAGTCGATCCGCATTTATACAAAGCGACTCAAGGAGATGTTAAAACACTTGATGAGGCAGATATGATTTTATATAACGGCCTTCACCTTGAAGGGAAAATGGAAGAAATTTTTGAGCAGATGGGTAAACAAAAACCGACGATTGCTGTTACTCAAGATATTGCGAAGGAAAACTTGCATGAAGTAAAAGTTGGAGAATATGACCCTCATATTTGGTTCGATGTGACGCTATGGATGCAAGCTGCTCATACAGTTAATAAAGCTTTAATAAAGGAAAATCCTGAACATCAGGAAAGTTACCAAAAAAATTATGAGGCATATATTAAGAAATTAGAAGAACTGCATAAGTATGTGCAATCAGAGATTAATACGATTCCAGAATCACAACGTGTACTTGTTACAGCCCACGATGCTTTTGGCTATTTTGGGGCAGCATATGGATTAGAAGTGAAAGGATTACAAGGGATGAATACCGTATCTGAATATGGTTCTAAAGATGTAATCGATTTACGCAATTACTTAATAAAAAACGAAATTAAAGCAATTTTTATAGAAACAAGTGTATCAAAAAAAGCAATAGAAGCCGTTATTCAAGGGGCTAAAAAACAAGGGCATACTGTGAAAATTGGAGGAGAATTATTTTCGGATGCAATGGGAGAAAAAGGAACAGAAAAAGGAACGTATCTCGGAATGGTACGTCACAATACCGATACGATTGTAAATGCGTTGAAATAAGGAGGGGTTTGGATGCCTAATGTATTAAAGGTGGAAGATTTCACAATCGCTTATCATAAAAAGCCAGTTATTGAATCTGTTTCTTTTGAAGTACCAGAAGGCAAGTTGATTGGGATTATCGGGCCAAATGGGGCAGGGAAATCCACTTTAATTAAAGGAATTTTAGAACTTGTTCCGCGTATTTCCGGGAAAGTGACGATTCAGGGAAAATCATATAGAGCGATGCGGAAAAGCGTAGGATATGTGCCGCAGCGTGAATCTGTTGATTGGGATTTTCCGACGAATGCTTTAGATGTTGTTATGATGGGGCGTTACGGCCACTTAGGGTGGCTAAAGCGCCCTGGTAAGGCGGAAAAGCAAAAGGCGTTAGAGTGCTTAGAAAAAGTAGGTATGGCTGAGTATGCAAATCGTCAAATTAGCCAGCTATCCGGCGGACAGCAGCAACGAATTTTTTTAGCAAGAGCGTTGGCGCAGGAAGCCGATTTATATTTTATGGATGAGCCGTTTGTTGGCGTAGATGCAGCAACAGAAAAAGCTATTATTCAGTTACTTATGGAACTAAAGAAAAACGGGAAAACGGTACTTGTCGTTCATCATGATCTTTCAACAGTAAAAGAATACTTTGATTGGACGCTGTTATTGAACAAAGAGATTATTCAAGTAGGAAGGACAGAAGAAGTATTTACTCCGGAATATTTACAAAAAACGTATGGAGGTAAACTCGCGATTTTATCGGATTCACAATCAGGCTTGTTAATAAATTGAGGTGGAGTTCATGAATATGTTAGAGATTCTTCGGGATCCGAACACGCAGTGGATCTTACTTGGAACACTGTTGCTTGGTTTAAGCAGCGGTGTTATAGGGAGCTTTGCTTATCTTAGAAAACAGTCTTTACTTGGAGATACACTTGCTCATGCAGCACTTCCAGGAATTTGTATTGTTTTTATGTTAACCGGAGTTAAATCGATTTCCTTCTTTCTCTTCGGGGCGGCCATTGCTGGGATGATTGCCGTTTTCGTCATTAATGTAGTCACCAAATATAGTCGAATTAAACAAGATACGGCATTAGGGCTTGTATTATCAGCTTTCTTTGGGCTAGGCATTGTTTTATTAACACAAATCCAACAAAGTTCTTATGGAAATCAAAGTGGATTAGATAAATTTCTGTTCGGACAGACGGCCTCTATGGTGATGTCGGATGTGTATGTCATGATGGCAGTATCGCTTATTCTAATTTTAGCCTGTACGCTGTTTTTTAAAGAGTTCAAACTTCTATCTTTTGATCCAGGATTTGCAAAGGGGATTGGCTTACCTGTCCTGTTGCTGGACTATATCATTATGCTGCTCATTGTTGGAGCGGTTGTGATTGGGATTCAAGCGGTTGGTGTTGTGCTGATGGCTGCTCTATTAATCACACCAGCTGTTTCGGCTAGGTATTGGACAGAACGATTAAGTGTCATGGTTGTATTGTCCGGTATATTCGGTATGCTCAGTGGGGTCGTTGGTACGTTGCTTAGTGCGGCCGTTAATAATTTGCCAACTGGTCCACTTATTGTTCTTTCAGCAACTGTTTGGTTTATGTTTTCTTTATTGTTCGCCCCTAACCGAGGTGTAGTAGCAAAGCTTTGGCGAAGAGTAGAGGCGAAGCGGAAATATGAACTAATAAAGAAACTGGAGAAGCAAGGGGCGCATCATTATGAATGATTTCTGGATTATCCTTGTCGGAGCACTTGTTGCTTGCTCTTGTAGCGTTGTTGGTTGTTTTTTAGTCATCCGAAAAATTGCAATGGTAGGGGATGCCATTAGTCATTCTGTATTGCCTGGAATTGTGTTGGCGTTTCTATGGAGCGGCTCGCGAGAATCTATTCTCATTTTAATGGGGGCTGCTTTGCTTGGATTAGTAACTGTCTTTTTAATCCAATTATTTCAAAATTCAGGTGTACAGGGGGATGCGGCAATCGGTGTTGTGTTTACTTCCCTTTTTACAATCGGTGTGTTATTGGTTAGCCTGTATACACAGCAAATTGACTTTGATTTAGATCACGTTTTGTATGGAGAAATTGCCTATACACCCTGGCATACGATGACGATTGCAGGTATGGATATGGGCCCGAGAGCAGTGTGGATAGTTGGTGGCAGTTTCTTCATTAATATAGTTCTCGTTTTTGTATTCTTTAAACAGTTTAAAATTTGTTCGTTTGATGCAGCGCTGGCAGCAGCAATGGGAATTCCCGTTATGTTTTTTCATTACTTATTAATGAGTCTTGTTTCTGTAACAACGGTCGCAGCTTTTGATAGTGTAGGTGCAATTCTTGTAGTGGGTATGCTTATTATTCCGGCCGCCACAGCGTATTCATTAACAGATCAATTACATCGAATGATTATAATCAGTATGGTTATGGGTATCTTAAGCTCGGTAGTTGGCTATTACGTAGCGACTGCTTTAGATGCTTCGATTTCTGGATGTATGGTATGTGTTGCGGCACTATTTTTTACTTTAGCATTTCTATTCTCACCGAGCCATGGGCTGATTAGTCGGATTTGGCGTCGTAAAGTTTCATTTAAGAGCATCTAAATGATGTACGGGTATTTACTTAGGTCATTTTTAGCTCAGTTTTAAGTTTTAGCGTAAGCTGATTAGTTCTTTCCGGACATGAGCTGCTTCTCTTTAAGGGGCAAGGCATTATGTTTTTTAGGGAGAATTAAGGAGCTTGCGCTTCTAGCTCCAACGAGCTGGTCGAGCCGTTTTCGCTTTTCTTATAACTTCTTCTTCGATATAGTTGTGATTTTTAATGTATAAAGTATAATGAGTAAGTGTGTTATTTTACTTTATATCTACAGTAAGATCCTTGCTAGGGGAGAGTTAGTATGCAGGAACAAAATAATTTTTCATCGCGTATAGATTTTGGGTTAGTTACCATTTTATTGTTACTGTGTATTACAAGCTGTGTAGCCATTTATAGTGCACAATCAACAGGGCAGTATTCGAGTAACTTTTTACTGAAACAAATTGTTTCTTATATGGTTGGAGTCGGGATTGTTTTAGGAGTCATTACATTAGACTCTGATCAATTAAAGAAAATATCTTGGTATGCATACGGCTTTGGGCTGTTTGTACTCCTAATGCTCGTCATTATGCCAGAAAGCATTGTCCCTCGAATTAATGGAGCAAGAAGTTGGTTTAAATTCCCAGGGTTTGGTACGATTCAGCCTTCGGAATTTATGAAGGTATTCCTCATTTTGGCGCTTGCAAATGTCATTCACACACATCATTTGAAAAATTCGTTGAAAACGATTGAAACGGATTTATGGCTGCTCGGTAAATTAATTTTAGTTACTATGGCGCCGTTACTCCTCATTATGCAACAGCCGGATTTAGGAACCTCTCTTGTACTATGTGCTATTTTGGCAGGGATGATTTTTATTTCAGGGATATCGTGGAAAATATTGCTGCCGATTGTTTCAACAGCGGTTCTGCTTATTTCTACCATTTTTTATTTTATTTTATGGCAGCCTGATTTAATTAAGAAATATTTAGGTGTTAAAGAGTATCAGTTTGGACGTATCTATTCTTGGTTGGATCCGTATAACTATTCAAGTGCTGAAGGGTTTCATTTAATTAAATCGTTACTTGCAATTGGTTCAGGTCAAACATTTGGAAAAGGACTTGGCTCACGCGAGGTATATTTACCCGAAAGTCAAACCGATTTTATTTTCAGCGTTATTGGTGAAGAATATGGTTTTATCGGTTCTAGTATTGTGATTAGCTTATTTTTCCTATTGGTGTATCATATTACGAAAACAGGGATGGAAACGAAAAATAACTTCTATACGTACATTTGTGTCGGTGTAATTAGTATGCTGACGTTCCATGTATTCCAAAATATTGGGATGACAATCGGTGTTATGCCAATTACAGGGATTCCGCTGCCCTTTATTAGCTACGGAGGTAGTTCATTGATGGGGAATATGATGGCGATGGGTTTAATCTTCAGTATTCGTTATCATCATAAAAAATATATGTTCTAAAAAAAGTCGACAAAGGTCGACTTTTTTTAGTTTAGGTTCTATCCAACAATATTTTTGATCAAACGGTAAGGGCTAAAAATCAACACAAAGCCTTTAGTTTACATAAAGACTTGCAATGCATTTTAAAGCTGCATCATTCACGCTACCTTATTTTTTAAATTGGTTATTTTGGCTGTTTACTTTATTTTTTCCATGACGATTTTCTACGCCAGGTCCAGCATCGCCTTTGACGCTTGCTGCACTAACAGCAGCTTTCGATGGTTGATGTTTCTGTTTCATAATTGTTGTCACCTCCAGTAATCACTTCTTTTATGTTTTCTAATTCGTGTGAAAATAATCAAAAAATAAATTGAAAAATTAACTGTTTAATCATTGAAAAAATTACATAAATATCCTATTATTAAAAGTAACAAAAGATTTTCACTTTTTTTGCTTGAAAAATGAATGAGTATTCATTCAATACACTGCGTAAGGGGGATATGAGCTTGGTGCGACAAATACGAAAGGCTGCTGTTTTAGGATCAGGAGTTATGGGATCAGGGATTGCAGCACATCTCGCTAACATCGGCATTCCGACTTTATTATTAGACATGGTTCCTCGGGAACTCACAGAGGATGAGAAGAGAAAAGGGCTAACGCTTGAAGATAAATCCGTTCGAAATCGTATCAGTCAAACG
Organism: Peribacillus asahii; assembly: GCF_003570725.1. Taxonomy (GTDB): domain Bacteria; phylum Bacillota; class Bacilli; order Bacillales; family DSM-1321; genus Peribacillus; species Peribacillus asahii. The sequence goes on from NZ_QWVS01000043.1 coordinate 39,351, forward strand.
GCGCTTTCAAAGCTATTAAAGCAAAAGCCAGCACCGTTAACATCCAAAAAAAATCTAGCACTCATTGAGAGTGGAAATTTTGAGGATGATTTAGAACGGTTAAAAGATGTTGATTGGGTCATTGAGGTCGTTATAGAGAATTTAGCAGTGAAAAAGAGCATATTTGAAAAAGTGGATCAGTTTCGGAAACCAGGCAGTATCGTTTCCTCGAATACATCGGGTATTTCTATTGAGGCAATGGCAGAGGGACGTTCGGAAGATTTCCAAAAGCATTTTCTTGGCACGCATTTTTTTAACCCTCCGCGTTATTTGAAGTTATTAGAAATTATACCAACGAAGGCAACCGATTCCGCAGTATTTGCTTTTATGAAGGAATTTGGTGAAAATGTGCTTGGTAAAGGTGTTGTTGAAGCGAGGGATACACCGAACTTTATTGCAAATCGTATTGGCACATACGGCTTACTCGTGACTGTTCGTGAAATGTTAAAAGGTGGCTACAGTGTAGGAGAAGTGGATTCTATTACAGGTCCGCTCATCGGTCGACCAAAGAGTGCGACATTCCGCACGCTTGATGTCGTTGGGCTGGATACCTTTGTGCATGTTGCCAAGAACGTTTATGACCAGGTAGAGGGTGATGAACAAGAAATCTTTCGTACACCAGATTTTATGCAGAAAATGCTTGAAAAAGGTTGGATAGGGAGCAAATCAGGGCAAGGGTTTTTTCTGAAAAAAGGTAAGGAAATTCTGGAGTTGAATCCTGAAACATTACAGTATGAAGAAAGAAAAAAATTACAAGCACCATCCATTGAGATGGCAAAGCAAATAAAAGGGTTTGCTAATAAAATGAAAGCGCTTGTATATAGCGAAGATCGTGCAGGTCAACTGCTATGGAATATAGTCATGCCAACGCTTGTTTATTCTGCTCAACTACTTGGTGAAATTGCTGAAACAATTGTAGATTTAGATCGGGCAATGAAATGGGGATTTGGCTGGTCAGCTGGGCCGTTTGAAATATGGGATGCGATTGGGATAGCGCAGTCTGTAGCTCGTTTAGAACAAGAAGGAATCGCTGTACCGCAATGGATAAAAGATTTTGTAGCTGCTGGACATGAAACTTTTTATAAGGAAGAGAACGGTGTTGTTTCTTATTACGACAACGGCAACTATAAACAAGTAATTATAAATCCAAGGGTCATTCATTTACAGACTATAAAAAAGCAAAAAGGGGTTATTAAGAAGAATAGTGGAGCAAGCTTAATAGATATTGGCGATGGTGTCATTTTACTTGAATTTACTTCACCGAACAATGCGATTGGTCTAGACATTGTACAAATGATTAATGCCGCTGTAGATGAAGCGGAAGCGAATTATAAAGGGTTAGTGATTGGAAACCAAGGCAAAAACTTCTGCGTTGGAGCCAATATTGCGATGATGTTAATGGAAGCCCAAGATGACAATATTTTTGAATTAGACTTCGTCATCAGGCAATTTCAAAATGCAATGCTCAAAATTAAATATAGTGCTGTTCCAGTAGTAGTTGCACCATTCAATATGACACTTGGCGGGGGAGCGGAAGTATCATTACCGGCTGCTAGAATTCAAGCCACAACGGAAACGTATATTGGTCTTGTTGAGGCAGGCGTCGGTTTAATTCCTGGCGGTGGCGGAACGAAAGAGCTGTATATGAAAGCGTTAAAAGGGCTTCCAAAAGGAGTGTCTGTGGATATTCAACAAGTTGCTAATAAAGTGTTTGAAACAGTGGCGATGGCGAAGGTTTCTACGTCTGCAGCAGAAGCTCATGAAACGAACTTCTTAAACTTTGCCGATGGTATTAGTGTCAATCCGGATCATCAATTATACGATGCTAAACAAGTTGTCCTTTCTCTGTATGAACAAGGCTATACACCGCCTGTTCGTGAAAAAGTTCCGGTAGTTGGCGAAAGCGGCTATGCAACGCTATTGCTTGGTGCAGAAGCGATGCGACTGTCTGGCTATTTGTCTGAACATGACATGGTGATTGCTAAGGAACTTGCTTATGTATTATCAGGAGGAAAACTGCCATTTGGAACGGAAGTCGATGAGCAATATTTATTAAATTTAGAAAGAGAAGCATTTTTACGATTAATTTCCATGCCGAAATCTCAGCAAAGAATGCAGCATATGCTTATTAAAGGGAAGCCGTTACGTAACTAATAGAACGATAAGGATAGTTTGATAGAGCAGCAGTTTAATATGGATAGGGGGATCTTCTGCATGAGAGAAGCGGTTATAGTAGCTGGAGCGCGGACTCCGGTAGGAAAAGCGAAGAAAGGTTCTCTTGCGACTGTACGACCGGATGATTTAGGGGCTCTTGTTGTGAAAGAAACATTAAAACGTGCCGGAAATTATGAAGGCAATATTGATGACTTAATTATGGGCTGTGCCATGCCTGAAGCAGAGCAAGGTTTAAATATGGCTAGAAATATTGGAGCATTGGCAGGTTTGCCGCATACAGTTCCAGCCATTACGATTAATCGTTATTGTTCAAGCGGTTTGCAAAGTATTGCTTATGGAGCGGAACGAATTATGCTGGGGCAAAGCGACACCATTCTTGCAGGCGGATCGGAGTCGATGAGTATGGTTCCGATGACTGGCCATGTTATGCGTCCTAACGCAAGGCTAGCAGAAACGGCTCCACAATATTATATGGGGATGGGACATACCGCGGAGGAAGTAGCGAAGAAGTATGGTATTTCCCGCAAAGATCAAGATGAATTTGCAGTACGCAGTCATCAAAAAGCGGCTAAAGCGATTGCAGCAGGTAAATTTGTTGATGAAATTGTGCCCGTAGATGTAACGGTGCGTTCAGTAGGTTCAGATTTGAAACTAAAAGAAACGTCCTTTCGTTTTACGGAAGATGAAGGAGTGCGAGCAAATACAACGGCTGAAGTACTAGGAAAGCTACGCCCAGCTTTTTCAGTGACAGGAACTGTAACCGCTGGGAACGCGTCACAAACAAGTGATGGTGCTGCAGCAGTGATGGTCATGGATCGTGAAAAATCTAACTCTTTAGGTTTAAAGCCGATTGGTAAGTTCCGTTCTTTTGCCGTTGCAGGTGTTCCGCCTGAAGTGATGGGAATCGGACCAATCGCAGCCATTCCTAAAGCGTTAAAATTAGCAGGCCTTGAATTATCGGATATCGGTCTGTTTGAGATAAATGAAGCGTTTGCTTCCCAATCGATTCAAATTATTCGTGAGCTTGGATTAAATGAAGAGATTGTAAATGTGAACGGCGGAGCGATTGCCCTAGGACATCCGCTTGGCTGCACAGGAGCGAAGTTGACTTTATCGTTGCTTCATGAAATGAAACGACGCAATGAACAATTTGGAATTGTAACGATGTGTATTGGCGGCGGTATGGGAGCTGCTGGTGTGTTTGAATTACTAGCTTAATCAAGTGGAAGCTGTAAACGATGAATCACTAAATAGGGGGTAATCGGATGTCTAATCAAACAGAAAAGTTAATCAAAGGCGGCGGGTTTTTAGTTGAAGAAATTTCTTGTGAGCGTGTATTCACACCAGAAGATTTCACCGATGAGCAATTAATGATTGCAAAAACAACGGAAGACTTTTTAGTGAATGAAGTGCTCCCACAAGTAGAACACTTAGAGAATCATGAATTTGATCGCTCTGTAAAACTATTAAAGCAAGCAGGTGAGCTTGGATTACTAGGGGCTGATGTTCCGGAAGAGTACGGTGGGCTAGGGCTTGATAAAATCAGCTCAGCTTTAATCGCTGAGAAGCTAGCACCAGCGGGTGGTTTCGGTATTTCTCATGGTGCACATGTTGGCATTGGTTCTTTGCCAATTGTTTTATTCGGGAATGAAGAGCAAAAACAAAAATATCTTCCACTGCTTGCTACAGGTGAGAAGTTAGCTGCTTATGCTTTAACAGAGCCAAGTTCAGGATCAGATGCACTGGGAGCAAAAACGACGGCAAAGTTGAATGTGGAAGGCACCCACTATATTTTGAATGGCGAGAAGCAATGGATTACCAATGCGGGCTTTGCTGATGTATTCGTTGTCTATGCCAAAGTTGATGGTGAGAAATTTACGGCTTTCATTGTAGAACGTAATTATCCGGGCGTATCGACAGGTGTGGAAGAAAAGAAAATGGGGATTAAAAGCTCATCTACTCGTACATTAATTTTAGAGGATGCACAAGTTCCAGTGGAAAATCTACTTGGCGAAATTGGCAGAGGACACATCATTGCCTTTAATATTTTGAATATTGGCCGTTATAAATTAGGAGTAGGCGTGGTAGGCGGAGCGAAGTCAGCCTTTGAAACGACAGTGGCGTATACAAATCAACGTCAGCAATTTAAGACTCGTCTTTCTTCTTTTAATTTAACGAAAGAAAAGCTTTCAACAATGGCTTCTAAAATCTATGCAGCTGAAAGCTCTGTATATCGTACAGTTGGATTGTTTGAGCAGCGAATGGGTCAGCTTACAGATGAACAAATAAAGGATGGTAAAGCTGTAGCAGGTTCTATTGCAGAGTATGCGATTGAATGCTCGATGAATAAATTTTTTGCATCGGAAGTATTAGATTATGTGGTGGATGAAGGGGTTCAACTACATGGCGGTTATGGATTTATGCAAGAATATTCAATCGAAAGAGCGTATCGTGATTCGCGCATTAACCGTATTTTTGAAGGAACAAACGAAATTAATCGTTTGATTGTACCTGGTACATTTTTGAAAAAGGCGTTAAAAGGCGAGCTGCCGCTTCTTCAAAAAGCACAAAGCTTGCAAGAAGAGCTTATGATGCTCATGCCGGAAGAAATTGGTGATGAACCATTAGCGCAAGAAAAAGCCTTGGTGCGAAATGCGAAGAAAATGGGTATTTTAGCAGCAGGATTAGCAGCTCAAAAGTTCGGTGCAAAGCTTGAGCAAGAGCAAGAGCTGCTCGTTAATATTGCGGATATTGCCTCGCTTGCTTATGCAGCAGAGTCTGTTGTTCTTCGTACAGAAAAAGCCATTGCTAAAACAGGAGTAGAAAAGAATCAACAAAAGTTGCTATACACACAAATTTTTGTGCAAGAAGCCTTTAATCAAATCGAACAGCATGCAAAAGAAACACTAATTGCAGTCGAAACAGGAGACACATTGCGAATTTTCCTTGCCTCACTTCGTAAATTGACTCGTCACACCCCAACGAATGTTATTGCGAAGAAACGCGAGGCTTCCGTTAAACTAATCGAAGCAGAGAAATATGTGGTGTAAACGCTCTTTAACGAGTAGAAGAAGAGAATATCATGACAGGTATTCTCTTTTTTGCTGTACAGAGGTAAAAGGTTTGTAAACAAAGGAAAAAACAGTTATTCTATCTCTAGGAGGTGAAATAATGAGCTTAACATTTTATTGGTACCCAAAATGCGGCACATGTCGCAATGCGAAAAAATGGCTCGATAGTCATCAACTTCAATATGAAACCATCCACATTGTCGAAAATCCTCCTTCTAGAGCTACAATTGAAACACTTTATAAGAAAAGTGGCCTTGAGTTAAAGAAATTTTTTAACACAAGCGGGCAGAAATATCGTGAGTTAGGTTTAAAGGATCGTCTAAAGGATGCTACTGAAACAGAGATGCTAGATATTTTAGCGACAGATGGGATGTTATTGAAGCGACCAATTGTAACAGATGGCGATAAAGTAACAGTCGGGTTTAAAGAAGATCAATTTGAACAAACATGGAAATAAGAATTTTTATTGGAAAATTCTTAATTATAAACAATCATATTGTATAATCTATCTTATAATAGAAAAGATTAACTAATACATAGTATGGAGGGAATTAAGATGACAACACCGAAAGAATTGCGTTACTCTGAAGAACATGAGTGGGTAAAAGTAGAAGGCGGCAACGCTCGCATTGGTATTACACACTTCGCTCAATCTGAATTAGGGGATATCGTATTTGTGGAGCTTCCTGAAGTTGGAACTGAATTAAAAGCAGACGAGCCATTTGGTAGTGTAGAATCTGTAAAAACGGTTTCTGAATTATATGCACCAGTTAGCGGAAAAGTAGTTGAGGTGAACGAGGAACTTAGCGATAGTCCAGAGTATGTAAACGAATCACCATATGAAAAAGCATGGATGATTGTAATCGAACCATCTGATAGCAGCGAAATCGAAAAATTGATGACAGCTGAACAATATGAGGAAATGATAAACGAAGGTTAATTACAAGGAGAGGAGGCTTATATTGGCCTGCTCTCTTTTTTAAAACAAGGTTTTGTTAAATATATAGTGTGAACACTACTTGTTTCAGAGAGATATTCCGTATACTTTTAACTCATTTATTATAACTCGTGGGGAGGATGATTACCGTGGAATGGAGAGAATCCGATAAAGTAATCATTGTCGAAGGAAGTTCTGATAAGAAAAGAGTTCAGCTTGTATTAAATGAAGAAGTTGAAGTTGTTTGTACAAATGGAACGATTTCACAAGTCAAGCTTGACGAGTTCGTAGAAGAATTTGAAGACCGCGATGTATATATTTTCTTTGATGCAGATCAATCCGGAGAAAAGCTTCGAAAACAATTTAAGCGAGAATTACCAGAGGCAAGGCATATGTATATTAATAAAATGTATAAGGAAGTGGCAAGTGCGCCTTTACATCATCTCGCCTCTGTTTTACTAGCTGCTAATATAGATGTAAAAGTACAATTTTTAGAACAAAGGGTGAATGAATAGTATATGCAAGATTGGACAGAGACTGATGTACAAGCAGCCGCTAGGGAAGGTGACACATTTTGTGTCTATGCCTATACGCCGATGTGCGGAACATGTCAGGTTGCTTCTAAAATGCTCACTGTTGCATTAGAGCTTGTTCCGCAATTGACGATTGGAAAGATGAATGTGAATTTTTTTCCGAGTATTGCGAAGCATTGTGAAATAGAGAGCGTACCATGTTTATTACTATATAAAGAGGGGAAACTGATTCAGAAGATTTATGCTTTTCAATCTGTTCCTTATCTATACACGACTCTTAAGGAATTTTTAGATAATTAAAAATAGTCTATCAATATTTATTGACGGACGATTATTAAAAGTGGTAAATTGACTGTAGTGAATTTTACACGACAATCGAATAACACTTATCGAGAGAGGCGGAGGGACTGGCCCGACGAAGCCCGGCAACCGGTATAATCTACACGGTGCTAATTCCAGCAGAGTATTCGCTCTGAAAGATAAGAAGAGTATATCGCCTCTTCTTAGGAAGGGGCTTTTGTTTTTGGGTAGCTCCTTCGTAGAAACATAAAGAGTTATAGTAAAAAGAAGAAGGGGAGAATAAAAAATGGCAGATAAAAATTATCGTTTTGAAACATTAAGTATTCATGGGGGATTGCAAGTTGATGAAACAGGGGCACGTTCATTGCCGGTTTATCAAAGCAATGCTTACTTATTCAAAGATACAGAGCATGCCGCTAATTTATTTGGATTAAAAGAAACAGGCTATATTTATACAAGACTTCATAATCCAACAGTTAGTGTGTTTGAAGAACGAGTAGCTCTTTTAGAAGGCGGAATAGGTGCTTTGGCTACTTCAAGCGGAATGGCTGCTATTACATTAGCGATTTTGAATATTGCTGGTGCAGGCGATGAAATTATCTCCTCTTCAACTATTTATGGTGGAACATACAATTTATTTGCTAATACACTTCCTAAATACGGAATCAAAGTGAAGTTTGTCGAGCCAAATAATCTAGAGAAATTTAAAGAATCGATTACACCTAGAACAAAGGCAATTTATGGAGAAACAATCGGAAATCCAAGCCTAAATGTATTAGATATTGAAGCGCTTGCTGACATTGCACATGAAGCTGGGATCCCATTAATTGTTGATAATACATTTGCAACTCCATACTTATGCCGACCAATTGAATTTGGGGCAGATATTGTTGTGCATTCCGCAACAAAGTGGTTGATAGGAAATGGAACAACAATTGGTGGGATTATTGTAGATGGAGGTAAATTTGATTGGAATTCACCGAACTTCCCTGGATTTACGGAGCCTGATCCGAGTTATGATAATTTAGTATTTGCCGAGGCGCTTGGGGAGGCCGCATTTATTGTGAAAGCTCGTGTTCAATTGCTTCGTGATTTTGGTGCAACGTTAAGTGCACAAAGTGCTTTTCAATTTACATTAGGGCTTGAAACATTACATGTAAGAATGAAAGAGCATCTTGCTAATACAAAAGTGATTATTGACTATTTAGAACAACATCCGGCCGTTGAGTGGATTTCATATCCAGGTAAGGAAGACCATCCGGATAAAGCATTAGCTAATAAATATTTGCCTAAAGGGGCAGGTTCGATTATTACATTTGGTATTAAAGGCGGCCGAGAAGCTGGAGCGGCATTAATTAATTCTGTTCAACTATGGTCACATGTTGCGAATGTTGGAGATGCGAAGAGCTTAATTATCCATCCAGCTAGTACAACACATCAACAATTGAGTGATGTTGACTTACTGAAAGCAGGCGTAAGCGCAGACTTAGTTCGTTTATCTGTCGGCATTGAAAATGTAGAAGATTTAATTGATGATTTGAATCAAGCAATTGAAAAAGCGACAGATGCGGCAGCGAAAGAAGTTAAATAAAACAGAATAATCGGAAATGATTGACTTTTCTAAGATAATTGCACTCCCTATGTATCTGTGATAAAATCACAAACATAATTATAGATGAACTTAATCTATGTACGATTTAATTATACAGGATGTTACTCTTATCAAGAGCGGTGGAGGGATTGTGCCCGATGAAGCCCGGCAACCGGCAAAGTACTCGCTTTGAAAAGGTGCCAATTCACACAAAGTGTTACGCTTTGAAAGATGAGAGGAAGGATTAGTTTTTCCTGCCTCTCTGCTCATGTAGAGAGGTTTTTCTATTAAGGGTATATAAATCATTACATAGGAGAGTTTACTATCTTAATAGGTTTTATCTATTTTAGCGGGATGAACAGTCTCTATATTGTCGGGAGTGACAACTCGTTAAAGCAACTACCTTCAATGATATAGTTCGTTGATTGGATATAGAGGTGAGTGCAGTGATTTCTTTGTCAAAAGTCAACAAGTATTTCCGCTCAGGGACTGCGAAAAACGAGACCATTAAAGCGGTTAATAATGTAAATTTAACGATAAACAAAAGTGAAATTTTCGGTATAATTGGCTATAGCGGAGCTGGAAAAAGTACACTGATCCGCATGTTAAATGGCCTAGAAACTCCTACAGAAGGTTCGGTTGTTGTAGCTGGTAAGGAAATTTCTAAAATTAAAGGTGCTGAGCTTCGCAAAGCACGTCAAGAAATCAGTATGATTTTCCAGCATTTTAATTTATTATGGTCAAGAACAGTTCAAGAAAATATTGCCTTTCCGCTTGAAATTGCGGGTGTTCCAGCTAAAAAACGAGCAGAACGTGTAAATGAACTGATTAAACTTGTTGGGTTAGAAGGTCGTGAAAAAGCCTATCCTTCTCAACTAAGCGGGGGACAAAAGCAACGAGTCGGCATTGCGCGAGCGCTTGCAAATAATCCGAAAGTATTGTTATGTGATGAGGCGACTTCAGCTTTAGATCCTCAGACGACGGACGCCATTTTAGATTTACTTGTCGATATTAATCAGCGTTTAGGGTTAACGATTGTACTGATTACACATGAAATGCACGTTATTCGTAAAATTTGTCATCGTGTCGCTGTAATGGAAAGTGGACAAGTTGTTGAGCAAGGCCCAGTCCTTGAAGTGTTTAAAAACCCAACGGCTCCGATTACAAAGCGTTTTGTTCAGCAAGTAACAGAGCCAGAGGAAACAAGAGAAACGATTGAGAATTTGCTAGAACGTTTCCCAAAAGGAAAAGTCATTCAGCTTACTTTCGTTGGGGAAGATGTAGAAAGTCCTCTGATTACAAAGTTAGTTCGTAATTTTGAATTAGATGTTAATATTGTCCAAGGGAAAATTTCGCAAACGCGAAATGGCTCTTATGGAACACTATTTATTCATATTGATGGAAGTAATGAAGAAATTCTTCGCGCTATTCAATTTATAGAAGAGCAGCAAGTAGGCGTGGAGGTGATGACGCATGCTTGAAGAATTATTGCCAAATATAAATTGGGAAACGATGATTGAAGCAACAAATGAAACGTTATATATGACAGCGATTTCTGTTGCGGCCACTTTCTTTTTAGGAATCATACTGGGATTAGTTTTGTTCCTAACAGGGAAGGATAATTTATGGGAAAACCGATTCATCAATTGGATCATCAGTGCTTTTGTTAATATTTTCCGGTCTATCCCGTTCATCATTTTAATTGTGTTATTGATTCCATTTACGAAAGCGATTGTCGGAACGATGATTGGAGAAAATGCAGCATTGCCTGCATTGATTATTGGTGCTGCACCGTTTTATGCACGAATGGTTGAAATTGGTCTTCGTGAAATTGATAAAGGGGTTATTGAAGCTGCAAGATCGATGGGAGCCAAAACGAGTACAATTATATGGAAAGTATTGCTTCCAGAATCTATGCCCGCGCTTGTTTCCGGAATTACTGTTACATCGATTGCTTTAGTCGGTTATACGGCGATGGCTGGAGTAATTGGGGCTGGAGGGCTGGGAAATTTAGCTTATTTAGAAGGGTTCCAGCGTAACCAAAATGACGTAACACTAGTAGCAACAATCATTATTTTAATAATTGTCTTCATTATTCAAATGATTGGAGACTTTATTACATCAAAATTAGATAAAAGATAAAAGGGGATGAACAGAATGAAAAAGTTTTTAGGGTTTGCTTTAATTTTAGTTTTATCAATCGCCCTAGCTGCTTGCGGCAATGATAAAAAAGATAATCAAGACGAAAAAGCCGCAGATAATGCAGAGGAAAAAACAACGCTAAAAGTTGGCGCATCTAATACGCCGCATGCTGTTATTCTTGAAGAAGCAAAGCCGCTTCTTAAAGAAAAAGGTATTGATTTAGAAATCGTTCCATTCCAAGATTATGTATTACCGAACAAATCATTAGCAGAGGGAGAATTGGATGCTAACTACTTCCAACACATTCCTTACTTAGAATCACAAATTGCTGAAAACGGCTATGATTTCGTGAATGCGGGCGGTATCCATATTGAACCAATCGCGATTTATTCTAAAAAGCACAAAAGCTTATCTGACCTTCCAAAAGGTGCAACACTTATTATGAGCAGCTCAGTAGCTGACCATGGCCGTGCGCTTTCTTTACTTGAAGCAAATGGTTTAATTAAATTAAAAGAAGGTATTGATAAAACAAAAGCAACAGTTGAAGATATTGTAGAGAACAAGCGCGATATTAAATTTGAAGCGAAATACGAAGCTTCTCTTCTTCCAGAAATTTATGCAAATGGAGAAGGCGACGCTGTATTAATCAATTCTAACTATGCTATTGATGCTGGTTTAAATCCTCTTGAGGATTCAATTGCTATTGAAGATTCAAAATCACCATACGTAAACGTTATTGCAGTGAATAAGAAAGATGAAAACAACGAAGCGATTAAAACATTAGTAGAAGTTTTACGCTCAAAAGAAATTCAAGATTTCATCACGAAAGAATTTAAAGGCGCGGTTGTACCTGTAAGTGAATAAGTAATGAAGAAGGGCGACTTGTTAATAGGCAAGTCGTCTTTTTCAAGTGTTTCTAGGGTGGTTAAAAGTTAATAAGTACTATTTTACTCCGATTAACTGAAAAAGGTCTTTCAACGATAGTTCTTGAAGGGTAAAATGGTAAGTGTTGAGTTTAGATACATATGGCAATACTATTTAAAAGGCTTTGGTTTTGCTCAACGTGCGATGTTGAATGACATCATCCAACCATTAACAGCGTTCTACACGGAGACTTCAATGTTAACTATTAATGTGATAACGAATGTTTTCTCGTATAATAATATGTTGTAAACAAAAGATAGTAGGGGCCAATGTTTGATTTTATGTTTACATATTTGTTGATGGAATAATGAAATAAGTAGTAAAGTAAGGTGTGATATAAATCACTTATAATGGTTGCACACTAATTAAATTTGTTATAAAATTAGAATGAGAATAAAATGAGAATACATGTTAGGAAAATAAAAACACATTATTTTCTAAAATAAAATAGGGATTAGTTCACGGAGGTATAATTATGTCAGGTTCTACTTTAACGATTAAAGATCTTCATGTATCAATTGAAGGTAAAGAAATTTTAAAAGGGGTTAACCTTGAAGTAAAAGGCGGAGAAATCCATGCAATCATGGGACCGAATGGTACTGGTAAATCTACTCTTTCTTCAGCGATTATGGGTCACCCTAAATATGAAGTAACAAGCGGAAGCATTACTCTTGATGGTGAAGATGTATTAGAAATGGAAGTAGATGAGCGTGCTAAAGCTGGTCTTTTCCTTGCTATGCAATACCCAAGTGAAATTAGCGGAGTGACAAATGCTGATTTCCTACGTTCGGCCATTAATGCACGTCGTGAAGAAGGCGATGAAATTTCTTTAATGAAGTTCATTCGTAAAATGGATGAAAAAATGGAATTCTTAGAAATGAACGAAGATATGGCACAACGTTATTTAAACGAAGGATTCTCAGGTGGAGAAAAGAAACGTAATGAAATTCTTCAATTGATGATGATTGAACCAAAAATTGCAATCTTGGATGAAATTGATTCTGGTCTTGATATCGATGCTCTTAAAGTTGTATCAAAAGGAATTAATGAAATGCGCGGCGAAGATTTCGGTTGCCTTATGATTACACACTATCAACGTTTATTAAACTACATTACTCCTGATTACGTTCACGTAATGATGCAAGGTCGAGTTGTGAAATCTGGTGGTCCAGAATTAGCTGCACGTTTAGAAGCAGAAGGATATGACTGGATTAAACAAGAATTAGGTATTGAAGACGAAACTGTCGGCGAAGAAGCATAAGTAGGAGGATTTGTCATGACTACAGAAACGAAATTACCGTTTGAAAAAGAGGATATTAACTCTCTTTCAACTCAAAATAATGAACCAGCTTGGCTAACTGAGCTTCGTGTTCAAGCGTTTTCTGACTTAGAAAACCTACCGATGCCAAAGCCAGACAAAACAAAGATTGATAAGTGGAACTTTACCGCTTTCCGTAAGCACTCAATCGAGAGTGAAGTTTTTACATCATTAGATGAGCTTCCAGAACAAGTGAAATCGATTGTAGCTATTGAAGAAAAGCGTAACTTATATATTCAACGTAATAATACACCGGCTTATACAAGTCTTTCAGCTGAGTTGAAAGAACAAGGTGTTATTTTTACAGATATTCTAACAGCGGCTCGCGATCATGCAGAGCTTGTGCAGCAATATTTTATGAAAGACGGCGTGAAAGTGAATGAGCATCGCTTAACAGCTCTTCACGCAGCATTGTTAAACGGAGGAGCTTTCTTATACGTTCCAAAAAACGTAGAAGTAAAAGAGCCAATTCAAGCGATTTTCCTAGTCGATAATGCTGATGCAACACTTTTCAATCATGTATTAATCGTGGCAGAAGATAACAGTTCTGTAACGTATGTAGAAAACTATTTCTCCAATGTGGAAACAACAGATGGTATCGCAAACATCGTAACAGAGGTCATTGCCAACGCAAATGCGAAAGTAACATACGGTGCAGTAGACACATTAGATAAAGGGTATACAACATATGTGAACCGTCGTGGTGTAGCTGGGCGCGATGCTCGTATTGAGTGGGCACTTGGGCTAATGAATGATGGGGACACAATTTCCGATAATACAACGTATCTAATGGGCGATGGTTCTTCAGGTGACACGAAAACAGTTGTTGTTGGTCGTGGAGAACAAAAACAAAACTTTACTACGCAAGTGATTCATCACGGCTTACGTTCCGATGGACAAATTCTAAAGCACGGAGTTATGAAAGATAGTGCTTCTAGTATTTTCAACGGAATCGGAAAAATTGAGCACGGTGCAACGAAAGCAAATGCTGAACAAGAATCACGCGTGCTTATGTTAAGTGAAAAAGCTCGTGGAGATGCGAACCCAATTCTTCTTATTGATGAAGATGATGTTACAGCAGGACACGCAGCATCTGTAGGTCGCGTAGATCCATTGCAACTTTATTATTTAATGAGCCGTGGTATTTCCAGACAAGAAGCAGAACGTTTAGTTATTCACGGATTCTTGGCCCCTGTTGTTAACGAACTTCCAATCGAAGGTGTGAAAAAACAACTTGTTGAGGTCATTGAAAGGAAAGTTAAGTAATGAACCCATACGAAATTCGTAAGCTTTTCCCTATATTAAATCAAGAAGTGAACGGTCAGCCATTAGTATATTTAGATAGTGCTGCGACATCGCAAAAACCGGCTGTAGTTATCGAGGCGATTGAACAATATTATCGCGGGTACAATTCGAACGTACATCGTGGAGTGCATACACTTGGAACAAAAGCTACGGATGCGTATGAAGGAGCTCGTGAAAAGGTTCGTAAATTCATTAATGCTTCCTCTATTGAAGAGATTATCTTCACTAGAGGAACAACCACTTCTTTAAATACGGTAGCAAGAAGCTATGGTCTGGCTAATGTACAAGAAGGTGATGAAATTGTCATCTCATATATGGAGCATCATAGTAATATTATTCCTTGGCAGCAAGTTGCGAAACAAACAGGTGCTGTGTTGAAATATATTCCACTTCAAGAAGATGGTACAATTTCACTGGATGATGTACGAGCAACGGTAACGAATGCAACAAAAATCGTATCTGTTATGCATGTGTCAAACGTTCTTGGCACAATCAATCCTGTTAAAGAAATTGCGGCGATTGCTCATGAGCACGGAGCCATTATGGTTGTGGATGGGGCACAAAGCACACCGCATTTAAAAGTGGATGTGCAGGACCTTGACTGTGATTTCTTCGCTTTATCTGGTCATAAAATGGCTGCACCAACTGGTATTGGAGCGCTTTACGGTAAAAAAGAATTATTAGAAAACATGGAGCCGATTGAATTTGGCGGCGAAATGATTGATTTTGTAGGTTTATATGAATCAACATGGAAAGAGCTTCCGTGGAAATTCGAGGGTGGTACTCCGATTATTGCTGGAGCAATTGGCTTAGGAGCGGCTATTGATTTCCTAGAGGAAATTGGGTTAGACAATATTGAACGTCATGAGCATCATTTAGCTGCATATGCAATGGAAAAAATGTCGACGATTGAAGGTTTGACAATCTACGGTCCGAAAGATTCGGCAAAACGTGCAGGTGTTATTACATTCAACTTAGAGGATGTACATCCGCATGATGTAGCGACAGTTCTAGATGCAGATGGAATTGCCGTACGTGCAGGTCATCATTGTGCTCAACCATTAATGAAATGGTTAGATGTTTCAGCGACAGCACGAGCAAGTTTCTACCTATATAACACGGAAGAAGACATTGATAAGTTAGTTTCATCACTTATCAAAACAAAGGAGTATTTTAGTAATGTCTTTTAATAACTTAGATACACTTTACCGACAAGTCATTATGGATCATTATAAAAAACCGCGTAATAAAGGTATTCTTGAAGACGGCAGCCTGACAGTTGATATGAATAACCCAACTTGTGGAGACCGAATTCGTTTAATGATGAAGGTTGAGGAGGATAAAGTGGTTGACGTGAAGTTTGAAGGAGAAGGATGCTCTATTTCGATGAGTTCAGCATCCATGATGACAGAAGCAATTAAAGGAAAAGATATTAAAACGGCAATGAAGTTGTCACATATTTTTTCTGAAATGATTCAAGGCAAAGAATACGATGAAGAAGATTTGGACCTTGGAGATATTGAAGCACTTCAAGGTGTATCGAAATTTCCAGCACGTATTAAGTGTGCGACATTAGCTTGGAAAGCGATGGAAAAAGGACTTCAGGAATAAACAATCAAAATGCTGATTCACATTCAGCACTTTGAAAAGGAGGAATACGAGCTATGGCAAAGAAAATGCCTGAGATCGGTGATTATAAATATGGCTTTGCGGATAGAGACGTCTCGATTTTCCGTTCAAAGCGTGGCTTAACAAAAGAAATCGTGGAAGAAATTTCACGCATGAAGGAAGAGCCGCAATGGATGCTCGACTTCCGTTTAAAATCATTAGAACACTTCTATAATATGCCAATGCCTCAATGGGGTGGAGATTTAGCAAGTTTAAACTTCGATGAGATTACGTATTATGTAAAACCATCTGAGAAATCAGAGAAATCATGGGATGAAGTACCGGATGAAATTAAACAAACGTTTGATAAACTAGGAATCCCTGAAGCGGAGCAAAAATATTTAGCAGGTGTGTCTGCTCAATATGAATCAGAAGTTGTGTATCACAATATGAAAGAAGATTTGGAAGACTTAGGAATTGTCTTCAAAGATACGGACTCTGCTTTAAAAGAGAATGAAGATATTTTCCGTGAGCATTGGGCGAAAGTCATTCCACCGACAGACAATAAATTTGCAGCTTTAAACTCTGCTGTATGGTCTGGTGGCTCATTCATCTATGTACCAAAAGGTGTAAAAGTAGATACGCCATTACAAGCGTATTTCCGTATTAACTCTGAAAACATGGGACAATTCGAGCGTACGTTAATTATTGTTGACGAAGACGCACATGTTCATTATGTAGAAGGATGTACAGCTCCCGTTTATACAACGAACTCTCTTCATAGTGCGGTTGTTGAAATCATCATTAAACGTGGTGCATATTGCCGTTATACAACGATTCAAAACTGGGCGAACAACGTCTTTAACTTAGTTACAAAACGTGCAGTATGTGAAGAAAATGCAACAATGGAATGGATTGATGGTAACATCGGTTCTAAATTAACGATGAAATACCCAGCTGTTATCTTAAAAGGTGAAGGCGCACGTGGGATGACATTATCTATTGCCATTGCTGGTAAAGGACAACATCAAGATGCTGGTGCTAAAATGATTCACCTTGCACCAAATACATCTTCTACAATTGTATCTAAATCGATTGCAAAACACGGCGGAAAAGTAACGTATCGTGGAATCGTACAATTTGGACGTAAAGCGGATGGAGCGCGTGCTAATATCGAGTGTGATACATTAATTATGGATAATCAGTCTACTTCTGATACGATTCCATACAATGAAATTTTGAATGATAACATTTCATTAGAGCATGAAGCGAAAGTATCTAAAGTATCAGAAGAGCAATTGTTCTACTTAATGAGCCGTGGAATTTCTGAGCAAGAAGCAACAGAAATGATCGTTATGGGCTTCATTGAACCATTTACAAAAGAACTTCCAATGGAATATGCCGTAGAAATGAACCGTTTAATCAAGTTCGAGATGGAAGGTTCTATCGGTTAATGAATAAGAAACCTTTGTATATCAAGGGTTTGAGTAATTGTTATAAAATGTAAAATTGGTGACGTGCCGATTTGATTTTATCTTTTAGTGTAGGAGGCGAACTTTTGAAGTTCGTCTTCTTCTATTTTTTCAGTTATATCCAGATACGTATCCGCTGTTGTTTTAATGGTTTTATGTCCTAATCGATTAGATACATATTTCAGACTTGCACCGGATTCAAGAAGTAGAACAGCGTGTGTATGTCTAAACACGTGAGTGCCATTATATTCTACACCAGCTTTTTTACAGTATTTTTGAATCATTTCACGAACAATATAAGGTGTTAAATAATGACCATGATAATTTTGAAAAATGATATTATCTTCATTTTTACTGAATTTTTTATTTCCTAAATTTGAAAAGTAAACTTTCCAAATTTTTATTTGTAACAGCTTAACGTTGATTCGGGAATATTGAACTTCGCTACCTGCTAATTGAAATCTAATTCATCTGGAGACCTTTAAATTAAAATGTTTTCTTTCTTCTGACAGACTTATTAAATTTCGAAAACAATCAATTCAATCATCTTTTCGTATAGAAAAACTTATTAAGAAACATGCACTAGAAAAAACATAAATCATATATAGGAGATATCCCGTTTGAATGCTTGAGGAGGATATTATGAAACCTATGTTACCTAGTGAAAAATATTTCGGTAATTTAGAACTAGTTTATTCATTTTATGGAGCTATGCCTACAGGTGTGAGTGTGTCGGAAACCGGTCGCATTTTCATTTGCTTTCCGAAATGGGGAGATGTCGTTAAATTTACCGTGGCTGAAATTGTTGGGGGTCAATTGCAACCTTATCCTAGTTACGAAACTAATTTGTTTGACCCAGGGAATATCACAATGTCTTTCATCAGTGTCCAAAGTGTAGTCGCGGATGGTAGGGGAACACTTTGGGTATTAGATACTGCGGCACCGAATTTTTCTGAACCAATAAAAGGAGGGGCAAAACTAGTTGCTGTTGATCTAAAAACTAATACAATAAGAAAAGTATATACCTTTACAGAAGATGTTGTCCTTTCCACAACTTATCTGAATGATGTCCGATTTGATTTTCGTGTTGGAAAAGCTGGGTATGCCTATATAACAGATTCTTCTTCAAGAGGACCAGGCGCTATTATCGTCGTAGATTTATCAAATGGAAACGCGTTTAGACGGTTAAATGGGGCGAATTCAACTTCACCCGATCCCTATTTTTTACCAAAAGTAGAAGGTCAAATTTTAATGAATCGAAACAAAGACGGTTCAACTTCTCCATTTAGATTGGCCTCTGATAGTCTTGCGATTTCTCCCGATGGAAAGATATTATTTTTTGCTCCACTAACCAGTCGTCATTTGTTCTCGATTTCAACAGAAGCCCTGAGAGACAGAACGATACCGGACATGGATTTACCCTATCATGTGGAGTATTGGGGAGAAAAAGGTGCGTCTGATGGAATGATCACCGATGCAAAGGGAACTGTTTATGCTGGAGATTATGAAAATAACAGTATCCGTAAGATATTTCCAAATGGCATAATGGAAACTATCGCACATGATCCGAGAATTTTGTGGCCGGATACTTTTTCAATTGGTCCGGATCAATACTTGTATGTCATTGTGAACCAATTACATCGACAGCCTAGATTTCATTATGGAAAAGACTTACGACAGAAACCTTATAGTTTACTTCGTATCAAAATTGATGAGTTTCCTGCTCCGACCTTTTCATAATAAAAATAGTCAATTAATTGTTTTTATTATATAGTGTAAAACAAACACGAGTAAGCAAGAAGTATTAACTTTATTTACTTCTGCCAAATAAACTCAAAATGGTTTAATAGGAACAGTTTGTTTGGTAAGTGTTAAACTGTTCCTGAAAATTTTTTACAATGTCGGTAAGTTCAATGCTGTATTGATATTATTTAAATCCAAACTAATCTGTTCGTTTGTATCCCAAGCATGGTACCATCCTTTTTCCGTCATATATGTGGATATTTGTTCGTGCATATCAAGAGCTTCCACTAAATGGCGAGTGAGCATTTCTTTAATTTCCGGTGTTCCTGCCTCCGTAACTGCCATGGCATAATTTCTAATTCCACTTTTTGCTGAAATGAGTAGATCCATTGCAACTACTTGATCCGATAGTGCGTCCATGCCAGTTAAAGTTTCAATGATTGGATTCATGTTCATTCATCTCCTAATTTACTGCTTAGCGTTGGAAAGGATAGAAGCATATTCTTGTAATTGTCTCGTAGATATATCAATGTCTTGCTGCATAATATCTTTTAATAGCTGATCTGTAACTAACCCTTTCATCGTTTTGGATTTAGTTAAACAAGTGGTCTTAAATGCAGCCATCTCATGGACCTCAAGAACTTCATGTAAGGCGTATTTCATTTTGTATACCTCCTTCCTCAAGGTTTCAACACGACTTTTATACAATCATCCATTTTTGTGTCAAAAATCTCATAGCCACGCTTTGCTTCACTTAGTGGAAGTACATGACTTACGACATCTCCTGGATCAATTTTTCCGGTCGAAACTAATTCAAACATATATGGCATATAGTGGATGACAGGTGCTTGACCGGAGCGGATATTGATATTTCGCTGCATAATATCTCCAAGAGGGAAACCATTATATCTGCCGCCGTAAACGCCAGTAACTTGAATTGTCCCGCCTTTACGCACTGCTTGTGAAGCCATGATAAACGCACTTAATGCTCCCCCTTGAAGCTTCATTCCGCTTGCAAGGAACTCCATATCAGTCATTTTACCGTCCATACCAACTGCATCAATGACAACATCAGCGCCGCCTTTGGTGATTTCTTTCAGGTAACTTCCTACATTCTTATGGTCCTCAAAGTTAACAATTTCTACTTTGTTGGTGCGCTTTGCGTGCTGCAGGCGATAATTGACATAATCTACGGCAATGACACGCTTGGCTCCTTTTAACCAACAGAATTTTTGAGCAAAAAGACCAACCGGACCACAGCCAAGAACAATAACTGTATCTCCATCCTTTACACCTGCATTGTCAACACTCCAAAAACCAGTAGTCATCGCATCGGCAATAACTGCTAACTTTTCATCTGGTTCTTCACAAGTCTCTGGAATTTTGAAATGAGTAAAGTTGGCAAATGGCACTCTTAAATATTCAGCTTGCCCACCTGGATAGCCACCCGTCGTACCAGAATATCCGAAATAGGCACCCATATCACCATTATCATTTGAATTATCACATTGGCTTTCCAAATGGTTTTTACAGTAATGGCATTCACCGCATGCTATATTAAAGGGAATAATGACTCGATCTCCCTTTTTTAGCTTAGTCATACCTGGACCAACTTCTTCGACAATTCCCATTGGTTCATGACCAATAACATAGTTTTCTTGCAGGTTAGGAATCATGCCATGAATTAAATGTAAATCAGATCCACATATAGCTGTACTCGTTACTTTAATAATCATGTCATCTGGTTTTTCAATCTTTGGATCTGGAACTTCTTTGACTACAACATTTTTAATACCTTGATACGTTACTGCCTTCATTGGTTACAGCCTCCAGTGTTAGTGATCATCAGGTGTCCGGTCAAACATACCTTTTCTATTGGTCTCAACAGGGAATAGATTCATTTTGCCAATCATCAATGTATTGTTGGCAGAGAGTTGATCTAGTTTATACTGTTCACTTAGTTCGTATGGATGGAACCATTTTTTATTAATCATTAGTTCTGTAATTTCTTGGTGCATAGCAATACCTTGCATTAACTGGTTTCGTAAGAGGGTTCTAACATCAGGTGATGCAGACTCCGTTAATGCAACAGCAATATTTCGCACACCTTCTTTGGCACGAAGAAGTAAATCCATCGCAAATGTGGTATCTGCTAGCTCTGGTACGTGTAGCGAGTTTATAGGGTCTAAATAGTCATTGTTCAATGAATTCGCCTCCTTTTTAATTTATTATTGGTGTTGGCCGGTTTTGAGGAACTGGAGCTTCAAAAGGTGCGCGTTGATAAATTGCCTGTAATTCTCCAAGCGCTTGCATGGATTGTTCGACATCTTTTTGCATTAATGCTCTCAAATCCTGATCAAATACCAGTCCTTGCATTAGTTTTGATTTCGCTAAGCATAGGGTTTTAAAATTAATAACTTCATGTAGATCCAATGACTCATGATCGGCTAATTTTTGAATATCCATCTGGGTTCCCTCCTTTTTGACTAACTATACAAATACAAAGTTATTATTCCAAATATACAATGAATCATTCTTTAATAGTTTTTTAAGAGGTAGGAAAAACGCTGATTAAATGGCTGGATTAATCATAATGTAGTGAAAATTCATTCATAAGGTAGCGCTAATAAATATTCGATATATTTTGATTAAAAGGGCATAGAGTTAACCTATACAACTCAGGAAAAGAAAATGAAAACTTCAAGCTGTATCTATTTAAAAGTGTCTATTATGGGGGTCCTGTCGACAAAACGGGTATATTATACGCTAAAACATTTTTGTGAAGGAAAAGCCCTGATTTTTCTATGCTAGGCAGAAAAATCAGGGCTTTTTATGTTCTGAGTGTTTTATATCCAAACGACCGTTTTCGGTGCTTATTAACAGAAAATCAGTAGGATATTTAAGTTAATGTAGAGAAAAAATTGTGAATAATTAAAACAAATATGCAGATTTAATCATTCTTCAAATGTTCCTATATTCTTTTTGACCCTTATTGTCGATTAACAACCGCCATCTAAGAGAAATCGTATTTATTATTGAAGATACGTCTTATAACAGACATTGTAAATGTAACTAATAGGAAAGAAAAAGAGAAAGAATAAAAAGCAGTTGTCCAATTCCCTCCATTTTTATATTTAATAAGGCGTGTATTTTTTCTAACCACAGCTCAGCAATAGTCATAGGTATGCTGAAATACAGAACTTTTAAAAGGCACTGAATAATGCGGGAATCCCACTGCTTCAGCTGTGGGAGCAGTCAAAACCAGATTATCGACCAATGATGCATAGCAACTTTTTATAAAGAAAACAAGGAGCCAGTTCTTGCAAGTGGTTTTTTTATTAAGTATATAAAAGAACTAATACCAAAGAAATTCCTCCTCTATAGCGATAGGTAAGTCTTTGAAGCTATCTCTA
>NZ_QWVS01000044.1 GCF_003570725.1 Peribacillus asahii
GTTCCATTTGTTTCTGATTAGGGTATAAGCGAAATTTAAAGGCTTTGTGGATGAACATGGTTGAGCACCTCCTTCACCATTTACCTTATTATACCATATATAAACTCCAGGATACAAACATCAGTTCCCTTTTTTATGAAAGAGTCACTAATCAGAAGGACAAAGGAGATGGTACTCCTATCATCGTCATTTTCTTATGATTCAACCAACAGTCGGACAATCGAGATGGCAAGTAAGCCATCCCAATCAGAAGGCGATTCATCCCCTCCCTACTCATCGGGCTATCACCCTTCACATTCCTTGAGGAAGGGGTATTCTCGCCTGTTTTTTGATAAAACATGTATCTTTTAAAAGGCACCAGCTATAGGCTTTTATAGGGTATATAACCCGACATGCTTACCAGTAGTATACAAAAATATACGGTTGCAACATATATGTTTTTATCTACCCTTCTGCTTTCCGTTCATTCGATTTTTTTATTTTCATTAATTTAGTAGGCGGTTGCTTTCACAGCCATTTAATAAAACGTGAGAGTTTTTCATCTTCCCTCATCTCACGCAACGTTGTTAAACGTGCAGCGATTTCCTCATTCGTGTAGAGGGCATGTATTTGTTTATGACAAGGTATACATAATTTTGCGGTTGATTCAAATGTCCCTCCCACATCTCTTTTGGAAGTAGATGATGAACCGTTGTTTCCACTCCATTACGACCACAAAGTTCACAGACCCCCACTATTTTTTCCTCCTATGCTTTATTCATTAATCAATCTGTATATAAGCACTTATTTGAACATCTTCGTTACAAAAACCGAAAAATAGATTAAAAACTTAAACATAGTGTTCTAGATGCTTTATTTTTCAAAAAATAACCAGTATTTCCGACAGTAACAAATCTCTCTTTGATATAAAACATTATTAGTTTGATACGAATATTCTCTTTATATGAATCAAAACAGAAGAGTTTCTATTGAACAAGGGATTTGAAGGTAGGATGTCTAACATATTAACGATTAAACGAATCAAATCTGCAAATAGGGTTGTTGTAAATATCTGCATGTGATAGAATAACCAAGTTTCCACTTTTGTTATTTTATGTAATGAAAACAAAAGCATATAGAACGGGGCTGATGTAATGAATCGTGAAACTGAACAACACCGAATTAATGATGTCATCCGTGAAATTGACTACAAAAAGAACAAGTTATATTCCAAGGCTACTGAGTTAAAAGAAAGTATCATTGGTCTTCGTAAAAACTTTTGGGAAGATGTCACGGTCAATTTGGATGAGCCAGATGATGTAATTGAAACACAAGCTAGTCTGAAACAGCAGGCCGAGCTATTATCGGAACGAGAAAGATTTCATGGAAAAGTTGGCGAAGAACTAAAAACATTAAATAAGCTAAAGGACTCCCCTTATTTTGGGAGAATTGATTTTATCGAAAATCCAGGAAATGAAGAGGAACAGATTTATATCGGCATTGCTTCCTTGATGGATCATAATGAGGAAAACTTTCTAATCTATGATTGGCGTGCGCCTATTTCCAGTCTGTACTATGATTATTCTCCTGGTAAGGCACAATATGAGACGATGCAAGGAACGATAACAGGGGAAATGACCTTGAAGAGACAGTTCATTATAAGACATGGCTTAATTGAAGGCATGTTTGATACTGGAGTTACAATAGGTGACCAACTTCTCCAGCAAGCACTTGGAAATAATGCGAGTACAGCAATGAAAAGCATTGTAGCAACTATTCAAAAGGAACAAAACAAAATTATTAGAAATGAACGAAGCAGTCTCTTAATCGTACAAGGGGTAGCTGGAAGCGGAAAAACGTCTGCTGTTTTACAACGTATCGCCTACTTAATGTACCGCTTTCGAGAAAAGTTAACTGCTAATAACCTTCTTCTCTTTTCACCCAACCCTTTATTTTCGAGCTATATTTCCAATGTACTACCTGAGTTAGGAGAAACAAATATTAACCAAACGACTTTATTGGACTTCTTGAAAAAGGGAATAGAAAATGATATTAGGATTGAATCACCTTTTGAACAAATAGAATATACTCTTACAAAAATGGATAGTAAAGATTATGCAGTTCGTTTAAAAAACATCGACTTTAAATCAAGATTAGACTTTAAACATATGTTGGATGAATATATTTCTCGATTAAAATATGGCGGAATCCGCTTTAAAAATCTGACGTTCCGTAAACAGATTCTTATTTCAAAAGAACAAATTCGTGATTATTTTTATTCTTTAGATCAAGAAATCGCAATTCCTAATAGAATGGAACTTGTTTCGAAATGGTTGCTAAAAGAAATATATAAACAGCAGAAGGCGGAAAAAAAGAAAGACTGGGTTACAGAGAAAATAGAGTTATTAGATAAAGAAGACTATATGAAGGCCTATTACAAAAGTCAAAAAGAAGACGAAGATGATCCTGACAGAGAAGAAAAATTTCTCCGATCAGAAGTCGTAAACAAGTATTTCTCCCCAATTAAAAGGCGTGTGAAGCAATTGGAGTTTGTCCATATCTTAGCAACTTACCGTGAGCTTTTCACGAAGGGAGAGTTTGAAGAAAAACCAGAAGATTGGAAAGAAATTTCTGTTCATACAGAAGCCAATCTATCTCACAAGTTTTTGACGTGGGAAGATGCTGCACCATATTCATATTTTAAAGACCGCTTGCTAGGGAATCATACAAATCAATCCGTCCGTCATTTGTTTATCGATGAAGTTCAAGATTACTCCGCATTTCAGTTTGCTTATATAAAGTACATCTTTCCGTATACAAGAATGACCATACTAGGAGATGTTAATCAGGGCATATACACCTACGCTACAACGGCAAACCCGCTTATTCCTGAAGAACTGGAGAAAAATCAAGAAAGAATTACTCTGACCAAAAGTTATCGTTCTACTAAGCAAATTGTTGAGTTCACTAAATACTTTGCTCCAGGTAAAGAGTTAATCGAACCGTTTGAACGCGAAGGAGAAAAACCAAAGCTGATAACATTAAGTAATAAGGCTGATATAGCAGAGACCTTGAGTGCAAACGTAAAAGAACTGCTTGATAAAGGATATGAAACAATCGCTATCATATGTAAGACATTACAAGAAAGTACTATGATTTATCATTTATTACAGCATAAAATATCCGTCAAACAAATAAATGAGCAAACATATTCATTTGAAAAAGGATTGCTCGTACTTCCAGTTTATTTGGCTAAAGGAATTGAGTTTGATGCTGTTATTATTCCAAATGCATCTAAACAACACTACGCCCTTGAATCAGATAGAACACTTTTCTATACTGCTTGTTCTAGAGCTATGCATATGCTGGTCATGATGACAGAAGATGAACCATGCACTTTTATTGAACAAGCCGCAAGAGAGACGTTTGAATTGCTATAATATATCCACCACTTTGCCTTGATTTTTAAAACAAGGTTATGTTATATGCTGCTGCCGATTTTTAGGTTGATCATTCACGTTATTAACTTTTCGTACCAAAAGGCACTGCTCTTTTATATGTCTTGATTGTTTGAATACGGACTTACATTAAATGTGGAAAAATCATCAAAAAGACGGGTTTAGACAGCCCGCCTTTTTGATGATTTCTATTTATGTATGAAAATATTATGTATTAAATCCGTTTGGCTCCAATATATCTAGGTTTCCAGTAACTATTACTTGTTTTAGCATAAGAAACACCTTTTGAAGAAGAAGAATGAATAAATTGATTATCTCCTACATAAATGGCTACATGGGTCGGTCTTGATGCTTTGTTTGGAGCGAAGAACATTAAGTCCCCTTTTTGTAATGAACTTACTTTTTTCCCCTTCTTGTACATTTCCGCAGCCGTTCGCGGTAATGTTTTGCCTTGTTTACCATATGCATATTTCACAAGTCCGGAGCAATCAAATCCACTTGGTGAAATGCCGCCCCATTTATATTTTACGCCTAGATGACTTTTGGCTACAGAGATTGCTTTAGTATGATATGTTGCAGCTTCTGCTTTATCTTCATTTAAAGTAATTCCGATACTCAATGTGACAATGAACAACAATCCAACAATGATTTTCTTTAGCATACATACCTCCTACATCAATTTCATACTTGTATTATACGAAAACTTTTTTTCGCTTACTTCACAGGAATATTACAATTTATAGACAAAGTATTACAAGAAGAGACAAATATGACCTTATTACATAAAAAATACCTCCTGGAAATCAGGAGGTATTCGATACATACTATTCCATTTCGACAATTTTTACATTTTCATTCTCAACAATCGCTTTGAAAGATTTCACTTCTGGTTGTTCGAAAATAAAGTCTGCTATACCATCTTCTAGCTGTTCTTGGATAACACGACGAAGTGGACGAGCCCCGAACGATGGGTTGTATCCAAGTTCGACTAATTTTTCTTTTGCAGCATCCGTTACTTCTAATAATAGTTGCTGTGCATCAAGTGTTGTGTAAAGATCTTGTAACATAAGCTCGACAATTTGTAATAAATCTTCTTTTTGTAACGCAGAAAATTCAATAATACTATCGAAGCGATTTAAAAACTCTGGCTTAAAGAAGTTTCCAAGTGATTGTAAAATGTTCGCTTCGGTAACGGTTGTATTTTTTAAGAATCCCATTTCTTTGCGTTTTTCTGTTACCCCAGCATTACTTGTCATAATAATGACTGTATCTTTGAAATTTACTGTACGACCTTGACTATCTGTTAACCGTCCATCATCTAAAATTTGCAAGAATAGATTCATCACTTCAGGATGCGCCTTTTCAATTTCATCTAATAAAATAATGCTATACGGTTTACGACGTACTTTTTCTGTTAATTGTCCCGCTTCTTCATGACCTACATAACCTGGAGGAGAACCAATTAATTTAGAAACACTATGTTTCTCCATGTATTCACTCATATCGAAACGAATCATTGCATCTTTAGATCCAAATAATTCTTCGGCTAACGCTTTCGATAATTCTGTTTTACCGACACCTGTAGGTCCAACGAAGAGGAAGGAACCAATTGGGCGATGCTTCGATTTCAATCCAGCTCGACTTCTTCGTACAGCTTTCGCTACTTTTTGAACGGCTTCACCTTGACCAATTACTTTTTTCGCTAATGCCTCTTGTAAATGAAGCATTTTTTCTTGCTCATTTTCTTGAAGCTTACCAACTGGAATACCTGTTTTTTGTTCGATGATTGCTTGAATATCTTCAACCGTTACCATTGGTTTTTCTACATCTACGCCTGATTGAAGCATTTTTTCTAATTTCTCTTCCTCATCGCGTAAAGTAGCGGCTTTTTCATAGGCTTCTTCTTTCAATGCTTGTTCTTTTTCTTTATAAATTTGAGCTAAACGAGCTTTCGCCTGTTCCTCTTCAATTCCTTCAATTGTTAAATTAAGTTTAGAACCGGCTTCATCGATTAAGTCAATCGCTTTGTCTGGAAGAAAGCGATCTTGAATATAACGATGTGAAAGTTCAACAGCTGCTTTAAGTGCTTCTTCACTATAAGTGACACTATGATATGCTTCATAACGTTCTTGTAACCCTTTTAAAATAGTAAGGGCTTCTTCTGGTGTCGGTTCTGACACTTGAACAGGCTGGAATCGTCGTTCTAACGCTCCATCTTTTTCGATTTGGCGATATTCAGAAAGTGTCGTCGCACCAACTAGTTGTAATTCGCCTCTTGCTAAAGCTGGTTTTAAAATATTTCCGGCATCCATAGACCCTTCTGCTGAACCAGCGCCTACTAATTGATGAATTTCATCAATAAAAAGAATTACATTTTTTCTCTCTTGTAATTCAGCAATAAGCTGTTTCATTCGCTCTTCAAATTGACCGCGAATTCCAGTATTTGAAACAAGAGAAGCAACATCCAGCATATAGACTGCTTTAGATTGCAATTTTGCGGGTACTTTTCCTTCTGCAATTTTTAAAGCTAACCCTTCTGCAATTGCTGTTTTACCGACCCCAGGTTCACCAATTAACACAGGATTGTTTTTGTTTCTTCTATTTAATATTTCAATCACACGTTTTACTTCTTCATCACGACCGATGACAGGATCAATTAATCCAGCTTTTGCTGCATCAGTTAAATTACGACCGAACTCGTCAAGTAACCCTCCTCTATTACCACCTTCTGTTTGTGATGGAATAGAACTATTTTTATGAAATGGCTGTTGCATGAAGGATGAAAATAAATCATCATTTGTCGGGAATTTCCCCATATTCATACCTCCCATAGCAGCTCCTAATTTATTACGTTCTTCTTTATAACAAACGGAGCACAATGCTAAATCATGTTGTTGACCATTTAGATTTATGCGAAATTGAACATTTGCTTGATTCACTTTGCATTTTTCACATTTCATTGAGTACTCCTCCTTATAATCAAGATCAGATTTGACTTTGACTAACTTTGACCTTCGAGACTATTATACCTTGACCTTTTTTGACTTTCAAGATATTTGTTCAAAAAAATTTTAAAACCGACCCACAAGCGCGCCGGCACTTTCCTTATAATAGATACCCCATTTTTTTAGCTTCAGCAGTTAATTGTTCTCTAAACTTAGGATGAGCGATGCGAATGATGTTCCTGCGTTCCTTCACGAACAGCTTTCTCTCTCTTAAAAATTTGATATAAACGAAAAACATCACTCACATATGTTGGTAATGTTTTTTCGTTGCAACTTGATTAATAATAAAAATCCATTAACGTTTCATCCATCAAGTCTTGAGTGAGTCCGATATAAATCATCGTATCTTTTTGATTGGAGTGATTGAGAATCTGTTGTAATAAAGCAAGGTCTTTAAACCTTTGATAATGTAGATAACCAAATGTTTTTCGAAGGGTATGTGTTCCTACATCTGGGACATCAGCCATCTCCGCTGCTTTGTTAAGCACACGATATGCTTGTACCCTCGTAATCGGCCCCGCTCCTTTTCGACTCGGAAATAAATAATCATCACTTTTCAATTTCGTTTTTCGTACATATTTCTTCACTTCTTTTCGCAATTGTGGATTAATGAGGAAGCGTTTAATCTTCTCTGTTTTTTGTCCGACAATCACAATATGTGTACCATCCAATACATCTTTAACACGCAATTGCAACAAGTCCCCAATTCGAAGTCCAATATTAATCCCAATCGTAAACATCATATAATCCCGATAGCTGCAATATTTGAGTAACGCTTTTTTCATACCTTCTATTTGATCTAGCCTGCGAATCGGCTGGACGTTTTTTATTTTTTTCGAAGTTGTGTGCATCATATAACCACGCCCCCTTCCCCCTTCTTTTATTGTAATGTATGTATGAAAAAAACGCTAAGTTTTTTAAAAAATGAAATCGCTGAAACCATTGATTTAATAGGATTTTGAATGTATCAATACAGGTTCTTTGTTACATTCGGAATATTATGAAAACAAACATCGCAAAATAGCAAAAAATCAAAAGTTTCCTTAAACCTCATTTAAATCGTCAAATTTGCATTTTAAGATGTTCGGGAGGAAATGACTAGCAAATCAAAAAACAACAGCCTTAAAACGGAATTATGGAGGCCATTTTTCTTTAGGATTTTATATAATCGTTTTTATTTTATCAAAAAAATCCTGAAAGAAGATTCGAATCTTCTTTCAGGATTTTCATTAAGCTGCTTTTTTATTATCTTCTTGTTTACTGATAAAATATTTTAACAATGGCGGTGTTACAAGAGTCGTTACAATTACGACGATAATAATAGTTGTGAAATATTCAGGAGCTAGTAAATTTTCACTTAACCCGAGCGTTGCCAAAATAAGAGCAACTTCTCCTCGTGAAATCATTCCCGCTCCAATGGTAATGGAAGAACGAGTATTGAACCCCGTAATCCTAGCACCTATTCCAGCACCAATTAATTTTGTAAAAATGGCCACTAATGATAAGCCAATAATGATGAAAATGTTATCTAGAAAACCATCGAACGTAACAGTTAGTCCAATACTAACAAAGAAAACCGGTACGAACAGCGTATAAGCAATTGGTTCAATTTTTCTTTCCACTTCTTCTTTAAATTCAGTTTGAGCAATTGCAATCCCCGCCGCAAAGGCACCGATAATACCAGCCACGCCGAAATATTCTGAAATATAAGCGAACAAGAAGCAAATTCCCAGCGCGATACTCATAGCTGGTTGAGTAATTTTAATTCTTCCAAGCTTGCTCATCATAAACGGAACAACCTTCCATGCCAGTAAAGCTATAATAGCAAAGAACACTACTTTCCCGCCGATAACAGCACCAAGGTTTACATCGTCACCGACTAAGAAACTCATCATAAATGCTAAAGCAACAACAACAATAATATCATCAGCAATCGCCGCACCTAACACAGTCGTTCCTTCTCGGCTTTGAAGCTGCCCAAGTTCTTTAAACGTTTGAACCGAAATACTAACCGAAGTTGCACAAAGCAATAGACCGAGGAAAATCGCATGGTGTTGATCCATGCCAACAGCAAGTCCTGAGAAGTATCCGCCAATTAACGGTAGAATAACTCCACCAAACGCAACGGTCAATGATGACGTTTTATTATTATTCAGTTCTTTTAAATCCGTTTCTAAACCGGCAATAAACATTAATAATAGAACCCCAATATGACTTAATGCCTCAATAACCTCGGTATTTTGTACCCAGTCTAACACAGCCGGCCCAATAATGACCCCGATAATGAGTTTCCCCAATACCGAAGGCTGCCCAAAACGAACTGAAATAACTCCTGCAAGCTTCGTCGCAATGATAACAATGAATAGCTGAAGATATAGTTCCAAATTCCTTTCCCCCCTTAAAAAAACGCAAAAAGAGCCCGTTAGTGACAGGCTCCTCCAATTTGTTGCTTTTTATTCATTTTTCTTAATATTAACATAGTTTTTGTATAAATGGGAGTAATTTTATCAATAAATAAAATTTTTTTAGTAGAATTGGATTTTTATAAATTAAGAGGGAATGTAAAGATATTCTCATTCTTTGTGGAATAATGAATGTTTCATCGATATTTGAGTAAAATAAGCGTTTAGTATTTTCCCTTAACTCTCATATTACTATTCATTCCGTAAACGAGAGGGGATTAAATTTTTTACTTATGCTGTATGTCGACCTCTCAGTGTCCAAATCTGATAGAGCATAATTAATGATGCTATAATAGTTAAGAAAGTTAATATTACCCACCCTGTCATTAAATAAGGGTAAACAGACATTTGAACAGAATTACTTGTTAAATAGTCTCTAAAATGCAGACATGCAAAGACTCCTATTACAATAAGAAGAAAAAACATTATAATACCTTGGATAAGCTTACTACTTGTCTTGCCGCTCTCAGCATTATATTGATTTGCCCAACCATCTTTTTTATGTGCAGATAGTTTATCTAACCATACCTGGCCAAACGTAATCAAATTGACCCACAAATATATTTCAGGACTAATAAGCAGACCCGCCAATATAACATCTATCGGTCTATGCATCGGAGTCTTAAGAGCAAGTATAGTATTTAGAACAGATGCTAAAACAATAGGAATAATCCATATCCAAGACCAATAAAACTGATCTATCGCTAAAGCTGTAACAAGTAATGTAACAAATAAAACCCGAATAATAAGTTCCATAAATGTTTTTATTTGTTCCCGCCATAGCTTTCCTTTGTGTCTAGTTTTTACTTCTAAATCACTATTTGTTAATAATTCAACGGTTCCTGATTTCCATTTATTTCGCTGTTGCCGGAAAGTATGGTATGACCTCATAGAATCAACAAAGCAACGTGCTTTTGGACTAATTAACGTTTTCCATTTTGATTTTTGCAATTGCCAGGTTAATAACATATCCTCAACATCACTGTCATTTTGCCAAGGACCGTCTAACCTATTTTCATCTACAACGTCCTGTAATGCCTCTGGCCGAAACAATGTTGCTTGACCTCCAAGTACATACGTACTTCCACCATGATATTGAAGATTTAATAACCAGCTTGCCATATCTTGTTTTTGTTGATGCGTCCACCACCGTGCAATCGGTCCTCCATACTCACCACTTGCAATCAACTCTTCATAATTGACATCGTCTTTTGGAATTAAACTTTTCTTTTTTGGCATCCTCATTGTGTACTTAGCCATTACGCCGCCAATATTTCGAGAACTTCTTAGTCCTTCCCACAAATGAAGTAATGCCTTCGGTGCCAATCGACTATCTGCGTCCATACCAAGTATAGCTTTAACTGATTTCTTATAAAATTGCTGATATGGAGTTAATTTTTGATCATATAAATCTAGAACATCACCGTAAACATATTTCCATGCTGTATTTAACGCTCCTACCTTTCGCAGTTTATTATTTTTCGTTGTTAAAACTGTCAAATTTAGTTTGAATTCCTCCCCCGTTTGTTTTGCTATTTCTTCTGTTTGATCTGTACAATTATCTGCAATAACAATTACATCTAGTTCAATATCTTTCGGTAACGTTTGATCTGCTAAACCACATAAGCAATCACGAATTGATTTCTCTTCATTATGTGCTGGAATAAAAGCAACAATCCTTGGTTTCATATATGTATTCCTTATACCTGAAACAGGAAGGATGCTCCCAGTGCTCATATCTAAAACAGGGAAAGTCGAGAAAGTATTCTCAGTATCAATATCCTGAACAGTAAAAAGGCCTTCATCGTTTACATCTAAAACAGGAAAAGTATTCTTCTCCATTCTTTACCCTCCAAGCTAGAAATCAGCTATTAAACTTAAATACAAGCATTTTTCTTTCGAATCTATTTGACAATTCACACAATTCACCCTGAACCCTCCCTATTTAAAATAGCGACACTTACATTTTTTGTTTTTCTATTAAATTCTCTAGAAATTGCACTACTTCACCTTTAAGTGTTTCATCCTTTAGGGCAAACTCAATTGTAGTTAGGATAAAACCCAATTTTTCCCCCACATCATATCTCTTCCCTTCAAAGTCATAGGCGAAAACTCGTTGAATTTTATTTAATTTTTGAATAGCATCCGTTAATTGAATCTCCCCGTCCGTCCCTTTTTCTTGTTCCGCTAAAAATATAAATATTTCCGGTGTAAAGACATAACGCCCTAAAATGGCTAAGTTAGATGGCGACGTTCCTTTTTTAGGTTTTTCAACAAAGTTATATACCTCGTACCGTCTTCCTATTTGATTGCTTGGGTCTATAATTCCGTAACGATGGGTCGTATCATCAGGAACAGTCTGTACTCCAATTATAGAAGAAAGCGTTTTATTATATTCATTTATTAACTGTTTTAAGCAAGGAGTTTCAGCTTGAACAATATCGTCACCAAGAAGAACGGCAAATGGCTCATTGCCAATAAATTTTCTTGCACACCATACGGCATGACCTAATCCTTTTGGCTCTTTTTGTCGAATGTAGTGAATATCTACTTTAGAAGAAGCTTGAACTTTTTCCAATAATTCAAATTTACTTTTCTCCATTAAATTGTTTTCAAGTTCAAAAGCATTATCAAAATGGTCTTCAATAGCACGCTTACCTTTACCTGTTACTATAATAATATCTTCAATTCCTGAATCAATCGCTTCTTCAACAATGTATTGAATTGTTGGCTTATCTACAATTGGTAGCATTTCTTTCGGCATAGCCTTCGTAACCGGTAAAAATCTCGTTCCAAGTCCAGCTGCAGGTATGATAGCTTTTTTTACTTTCGCCATATTTTATCAAACCTTTCTTAGAAATATTATTTAGCATCCAGTTACTTTTTGTAGTGTAATAATTCCAAGAAGTGTAGTGGCGTTTATTCAATTGTTAAAATAAATATATAGTAGTCTTATATTAAGTACTATGTATTTGATTAATATTATTAAATATAACCTTTTTTATGTCAGGAATTTATTAAAGAGAAAGTGCAAATACCATAATAACAAACCAAGGTTTAGAAAAATAATGATTACACCATCCATTTTAGTTCTATATAAAGAACAAGTCAACCACTTTTTACCATTAAATGTAATTATGGTAAATTACCACAATAAAAAAGCCGACCATAAAATGATCGACTTTCATCATATTGCTTTTAATTCACCAAACGTTCACCTTTGCCTTGAGCCTTCCAATGATCATTACGAAGATGAACTTTTTGAATTTTTCCAGATGCTGTTTTAGGGAGCTCTTCAACGAATGTAACTCCTGTTACTGCTTTAAAGTGTGCTAATCGTTCTCTTGAGAACTTAATAATTTCTTCTTCAGTGACATGTTGATTTTCTTTTAAAACAACAATAGCATGTGGAGTTTCGCCCCATTTTTCATGAGGAGCAGCGATAACAGCAGCTTCAAGAATAGCTGGGTGCTCATATAATACTCCTTCTACTTCAATAGAAGAAATATTCTCTCCACCACTGATGATTACATCTTTCTTTCTATCAACAATATCAATATATCCATTTTCGTCGATTGTCGCCATATCCCCTGTATGAAGCCAGCCGTTTCGAATGGTTTCCATTGTTGCTTCTTCATTCTTCCAGTAGCCTAACATCGTACCATGTCCTCTGTATACAACTTCACCTATTTCTTTTCCATTATGAGCAACTTCTTCTCCGTTTTCATCAACAACTTTAAGCTCACAACCAATCATTGGATACCCTGCTTTAGCCTTCACTTTAGCCTGTTCTGATGGTGATAATTCAGGTAATGATGATCGGATTCTGGAAATCGCACTTACTGGGGAACATTCAGTCATTCCATAAATTTGAATGAATTCCCATCCTAATTCCTGTTCAACACGTGTAACAAATGCAGGTGGCGGCGCTGATCCGGCAATGAAAGTACGGACATCTTGCTCGAATTCAACAGGATTCTTCGCATGATGCTCTAGTAAAGCATTTAATACAGTTGGAGCCATGTTTAAAACCGTTACTTTACGAGCTTTCACTAGATTATGAATAGCCGCTGGAGTAGCTTTTCTAAGAAAAACATGAGTAGCCCCGTTTGCTGTATAGGAAAATGGTGTACCCCAACCATTCACATGGAACATCGGTAAAACATGTAAGTATACATCACGGTCTGTAATACGGAAGTGATGCATAGTACTTAGGGCATGAAGATAATTATTGCGATGCGTTAACATGACACCCTTTGGATTTCCTGTTGTACCACTTGTATATAGAAGGCTGCATACATCATTCTCATCTAACTCAGCACGATTGAAAGCATCAGCAGAATACCTTTCTAGCCAAGCATCATAATCGATTTCAGGAGTTTCCTTGTCTTTATAATGAACAATAATATGCTCAACCGTTTCTAATCGATCTTTAATTGGTACAATAAAATCATATAAATCTTGGTCAACAAATAATACTTTAGACTCACTATGGTTTAAAATAAATAAGTAATCTTCAGGCTTTAATCGAATATTAAGAGGAACCATAATCCCGCCAAGCTGATACACGCCATAAAATCCTTCAAACATTTCCACTGTATTCGATGCTAAGTAAGCAACATGATCTCCTTTTTTAATTCCAAGATCTTGTAAACCATGTGAAAGTCTATTTACTCTTTCATTTATTTCTCGATATGTAAATACTCTATCATCACAATAAGCTGCTTCTTTATCTCCATATAAAGCAACTGCTCGGTCTAGAAACCGCGGCAATACTAATGGTACGTTCATATTCTTCACTCCATTTTAAAAATTTGAATTTACTGAATTCTTTTTATAATAATATTCCATTTTTTCGAAATAACAGTTATCAGTCCATATGTAAAAGTTAAGTAGATAATTATTTCTTTCTACGGGCCCGTACTCTAACAAAGGTTGATACATTGTTTAGAAGCTTCATTGTCAAAATAATACCATATACTAGATATTTTTACAATATTTTTACTACAAATCCTATTTATACTATATTTATAAAAAAGTACTTATTATATATCTTGCAATCTTGATTTAATTACAATTGTAAAATACTTACAAATATAATAAAAAACGCTTTGATAAAAGTTTTCTCATTCCCTTGGAATGTTCTTTCTTCTATCAAAGCGTTTTAGCTTTTACCTCTAAATAATTTTAATATGTCTCTTCTTCCTCTAATCCATCATCACTATATATTTCACCATCCCCCTCTTCTTCAAATTCTTCCGTTTCTTCCTCATAAATCTCTTCTTCATAAGTATCTTCCTCATCTATTGTTTCCTCTTCGTATTCGTAGCCATCTTCTTCTGAAGCATTGTACCAGTCATCTGGAATATCGTAGTAGGAGTTGTTCTCATCTGAGTAATCTCCTCCATCAAAATACCAGTCATCACCATTCTCAAGCTCTTCTTGATAATGTAAATAGCCCTCATCGTTATAAAATAGATTATTTAGTTCTTGTTCAGATAATGGTGTGGTAATCCAATCTGTAATTAATGAATAAATTGAATGTATCGGAATACTAAATCCAATGGATTCCTCCCCCATTATTTTTGCGGAATTAATTGCAATTACTTTTTCAGTCTTTAAGGATACAAGCGGGCCTCCGCTGCTACCAGGAGCAATTTGTGCTGACATTTGATAAATATTTTCATAAGCACGTTCCCCAATATAAAAGCTTCGATTCACTCCTGTTATATGGCCTAAAGTTGCAGTATTACGCAATCCTAGTGGGCTTCCTAAAGCAAGCACCTCTTCCCCAAGTGAAGCACTTTTAGTCGTTTCCATGGGAAGAAAGTTACCTCCAGCTAAATCGGGCACTCTAACAACTGCAACATCCGTATTATTTGAGTATCCAATCACGGTTTCACTATATTCATGATTTGTACTATCTTGAACGGTTACGTATATAGAACCTTCCACGACATGGGCATTTGTTAATATGTCCCCTTTTTCATTAATTAAGAAACCAGAACCTTGGCTTGCTTCAGTATAGATGGTTACTACTTTTTGTAATGATTCTTCAATCACTTGAGAGACATCTTTTTGAACTTTTTCTGTGATTTCACTAGCAGGTAAAGTTTCAGCCTTAATTTCTTCTGTTTTCTTTTTTTCTTCTTCTATTTTCGTTGAATCCACTACAGCTGTTGTTTTAGGCATTTTTTGATAATCATTTGGATAAAAATAGTTCCATAATACAAAGCCAAAAGTGGTCATACTACATAAAGCTAAGATTATAAGAAATGGGATCCGCTTTGATCCTCTAATTTTTTTACCACAATGTGGACAAAAATTCCCTCGACTTTCAATAGTATTACCGCAAGAATGGCATTCCAAGTTTACCACCTTCTTCATATAAGTCTTTTAGACTATTATATTTTAATAATAGAATTTGTTCTATATGGTTTACTATTACTTAAACATTTTTTAGTGGTGAAATACATAGATATACATGAATTTTAACATTTGAAAGTGTATTAATATATTCTAACGAGGTGTTTATTTGAATATAAATATAAAATAGTGTTGTCACTTCTTACTTTTCAGTCTTAAAGTCCTATTTGCTGGTTATTATATAAAGGTAAGTTTATGCATATATTTTCTCATCTAATAGAAGTTTTGCAGCCTGTCCAAATTGACAGCTATAGTAAAAGAACGTCACTTGGCTAATAGCTTTCTAGAAAACCAACCGACGTTAATCGATGGATAATGACACAGGTCGGTAATTTCTGAATTTGGCCAATATAAGCTTCCGAACTTACCATCTTGTTTGGTGATATCTTATAAAATTACTGGAGATAGAAGGCCTTGTAATTTTTGCGGAAATAGATGTAACTCCTTTGAAAGCGAGAGATCCATGAAAAAAACGTCATCCTTTTCAAGTGTTTGCCTGAAAGAATGACGTTTTCTTATTTTGAGGGAAATTCGGCTCCTTAACTTGTCACGGGTACTACCAGCAAAACATGGAATGTTGGCTATACTCCTAAAAAGACATGAAAAGTTCCAAAAATCTTACATCCTTACAACAACGGTTCCACCACCACCAGCACCAGCCTGAATACATTTAGTATCTTCTTGTTTATGCACAGATTGTAACAATTGATTGTTCTGTGTAATTAACCTATTCAATTGATTTAATTGATTTTCGATACGAATAAGCAATTGAATCATATTTTGCGGATCTGATGATTTATTATTATTTGCTGAAGATAAATAACCTTGATTACCTCCCTGCCCATAGTTACCCATGTCTTGAGAAGGAGGCACATGAGGCATACTACCATGCCCATGACCATGAACCTGTGTTTCTGAAGTTGATCCTTCTGCTTGTATATTACCTGAATCTAGATAAGAAGAAACGCCTTGTTGACGTATTCCTCTTTGGTCCTGATT
The DNA here is from genome assembly GCF_003570725.1 of Peribacillus asahii. GTDB lineage: Bacteria > Bacillota > Bacilli > Bacillales > DSM-1321 > Peribacillus > Peribacillus asahii. Next base: position 16,330 of record NZ_QWVS01000044.1, read on the forward strand.
ATAATAATGCCAACTTGGTTTATGAAAATTATAGGGGTACATCCATTGTTAACCTCCTCTTATTTTATAAACAGTTTATTCAGGCTTCTTTTTCCTGGTACACTAACCTAAAAATTGATTGATTTGCCCATCTAGAACTAGCACTGACAAGTATCTTAATTTCGAATTAACAATATCTAAAAATTAAAAACAGTTAGCCTAGTCCAAGGAAGAAAAACTTAGGAGCCATTACCTCTGAATAAGGTAATGGCTCCTTTTTTCACTTATCCCATTTAATTAGTATCATGAATAAATTGACAAAAAGTCTCTACATGGACGACTTTTTGTCAATTGAACAATACTGATCTCCCTCATTAAGGCTTAACTACTTTTCCTTCTTCTACAATATGATGAAGTAAATGAGCAAGATGATGAACTGGACCATAATCTTCACTTTCTTCCTCTTCTTCTAATTCATCGATACCATGTAAATATAACGCCATAAATTCATAAAAATCATTTTGAGAAAATGAATAAAAATCTGATGGATCTTCCTCATCCTCTTCATACTTCAATACAAGATGAGAGACATCCCCTTCCTCATCTTCTGCATCCAAAAATACGAAAAATCCGATATTCGTATCGAGTTCGAATAATCTTCGGATTCCACCACTTGTTGATTTTTCAAATTCAGCTTCTGTTAATTTTTGAACTTGCATGCTATCTACATTATCTTCTTGATGAAATCCAACAATAAAAGTATTCATCGTAACCTCCCATTAGTTTTCAGAATACTACTAGTATGTCCTCCCATTTTATTTTTACAAGTTCATTTCTAAAACAATGGGACAATGATCACTGCCTAGAATATGACTATGTATATCAGCATCTATTAAATGACTTTGCAAGCGCTCTGATACAATAAAGTAATCAATACGCCAACCAATATTACGTTCACGCACTTTAGCCATATAAGACCACCACGTATAAGCGCCCTCTTTGTCTGGATAAAAGTAACGAAATGTATCTAGGAAGCCTGCTGCAAGCAAGTCTGTCATTTTCTCTCGTTCTTCCATTGTAAATCCCGAATTTCCTACATTCGATTTAGCATTTTTTAAGTCGCGCGATTGATGAGCCACATTTAAATCGCCGCAATATACAACAGGCTTGACTGCATCGAGCTCAACTAAATACGCACGAATTTTATCTTCCCACTCTAAGCGCTCATCCAATCGCGATAAATCTCGCTTTGCATTAAGAGCATACACATTGACCATATAAAACGTATCAAATTCTAGTGTAATAATTCTTCCTTCCGGTTCCTCTTGCTCATCACCTACACCATATTTTACTGATAAAGGTTGTTGCTTCGTGAAAATGGCTGTACCCGAGTACCCTTTCTTAAGAGCATAATTCCAATATTGATGATATCCTTCTAATTCAAGCTCGATTTGTCCCTCTTGAAGCTTTGTTTCTTGTAAACAAAAAATATCTGCATCTACTTCTTTAAAATAATCTAAAAATCCCTTCTTTACACAAGCTCGTATGCCATTTACATTCCATGAAACTAATTTCATATTTTGTCTTCTCCTTGTTGCTATCTTTTTCTTATACTATATCCGATTACGATCGTGAAAACAAAAACCAAACATGGATAGAGCCTGAACTCTACCCATGTTTGGTTTAAAAGGCAGGAACCGCTGTCGTTTCAACTAAAGATTCATATAACTTAATATATGCTTGTGATGATGCATCCCAGCTATAGTCGAACCTCATCGCTCTTTCGGCAAGATTTTGCCATTTTTTCGGTTGAAAACGGTATAAACTAACCGCTCTTTCAATCGTGTACAGCATATCATGCGCATTATAGTTCGTGAAACTAAATCCATTCCCTTCATTTGTAAACTCATTATAAGGAATGACGGTATCTCGAAGCCCACCCGTTTCTCGTACAATCGGCAATGTTCCATAACGAAGTGCGATTAATTGTCCGATGCCGCATGGTTCAAATTGAGATGGCATCAGGAATAAATCAGAACCTGCATAGATTCGTCGTGATAATTGTTCATCGAAATACGTCTGAACGGATACTTTATCCGGATACTGCGCTGCTAAATCTCGCAGTGCAGATTCATAATGAGCATCTCCTGTACCAAGGATAACAAGTTGAACATGTTGACTCATAATTTCATGAAAGACACGAAGAACTAAGTCTATTCCTTTCTGTTCAACGAGACGAGTAACCATTGAAATAACGGGTATTTCATCATTTACGGGAAGATGTAAGTCTTCTTGAAGCTTTCGTTTATTCTCCACTTTTCCTGCGTATGTTTGATACGGTTTAAATAAGGAGGAATCCAGCCTTGGATTATACACTTCATAATCGACTCCGTTAATAATGCCTTGAAGACGATTGCTTCGTTTACGAAGAAATCCATCAAGTTGTTCACCGTAATAACCCGTTTGTATTTCTCCCGCATAACTTGGACTAACAGTTGTCAAATAATCAGAAAAAGCTAATCCTGCTTTTAAATAACTTACATTTCCATAAAACTCAAGCGCGTCCATATGAAAATACAACTCACTTAAATCCAATAATTCCGATAACACTGACTTAGGAAATACTCCTTGATAGCGTAAGTTATGTATCGTAAACACTGTTTTTACGTTACGATAAAAGGGATGATTGCTAAAATGACTTTTTAACAAAACGCTAATCGGTCCAGTTTGCCAATCATGACAATGAATAATATCTGGTTTTTCTTCTAAATAAGGCAATGCTTCTAACACCGCTCTTGAAAAGAAAGCAAATCGCTCTCCATCATCAAAATATCCATAGCTGCCATGTCGTTTGAAATAGTATTCGTTATCTAAAAAGTAGTAATTAATCCCATTGTCAACCAATTTTTCAATCCCGCAAAATTGCTTTCGCCACCCTACCGGTACTTCAATACTCGTCATATAGGTTAACTGTTGCTTATATTTAAAAGGAAGGTCTTCATACTTTGGTAAAACAACACTAACTCCCGTTTGTTGTTTTTTCAATGCTTTTGGCAGTGCTCCAATGACATCGCCTAGCCCGCCTGTTTTAATATATGGGGCACATTCTGAAGCAGCAAATAATATATGCATAATAATGCACCTCCCTTAAATAACTTCCGCTTTTTTGATAACTAGTGGTTCGTTTTCTCCAACCGCTTTTTTCGCTTTCGTAATTCTTACTTCTTTATCTGCGATAACATTTTCAACAATAGCTCCTTCTTCAATTTCACCCTTTTGCATAATAATGCTATTTTTCACGGTTGCGCCTTTTTTCACTTTAACCCCGCGGAATAGAATACTGTTTTCAACTGTCCCTTGAATATCGCAGCCATTAGCAATTAAAGAATTTTTCACATTTGATGCCTGTCCGTACTTAGCTGGAGGCTCATGTTTAATTTTTGTCACTACACTCCATTCCTCACTAAAGAAAGATTTAAGAGTTTGAGGGTTTAAGAACTTCATATTACTAGCATGAAAACTTTCGATAGAATGAATAAATGGCAGCTCCCCAGTAAAGTGATATCCTTTTACATTTAAACGATGGAGATTAGCTTTTACTGCATCTTTTAAAAAATTATATTCTTCATTCGCTGCACATTTTTTAACCAAATCGATAAAAAGAGATTTACTAATTACATATGTTTCAAGCGAAATATGGTCGCCCGCTTGCGGTACATTAAATAAGTTAATATCGGTTACATTTCCGTCCTCATCCACTATACATTGATGATAAATTAGCTTTTCAACAGCACCATCATAAAAATCTTTATACACAACGGTAATATCTGCTTGATTCTCTCGATGAAAAGCAAGGATTTCATTGTAATCGATTTTACACACATGATGTCCTGGTGAAATAATCACTGTATCTGCATTTGCTCGTTCAAAAAAACTTAAATGATTATGAAACTGTTTCATATCACCCATACTCGTTTCGTGCGGCTGAATAGGAGGCAAAATAAATAATCCACCTGAACGTCGATCTAGATTCCATTCCTTCCCTGATCCAAGGTGATCCATCAAGGATAAGTATCTTTCTTTCGGAAAAACAGCAACTAAAGAAATATCGGCATTAATAAAATTCGACATCGTAAAGTCAATAAGACGATAACGACCTCCGAATGGAACGGATGCTATATTACGGTGAGTCGTTAATTCTTTTAAATATTGCTTCTCATTAATTAAATTAATAAGGCCTAATACATTTCCCATGACGATCGCCCCTTATCAAATATTCGTAATCTTTTTTTGGTCAGTAGAAGTAATCGTTTGACCTTCTCCTATTAAAGTAATCTTAGCTGATGGATTGGAGTTTCCAATCACAGCCCCATCTTCTATCACACAATTACTATCAATAATCGCTCTTTCAATATGAACATTATCTCCAATATGAACATTCGGCATAATGACGGAATCTTTAATAGTTGAATTATAGCCAACCTGAACATTATAGGATAAAACAGAGTGGTCCACTGTACCATAAATCATGCACCCTTCATTTGTAAGAGATTGCTTAATGACTGCCTCTTCCCCGATATAATGCGGCGGATGATTCGCGTTTCTAGCGAATACTTTCCAATTAGGATCATCTAATTGAAACTGAGGGTTTACCTCTAGAAGATCCATATGCGCTTCCCAAAGGCTTTCCACTGTTCCAACATCTTTCCAGTATCCTTCAAAATGATAAGCATATAAATGTTTTCGGTCCTCTAACATATTAGGGATAATATTTTTACCAAAATCGTGCTCCGAGGTTAAATCCCTCTCATCATCTATTAAATAACTTCTTAATGTTTTCCAGTTAAAGAGGTATACACCCATTGAAGCTAAGTTACTTTTCGGATATTCGGGCTTCTCATCAAATTCGATAATTTTTTGATTATCGTTAGTATTCATAATGCCAAAACGGCTTGCTTCTTGCCATGGTACTTGAATAACTGCAATTGTCGCTTGGGACCGTTTTTCAATATGATAAGCGAGCATTTTACTATAATCCATTTTATAAATGTGATCACCAGAAATAATTAAAACATTTTCTGGATTATATCGATCTATATATTGAATATTTTGATAGACTGCATTCGCTGTTCCTTTATACCACTCCCCACCGTCTTTCCCTTTATAAGGAGGTAGTACCGAAACGCCACCAAAATCCGAATCCAAATCCCATACTTTACCATTCCCGACATAGTCGTTGAGTAAATGAGGCTGATATTGCGTTAAGACACCAACCGTATCAATGCCCGAATGTGTGCAATTACTTAAAGGAAAGTCAATAATCCTATATTTCCCTCCGAAAGGAACAGCTGGTTTAGCCAATCCACTTGTTAATTCTCCTAATCGAGACCCTTGTCCGCCGGCTAATAACATTGCAATCCATTTCTTTGAAGCCATTACCCCTTCACTCTCCCCTGTCTTTTTTGCGTTTGCTTCATAAAAACTGAAATAGCTAATGGTGGTACAGTTATTTCCATACTATAACGTTGATTATGATAAGGCTTCTTTTGAACAGCAATCGGCTGCCTATTACACTGACCCGTCCCACCAAAAGAAACGTCGTCGCTGTTTAACACCTCGATATATTTTCCTAATGATGGAACACCGATACGGAAGTTATGATACACATCGGCTGAAAAGTTGCACACAATCAGTGCGTAATCCCCCTTCCGTTTGCCCTTTCTAATAAAACTAATGATGCTCTGTTTATGATTATTCGGATCAATCCATTCAAACCCTTCCTGATCATGGTCAAGTCTCCATAAACAAGATGATTGCTGATAAAAATGTTGCAATGTACGGAAAAATCGAGCCAACTTTGTGTGTGATTCATAGTCTAATAGTAACCAATCTAGTTGCTCTTCATCTTTCCATTCAATAAATTGACCGAATTCCCCACCCATAAACAGTAACTTTTTTCCTGGATGTGTGATAAAATACCCATAAAGCAAACGAAGATTCGCAAACTTTTGCCAATAGTCACCTGGCATTTTATTTAGAAGAGAACGTTTCCCATGAACAACATCGTCATGTGAGAAAGCAAGCACAAAATTTTCTGAGAAGGCATAAAATAACGAGAATGTTAAGAGGTTATGATGATAAGGACGATGACTTATATCCAGCTTCATATACCGAAGAATATCATTGACCCAGCCCATATTCCATTTAAAATTAAAACCTAGTCCTCCTACATCGGTTGGTGATGTAACCAGTGGCCAATCCGTTGCTTCCTCGGCCATCATTAAAGCAGTGGGATACTTATGAAATACCGCTTCATTTAATTTTTTAATAAAAGCAATCGCCTCTAAGTTCTCCTCTTCTCCATACTGGTTGTAGATTCGCTCCGGAAGCGGGTTATCATGGTTTAAGTAAACCATCGAGGATACTGCATCAATGCGAAAGCCATCAATATGATATACATCCATCCAAAACATCGCATTGGAAATTAAAAAACTAACAACCTCTGGCTTGCTAAAATCAAAACTGTACGTTCCCCATGCTGGGCGTTCCGCTCTTTGAAAATCTATCGGTTCATATAAGGGAGTACCGTCAAACCTTCCTAAGCCATGAGCATCTTTACAAAAATGAGCAGGAACCCAATCTAAAATGACCCCAATTTGATGTTGATGACATTGATCCACAAAATACATAAAATCCTCTGGAGTACCATACCGACTTGTGAGTGAATAATAACCAGTCAGCTGATAGCCCCATGATTTATCATATGGATGTTCCATAACGGGCATGAGTTCGATATGTGTAAATCCGTTATCTACTACATATTCAATCAATTCATCAGCAAGCTCTCGATACGTATAAAACTCCCCGGTCTCCTTTTGTTTCCACGTTCCAATATGTACTTCATAAATGGACATCGGTTTATGATATACATCTTCCTTTTTTCGTTGAGCCATCCATTTGGAATCTTGCCAATTGTACGTATCTAATCGCTTAATAACTGAAGCTGTCTTCGGACGTAATTCTGAATAAAAAGCATATGGATCTGCTTTGAGAATGATATGATTACTTGGTGTATGTATTTCATATTTATACAATTCACCTTCCTTTAAGTCAGGCACGAACAAGACCCAAATTCCCGATTGTTTAATACGTTCCATTTGATGATTCTCTCCGTTCCAATGATTAAAATCACCAACAACGGATACACCTCTAGCATGAGGAGCCCAAACGGTAAACCTTACACCTTCTTGATTCGCTTTTTTCACAAAATGGGCACCCAGCAAATTATAACTTTCATAAAGTGTTCCTTCATGAAATAAATATAAATCAGTGGGAGTTATCTCATAGCAAGCATCAACAGTATTATTCAAAATTCCACCTCCATTCCTTTCTTACATAATATATTCGTTATAATTCTGTTTAATCCTTCCATATCTCTTGACTTCTCCTGTAATAATTAACCATTTATTTCAATAAAATATTATATTCGACAAAGTATTTACCTCTTTAGAAAATTAGATGCGTTGTTCATGAATCTTGTTAATTTATACGTTATGTAACAGCGCAAAAAAATTAAGTAAAACAAAATGAAAAAGCTCCTCCTATTCATCAGGAAGAGCTCACGCCTATTTTGAGTATGTTAAGTTACTTGCTCATTACGAATACTGTCCATTTTTACTAAAAATAGATACGATAAGGAAACGGACCAGGCTAACGGGGTATTTCCATTTGGTATATTTTTGCCGCCGATATATAGTTCCGGCACTTCAAAGTTAGCTGGAATAATTTTTTTCGTTTTCTCAATATATTGTTTCGCCATATTGTTCATACCTAGTTCTAAATAACATAGCCCAAGCCATGGAAACCCAAAACACCACTCCGCTTCGCTGCCTTCATTATAATATTGATCATTTTCATAGCGGATGCAGCCGTAGGTTCTTTCTAACTTAGTGGAGACATTTTGTACGATTTTTAAAGCAGTTTTCCGATCTACAACTCGATACGGATAAATCAGTGAAAGTAGGGCTAAGTCTGTTTCCTTTGTTTCACTTTCTCTAGGCAGCATAAATCGTAACGTTTCTTCTCCTTTTTTAATTAGTTCTTCCTTTACGTTTACAAGCATTTTGACAGCATTTAATCCTGCAACACAGGCGCCAATGCTTGATGCATGCAGCTCCATATTCTCTTCCCACATACCATTATCGATTGCTTGCCAATATTGTAAGCACTCTAAATAATCGACTAACTTCTGAACAATTTGGAGATCTCGTTCGTCACGAATCACTTTTTTTCCATGACGAAAGCCTTCGCCTACCCCCCATAAAAAAGCACCAATGGCATCATTTTGAGCATGCCCCCACTCAACAGGAATTTCCTTTAAATCTGTTGAGTATCTAGAGTGGATATATTCAAATAAATACATTGGTCTTTTTTCTCTATGAATATCAATCTTCCATTCATAATTACGAAACAAGTCGAACAAAGCCTGATACGCTTTCTCATAACGGTCTGAAGAATCTGTTAAAAAAGGGAGCACGGTATAAACAACATCTCTAATCCAAACATAGCTATAATCTTTAGAGAGACTGGCCGTATATGCCCCATTCGAGAGTCGCATCCGATCAAGAACTTCAATGGCCTTGTTTACATTCATTAGATAACACCTCCGTAGCTTTTTGCTTTACTCTCAGTGTTGACAAAACCTATATTTCTAAACATCGTCCTCTATCTATTTTAAGCATTTTCATAAAATTAACTGCAAAACCCGCTCCCTTGGCCTTTACGTATCTTTACTGTTAGTGTATGTAAGTACACATTGATTTGATAATGTTTTTACCCGATATAAAATAAAGGACCGCCCATATTGAGTAACGGATAATATGGGCGGTCCTTTATTCGTTTGAGCTTATCTATCTTCTCTTCAATACAGTATATAACACTTTATTCTTTTTAACCTTATTATGAATCGATTAAAAGAAAAATCTTAAAATCATTAATGATATGACCCCCGCCAATACAGTGCCTAATAAGCTTCGTGAGAAAATCGCGACAAGAAATGTGGGTAATGCAGCTAGTAAAGATAACAGGTTATCCGATATAGAAAATTGGTTGTTTGATAATAGAAGTTCTTGCGCAAGTAAAGCAGCCATAACAGCTACAGGTATATGCTTCAACCAATTAATGCCCCATTCTGGAATTTGAATACGACTTAGCAATACTAACGGTACAACTCTTGGAATAAAGGTAACAATAGCTGAGCCAACAATGACTAACAAGATATACATGTTTACTTCCATCGTTCAATCACCATCCCGATTGTAGCCGCCGCGATTGTTGCTATAATCACGCCCGCACTTCCTGGGAAAAGAAAGCTAGAAATAACAACAATCAAAACAGCACTTAAAGCAACTATAATATCAACAAAGTATTTTTTGTGACTCATAACTTGTAAAATAAGGAGCCCAATAAACATTGCTGGCAAAGCAAAGTCCAATCCATATTTCTCCGGTGTTGGAATCCACTGTCCGAAAAATCCGCCTGCTATATTAGCAAGAACCCAATTTAGATAAGCTGTAATGTTTAATCCTAACATCCATTTATAATTCAGCTGTTTTTTATGCTGCGCATGATTAATCGCAACGCCAAATGTTTCATCTGTTAGCAAAGCCCCTGTTAGTATGTTTTGCCCTATTGTTTGCTTACGAAAATAAGGAGCAATTGCTGCACTTAATAATAAATGACGACTATTTACAAAGAAAATGGTAAATACAATAGCCGATATCGGATGCGCAGCTGCAATCATCCCGGCTGCAATAAATTGACCAGAACCAGCATATAAAATTAAAGATATAAGAGCAATTTCAGCAATACTTAAACCCGCTGTCTTTTCAACAACTCCCGCCGCAAAACCGATGCTCAAATACCCTAATAAAGTAGGCACACAATCTTTAACACCCTGCCAAAAACTATCTTCTCCCTCGTAATATAATGCACTTTCGTTCATGTATTTCCCCTCCGCTGATGACCGAAAAGCTTTCTGCTATAATGTGTAGCAGCTAAACTTCCATAAGTAAATGATTATCTCTCTTTCTCTATAAGCAATCTCGTTAACTCTTGATAAATCCCCACAATCTCCTCCATCTTCATTCTGACAAGTCCGCTTGATGATGGAGCAACAAAATCAATCGTCCCTGGAACCATCGGCTGTGCCTGAACACCCCAGGTCACATTTCGCTTATTTGCATATTGTTGATAAACACCTTTTCCTACAAAACAAACAACTTTCGGTTGATACTTTATAATCTTTTGTTTTAATTGTTCTCTTCCTTCTATGTATTCAGCTTTTGTAATTTCATCGGCACTTTTTGTCGGCCTAGCAACAATATTTGTAAATCCAAAGCCTAAATCCAATAATGTATAATCTTCATTAGAACTATACTTTCTCGGCGTAATACCCGCTTCAAAAAGAATACGCCAAAATCGATTATTAGGATTGGCATAGTGGTGTCCTGTTTCCGCAGAACGAAGGCTTGGATTGAAGCCGACAAATAAAACATCTAGGTTATGCTTTAGATGATCTGAGATTTCCTTCATCGACATGCCTCATTTCTATCGATTTTAAAAATTCTAGGAAGATGCTTCTGCCTAATTAAGCTACAAATTCTATTTTACCTATTATAATAAATTTAACCACCTCTTACTTAGAAAAAATTTACATTTCCCAGGCAATTATTTTTTTGGATATTACTATTATACACATAAAAAAACAGCCATCCATTTCAGAATGACTGTTCAGTAAATATTTTATGTTATACAAAGATTGTGAGGATCTTCTGCTTTTCTTGTTATCTAGCTCGCTGTGGAAAAGATGCTTGCCTCCAAAGGCAAAGAACTCCTTTAGCGTCAATCCCTATTTCCTTCACGAGTTGACCAAGGCGCTTCTGCTTTTCTTGTTACCAACTAGCTTTTTTCACACCTGGTAGTTGTCCTTTATGCGCGAGTTCGTGAAAGGTAATACGTGACATATTGAATTTGCGCATATATCCACGTGGACGCCCTGTGATTCCACATCGATTATTTAATCGTGATGTAGATGAATCACGCGGCAATTTTCAAAGTGTCTCATCTCCCCTTTTACTTTTAATTCACGGCGTAACTCTTTATATTTTCGTACTAGTTCTTCTTGCTTTTTTGCTTTAGCGACTTTCAATTTTTTAGCCATGACATGTTTTCCTCTCTTCCGAAAAGCGAAGTCATTACGATTTAAAACTCATAAAAATTACTTTGTTTCACGATGTAACGTATGTCTTTTTAGCCGTGGACTATACTTTCTTAACTCAATTCTATCAGGATTTGTTCGCTTATTTTTTGTTGTAATATAGTTACGATCCCCTGTTTCTGTACATGCTAACGTAATTTTCACTCTCATACATCATTCCTCCTATTTTTTACACGTTGTAAGCTGGTAACTCATCCGCAAATGTTGTCCAATCCATTGCTTCCTCTTCCTCAGTTAGCAAACATGTATCGAGTGATTGTTCAATATCTACTTGATCCATTTTAATTCCAATAAAAACAATTTCATTCATGCGGTCTCCATATTTTTCATGCCAACGATGAAATAGCTCGGATTCTTCCGCTAACACTTTCTGTTGCTCGACATCAGGCCAGGCAGCTAGCCATTCTCCTGCTCCTTGAATGGTTAACGATGGACCTGCTTGTGAAAGCAACCCTGCTATATCGTTTCGAGTGGCTAACCAAATAAAACCTTTCGCTCGTACAATTTCAACAGGCCACTTTTGCAACCAATTCAACAATCTACCAGGATGAAATGGTTTTTGTCTTCGATAAACAAAAGAAGCAATTCCAAACTCCTCCGTTTCTGGAGTATGCTCTTCATTTAATTCTTTAATCCACCCCGCTCCTTGACTCGCTTCCTCAAAATCAAATAACTGTGTATCCAGTACTTTACTAAGCGATACTTTAGAATGTTCAGTCCCAATTATTTCAACACTTGGGTTTAAAGCATAAATGACAGCCTTTAACTCTTTAGTAGCTTCCTTGCTAACTAAATCAAGTTTGTTTAACACAATTACATTGGCAAATTCAATTTGATCAATTAATAAATCTACAACTTCTCGTTCATCGATCTCATCATTTCCTTGCTTTCGATGGAGTAACGTCTCCCCGGAGGAAAAATCACTCCAAAATCGATTTGCATCGACAACTGTTACCATCGTATCCAATCGACAATATTGTGATAGATTGATTCCAATCTGGTCATCCACATATGTAAAGGTTTGTGCTACAGGAATCGGTTCGCTTATACCCGTCGACTCAATGACAATGTAATCAATATGACCCAATCGAGCTAGCTTTTCGACTTCCACAATTAAATCTTCTCGAAGCGTGCAGCAAATGCAGCCATTTTGCATTTCCACTAATGTTTCATCTGTTCTGATAAATCCACCTTGCCTCACTATACTGGCATCAATATTGACCTCGCTCATATCGTTTACGATTACGGCCACTTTCTTATTCTCACGATTCGCAAGTATATGATTAAGTAACGTTGTTTTCCCGGAACCTAAATACCCACTGAGTACAGTGACCGGAATTTTCTTTTGTTTCATTTCATTCCCTCCACCCTGAAATTTAATCGTAATCATTACGATTAATCTACCTTATTATAATAAAACGTAACCATTACTATTTGCAAGTTTTTTTATGGAAAATTATTCAATACTTGTATATTCTGATAAATATTGCTCTTTCGGCGGTTGAATTTGATTAAATGTATTCAATTGAATGACTGGAATGACTTCTCCCTTGTACGTTTCTTTTCCTATCTTTCCTTGGACTTCGTACCATTGATTTGTTTTTAATTTTTCAACATCCCCTCGAAAAATAAAACCATATACATTAGCATCCGCAATACAACAAGTCATCGTTAAGCGCGCAATAGCAATTTGATTATTTGGAAAATCTGGTTCACGATAAACAAAACCCGCTAAAGAAATTTGTTTACCCTCCATATCATCTAGAAACGTATACAAATGATTAAAAACCTCAAAATAGTTTTCATCCGTGACTTTAATAGAATCCTTTTCTAAATCATACGAACCTTCCTCAATTTTCGTTGTTGAAAAAGCACCATTTTGCAGGCCCTTATTCGCTAATGCTTGTTCACTGAGCGAAAAATCTGTCATTATAAAACCTAAAAAAAGAGGAATACCAAAAAGCAAGTAAGGATATATAACTTGTTTCTTTTTTGACGTTTCACACCCGCAGCAATCACAGCTTGAAATATGAGTTTTACTACTTTGAAATAGACATACACTAATGACACTAAACAAAACAAGCGCAATAATAGAGAAAGGAAGCATTCGGTCAGCGAGAATATGACTTAAATTACCTGATACATATAACTTAAAAATCATTAAACCGCTCGCAAGTAATAACAATGCTTCTAACTTTCTATGAAATCCAGCACCATATTTCCTCATTATAAACCTCCCATCTCTATGATCACACCAGCTAATAAGGATAAGCTAAACACAATACAAGTGACCACAATGATAAACATAAGAACAAAGCGTGGCTTAAAACAAGCAAATAGCACAAACGTATTCTTCAGATCCAGCATCGGTCCAAATACTAAAAAACCTAACATAGCTTCTGGACGAAAACTATTCACAAATGTAGCTGCAACAAAAGCATCTGCTTCAGAACAAAGGGAAAGCAAATAAGAAAATCCCATCATTGCGGCTGTACCAAAAATCGATTGTTCACCTAATTCAGTTAATAGAGAACGATTGAAAAATACTTGCAAGCAACTTGCAATTAACGCCCCAATAATAAAATACTTAACAACCGAGAAGAAATCTTGAGAAAAATGCTGAATAAACTCTCTCCATCTTTCAGAAAACGAGGTTTTACTTCCTTCCATACTATGAGCTAGTTCAGCGTAGTTATGAATCACATGTTCAACTTTTCCATTAAAAAATATTAGAGTGAAGAGACCCACTAACAAAGCTGTTATCACACATAAAAGAATTCTTCCATAAAATAGGGCAGGATGATTCGGAAAAGCATAATACGTAGAGGCAAATACAATAAAGTTTAAGATTGGCGCCGCCACTAAAAGGACCACTCCTGCATGCAACGGAACCCCTTTTTGAATAAGCCTCCTTACAACAGGAATAATCGCACATTCGCATACCGGTGTTACCAGCGCTGCAATGATAGCAAAAAAGAGAGCTTTGATTGAATTTTTTGGAATACATCTTTGAACCATTTCTTCACTAACAAATAATTGAATAAACGCTGAAGCTAAAACACCTACTAATAGAAAAGGAAGAGCTTCAAGGAAAATACTAAGAAACACCACAAAGATTGAATTCCAGCGACTGGATAAGAAAGCATTAATATCCACGATTTCTTGACCTATAAAAAAGAAAAACATCAATAATAGTGCTAAAACAAAAAGAAATACGTTCCCTACATAACGAATAACGATAGACAACACCTCACTTAATAGATTGATAAAGTATATACTTTTCCTTCTATTAATATGAGTAGTATGAGAATTGAATCGCATTTTTTGCACTACCTCTACTTAAATTATATCTGCTTGGCATCATTTGGTTTTGAGATAAGAAGGCTTCTCGCTAGATCAAAATGAAACAGCCACCTGGTGGATGGCTGTTTTTAATCTTCAAATTAGCGTTAGCTATTTCCTTGCCCCATTGCTCGAGCCATTAATTGGCTGTAAACTACCATTTGAGCTAAATTACTAGCTTCAGCAATATCTGCTTGTTGTTGTTGTTGATTCTGGTTTTGGTTTTGGTTGAAGTTTTGATTTTGGTTATAGTTTTGGTAATTCTGGTTTTGATTATAGTTTTGATTCTGATAATTTTGGTTTTGGTTATAGTTCTGATTTTGGTTTTGATTGTTTTCTTGATTTTGATTTTGGTTGTTTTCTTGGTTTTGATTTTGGTTGTTTTCTTGGTTTTGATTTTGGTTGTTTTCTT
>NZ_QWVS01000045.1 GCF_003570725.1 Peribacillus asahii
ACGAAACGTAGTGGAGTAGGTGGGGGTAGTTCAATTCTTTCTGTTTATATGGGCTTTAGTCGGATATGCAGGATTTACATCATATCAAGCACGATTAGCGTTGTAATATCCAAAAGAACGAGGAATTGTTATGGCGTGGAATAATACGGCTCTGTATATTGGTATCACTATTGGTTCAATGATTGGGGGTTATGTCATATCTAATTGGGGATATTCTTTACTCCCATATGTTTGTAGTGTTGCAGCAATCGTAAGTTTTATGCTTAGTACTCAAAAGGTACAAGAAGCGAAAAAGAATCAGCTTTTTCAATAGATACATGACCTCGGAACAAGGTCTATTTGGGATTTAGCCGAGATACGTATAAAAACAGCCCCAAACTTACTTTTACGTCCAAATTATACGATGTCAAAAATGGCATTAAGAAACGTGGATTTTATGCACAAAGCGTAACTTCAAACTAAAAAAGTCAAATTCCCTATACATTTTCAAAGGGAACTGACTTTTTTTGACTTCTTCAGTACCGTCAACAAAATGCGGATTTCCCGAACGAGAAAGCCCACTTCTTTAGAGGTGGGATGACTTCCAGAGAGTTGAATATATTTAGTTGTTATTCTAAACATTAAGAGTTGGATTTGTCTCGCTGAATCACTAGTGATAGTGACAAGTAAATGCCAGTAATCTTTATAATCACTACCACTAATATTTTAAGGTGTTTTCTTTTTAGAGCTGACGACTAGAATACAGCATATTTTAGATATCCATCTTAATGTTCCTACCCGGGTAGAAAGACAATTGCGGATTCAATTGATTTTCTTTTGCAGTTCGTACGCTGGGAATAAGTCTAAAAACAGCAGTATGACTCCCTAGAGAGGAACGATATTTCTCAACATGGGATTGTAAAAGGCTTTTATCGTAATAGCCGGGTACATACTTATCCAGCATAGCTTGCATTGCCGAGGTAGCTTCTTTTAAATCACTTACCGTTTCTAGTATTCCAAACAGAGCATCACACTCATATAAGCAGTATCCGTCTTGGCGGGTATAGGACTTACCATGGTCCCATAATCTTCAGATACTGTGAAACAACAGTTGGGATTGGCATGAATCAAATTTATTTTTTTTCCTTCCGTAGCTCCATGAAAATATAAAGCTCCATTCATCCAAATAAAATTCAAAGGAACAACATAAGGAATCTCCCCATCCGTTAGCCCGAGGTAACCCGTCCTTGCGTGGCTTAAAAATTGATCAATACGCTTATCATCTGTACACATTAATTTTTTTTGGCGGATCTTATGCATTTTGCATCCCATCTTTCTTTATAAATGATAAAATCATTTTAAAGAATTCCTGTACATGACAAAAGTGACAGAATTAAGAGTTTTAATAGGGACAGATGGAGGGTTAACAGTGGAACTTACTCCGTTTTTGGATAGGGAACTGCCAGAGTCGTTATACAGCCAGTTGTATCATTGGATTAAGAAGGAAATTGAAGAAGGCAGACTCTTGCCAGGAATGAAGATGCCATCCATTCGCCAGTTAACGGCCCATTTAAAGGTCAGCCGGAATACAGTTGAGGCAGCATATCAGCAGCTACAATTAGAGGGATACCTCGAAAGTGTCCCTAAAAGTGGAATATGGGTAGCTGAGATTGAGAAACCTTTACCACATCCAATTGAGGTGGAACAGCCTATTATATTGGAATGTAAGCCTTCAAGCGAAGTCCTTGTGGATTTTGAATATGGAAATGTCGATCTTGACAAATTTCCCTTGAGGCAGTGGAAGAAATGTTTGTCAGAGGCAGTTGATCAAGAGAACAACTGGTTATTTCAGTATAGTGAAAAACAAGGTGAGTTTGCATTGAGGAGGGAGATTTCAAACTATTTACTGCAATTTAGAGGGGTACGTGCTGCACCTGAACAGATTCTTATAACGGCCGGAACCCAAAACTCCATAGCATTAATCTGTCGTCTTTTGGCACTTCGGGGAAAAAGCGTGGCCATGGAAGAACCGGGTTACAGTGGAGCACGATCTGTCTTTGGAGACCAGGGATGTTATATTGAACCCGTACCTCTTGAAAAGGACGGATTGTCAGTAGAACATATTCAAACAAGTAAGGTAAAAGCCGTATATTTAACGCCTTCTCACCAATTTCCTTTTGGTATGATTCTATCCATTTCGAAAAGAATACAATTATTAAAATGGGCTTATCAAACTGGCGGATACATTATTGAGGATGATTATGACGGCGAGTTTCGATACCAGGGACAGCCAATTCCCTCGCTGAAATCCCTGGATGAAGAGGAAAAGGTAATTTATTTAGGTACATTTTCCAAATCATTTCTTCCTTCAGTCCGGTTAAGTTATATTGTAATTCCACCTTCTCTAATGGATCAATATTTACGAAAGTTTGCGGCTTATAACCAATCTGTCTCTCCTATTATTCAGAGGGCTATGGCCCTGTTCATGCAATCCGGGGAATTTGAAAGGCATATTCGAAGAATGCGAAGGCTGTATCAAAGAAAACATCAGGCTCTACTAAGGAATATTGAACAATATATGGGCAATCGAGTAAAAATTGTTGGAGAAAAGTCAGGCTTGCATATCTTATTGAAACTAAAGGGGATATCCACCTTCGAACTGATTGAAAATGGTCTACAGAAAGGGGTTAAAGTTTATTCTCCGTTAATGTTTTGGCTTAATCCGAACCCCGAAAGTAATTCTTATATCATGTTAGGATTTGGAGGACTATCAATTGAAGAAATTGATAAAGGAGTTAGATTACTTGCCAGCTGTCTCCCATGAAGAGGGAGAGTGGTAAGTAATAAACATATTGGCTTGATTGATAAATCCAAGTAAGAGAATAGTAGAAAAATCTAATTTGTATACGTTAAGGTGAACCGTATCATAAATAGGAAAGGTGGTTTATTCAACAATGGAATGCTTTTGTTGAGTAAGAATCACAAAAATTATCAAATTTTTTTATAAAAAGATGATTCAATTGAATATAGAAAAAGCGTGTTTTGATCAATTTGTTTCAAAATACGCTTTTTTTTATTTGCGCTTTTATAAAGCTGCACTATATGGGGAGTATTTTTCATTGACTTCGCAAAAAGAATAAAATAAACTATAAAATTACTATAATTTAAGTACTTATATTTAAGTGTTTTAATTAAAGTGATGTGGTTTGATTAAAATAAATTTTGATTCAAGGAAGGATAGAACATATGAAATTTAGTCAGTTCTTAAAAACAAGAGGGGCAACTGCTACAATCTTTATGGGGATTTTTTATGCAATTGCAATGCTAGGTATATTCTTACCTGGTTATACAGCGATTCCAGGAAATATCGATAAATTACCGATTGCTATTGTCAATGATGATGCCGGTGAATACGGGGCAAAGATTGCCGATCAGTTACAAGAAAATTTACCATTTAAGGAAATCGAGACGGATTTAACAAATAAACAGGCCCTAAACGATTTAGAGCACAATGATTTAGCATTAGTCGTACATATTCCAGAGACATTCTCTGCGGATATGCAAAAAGGTGAAGTGTCATCAAGTATCGACTTTACAGTTAATGAAGCAGGGGCAACAGTTGTTTCTTCCAGTATGAATTCGATTGTTACAGAAATTAATAACCAGTTAAGCACACAATTCTCACAACAAACAGCTCAAGGTGTATTAATGAACTTTAATGTACCAGAAGAGCAAGCTGCTGAATTGGCTAAAAAGATTGAAACAGCTTATGTAGGAAATGTAGTTACAATTAACGAAGTGCCAGACGGTATGCATAATAATATGCTGCCAATGTTCTTAACTATGGCTGGTTATACAGGTGCGATGATTGGAGCGATGCAATTAGTAGCTGCCTTTAAGGAAAGCCACGGAAAAGCAAGTAAAACACGTTTATTCAGCTACGTACAATTAACTGCGTTATTGGTTGCAGTTGTATCGTCAGTATTTGCTATGGGTTTAACATATTTAATCAATGAGCCAAGTGGCGACTTGTTCTTCAGTTTAGTAGGACAACAAATTTTAAACTATATGGTATGTTTTAACTTTACCGCGATTGTGATCTTCTTAATCGGTGAAGGTGGTATGATTTTAAACTTACCAATTTTATTAATACAAACATTAGCAAATGGTGCCACAATGTCACGTGATATGATGTACTTGCCATATGAATGGATGAGTCACATTTCGCCGATGTATTACTCGGTACAGGCATACTTTGCAAATCTATATGGCAGCATTAGTCCAAGTCCATATATTTGGTCAATGGTTACAGTAGGTGCGGTTGCCCTGTTAATTAATATTGCTATTGTCGCGTTTATCCACAAACCAATGCCAATAGAAGTAGCGGAAACAGAAAATGTAAAGAATGCAACTGAAATCACAGTGTAGTTTTGCTAAAATAAGAAGAGAATTCTTCTTGAAGGAGCAAAGGGAATGTCCATTCAAATTTTTATATTGAGTAAATTGATGGAGGATAACAATTATCCTTATAAATTAAAAAAACAGCTTTCAGAACCCATTCCATTGGATCAACTAGGTGGGTTGACAGAAAGTAAACTGTACTACCACTTTGATTCATTAGCCAAACAAGGCTTAATTGAGACCGTGGAAATCGTAAAAGAAGAACATCGACCTGATAAGCAAATATTTACGATTACGGCTAAAGGTCGTGAAGAACTACCGAAAAAAATCTACAAGTTGTTTGAAAATGCGGATAAGATTAGTGATATGGTAGTAGGTTTAGCAAGCATCAAGTATGTGGATCGTGAGAAAGTAGTAGAAATATTAGAGAAAAAATTAAAAAAAATTAAGGATCATTGGGAGCAAATCACTAATTTCGAAAAGCAGATTCAGATAGACAAAGAACACGAGAAGTTTGCAGAATTTATGAGTGGTTATGTTTCAACTAGAACAGAGCACACAATTTATTGGCTTGAAGAGTTAATTAAGCGAATTAAACAAAGGGAAATATAATGGGGTGTAGTTTGTTCCAAAATAAAAAAAGCCAGTTTTCATTATTTTAAGGAAAACTGGCTTTTCTTTATTAAATATTAAACTAATTTTTTGTGAAGAGGTCTACTTAAACTAAACCAGCTAATACTTTTCAATAAAATCTTGAACGTTATACTAATTGATATTCCATGTTTCTAACAAGTCGTATTTGTACCAGAATCATTACTCGACAAATTATCCAGAATAGCCAATTACAAGAGTTGTTTACTTAGAAATTGTATTAATAAGGTATTTTTTATTATAATCCTACTATTCTATTAAGAAATGGAGGTTTTCCTTGTGACAGCATCAATGAGATTACGATTCCCAACTTTCATCCGTTAATTAAATACGTTTGAAGGCTCTGCCTGCGTTCAGAGCATTGGGATTGGTCTGTCTTTAAGGAAACCTATATTGAACGGTTATGTTAAAGAGGGGATGAGTTCTCCTCTCTTTTTTGTGTCTTTAAAATGATTAGGAATAGATCGGTACAATCTTGTGAATGTAGGTGAAGCACATATTCTAAAAAATTAATAGAAATGAGCTGTTAATGAATGAACACAATAGATCAGAATCTCAAGGAGAATTGGTTAAAGAATATCATTCTCTTTTTAAGTAGTCAGACTATCTCGCTTTTTGGATCATCTCTGGTTCAATACGCAATTATGTGGCACATAACTCTAACGACGGAATCCGGTTTGATGATGACTTTGTATATTATTTGTGGTTTTATTCCAACCTTTATTTTGTCACCGGTTGCAGGAGTTTGGGCGGATCGCTATAACCGTAAGATGCTGATTATTTTAGCAGATGGACTTATCGCGATTGCAACTTTAACACTTGCCATTCTCTTTTTAATGGGATTTGATGCAATCTGGTTGCTTTTTGTGATGGCAGCGGTTCGTGCCTTTGGAGCGGGAATTCAAATGCCAGCTGTTGGCGCCAGTTTACCACAAATAGTCCCTAAGGATAAACTGACGAAGGTAAACGGAGCAAATGGAAGTATTCAAGCTATTATCATGTTCGTATCTCCAATGGTTAGTGCAGCGCTATTAGGAGTAACCTCGATTGAAATGATATTCTTTATTGATGTCATTACGGCAGCGATTGCGATTTTCACACTTCTTGCCTTCTTAAAAATTTCTGTACATGAGAAGGCAGCGGAAAAACAAACAACAAGCTACTTTAGTGACTTTAAACAAGGGTTACAATATGTGAATGACCATAATTTTTTGAAGAAATTCTTCCTATTCTTTGCAGTATTCTTTGTATTAATGGCACCAGCATCATTTTTAACACCATTACAGGTTACACGTAGTTTTGGTGATGATGTGTGGCGATTATCAGCAATCGAAATCGCCTTCTCCATTGGTATGATGGTAGGTGGAGGAATAATTGCTTCCTGGGGTGGCTTCCAAAATAAAATTAAAACGTTAGGCTTTGCAAGTATAATTATGGGCATCTGCACATTTGCACTCGGAATTATTCCGGTCTTTTGGGTATATTTAGCCTTTATGGCTATATTCGGCGTTGCCCTGCCAATTTTTAATACACCAGCAATCGTTTTGTTGCAGGAGAAAGTGGAAGAAGATTATTTAGGTAGAGTTTTTGGTGTAATGGGGATGATCTCAACCTCGATGATGCCACTTGGGATGCTAATATTCGGTCCAATTGCAGATTTCATCAAAATTGAATGGCTGCTAGTAGGAACTGGAATATTCATTATCATACTAGCGGTTTTCCTTGGCCGAAATAAAGTATTAATTGAAGCTGGAAAACCTTCATTGACAGAATCCTAAAGTCAAGAACGAGGGCTATTTGGCTCTCGTTCTATTGTTTCAGCCAATAAGAACATTTGAAAAATAATCTGTTGATTATTAAGGGAATGGTTCTTTTGGAGATAAGGTTTAAATTTAATCGTTTAAAGTTATAGGGCATTTCTTTGAATAAGGAATGCTTTTTATTTTCATCCAAAACAAAATATACAATAAAAATATCGTCCTAATTAATAAAAATTTATTGTAAAACGATAAATTGTATATTAAAATCAAAATCATAATAAATGAGTGAGGTGCTTTTTATGGAAAAAGTAACAACGTTGTTTTTAAAAATAACTGTTATTCTTTTAGGATTCCCAGTTCTTGCTTTGTGTATCTTTTTGGTGCCTGAGATGGCGAATCTTGCAGCAGAATTGCTTCCAGAGTTTGCTTTTATAAAATATCTCGTTTTCATCGCTTTTGATGCATCGTCGATACCTTTTTACTTTGCTTTGTATCAAGCGTTCAAACTCTTACGCTATATTGACCAAAATAAAGCTTTCTCCGATTTATCTGTAAAAGCTTTAAAGAAAATCAAATACTGTGCCATCACAATCAGTATTTTGCATGTGCTAGTTTGGCCGCTCTTTTATATCTTTGCGGAAGTAGACGACGCACCAGGAGTTATCTTTGTCGGATTGGTTGTTCCTTTTGCTTCGATGGTTATCGCAGTCTTTGCAGCCGTTCTCCAAAAACTTTTACAAGAAGCAATTCATATCAAATCAGAAAATGATTTAACGGTCTGAGGTGAATAACAATGGCAATTATAATCAATATTGATGTGATGTTAGCAAAAAGGAAAATGAGTGTAACAGAACTTTCGGAGAAGGTTGGAATAACAATGGCCAACCTTTCTATATTGAAAAATGGAAAGGCAAAAGCGATTCGATTATCCACTTTAGATGCAATTTGTAAGGCTTTAGAATGTCAACCTGGAGATATTTTAGAATACAAAAGTGACGAAGACAGTTAAACATTGTAGAGGAAACTTAAGATAACAATTATTAGGGGAGGTATAAGGTATAACTATGGACATTAACAATTTGATTATTAAAAATATTGCCGACCCTCATGAGCTGGAGAGAATGTATAGAAAAGACCCGAAAGCTTTTAAAAAGTCATTCTTACACGCATGGGAACAAAATCCCGATTCTCAGGTTCTTGGTGTTTGGTATGAAAGGTTGCATTTCAAGGAGACGGCAAATAAAGAAAAGTCTTCCTTGCTTCAAAAAGGTTTCTTGTTAATGGGGATTTTAGCCATTATGGCTGGGATAAGCACCAGGATCATTTTTCATTTTGTCGAACAGGAAGCAATTGCTCCAATTAACCTGGCTTTTGGTATAATTCCCTTTATTGCTGCCTATTTTATTTACAATAATACTCCGAAAAAAAGTGTTATTTATTCCCTTGCAGCGTTGTTCCTGATTTCTGGGGTTTATCTTAATATGCTGCCATTAAATTATAAAGACAGTATTATCCTTGTTTATTTACACCTTCCCATATTCTTATGGGTATTAGTAGGGCTTGCATTTACAGGAAATGAATATTCAAAAGGCAGTGCAAGATTAGCTTATATTAAATTTAATTTGGAATATTGTATTCTCTACGCCAGTATGGCAGTTAGCGGAATGGTGCTAGCAGCATTAACGATGCGGTTATTTAGCTTTATTGGCTTGGATATAGAAGACTTCTATTTTAGTAATGTCGTTTTATTTGGTGCTGCCGCTCTCGCTATTGTGGCTGCATACCTGGTATCAATGAATCTTAAACTTGCTAAGAATATTACACCATATATAGCTAAAATTTTTAGTCCGCTTGTCCTGGTCACATTGTTGGTCTATCTTATAACCGTTCTATGGGTCGGAAAAAATCCATTCTTGGACCGTAATTTCCTGATAGCCTTTAACGGAATACTCCTTGGTGTATTGGTCGTTACCATATTTTCCATTATTGAGAGCGACTCAAACAAGAAAAAGAACATTTCAGATTATATAAATTTTGCCTTAATTGTTCTTGCGCTTATCATTGATAGTGTGGCTTTGTCAGCCATCGTGTTCAGACTTTCTTCTTATGGGATTACGCCTAATAGACTTGCTGTTTTAGGAGTAAACATACTTATCTGGGCAAATCTAATTTGGATTATGCTCTCCTATATGCGTTTTCTACAAAACAAATTTGGACCTTCAACAATCCAAGATGCCGTTACTAAGTATTTGCCGGTCTACGGACTTTGGGCAGCTTTCGTTATATTTACTTTTCCTATAATTTTTAATTAGAAAGACTCTGTTAATGTAACGAAAAGCTAATCTTACGTAATAAAATCCTTAGAGCTGATATTATGCAGCTTTTGATACAGAGTTGCATAATATCGGCTTGTTTTCATGACTGAAGTTAAAAAGAGGGTATTCAAGCTAGAAGACATAATATATTGTTGCAACGGGATTCTTTAAAATATGTCTAGTTTCATGTGCCTAACGAAAAAGAACGGAAATCGCAAGATATCTGAATATTTAAAATATATCACAAGCATAGTAACTGTTATATGCTTAGAAGGTATTTGCTCCCTTGTGAAGAATTGGAATTAGATAAGATTAAAATTTTTTCAATTGGGAGTGGTTCACTATGTTAGCTTTAGCTCTACAAGGCATTGGAGGAATGAACTCATTTGCGGCTGGGGTACTTCAAACGCTTCGAAATGAGGGGGTTAAGCCGGACTTAATTTCAGCTACCAGCGGTGCTATATTGTCAGCCTATTATTTTTTGCAAAAAGATTCTAATGCTATTGGAAAACATTATGATGAGTATTTTAAATCCGAAGAAAATGGAATCCCAACTTTTTTCAAATTCATGCAATATGCATACCTAGGCATTCCTGAAAAATTTTCTCCTAATTACCTCAACATTTTTGAAAGATTGCCTTACAATGGGCCTTTCTCGACATTGGAGGAGTGGATTAACTTCTACTTTCCTAACAAAATTTACAAATCTGAATTTCCTCAACAATTTTTTGATGATATCGCTAATTTTTTTTCTACCAATGAGGAAGTAGGTATTATTATGAATGCCTATAATGTTAATAACGATCAGGCAGTGTTGTATGTGAACGAACGTGCTATGAACACAATAGCATTAAACAAGAGCGAAAATTTTGAGGTCAAACCAATAACTCCGGATGGTGTGAGAGCATGTTTGCAGCTGCTTCAATATGGAGACTTTCAAGGAGAGTATGATGGAGCTTATCAATATAATCCGGTTTTGTCTCCGTTGGTAGTAGCTGACGAGATTATTTTGGTGACAGTAGCGCCACTAGGTAAATCTCTGGACCCAATAGATAACTTCTTTGATATCGAAGACTTTAAATTGAAGATGTTATTTAAAAATGCCCTTTATGCAGAACTTAATGGTATTTCTCGGATTAATAAACTTATTGAATATGGAAATAAGCTGGTTCGTCCAGAATCAGCAAATAAACCGTATAAAGAGTACAAACCGATTAAAGTGCAAACAATTCAGCCTACAATTCATCGTGGATTCTTTGAATATTTTGTGGAAACCCGTGAATTTTATCAGGATGGTGTGTCTCAAGCGAAAAAGTTTATAGATGATAGTCTAAATAAGTAGACACAGATTGAACGTGGATAAATTCCTTGTATACTTCACTGTTTTTGAACTAAAATATTTAAAATTATGAAATTATTATTGACAATTCTTTTAAATATGATAAATTAAGTTTATAAGTTTAGTATGAATTAAACATATACATATTGTTTAGAGGCTGATTAGACAACTAAAGGCCCCTATGTTCAATTATATGCTTGTCCAAGTATATATTGAAATAGGGGTCTTTTTGTTTTCAAACATCAAGCTCGAAGGTTAGTTTAAATGTAGGCACTGACTATTGTTGACTGAACAATCAGAAGCAAATCGTAATCTACGCTAATTAAAAAACTAACAGGGCTGATGTAACCATTAAACATACTATTTATATAGGTTTAATAAGGGATGGAGTGAAGCAAATGACTACTGTTGAAAAAATTAGATTTGAACGTGTCACAAAATCCTTTGCTGTTCGTGATGCGAATAAAAAAGGAGTATCAAATGAATATACAGCGGTCCAGGATTTAAGTTTTACTGTACGAGAAGGAGAGTTTATCACTTTGGTTGGACCAAGCGGCTGCGGTAAATCTACGCTATTGGATCTAACAGGAGGTTTAACTACACCGACACGAGGCCGTATTTTAATTGATGGGAAAGAGATTGCGGGTCCCGGTTTAGATCGTGGAATTGTTTTTCAACAATACGCACTATTTCCATGGAAGACGGCGCGAGGAAATATCGAGTTTGGCTTAGAGGCAAAAGGTATTCCAAAGCGTGAATGGAAAGAAAAAGCAAATTATTATCTTAATTTAGTAGGGCTCAGCCAATTTGCTGATCGCTACCCACATGAATTATCTGGCGGGATGAAGCAGCGTATAGCGATTGCTAGAAGTTTAGCTTTTAATCCGGATGTCTTACTAATGGATGAACCCTATGCTGCATTAGATGCGCAAACACGTGAATCTCTGCAAAGTGAATTACTTCGAATTTGGAAACAAACAAAGAAAACAATCATTTTCATTACCCATAGTATTGATGAAGCGATCTACCTGGGAGAGCGTGTCGTTGTGTTGACTGGAGGGCCGGGACAAGTAAAGGAAATTGTCGATGTTCCGTTAAAATCACGGGATGCAGATGTTCGTTCACATCCGGATTTTGTGAAAATACGTCAAAAAGTCTGGAATTTGTTACATGAACCAGAATATATAGGAGCAAATATTTAAATAAAGAGAGGGAGGTATTCAAATGGAAACAGTAAAATCAGTCGACTTATCTATAAATAATAAAAAGTTAAAAAACATTGGATTTTCTGGATTACAAAAGTTGTTTAAACAATCCATTGTATTAATTGCATTGTTCTTACTATGGGAAATAGCGCCACGTATAGGCTTAGTGGACGAAGCATTCTTTCCGCGATTTTTAAACGTATTAATTGCTTGGTGGGAGATGGTGAAGTCAGGTGAACTGTTTGCCCACTTCTCAGCGAGTATTACACGTTCTATTTTTGGTTTTGGTTTGGCATTATTGATTGCGATTCCACTAGGTCTATTAATCGGTTGGTATCCGCTAGCACGCGATTTACTGAATCCTGTATTAGAATTATTCCGTAATACAGCACCATTAGCTTTACTACCAGTATTTATGTTATTTCTAGGAATTGATGAAACTTCTAAAATATCTATTATATTGTTTGCTTGTACATGGCCGATTCTCTTAAATACTATCGCTGCAGTGGGGAGTGTGGATCCATTACTTATTAAATCTGCGCGCTCGATGAATATTTCATCGTTTAAATTGTTTTACAAAGTTATTTTACCGGCATCTGTACCAACAATGTTTACCGGTATTCGTATGGCGGGATCAAGTGCTATCTTAATTTTAATAGCAGCAGAAATGGTAGGCGCAAAAGAGGGGCTAGGTTATTTAATCACTTACTCTCAATATAATTTCATGATTCCAGAGATGTATGCAGGAATTCTAACAATCTCCGTTTTAGGTTTATTCATTAACTATGGTTTACTATCGTTAGAAAAAAGACTTTCACGATGGAAGCAAGATCCAACTTTATAATCGAGAATTACAGGACATTGTATTGAAGCAAGAAGTTTTAAATAAAGTGAAAGATTTTAAGGGTAGCGATTATTCTATTGAAAGTTAAGTCTGACTGCTTAACAATCAATTTTTATTTTGTAAAAAAACACACTAAACAAGTATGAAAAATAGGAGAATGGTAGTTATGTCAAAGAAAGAATTAAAATTAGGCGCATTTTTTATGCTTCCAGGACACCATGTTGTAGCTTGGCGTCATCCTGAAGCAAAGGCAGAGCATGTGTTAGATTTTGACTTTATTAAGGAGCAGGCGATGACAGCAGAAAGAGGCAAGTTTGATATGGTTTTTCTTGCTGATGTATTAAACGCTGGCGCAACTACCTCTGGATTTGATCAGCAATGTTCGGTATCTTTTGAACCGTTTACGTTTTTATCAAGTTTAGCTGCAGTGACTAAAAATATAGGTCTTGTTGGGACCGTATCGACAACTTATACAGAGCCATTTAATGTAGCTCGGCAATTTGCTTCACTTGATCATTTAAGTAAAGGCAGAGCTGGTTGGAATGTTGTAACAAGTACTGGTGAAGAAACGGCACACAATTTTGGTCAGAAAGAAACTAAACATGCAGAGCGTTATGAGAGAGCGGAAGAATTTGTAGATGTTGCGAAAAAACTGTGGGATAGCTGGGAAGATGATGCTATTTGTTTTAACAAAGAAACCGGGCAATTTGCAGATGCTTCAAAAGTTCATACGATTAATTATGAGGGAAAATGGTTATCTGTAGGAGGTCCATTAAATATTGCCCGTCCAGTACAAGGACATCCAGTTGTTGTGCAAGCGGGATCATCAGAAGCAGGAAAAGAATTAGCAGCAGAGACAGCGGAAGTGGTTTTTGCAGCATGGCAAACATTAGAAGATGCACAAAAGTTTTATCGTGATTTGAAAGGTCGCATGGCGAAGTATGGACGTAATCCAGATGAATTAAAAATCATGCCTGGTGTATATCCGATTGTTGGTAGAACAGAGGAAGAAGCACAACTAAAAAGACAACAATTGTTAGATTTAATTCCAGAGGCAGCGGGTGTTGCAAGACTGTCTGCGCAGTTAGGGTTTGATTTAAGTGGTTATCCAGTGGATGGTCCGCTGCCTGAATTACCAAACATTGAAGAAGTAAATGGTTTTAAAAGTCGCTTCCAATTAGTAAAAGAGATTGCTGATCGTGAGAATCTAACTATTCGTCAGTTATATCAACGAATTGCAGGAGCACGTGGTCATCGTGAAATTATTGGAACACCAGAACAAATTGCGGATCAGTTACAAGAATGGTTTGAAAATGAAGCAGCGGATGGCTTTAATATTATGCCACCAGTATTTCCAACAGGTTTAAATGATTTTGTCGATTTGGTGATTCCTGAATTACAAAAACGCGGTATTTTTAGAACAGAATATACAGGTTCAACGTTGCGTGAAAATTTAGGTTTAGCACGTCCAGTCAATCAATTTTCGAAGGAATCAGTAGAAAGTAAATAATAAGGTTAATGTAATAGATTTTGGATTTTTGGCACTCAACAATTTACATAAAATGTAAAAATAAAAAACTAGATTATATGGAGAAAATAACATGAAAAAAGTAAAAAGATTAGCATCATTTTTCTTAGTTACAGCTTTAGCAGGAAGTATTTTAGCAGGTTGTTCATCAGATTCAAAGAAAGCAGCGTCAAATGGAGAAAAACAAGATACAGTATTGGAGTATCAAGTTCAAGCTGGTACTGTTTCTTTTCCAGAATTAGCAGCAGATTTAGGTTACCTAGGTGATTTGAAATTAGAAAACGTAAGTAGTTATACTGGTGGTCCTGAAAGCATTCAATTAACAGCAACAGGAGAAACAGATTTTGGTTATGCATTTAATGGAGCGATTATCAAATCGTATGCGAAAAATGTGAAAATTAAATCTGTGGTTGGAGCATATGGCAGTGATAAAAATACGTTTGTGGGTGCCTATGCGCTTGAAGGTAGTTCTATTAAGTCGGCAAAAGATTTTATTGGTAAAAAAGTTGGTGTGAACATACTAGGTGCACATTTCGAATTTGTCCTTAAGGATTATTTACGCCAAGGTGGCCTAACGGAAGATGAAATTAAACAAGTAACTCTTGTTGTTATTCCAATGGTAAATTCAGAGCAAGCATTGCGCAGTAAACAAGCGGATGTCGTGTTAGTAAATAGTCTTCCAAAGGAGCTTCTAATAGAAAGAGGCGAAGTGGTAGAAATCTTTAAGGATACGGATGTATATAATACAGAATTTACTGCCGGTGATTTCTTCTTCTCGCAAGATTATATAGAAGAAAACCCTGATACAGTAAAGCAGTTTACGGAGGGGGTAGCGAAGGCTATCGAGTGGGCACGTACTACTCCAAGAGAAGAAGTGACTGCACGTTTTGAAAAAATCTTAGCAGCGCGTGGAGAAGATAAGATGATTCCAAGTCTTAAATACTGGAAGAGCACAGGTATTGCTGAAGAAGGTGGTCTTATTAACGATGCTGAATACGACACATGGATTAAGTGGCTTGAGAAAAATGGTGAGTTAAAAGAAGGACAAGTTAAGGCTGCTGATTTATATACAAATGAATACAATCCATATGCAAAATAATGTTTTTATTAATGTGTGTTTATTGTAGATAAACACACATTAAACGAACAATGCAAGGCTTTGCTATTAAAGAAAAGATTAAAGTGTGAATCGATCAGCGGTTAATTCAAAACAAAATAACAGTTTAATGATTATTTACTGAATAGACAACTAGAGGCTTCCATTTATTTTTGACGGTAATTTTGAGTCTTTACTTTATCCTAATATATAAAAAGGAGCAATGATGATGAGCAAAAGACAATTAAAATTAGGAGCATTCTTTTTCTTACCAGGACAACATTTCGCGAGCTGGCGTTATCCTACAACACAGCCAAAGCGTACATTGGATTTAGATTATTTAGTGGAGCTAGCGCAAATTGCAGAGCGAGGCAAGTTTGATACAATTTTCTTTGCGGATCAGTTTGGCCGGGATTTAGAAGAAAATGGACCATCCGACATTAAATTAGATCCAGTTATTATCCAAGCAGCACTAGCTGCGGTAACAAAAAATATTGGATTAGTTGCTACTTCAACCACAACGTATAATGAGCCATTCCAAATAGCTCGAAAATTTATTGGCATTGACCATCTAACG
Source organism: Peribacillus asahii (assembly GCF_003570725.1). Classification (GTDB taxonomy): domain Bacteria; phylum Bacillota; class Bacilli; order Bacillales; family DSM-1321; genus Peribacillus; species Peribacillus asahii. The sequence goes on from NZ_QWVS01000045.1 coordinate 15,696, forward strand.
AAGGGGCGAGCTGCATGGAATGTTGTAACATCTACCTTTGAATGCGAAGCATCTTTGTTTGGCCGGGATAAGCATCTACCTCATGCACAACGTTATGAACGTGCAGAGGAATTCGTAGATGTTGTGAAAAAGCTATGGTTATCGATTGATAAAGAAGCACTTGTAATTGATAAGGAATCAGGTAAATATCTTGATTTAACAAAAGTGCAACCAGTAAATCATGAAGGTAAGTGGTTTAAGGTACGAGGGACACTTGATGCGCCAACATCAGCACAGGGACATCCGGTCATTGTGCAAGCTGGTTCCTCAGAAGCTGGTAAAGAATTGGCGGCTCGTACAGCTGAAGTAGTTTTTACAGTAGCGCAAACGTTAGAAGATGCACAGGCATTTTATCGTGATTTAAAAGGACGTTTAGCGAAATATGGTCGTAATCCAGAGGATTTAAAAATTATGCCGGGTGTCTTTATTACAGTAGCGAAAACAGAAGAAGAAGCAATTGCGAAACGTAAAGAGTTAGATACGTATATCCATCCAAAAGCCGGGTTAAAGTATTTATCCGATTTCTATGGAGCTGATTTAACAGGTTATGATATAGAAGGTCCTCTACCAAATCGTTTAGATAATGAGGATGAAACAGATCCGAATACTCGTGCCAACATTGTACGTGCTATTGCTAAGCGTGAAAATTTAAAAAACATTCGCGAGTTGTACGAATTTATTGCGGGTGCACGTGGTCACCGTGAAATTGTCGGTACACCGGAACAAATCGCTGACCAATTGCAGGAATGGTTTGAAAATGGAGCAGCAGACGGCTTTAATGTGATGCCGCCAACTTTCCCAGATGGGCTAAACGATATTGTGGATTTAGTTATTCCAGAGTTGCAACGCCGAGGCATATTCCGCACAGAATATGAAGGATCAACTTTACGCGAAAATTTAGGTTTAAAAAATCCAACACGTCCTGAACTTGAATTACACGTAAAACAATAAACGTATATTCTAACTATAATCGAACCAATTCAAGGAGGATGAAAAATGAGTAAGAAACTTATCGTTGTTGTTGGAGCAGGTCCTGGTATTGGAAATCATGTTGCAAAAAAATTCGGGGATAATAACTTCCGTGTTGTTTTGGTTTCTCGTAATCAGGATGCATTAAATCAATATGTTGAGGAACTAAAATCACAAGAAATCGAGGTATACTCTGTAGTAGCTGATGCCGCAAGTACAGAATCAGTGGAGACAGCTTTTGAGAAAATCAAGAAAGAATATGGTTCGATTGATGTACTGGTATACAACGCTGCTATTGTGGAGGGAGGTCGACCAACTTCACTAACACCAGAATCACTCTTAATTCATTATCAAGTTGACGTAGTAGGTGCTTTGCGTAGTGCTTTGCAAGTGATTCCAAATCAAGTTGCTAATAAATCAGGCACGATTCTCTTCACTGGAGGCGGATTGGCGTTGCAACCTGCTGCAGATTATGCCGCTTTATCTATGGGCAAAGCAGCAATACGTAGTCTGGCCCTTACGCTAGCTGAAGAATTAAAGCCTCAAGGTGTTTTTGTAGGTACGGTTACAATTGCAGGAGCTGTTGAGCCGGGTACTCACTTTGCTCCTGAACTAATTGCAGATAAATATTGGGATTTATATCAAAAACATGAAGACCATGAGATTGTGTATAGTTAAAAAGATTTTGTTTCTGATAAATAATTCCTTGTGAATTTTCTTAATAATGACCAAAACACTCATATAACTTTTTTGAAAGCAGTTCAAGGTTTAGGCCTCTATAACTAGTTTTGATTAACAGTCTTTATGTGAAAGGTTTGCAACTACCTAAGGCATAATAAATGGAACCACTGTATAACACCGAATGGTACTTACGTTGGTGTAAGAGGTCGAGGGGGAGATCTCCCCGCCTCTTACTTAATTTCTAGATATATCCTTACCATCTGTGAGCCTTAGCGTTAGTTCTCAGTATAATATTTGTTTGAGAAGGTTGAGTATGTCCGTTTACTTGAGACTTACTACGCTTAGGTCTAGTCCAATTATGGTGAAACAATTGAGAATGTGGATCTAATTGATCTTTATAACTCATTCTTAATCACCTCATAGTTAGGATAGGATATTCCGAAACAATGTGATATTACATGAATATCATTTAAAAGTATTTGATTATATTAAAGAAAAAATACATTTTTGAATTAAAGTTTATTCTGCTTATCTTTGGAACAGCTCAATCGAGTTGACAAGTTGGATTAGGGAAATTTATTACAGATTTTAAATGAATTCGGTAGATGAATTTTATAAGTAGTGGGAGGTGCTTCAGAAGTATATTCTCCTACACATCCACCAGCACGAGATAAAAGTGAGGAAGTAAAAACGTACAATGTATATGCGTCGTAGTGAAAACTAAACTTAAAACAGCTGGGGGACAGGAACTTTAAACTTTAATGGACGGAGTAACGGAAAAGCCCAATTTCTCAATTTGATCTGAGAAACTGGGCTTTTAATATTGGAATTTCCTTAACGTTGAAAATTCACATTTTGTATATTTAGATAGCATTTTTGTAAGTCCATCATAGCAATGGTCGGATAAATCCATTGATAAACATGAGAAACTGTGGTAAATTTATATAGATGCACCCATTTATTAATTTATGTATAAATTATACCTATTTTAATTATATAACATAAAATCCCTTTCAGTCAACCCTTATTTTTATTTTTTTAAAGGAGTGTTTGATATGGACATGGAACTTCGTCAGGAGCAAGAACGAGTGAACAGCGTAATGGAGACAATTACAGAACAAATCAAGAGATTGGAGGGTGAAACTTCCAGGCGTCGGATGGAAGTGGTGAATATCCGTAAACACTTTTGGGATGAAGTGAAGGTTAACGTTGATACCTTCGACGATTATCTTGAGACAATCATTGGCTTGAGACAAGAGGCTCAAGCTTTGTCCGTAAGCCAAAGCACCCATAGACATGCATCTAAGAGATTATCTGCGTTGCAGCGAATGCAAGAGATTCCTTATTTTGGCCGAATTGATTTCATTGAAGAAGGAACTTCACATGCAGAACAAATCTATATCGGTATCTCTACGCTCACGGATACAAGCAGAGAAAATTTTCTTATTTACGACTGGAGAGCTCCGATCTCGAGTGTCTACTACGACTACCAGCCTGGTCCAGCCCAGTATGCTACACCTGGATGTGTCATCTATGGCACACTCGAGAAAAAGTGGCAATATCTCATCCGCGGCGGCAGTATCCAATCTATGTTCGATACCAGTCTCACTATTGGTGACGAGATTTTACAGCAGGTGCTTGGTAAGGGGACAGATAAACATATGCACAATATAGTAGCGACCATTCAACAGGAGCAAAACCGAATCATCCGGCACGATCGCGGGCGAATGCTCATTGTACATGGCGCGGCTGGCAGCGGTAAGACATCAGCTGCTTTGCAGCGGATTGCTTATTTACTTTATAAATATCGAGATATGCTGAATGCCGATCAAATCATTCTTTTTTCGCCCAATTCGATGTTTAATAGTTATGTTTCCAATGTGCTTCCAGAACTCGGCGAAGAGAATATGCAGCAGGTCACATTTCAGGAGTACTTGGATCATCGGCTGAAAAGTGAGTTTCAAGTTGAGAATCCTTACGACCAATTGGAATATGTTTTGACTGCAGTGGATAACCCATTATACGGAACAAGGATTGCGAGCATCCGATTCAAGGCTACTACTTATTTTTTTGAGGCAATCAAATTATACAGGGAGTCGCTGGAATTATCCGGAATGGTGTTCAAAGGGATTATCTTTAGAGGAAAGGAAATTGTTACTGCTAAACAAATTGAGGAAAAGTTTTATAGCAGTGACACCTCGCTTCGCTTTCATAGCAGACTTGAAAAATTGAAGGATTGGCTAATGAAGCAAATAGATGAAGCCGAGAAGCTCGAATGGACTAAGCCGTGGGTACAGGAAGAAATCGAGCTGCTTAGTAATGAGGATTACCATAAGGCATATACTTATTTAGCGAAAAAACGCGGCTTTAAAGGAGATTCGATTCATGATTATGAAATCGAGCCTGAGGCGTTAGCCCGCTTGATTGTTCGCCAGAAGTTAAAGCCGTTGCGAAAACGAATCAAGGCGTTTCGTTTCGTCAACATTAAGGGAATCTACAGACAGTTTTTCACCGATCCTATCCGGATTAAACACTGGATGGACCGGGAAGTACCCGGGGAGTGGCCGGATATTTGCCTATCGACTGTGAGAATGCTAGACGAAGGTAAACTATTTTACGAAGATGCTACTCCGTTTTTACTAATAAAAGAGCTGATTCAAGGCTTTCAGACGAACAGCTCAATCAAACATGTAGTTGTAGACGAGGCACAAGATTATTCTCCATTTCAGTTTGAGTTTTTGAAACGATTGTTTCCTTCGGCAAGAATGACCGTGCTCGGTGACTTTAACCAGGCAATATTCGCACATGCCAGAGAAATGGTCGATTTCCACACACTTACTGACTTACACGGTCCGGATGAAACGGTTGCAATTAATTTGACTCGCAGCTACAGATCCACAAGACCAATTATTGAATTTACACGCGGACTTGTACCTGACGGTGAACGGATTACCGCTTTTGAACGCGATGGCGAGAGGCCTATATTGACGCAACTGTCTAATCGCGCTGAATTGCATCGCTCCATAGCTTCCAAAGTTGCAGATTTAAGGAAACGGCAGTACAGCACAATAGCAATCATATGCAAATCTGCAGAGGAAAGCACAACTGCATATGATTCCTTGAGCGGCGTCGAAGGAATTAAGCTCGTGAAGAGTGGATCGATTGAATACGAGCAAGGCATTGTCGTTATGCCGGCGTATTTGGCCAAAGGTATCGAATTCGACGCCGTTATCATTTATGATGCATCAGCGGAAGTATACGGAGATGAGAGCTTACGCAGATTGTTTTACACCGCCTGCACTAGGGCTATGCATTACTTGCAGCTTTATAGTATAGGCGAACCGAGTCCTTTTTTACGCAATGTTTCGCCGAAGAGTTTGCTTCGCAGCTTGACTTAACACGTAAGAGAAAGAAATGCACAGCCGTGCCAATTATTCTGAACTGACGATTATATCGTTGGTGTAACCATATTTTAATTGGATATTTTGCAAATCGAAAGGAGAAAGAATTTGAAAAATCAAAATGAAACAACTCAAAACGGAGGCACATTTGGGAGCAGAGCTAACTTTTTGTTGGTCATGATTATGATTCTAGGTGTGTTTGTGGCCATTTTGAATGAAACGCTGCTTAACGTAGCATTGCCGAAAATTATGAATGACTTCGGAATCTCGCCGAGTACCGCACAATGGTTGACAACTGGATATTTACTAGTTATTGGTGTGCTTATACCAGTCACTGCTTATTTAATTCAGCGGTTCACAACAAGAAGTTTGTTCCTTGGAGCTATGGGCTTGTTTATGGGAGGCACATTTGCAGCGGCTATCGCACCAGGGATTGAAGTGCTTTTGATTGGAAGGCTGCTTCAAGCAGCGGGTACCGGGCTGCTCTTTCCTTTACTAACCAATGTGGTATTCTCTATCGTTCCTATTGAAAAAAGGGGTTCAGCAATGGGGACAATTGGAATTGTCATTACTTTTGCTCCAGCGATTGGACCTACTCTATCGGGGATTATTGTAGAGCATTTCAGTTGGAGGGTTCTTTTTTACGGCGTTCTGCCAATCGCGCTGTTTGTTATTATATTTGCATATGTGATGCTTAAAAACGTGACAGAGACGACTAAACCGAAGATTGATCCAATATCACTTCTACTTTCGACATTAGGATTTGGGGGGATTGTATATGGATTTAGCAGTTCTGGTGAGGGCCAGGGTGGTTGGTCGAATAATGAAGTCCTGGTTCCAATTGCAATCGGTGTTATTTCTTTAATCTTGTTTACTTGGAGGCAATTGATGATTTCACAACCGTTGCTAGATTTAAGAACATTTAAATACAACATTTTTAGGATGTCGACGCTGATTATGATGATTGTTATGATGGCGATGTTTTCAGCGATGATGTTGTTGCCGATTTTTCTTCAGAATGCGCTAGGTTACAGTCCGTTGGAGGCAGGTTTGATCATGTTGCCAGGCGGTATTGTTATGGGGATAATGTCACCAATTACAGGCCGATTATTTGATAAATTTGGTGCGAAGTGGCTTGCGCTTATCGGATTGGGGTTGGTAGCAAATACGCTGTGGCAATTTGCTTTTATCACATTGGCAACGTCTTACAGCACGATTATGATTTTTAATACGCTGTTAATGTTGGGGATTTCGATGGTTATGATGCCGATCATGACCAATGCTTTGAATGAATTGCCACCTCCATTATATCCACACGGTACGGCTATTATCAGTACTCTCCAGCAGGTCGCTGGCGCTGTGGGGACAGCGTTACTTGTATCAATCATGACTAATAGTTCTACTCGTTTTATGGAAAAAACGGTGATTAAGGAACCGGAGTCTACATTACAAATCCTAGCGATCATTGCTGGAATGAAAAGCGCATTCTTATTTGCATTCGGGCTAGTAGTCATCGCATGGATAGTTTCATTATTTATAAAACGGTCTGTTCCACAAGAAGAGAAATTGAAAATAAAGCAGGGTGCTGCGAACTGACAGAGAGTTAATTCATTGTCAGGAGTAGGTCGTGTTAGGTATTCTAGAAAAGGGCGCATTTCCGGAATAGGAAAAGCGTCCTTTTTGATAGTAAAGAGTTAATTTATGGGGATACTCTTTTTATTTTCTGTAGTTATAACAGCAGCGGATTAAAAACTGTTAAAATGTATTCTAATAGGAATGGGGGATTAGATGGCATGGTTACTCCTGCTTGCGGTTGTTATTTGGTTTATTTTGTTTTTACGCAAAAAACTTTTATTTAAATTTGGTTTATCTCCAATATCAGTAGAGATAAGATCAATTAAAGGGTTAAAAAAATTAAGTGATAACTTGGAGCAATCTCTTAGTAAAGGTTATATGGAAAACGTAGAAGTGAGGGTAAGGAGAGAGCATAAGTTAAAAGAAAATGAGTACCAGTGGCGTTTACTAGATTTAAAACGTTATTTTATTTTGACTTCTCTTTTAAAAGAGTCTCCAATGTTTAGCGAGAAAGTCGATGAACTGTGGCATCAGATGCTCATGTTTACCCGTGAGTATGATGATTTCTCCAAGAAATATCTAGGGACGATTCTTCATCACAGTCCGAATGTAAATGTGCTGCCCGATCCTAATTTGCGGGGATTTTTTGATTGGGTGTATGCTGAGCTTTTTTTCATAAGAAAAGAGAATATCCATCTTTATAAGGGGTTTTTCAGGCACCCTGTACATCCAATTGTCATTGAGGAGTTTAAAAAATTACCAGAAAATGAACTTATAGATATGTATTTTAAGAGGGATATCCAATATAGTACGACTATACTGTCGCTTATCTCTTCCATGAAAAAAACTGCAGCTCAGGTAAAAGATTATGAAAAAAGCGTCATACAACAAAAAATGAGCAAAAGCAAAAGGGAGCAAAACTATAACACAATGCTTGTTCCTTTCTTATCTGTTTCTTATTTTCATTATGATGAATTTTCAAGTTACATGAGCGTGGGCATGAGCAGCAACAGTTCATCAAGCTGCACAAGTTGCGGGTCGGCTAGCTCCTGTAGTTCTTCTTGCTCGTCTGATAGTTCCTGCTCAAGCTGCGGTGGAGGTGGAGATTAATAATTTTTAAAGAAATATACATAAACGAATGGGTGCTATTCTTGGTGCGAAATGTTCCTGGCCCAAATGAAA
>NZ_QWVS01000046.1 GCF_003570725.1 Peribacillus asahii
AATAGCCGATAAAGCAATTAACCATCTGTTTTTCGTCATATTCTTCCCCTTTTTCAGTAAAAAAACATGTAGAACGACCCATCTGATATACTTGGTTATAGAGTTTATGCCATATTGACATATGCACTGGATATGGAGGGGGTAATGGGATACCCCTAATCTTGAAAACTGTTCAAAACATAAATGGACTACGAACGTTTAGTCATCCAGAATCTCACTGGCATTAGCCAGCTTGCCTGTTTATAGGTGGGAGTCTCCATTAAAGCGTTCAACCACCGTTGCAATACCTTGACCTCCACCAATACATAATGTTGCTAATCCGTAACGTTCATCTCTTCGCTTTAATTCATGCAATAACGAAACCAATATACGCGTTCCACTGGCACCAATTGGGTGACCTAGAGCAATTGCTCCACCATTCACATTTAAAATTTCGTCATTAAAATTTAATTCTTTTCCAACGGCTACTGACTGTGCAGCAAAAGCTTCGTTTGCTTCAATAAGATTTATGTCTTCAAGGGATAGACCTGCTATTTCCAATGCTTTTTTAGTAGCTGGGACAGGACCAATCCCCATAATGCTTGGATCAACACCAGCACTAGCATTCGCACGAATAGTGGCTAGTGGCTTAATTCCCAATTCATCCGCTTTCTGCTTACTCATTACAACAACAGCGGCAGCTCCATCATTAATGCCTGAAGCATTGGCAGCCGTTACGATACCATCTTTTTTGAAGGCTGGCCGTAATTTTTCCAGTGTTTCCATGCTTGTTCCAGGTTTAGGAAACTCATCCTTTGTAAAAACTATAGCATCTCCTTTTCTTTGCGGAATGACAACAGGAACAATTTCATCTTCAAAACGACCAGACTCAATTGCTACAAACGCTCTATGTTGACTTCGAACAGCGAATTGATCTAGTTCTTCCCTTGTCAGCTCGTATTTTTCACAAAGGTTTTCTGCAGTAACTCCCATATGATAATCGTTAAATGCACACCATAAGCCATCTTGAATCATACTATCAATTGCCTTTTGATCTCCCAAGCGAAATCCTGAACGGGCATTGTTTAACAAATAGGGCGCTTGGCTCATGTTCTCCATACCGCCTGCAACAACAATGTCAGCACCTCCAGCTAAAATGGACTGTGCAGCCAAATGAACTGCTTTTAATCCCGAGCCACACACTTGATTAACCGTAAATGCCGGCACCTCCTGAGGAATACCCGCGTGAATTGAAGCTTGTCGAGCAGGATTTTGACCTGCTCCAGCTTGAAGAACGTTTCCCATAATCACTTCATTTATTTGTTCTGGGTTAATTCCAGCCTTTTCTAGTGCAGATTGAATAACAAGAGCACCTAGTTTTGGTGCTGAAATATTTTTTAAACTTCCATTGAAATTTCCGATTGGCGTACGAACCGCACTAACTATAACTATTTCTTGTTTCGACATTTTAATCGTCTCCCTAAAATAAGATTTATTATATAAATTTAGGCTTAAAACCTCGCTACTTTCAGGATTGTAGATGTAAGCACATTTTCAAAGTTGGAGAGGGGGGAAGAACTCCCCGATTAACTCCTTTTCACATCTTATGGTGGATGATCCACATCACCAATGTTAAATTAATTTTTTCCCTCGCCGGAAATCACTTTGTAAGCTAACCACTGACTTAGCCTCTATGAATCTACATATATATTCCACCGTTAATATTTAACTGTTGCCCTGTAATATAATCACCGTCTTGGCATAGATAAATGATTCCGCGGGCAATTTCTTCTGGCTGGCCTAAGCGACGTTGTGGAACTTTAGAAATAAGTTTTTCACGGATATCTTCCGGAATTTCTTTAACCATCTCTGTTTCAATATATCCTGGACAAATTGCGTTAACGGTTACACTGCTTTTTGCAAGCTCAAGCGCCAATGATTTTGTGTAACCAATCAATCCTGCTTTAGCTGCAGCATAGTTTGTTTGCCCAAAACCACCAAACTGTCCGATAATAGAGGAAATGTTAATGATTCGTCCTGCATCAGATTCTAGAAGGTGAGGTAAGGCAGCTGATGATGTATTGTAAACACTGTTTAAATTCACATCAATGACTGTGCGCCAGTCTTCCTCACTGAGTTTTTTAAAGGTTTTGTCTCTTGTAATTCCTGCATTATTTATAAGAATGTCTAATCGACCGAAATGATTAATCGTTTCTTCTACTAGTTTTCTAGATTGTTCTAAATTTGAAACATCTGCTTGCACCGCGTATACTTCACTACCTGCTTCTTTAAGTTCTGCGATAAGCTTTTCTGCGGAACCTACGCTACTGTTATAGTTTACTACGACTTTTACACCATGCTTAGCCAACTCTCTTGTAATTGCTTGTCCAATTCCCTTTGCCCCGCCTGTTACAATCGCTACTTTTTCGTTTAAATTTACCATCAATATACACTCCTTATATGTATAATTTTTTAAAAAACATTCCGAAGAGCTTTATCTAAAAATTGTAAACATGTAACTTTTCAGTCTTTTTTATACATTAAATAATTCTTTCTTCATGTTCAAAATTTCATCCTAAAACAAGATTTTTATGCTCTAACAAACTGACTTTTGTGAGGTGTTAAGCGAACGGTATCTCTTGCAATCATGACTTCTTCATTTGTCGGAATGACCAACACTTTGACCGGTGAATGCCGATAACTAATGAACACTTGGTTATCCTGGACATTATTAAAGGATGGATTCCAATACACGCCTAAAAACTCCAGACCTTCTAGAACACGAGCCCGAATGACGTCACTATTTTCGCCGATACCTGCCGTAAAAATGATCGCATCGAGTCCATTCATTTGTATCGCGTACATCCCGATATATTTACGAATTCTCTCAGCAAACACTTGAATCGCCAGTTCTGCTCGTTTGTTTCCTTTTTCTGCTTCTTCCTGAATATCGCGAAGATCACTTGAGAAACCGGATATCCCGAGTAATCCGCTTTTCTTATTTAACATGTCGACCACTTCATCTACGGTCTGACCTGTTTTCTGTATGATATAGGAGATGAGTGCTGGATCAATATTTCCGGAACGAGTTCCCATCGTCAGTCCAGCCAGCGGTGTGAATCCCATTGATGTGTCAATCGATTGGCCACCGTTAATCGCCGTAATGCTAGCGCCATTTCCGAGGTGGCAAGAAACGAGACGAAGCTTCTCAATCGGACGCTTCAACAATTCTGCGCAACGTTGTGATACATATTGATGACTTGTCCCATGGAATCCATATTTACGTATACCATATTGTTGATAATAGTCGTACGGCAAACTGTAAAGAAAGGCTGGCTCAGGCATTGTTTGATGAAAAGCGGTATCAAACACGGCTACAGAAGGGACATTAGGCAATAGATGCAAAAATGCTTTAATACCGATAAGATTAACTGGATTGTGAAGGGGAGCGAGCTCCGAAACTTCCTCAATCCCTCTCAATACTTCGGGGGTGATCAGCACAGATTCACTAAATGTTTCGCCACCATGCACAACACGGTGACCGATTCCATCAATTTCATCAAATGATGAAATAATCCCTAAACTAAGCAACTTGTTCAAAAGAATTTTTACGGCCTCTTGATGATTAGCAATCTCTTGAACGACTTTTACTTTTTTACCACAAGCCTCAATCGTAAATACTGAATCTTTTAAACCGATGCGCTCTACCACACCCTTTGTGATATTTACTTCTTCCGGCATCTCTAACAGTTGAAATTTCAATGAGGAACTTCCGGCGTTGATTGCAAAAATTTTGGCCATTCAATCATCTCCATATAATGTAGTCCACCCTAACTATCCACATGTAATCGAAGACACGCTAAAGTTTTATTAAAATCAAGTCGCCTTCTGTATTGAACATGTTGGAAATATCAATTGCCCCTTACACCTTCTTTACTGAAGCAATACTTGGTTATGTGCAATTATGTTACTCTTCCGTAATCCAGTCACAGTTGACACAAACGATTGGACGAATTTCTTTATGATCGTTTGTATGATTTAAGTTCCATTTTTCTTATATCTCTTTGATATGTTTGATTCGATTCATTTCTCATAACATCCTCCTATTAATTTCTCCATCTTACCTACTCTGTTTTGAAATGATTTTTCAAATTGAAAACGCTTAAATAATTAGGAAAGTATATTCCTGCTCCACCTTTTAGGTAGACTTTTACAAAAAAGTCCCTCCTTTCAAACGAAATTGTTTGAAAAGATTAACTTCCTCCTTCCCAAACAACTCGTATAACAACTTTTATCTTTTACAACTTTATAACATTTTTGGTTTTTTTGTCCTGTCTTTCGGATATAACGTGCTATGTTCTGATGAAAAGGGATAATGAGGGACGAATTAAAATTGAAAAAATAATTAACGAAATATAAAAAAATTTAAAATATTGCAGGGTGACAAATATTAGTTTGGTGTTTATAATTGCGCCAAACATTGTTTACAATTTTCCAAACATTGTTTACAATTGTACCAAACATTGTTTACAATTATGCCAAATATAGAGAAGGGAGCATAAACATGGAAAACTTAGTTGTTTGTCAAATAACAAAATTGATTGAGGATTGGATTCCTAAAGAGGCGTCTGTAGCGATTGCAGTCGACAATAAATATTTAGATTATTATGCTGGCCTTCACGACATTGAAATTCGTCCCGGACAGCCAATCCCTACAGGAAGCATTTCAGAACGCGTTTTCCACCGACAGGGCCGAGTTGAGACTTTTATAGATGACTCTGTATTCGGAATTTCCTATTACGGTATAGGTTATCCCGTAATAGGACGGGAAGGAAATGCGGGGGTACTAACGGTGATTCTACCACCTAGATATTCATTAAAGAAACAAACACCTCTTTCTTTTTTAATCGGAAAACAAGGAGAATTTTGGACTCCAATCCCTGTTGATCAAATAACTCATATTGAAGGCAATCAAAAAAAGACATGGTTTTATACTACTGCTGGTCAGTATACTACCAATTACACTCTTAAGTATCTCGAAGAAAAGCTGCCAGACTCTTTTCTCCGTATTCATCGTTCATATATCGTAAATCTCTCTTTTATTAATCAGATTTATCGTGATATACATTCTAACTTAAAAGTTAAACTTAAAAGCCCTGAATTCAGCGCTTTGACGATTAGTCAAACCTATATACCTCGTGTACGGCAGACTCTTGGATTTTAACCCTGTCAGGAAATAGAGGGCTTACAAATATATAGTTGGTAGCAAGGTTTGAATAAATTTCTAAACAAACCTGATATGAATGAAATAGCACTAGGTGACCTCAGTTGCTTTTTCGTAATAACGATTGTATTACTGTGTTAAACCGAGTTTGTACATCAATTGAGTTCCACCTACGGGAAACATTATCCCAGAATGATTTTTGTAGAAAAATATATGTAAGTATTTATGCTAAAAGAAAGACAAAAGGAAGAAACTAAGTGAATAATTAATTGCTTTATTAGTTCTTTAATACAAGGGATACCACTACACGCCATTAAGATAAAATGAAAAAAACGCTATTCTTTCAGTAAAATACTCGAAAAGGAAGGCGTTTTTTTATGGACCTCTCTCTTTCTGAAGAATTACATCTATTCTCACAAGAATTACAACGCTTTCTATCCCCCATCTTCCTACAAAAAATCGCTAAACAGGTCGGTTTTGTGTAGCAAACAGATGAACTCATCGCCCTTTGCGTTTGGCTCAGCCAAGAGAAGTTGTCAGTACATCCCTTACGCGACTATGTGGTCGGTTAGAGGCTTCGACCGGCGTACTTATGAGTCAAGAGAGTTCTGGTGCAAAGATTGCACTTATTGGAAACGGGTATATATAAATCCCCTTAATGGAATCTATTCTTATGAAACCATTCCAAATAGTTGATGAATGAACTTCACTTGATTTTGGACAGACTTGTCCCGTAAAGCAAGTTGTCCTTTTTTAATGATATGCATCGCTTCTATTCCCGAAAGAATAGATGTAACTGTCCGAAAAGATTTCAATCCTAACATCGAACGAACTCTCTTTTTAATAAAACGATGATCTTGTTCCACAATATTATTAAGATATTTTACCTGCCGTATTTGGATACCTACGGGCATCTTTTTCTCTTTCTTCAACTCTTCAATCGCCATAGGATAGGCTGGGTTCTTGTCTACTGTAATGACCCGAGGCTTAGAGACATGAAAAGACCGCAACGCTTTCTTGAAAAAGCGCTTTGCAGCCTTATGATTTCTTGTTTTGCTTAAATAAAAATCAATCGTATTTCCTTCTGAATCAACGGCACGATATAGGTACATCCATTGACTTTTGACTTTCGCATACGTCTCATCAACCCGCCAAGAATCATTGGTTGGCTTAAGATGACGCCGTACTCGCTCATCTAATTCAGGACCATACTGATGAACCCAGCGCATGATGGTTGTATGAGCAATAGATAGTCCGCGTTCTTCCATCATTTCGACTAAATCACGAAAACTGAGGTTGTACCGTAGATACCATCTTACGGTTAATAAAATAATATCAGGCTGATAATGTTTCCACTTGAATAGATTTTACTTTTTCATACTAATCACGCCCCTTTTTTAGAGTAATAGTATCAGTATGTCCAAGATTTAGAGATTCATTGCCATTGTCTTGAAGTTTTTGCACCAGAACCGTTCCCGGTGTCTTTGAACCTTTGTTGTTTTTTATCGTGCGGTAGGCTAACAAGATGTTTTCTCTAGATGTGATAATATCGTATAAAAATCTAAAAGATTCTCCCTTATTGGCACTATCATACAAGTCCGTAAAGGTTTCTGTCATTCCGTAGTAATCCCAATACCTTATCGCTTGCACTGTGGCACCCTCCTCTTCGAGGTGATGTTCCCACGTTCTTACCCGATCGGTGCAACTCACTTTTGAAAAATAATCGTTAACTCTAGTTGTTCCTTTTGTTATAGCCCTGCCAAGTGTGATCGTTATAGTGATCGCTGGACTAGCCATGCTAGGTGTTCTCATCAATTCACTAAAAACAGCTTTTTCTGATAGTAAGTTTCAAATGGGTGCCTTTTTTGCCTTAATTATTGGGAATGTCAGGTGTGAACTTTTTCAATATTAGCGCTCCACTGTGGATAATTCTTGGAAGTTTACTAGTTTCATCTCTGATTGAAAAGGAACATTTTTCTTCAAAGTCGAAGGTAGAAAAAGCGAAGAATTCAAAAGAAGAAATAATTGCTTGGAATGATCTAACTAGTAGATCAAACTCTTAAAGATTATTTATATCATCATTATATACTAGTCATCATGTTATTCTATTTTTCTTATTGGCAGTGGACAATAAGAAAGCAAGTGTAAAATAGGCTCCATCTGATAAACAGGTGGGGCCTATTTTACGCTTACTTATAAATCTACATTTCTCTTCTCCAACAGGAATCATTCCATCTCACGATTTATAACTGCATTATTACTCATCAATTTGTTTTGAATTTTTACGAATAACTCCAACCCCCCAAAGGAGCAAGGGAATACCTATCATATTTATGGGGAGAACAAATGGAAGCCAATATTTTTCAAGATAAGAAACAGACGCTACGTTATTATTAGGATAAATCAAAGAAAGTACTATTGAAGCTATTGCTACAAACCAAATAACCTTTCGCCAATCCTTTATATTTAGCCATTGAGCTATCCCATAACTAGATACGAATAGATAAATGGACAATTTTATAAATATACTGAAGATCCATATAACAGTCACAATTATTTCTATATTTTGTAGGAATTGCATAAGCGATATGTATCTCGCCATCTCAAAAAATGGATACCATAGTCTTGAAGACAAATTTGCTCCAAATACCATTAGAATTTCTAGCGTTGAAATAGTCACTAAAATAGCTACAACGCCTACACCCCATACAGCCCAAGTTACTCCTTTTTTCGGTTCTTCTGTAAAAGAGAGTAGCATCATTATTAAAACCGACTCACCATAAAACGATACAGGCGTTAAACCTCCTTGTAAAATAGATTTTAATCCTGAGTCAGTATAAACGGGTAGAATCTTATCCCATTCTATATTATTAAGATTAAGGAACAAAGTAATAATAACCATTAAAAATATCAACGGGCCCATGATTTCACTACACCGCCCAATGCCTTCAATCCCCCCTATGCAATTCACATAAATTACTAAAAGTAATAAAAGGACAATTAAAATAAACAATGGGGTTCTTGTAAATAAAGTCATTTGGATTATTTCTGATGATTGACGAAAAATAACTCCGATCACAGAAAGCCAATGGATAAAATATGGAATCACTATTATTCTCCCTAACCATTTCCCTAATATGATTTGACTATACTGAATGAATGTTTGGTTAGGATAGAGAAGACTTAGTTTTCCTGCAGCAAAGGTGATTCCTATTCCTGCCAACCCAGCAAAAACAAATGAGATCCAAGCGTCCTGCTTTGCTTCCTCAATAGCAGGTGATTGTGTCAGTAACAAAACCATTCCAATTTCTAGAGATGCAATCATCCAAAATATTTGATACTTGGAAATTTTCATTTCTGAATCTCACTTTCTTTCAAATGTAATGGAGAACCAGTTACCCCAGTTCGCTCAATATGTATGTCCACTTTAACTGTAATATCTGCATCTGAGAATTTCTTGCTCCAATACTTTTTCCATATTTTCCATTTTCGAGGGTATTTCTTATGAACGGATTGTCCAAAACCCAAAATATCTGTTTTATATTCTTTTTGAACTTTTGTAATGGTACTTATCATATGATTTTGCAAATTCTTATTAAATGAACGTTCTATTATTTGAAGATTCTTCGGCTGCTTTAGGTCTAATTCTGTATTATTTTCACGAACCACCCCTGTTCCGGAAAGCGTTATATGAAATTCCACTCGATCATTTTGTATAATGGGTTGGATCTTACTTTTAAAATTCATACCCAGAATACCTACATTTCCTTCTTCTCTTAATAAATTTGTGGTTAATTTATGAGTATTTAACTTGTTAATAATCCACAATCTATCAACTGCCTCCCGATAGGATAAAAATCCAACCAACTCAAGATCCTGATTGAAAATAGCTCTCCCACCAATCCGGAAGGTCTCGGTATCCTTTTCTTTCTCCTGGTTCCCTTCTTTTTTAGAACTAATAATTTCAAGAATCGGTAATGTCGGACTAATTCCCTCTGAACTCGCATCTTCCAAAAAATCCTTAAACGTAGTGCTTTCTGGTCCTGCTGTACTTTGGAACATTTTCATTGCAGCAGTAGAAGGCATATCTTCCATCTTGTACGGTACCTCCAGCAAATCCAATGCATCACCGTTTTTTAAAACAAAAAAGTTCGTTCGTATGGGAAGTTCAGGCTCCCGACTGTATATATCAAGGATGTTCGATATTCCATTTCTGGCTAAGCGTTCCCCAATTACAATGACCTTCTGATGACTTGAGAAAACTTTCCTTGAGAGCTTTCTTTGCAAATTCTGAGTTACATCCAAAAGACTTTTCCCTGTCGCTGTTTCAACTATGTATCCTTTGCCTTGACCACTACTTCTCTCACCAACTTCCCCTGGAACAACAATCTGAGCACTGCCAATATAATCTCCATCTTCATTTTGGTCGAAACCCCACCCCAATATGATCGCCTGATTGTTTATTTCTCTTTCATCCCAGCATCCGGTAGTTAAAAACATACAAACTAGTATAATAAGACATATTTTTAATTTTTTGATCATCTCATCATTCGTTCCTTCCTTCAGGTTTTCGTCCGTCGCCCTTCAGGAATACGGGTTTTATCTTGACCAGCTACCTTTATAGGTCGGCGATGCATACTCCATCTAGGTGCTCGTACCAAAACATCCTTTAGATATTTTGGATTTTGCGGGGCAATCGGACTTAAATAGGGAACCCCAAAGGATTGAAGATGAACAAGATGAATAAGGATGGCAACTATTCCCAGAATGACTCCATAGAGACCAAACAGTCCTGCTAGGATAAGTATAGGAAAGCGAAGGAGCCTGTATGCAGTGCCGAAATTATATCGCGGTACTGCGAATGATGCTATTCCTGTGGCTGCTACCACAATAACCATGGGAGCAGAGATAATACCAGCTTCTACAGCAGCTTCCCCTATAACAAGCGCTCCTACAATACTAACAGCTGAACCAATTGACTTTGGAAGCCGTATCCCAGCTTCACGTAAAGCTTCGAACATCAGCTCCATCATAAAAGCTTCAAACAACAGCGGAAATGGGACATCCTCTCGTGCAGATGCTATACTTATTAACAAATTTGTTGGAATTAACTGTGGGTGAAAAGTTGTTACTGCAACGTATATAGAGGGAAGCAGTAATGAAATATTGAATAAAATATAGCGAATCCAGCGAATAAAGGTTACATAAATAAACCGTTCATAGTAGTCTTCAGCGGCCTGCAACCCCGACCAAAAGGTCATGGGAACAATCAGAACAAATGGAGTATTGTCCACAAATATGGATACCTTCCCTTCCAGTAAACTACCGCAAACGATATCAGGGCGTTCGGTGTTTTGAATCTGCGGAAATGGAGAAAAGGGAAAATCTTCAACAAACTCTTCAATATAACCAGTCTCGATAACTCCATCAATTTCAATCGACTCGAGTCTCTTTCGTACTTCCTCAATAACAGAATCACTTGCAATTTTTTCAATATATACAACTGCTACATCCGTTTTTGAAAGTTTACCAATTGTAAATGACTCTATCTTCAATCTAGGGCTCCTAATTCGTTTTCGGATTAAGCTTGTATTCACACGTAATGTTTCTGTAAACCCGTCTCTTGGACCACGTATGACGGTTTCGGAGGAAGGCTCTTCAATTGACCGTTTTTCAAAACCTTTTAAATCTGCAAGTAAAGCAGTTGTTTCTCCCTCGACTAGAACGGCGACATTTGCCGTTAATATCCCATTAATTAATTCATTTACATTCTTGGTTGATTTTATTTGAGCAACCGCACGAAGCTGATTTGCAACAAATTCTTCAAATATAAATACTTCACATTTTTTTTCAGATGTCCTAACAGGATTTAACATCATCTCATCGAGAGATTTTGTGTCACATAAACCATCAATATAAACAAAAAGTAATTTTGTTTTATTGTTTATAGGTACAACACGAAACACAACATCAGAACATTGTTGAAAAATATCTCGCAAAAAACATTCATTGGCCGAAAGGTCTGAACTTATTAATTTATCTGGTTCTTCATTAGAAAAAGAATCAATCATTTCTGAAAGCTTAAATTTTTTTCTTTTTCTTAAGTTCAGAAGTAATTTCATGACCAGTCATCTCCTCTCGCAGTATAGTTTTCCAGAAAAGAGATGAATTATTCTAGTTTGATTTCCAACATCCAAAATATGGATAATCAAGAGTGGGCGGTTCCGTATTTTCTGAAGAAGGACTTTTTATTTAACCGTTTGATGGTAAACGGCAAATAATCCCCACATGTATGTCAGATGGGGATTGAGTTTAGATAGCTGGTTAAAAGTAATACAAGAAACTGGCAAAATTGTTGACAAAGGTATCAGCCCTGCTAATGCAGGCTGGATACTATCATTGATGCAACTTGCTATTTTACCCATTACTTTTATTGTGCCAATCTTGGCTGGTGGTATGTCAAATCAACGTATTTTAGTTATTACGACATCAGTATTATATCTGTTCAGGATTTTCGGACTACTCTACGGAGGATATTTTATTCTTATTCTATCGGTAATTCTAATGGGCATCGCGGTGGGCAGTAGTTTTAGCCTATCCATGATGTTTTTCAGTCTTCGAACCAAGACGTCCCATCAATCAGCAGAATTATCAGGCATGGCACAGTCTATAGGATATCTTCTTGCAGCTATTGGTCCCGCTCTTTTTGGAATACTGCATGTCATCACGAAAGGCTGGACAGTACCTTTATCTATGATCATAATTGCGGCCATTCTACTCCTCATTTTAGGTCTAGGTGCAGGAAGGGACGCTTTTATTGGATTAGAAAAGACTGACAACAAGGAGGTTCAACAATGAAAAAACTTTCGCGAACCAGAACAGTATTGATTCTGTCTTTCCTTGTTATTGTGTGGGGGGTTAATTGGCCATTATCAAAACTGGCACTTGACTATATACCTCCCTTACTTTTTGCTGGAATAAGAACTGTTCTAGGTGGTATTGTATTGCTCATTTTTGCATTGCCAAGATATCAGCAATTAAGGCTAAGGGAAACTTGGCATTTATACTTAATTTCTGCTTTGCTTAACATCATTATTTTTTACGGGCTTCAAACTATTGGGTTAAGCTATATGCCAGCTAGACTCTTTTCAACTATAGTGTTTATCGAGCCGGTCTTACTTGGAATCTTTTCATGGCTTTGGCTTGGAGAAGCCATGTATGGATTAAAGGTCATTGGACTAATACTCGGTTTTGCCGGTGTTGCAATTATAAGCAGAGGTGGTTTTACCGGTGATATATCTGCTATTGGAATTTTCCTTGCACTTAAATCAGCAATTGGTTGGGGATTAGGAACAGTATTTGTGAAGAAAACAGGTAATTGTGTAGATTCCATATGGATGGTTACCATGCAGCTTCTCATGGGTGGGATCTTCTTATTATGTGTAGGTTCAAGCATTGAAAGCTGGTCAAGTATCGAATGAGGTATCTAATTTTAGATAATCATCCAATGCCTTATCGTCTTCTTCGTATTTCCACACTTGCTGTACTTTTTCTTCAAATGTTTCTAGACCCATTTCCTGAATTTCAATTATTTCTGAACAGGATTCAACGTAACCTAAAAAAGTACAAATTGAGTATATTACTATATTTTCAAAAGTTGTCTAAGTCACAATTAGTTGTTCAGGCCATACTCGAGGTGTCTATGCCAGGAGTAAGTTGTATGCTTACATCAAGTATAACAAACGTGCATTCGATATATCACAATTACTATTCGTAAAATGATTGTTATACGAATAGTTTAAGTAATTTAAAGTTTATTTTTTAACCACTCTCTCCTTTTCCTTTAGGAAATTCTGAGTGATGTTGCTTTAAAATAAAGTTTGATCAAAAATACCTCACAAATCCGTATTTTACGGTAAATAAGAAGAATCCATTTTGAAAAAAGAGGATCAAAATGGGTTCTTATCTAGCAGATTTAAGTTTCAGTTTTATAAAAAAGTTTGATCATTTTCCACCTGTGTTGCTCTATAATCGCGCCCGTGGGGCTAAGACCTCGTCCGCAAAATAGTTCGCCCCCTACTTGTAGAAACGAGGCCACTGAAAAAGTGGTTTCTTTGAACGATGAACAGAGATCTCCATCAATATACAGTAAATAAAAGAAGGCATTTATCTACATATAGTAGGTGATTGCTTTCTTATTTTTCAAAATAGACTTTTTCAGTGCCCTTGTAGAAAGGCTGGTTGGGACAATGATCTCGTATAACAAGCGAAGCTATGACACTATGAGGAGGATTTAGGGATTACCGGCATTTATATTTTTGAAGGAGGAATTTTAATGAATCCAGTCATCGGTCTAGATGTAGCAAAAGGTGAAAATCAGGTTCAAGCATACTTGGAAAGAAAGAAGCCCTACAAGAAAAGTTTCAAAGTAAAACATGACCTTGATGGGTTAGCTAGTACTCCTCAAGTTATTTAAAGTGATAACTGATTTCTCAAAAAAAATAGCAATGCAAATTAAACTGCACTGCTATTTTCGAAATCTCTTTATACCCTTCTCGACTGCTCAATAAAATCTTCAATTATGAGCTGCAATCTTACTATCTCCTAATTTTTCAACGACTACGCCGTCAAATGTAGCTTTATAAATTTTATAGATATCCTCTTTTAATAAAGGCATTGGACTACGAGCTAATATACGTTTTTGCTCAATCGCATCATTAGTTAAACTTTCAAGCGCATCCTCAGGAATGTTAAATCCTTTTAAAGTAGATGGAATGTTTACATCTTCTACTAATCGTTTTAACTCTGCTACACATCTATATGAAGCTTCTTCTTGTGAAAGATTTGCAGAGCTAAAGCCCATTGCATCGTAAATATCTTTCATTCGCTTTTCACAACTTTGGCGAATGTAGCCCATTACATAAGGAAGCAATACGGCATTTGAGTCACCGTGTGCAATGTGGAATTGGCCACCGATAGGGTAAGCTAACGCGTGAACACCAGCAACTCCAGCATTGAAGAATGCAAGACCTGCAAGGTAACTTCCATAGCTCATATCAGTACGAGCTTGTTTGTCTTGACCGTTCGATACAGCTGTGCGAATCGAGTTGCTGATTAGGCGAATTGCTTGCAATGCTAATGCATCAGAAACAACGCTCGCATTTTTAGAAATATAAGCTTCTACTGCATGTGTAAGTGCATCAACGCCTGTTGCAGCTGTTACTTTTGGAGGTAATGAAATCGTTAAAGCAGGATCGACAATCGCAACATCAGCTAATAAGTAGTCATGCGCTACAACATCTTTTGTCGTTTCTAGAGATAAAACGGAAATATTCGTCACCTCTGAACCGGTCCCTGAAGTTGTAGGGATTAAGATTTTAGGAAGACCTTTTTTCGTAATCTCTTTCGTACCAGTTAAGTTTAAGTAGTCTTCTACTTTACCTTCATGTGGAGCTAATACCCCTGCAAGCTTAGTTAAATCCAACGCACTACCTCCACCAACTCCAATAACCATGTCGAATTGATAGTCACGAGTGTAAGCAACCAATTTTTCTCCGATTGCTAGAGGTGGCTCAGGTACAACATCTGTATAAATTTCTGTTAAATAACCAGCTTCTTCAAGCGGATCCACAATTTTATTTGTTAATCCAATATCTTTTAAGAACGGGTCAGTTACTACAAGAATCTTGTTCACATTAAAGCGATTTACTTCATCCAAAAGGTGAGATAGAGAATCCCATCCAGTATAACTAATTGGTGTAAAGATAATTTTTTCAGACATTTTGGGGTCACTCCTTAAATTTGATTCCAAACGATAAGTTTCGTTTCAGTCATTTCATGGATTGCATATTTTAAACCTTCTTTACCCGTGCCACTTTCTTTTACGCCTCCGTACGGCATTTGATCTACACGGTAAGTTGGAATATCGTTAATCATGACACCGCCTACTTCAAACTCTTTTGAAGCTTTGAATGCTGTTTGAATGTCATTTGTGAAAACCCCTGCTTGTAGGCCATAATTTGAATCATTAATTGCCGCAATCCCTTCTTCAACAGAAGAAATCCTGTTTACAACTACAATTGGTGCAAAAACTTCCTGGCAAGATACTTTTAGAGTGGAGTCTACATTCGTTAAAATGGTTGGCAAGAGGACTCCATTTTCAATATTGCCACCTGTTACAATTTCAGCACCGTTTCGGACAGCTTCTTGTATCCAGCTAAGTGCCCGTTCTTGTTCATCAGGATTGATCATTGCAGAAATATCCGTTGTTTCTGCAAGGGGGCTTCCAATGACTAACTGCTTAGTAGCAGTTGTAAATTGTTCAATAAATTCATCGAATAATTCATTCATTACATAGGTACGTTGTAATGAAATGCAAACTTGACCTTGGTTTGAAAAAGCCCCAGTAACACATTTAGGAACGATTTGGGATAAATCAACATTTCTGTCGATAATTAAACCAGCGTTCGAGCCTAGTTCAAGAGCAACTTTTTTCAAGCCAGCTTTGTTGCGAATACCAATCCCAACAGAAGGACTTCCAGTAAATGTAATCATTTTCACTTTGTCGCTTGTAATCAATGCGTCACCAACGGTTCTACCACTACCTGTAATAACGTTAAAAGCACCTTTAGGTAAAGCCGTTTGATCAATTAATTCAGCTAAAAACAGTGCTGAAAGAGGTGTTTGCGATGCAGGCTTAAGAACGATTGTATTCCCGGCTGCAATCGCAGGTCCCACTTTATGTGCTACTAAGTTTTGCGGGAAGTTAAATGGTGTAATGGCTCCAATTACACCAAGTGGTTGCTCAATTGTGTAACCGAAGCGATTTGCTCCGTTTTTCGCAGCATCCATCGGAATCATTTCTCCAGTTAAACGTTTTGCTTCTTCAGCCGCAAATTTATAGGTTTCAATCGTACGATCTATTTCTCCCAATGCGAATTTCATTGGCTTTGCTGCTTCTAACGAGATAATTTCAGCTGCCTTTTGTCGATTTTCAATGAATAGTTGTGCAATATGTTCTAAAATCGCTGCACGTTCATAGGCAGTCAGTTCTGCCATTTGTTTTCTTGTGTTGTAGGCTATGTCAATTACTTGTTCTACTTCTTCACTTGTTGCTTGTGGAATTTGAGCGATTACTTCTTTAGAGTAAGGGGAGTGAAGATCTACAAATTTCTCTGTAGTCTTCCATTCACCGTGTACGTAATATTGCTTTTTCATTTAAATTACCTCTTTCATTTCTTCTTTTTTAGATGATTCCAAGGAATCTTTGACAAATGTATTATCAACTTCTCCTTTGAAGAAGTCTTTACCATAAATTAAGAAGCAAAGTAGGATTCCTACTGCAAATGCCCATGAAGCACCTTTGATTACAAGGAGAGCAGCTACAACACCAGCTATTCCTAAATCACGTTGACTTCGTGCCTGCATAACCCCAATTCGAACACTTACGTATCCTTGGACAAGCAAAGTCAAAGCTAAAGCTACGCCTAGAATCGGTTGAACTAAGCTTACGATAGGTAGTAATAATAATCCGGTATTTGTACCCCAACGGAAAGATCCAATTCCTCCAAAGAAGGAATTCATCGCTTTTTTTCCTTCTTTAAAGCGTTCAATAGCTACAACCTGCATCGCTGCCCACAGCGGACCGCACATGGTAATATCAGGCCCAATCATACTCATCAGTGAGTTTCTTCCACCAAAGATTAGATGTGCTCGGTTTGGATCGTAATCAACTTTTTCATCGGTTCTTACGGCATCAGATTCAGAGAGTAATACTTTTGTTTTAAGAACATCACCGAAAACTACTAGATAAGTAGCTAGCACTGCAGGGATGGCTTGTATGAAAAAAGACATAGCTGGAAATCCTAATCCGAAAACAGTATACTCTGCCCATAGGGTTGCAAAATCTGGTTTACTAAATCCCCATTGAATATCAGGCCATTTTGCTTCTCCAAATAGCGGAGCAACAATAATTGCGAGAAAAATCGCTGGAAGAATTCCGAGGTTTCCTAATAGCGTAAACAAAAATCCTTTATTCTTTTTTCTAATTTGTTCAAATGACTTTGAAAAAGTAAGGTAAAAGGCAAAACCAATACAGATTGTAATGGTGATTGGGAATGTGCCGAATTGACCACCTTCTCCAAATACGGAAACGATGGCTCCAATACCAGCTCCAAGAATAATTCCTGCTTTAATTGCATTTGGAACCATATAAACAACTTTACTTGCTAAACCAGTAATACCTAGAACGATTGATAAAATACCTAATGTTAACTGAAAGGCAATCAGTGCATAAACCCGATCGGGTCCCTCATCAAATTGAGTAACAAACAACACTATTAGAGGAACGGCGGGTGTAATCCATCCTGGAATAACAGGATCCCCCAGTATATGATGAAATAAATAAAGTAGCCCATTTAATACAACAACTGCTAAAGCAACCTCAAATGGCATGCCTAAATGTTGGGCTAATAGAGTAATAGCTCCTAAATCTACTGCACACATTAAGAGACCTTGAACATAGTCTGGCCACTCAAAACGGTAATGAATAAAAGGTAACCTAATTTTAAAAGGCCCCGCTGGCATGTATGGTGATTCTTCACCATGTAGACGATTTTTCCATTTCATAAAATAATTTCTCCCTTTTTTCGATTGTAAACCCTTACAAATTTAGTGAATATACATATCCCTATAGTATATCCTTAAATGAATACGTAACCATTTTTGAGAAAACGACAATAATTCTTGATATTCCTTTCCTTTATGGAGAAAGGTTGAAAGAAGTTTAAGCCATTATTGTATGTACGGTGATTCTCCACTGTGTGGACGATTTATCTATTTTGTAAAGTAATTTCCCTCCCTTTCAGTTGTAAGCCCTTACAAATCGTAGTGAATATACATATCCTTAAATGAATACGTAACCATTTTTAAGAAAACGACAATAATTCTTGATATTCCTTTCCTCTATGAGGAAAGGTTGAAAGAAGTTTGAGTTATTATTTAAAGATAAATCGTGTCACAAAAGAATGGTTACATATTCATTTTTCCAGTTGTTCTTCTATTAAATACTTTAACAGATTCAGTTATTTTAATGCAAGAATTTTTTTTATTTTCTATCATATTAATCAATTCACGAATCGCCAAGTGTCCTAAATTTTGCTCTAAGATACTACCAACAGTAGTTAATTGTATTAATCCATGCTGACTAAGGTCTACGTTATCAATCCCAATGATACTTAAGTCATCTGGTACTATTATATTCTCCCTAATGGCATCGTCTATCAAATTTAATGCTAGTGAATCTGCACCAGTACAAATGGCAGTTGGGCGATGCTCTAGTTTCATTAATCGTTGAAAAGCACGTGTAATATCTTGTTTTGAAGTATCAGTGTTGAAGATATATTGTTCGGACACTGGTACTTTATAATCTTTCATCGCTTGAAGAAATCCAAAATAACGATTGTTAAATGTGCTGACGGTTAATGGTCCACCAACCCATGCAATGGTTTTATGCCCTAGCTCAATTATATGTTTTGCAGATAAATATCCGGCTTCAAAATTGTCAATTTCCACAAAATTTTCATTATTTTTGTGTTTACGATTGTATGTAATGAATGGAATATCCATTTGTTTGAGCTTATCGAATATCGGATCATCAATCAAAATACATGATAAAATGATCCCATCCACTCTATTTTCAAAAGCAGCTGCATATGCTTCAATTAATTTTTGATCGTTTACGTATTGTACGTTTACACGGTACCCCATTTCATTAGCATAATTGATAATAGCGGATGTTGTATCGACAAAAAATGGATTGTCTAGTGGTCCGGATAAAAGGGCAATTGTATTCGTTTTATTTTGAACAAGTGATCGTGCATGTGCATTAGGTATATAGTTTAACTCGTTAATTACTTTCATAACTTTATCAAGAGTAGGTTTCTTAACTAATTCAGGTGTGTTTAATACACGTGAGACAGTCGTTTGGGATACGCCTGCGCGTTTTGCGACGTCTTTCGATGATACCAAGGCGCTACCTCCTTTTATGAAACATTATGTATATCTTTAAAAATTATATTACATATCTAGGTTCTGGTGCAAATTCTTGAAGAAAATATAAAAAAGCGAAAGATTTCTAGTGACCCCTGATCTTAAGCAACTAGTCCAAACAGTTGATCGATGAATTCTTTTTGATTTTGGACAGACTTCCCCCTTTGGAGAGTCTGTCCTTTTTTAGAGTAATAGTATCAGTATGTCCAAGTTTGGAAGATTACTTGCATCTGTTTTGACATTTTTGCACCAGAACCTTTTCTACTCCTCCTATAACTAACTATAGGCCTCATAAAACCTACAACCGTAATGGCATTTTAGATACTTAAATCTTTTGAAAAATCTGTTTTAAATAGTAAAATTACAACTTATTAACAACTCGTCCATGGATAGTCTGAAAGGCGTGGGCAACACGTAAAACAATATCATCTTCCCCAACTCTTCCCACAATCATCATCCCAACAGGTAGCCCCTCAGATTTTTCACAAGGTACGTTCATGGCTGGATGCCCCGTAATATTAAATGGTGCTGTATTATTAATCATTTCAAAGGCCTTGTTAACAATCTCTTCTATTGGAGCATCTGGGGAAGGGATTTTTTGTGCCTTCATTGGTGTAGTAGGCATAATTAGCACATCATAACTTTTAAAAGCATTATCATAAGCTTGCTTTAATTTTCTAGCTACATTTTGTCCTATAGCATAATACTTCCCGTTATATTGTTCATTCATATATTGACCTAGCAATATTGACATCTTGGTTGTTTCTGAAAATTCATCTGCTCTTGTTTTACGTGCTTTACCAAAAGCATCTAGAAATTTAGTACTATAGTGGCCCTTCCAATTGCTGCCCATGCTATTTCCTTTCACCATTAAAGAAGTAAGACCTTCTATACCAAACCCATTCCATATATGAACACCGTCCCTATGCATTGGGATAGATATTTCTTCTACAATGGCTCCACTATTTTCTAGAGAGTAGGCAGCGTCTCTTACTACCTGATTTACGTCTTCCTCAGAAATCCCTTCCCATTCAAAGCCTTCCTTGACGATACCGATTTTAATATTTCTTACATTCCCAACAAGTGAGTCTAAGTAGGATTTCACCTTTAAACCTGACTGCCTTGGATCTAATCCATCATCTCCAGCTATTACTTCAAGCAATAAAGCGACATCCTCAACCGTTCTAGCGATAGGGCCAGTGTGATCAATCGTCATTTCAATTGGAGCAATTCCAGTATAAGGAACTAATCCAAATGTAGGTTTTAAACCATAAACACCACACCAAGAGCTTGGAATCCGAATAGATCCTCCTTGGTCAGCACCTATTGCCATGTCAACTTCACCTGCAGCAACCAATGCTGCACTTCCACTAGAAGAACCTCCCGTTGATCTTGTGAGATCGTGCGGATTTAAAACTGGTCCAGTAGCAGAAGTATGACTGGCACCCGATAGACAGAAATCTTCACAAACAGCTTTACCAACAATTTCTCCACCAGCCTCAAGGATTCTACTGACAATAGTCGCATCCTCGTCAGGAACAAAACCCTCTAGAATAGCTGAACCATTCATCATTGGTACACCTGCTAGACTTACATTATCTTTAAGAACAATTTTTTTGCCTGCTAAATTTCCAATACTATTCCCTTTTACACTAGTTTTCCAATACCATGCATTATATAGATTTTCTTCACTATTAGGGCGGTATCCCGAAGTTCGTGGATATTTTACTGGAAGACTAGGTTCTCCAATTTGATTTAAGCGATTGTAAGATTCAAGGGTACCTTCTATTAATTTTTGGTATGAAGCTAGGTCATTATTTGTTAGGTTAAGATTAAACCCCTCTGCAATTTTTTTTAATTGTTCAATAGTTGGTCGTTTTATAGACATTCATTATCCTCCTTAATCAAGCCTTGTTAGATTTCCAAAAGGGCCACTCATTACTCGTTCTGCAATAATGACTGTTTCTAAACATCTATCACCTCCCCAAATCTTTTTTAAGCTTCTTTGTTATTCTTTTATGAGGACCATTAATTACTATAAAAAAGCCGTTTTTTTAAACGCTATGGTCTTTTCTAGGATTGTATCAACTTAATTATCATTATATTAACAACAAATGTTATCGTCTTGACCATAAAGGAACGTCAACTTGTCCGTTAGTGCACATTTTCAGAATTAATATTAGGAAACCTCACATTTACCTTTTGCTATCTTTAGTGGAAATAGATGTGCAACTCTAGTCCTTTCTTGTCTTACAAACTCACTTTGGAAGAAATCTCCTTCTCTCGTACCAGAAATATAAGAAAGTAATATAAGTTATAGAATCTATTTATCAAAGTTATTAGAAACAGAATTATAACCAAGAGAAGAAAACCAGAGACAGAGAAGGTTCAAGCAAGCCTCGTTTCCTGTTCAGAAGAAACTAGATACCTATATACTCCAGAATAATATCAAGTCTCTACAGAAATCACTTTTTACTCTAGTTAAGGAGGAATTTGTCGAAGAGAATGAGAATTCTTTTAGATAAAAGTAAAACTAGGAAAACTAACCAGATCTTTGAAGATAGAAATGAATCCAGAATGTCTAAATATAAATTTATAACTACTCCTAAACTAGTAAAAATTACTAGTGGCTAACGAAAGGCATAAGCTCGGAGCGCTTGAAACATAAATCACACATTCACTTACCAGAGAGAATTGTACCAACTCCCTTAAAGTGTGAAATATCAGGAAAAAGTCTAGAAGTCGCCATTCTCGCGGGAAGTTATTAGGATTCTTGCCCCCGTTACAAGCCACATTCCTCCTCTAATGGAGTCTAATGATGATTAAGTGGCCCACATTTGAAGTGATGGTCTTGGATTTTCTTCATACTGATGAAAACACCTTATTTGGTGTAAGAAAATATTACACATTGCTTATCCTTAAGTAACATTGACCTTAAAATTATAACTAGATTTAAACTTCAGAATTCAAAAAGGCTCTAGACTGGGGGAATTTAGATTGAAAAGAATCTTGACTACGAAACCGATAAAGGAACAGGAACGTTTCGCATATTGGCATGATATGGTCGGTGGAGCGATTGTACAGCAAGATATGTTTCAACTCTCCTCTCAGACGTTTTCAGGTCAAATTGAGACCGGCTCTTTAGAGAATATACAAATCTCTGAATTGTTTGCAGATCCGTACCATGCTGTTCATTCGAAGCGTCATATTTCAAAATTTGGGGAAGACACTTTCCTCATAATCCTACAAACTGCAGGCCAAGGTTATACCGAGCAAGATCAACGTGAGGCCCAACTTCAGCCAGGTGATTTTATCCTGTACGACTGTACCAGACCTTACATATTCCGTGGTGAACAACCGTATGAACAGCTCGTTTTCAAGTTCCCTCGTTCGTTACTTCTTGCCCGCTGCGGGCAAGCAAAGCAGATGACGTCATTACGGATGCCCGGGACACAGCATCCAGTTAGTTCAATGGTATCAACATTCTTGAGAAATGTGGCATCCTCTTATCTGGACTTCGACTCTGTCACTCAGGTACGAGTAGCTGAAAGTACTCTGGATTTACTTGCGACTGCGTTAAGCACGGCCTTCAGTGTTAAACTGAACGAGGTGAACTCCATGGCCAACGTCTATCGGGAGCGTGCCCGAGCGTTCATCTCTACCCACTTGGCTGATTCAGAACTAACTCCATCTTTGGTAGCCGCCAGCCAAGGAATTTCCCTCCGCTACCTACACAAGTTATTCGAAGCAGAAGGACAATCGGTAGCCACTTTAATTCGCAATCGACGCTTGGACCAATGTCGCCGAGACCTCGGCGATCCTAAACAAAACCATCGTACCGTTATGGATATTGCTTTTCAATGCGGCTTCAATGATGCTGCACATTTTAGTCGTATTTTCAAACGCCGTTTCAAGATGAGCCCAACTGAATACCGCATCTCTGCCTTGAACACATTGAATGAACAAACGAATCATGATTTGCTGTTTCCATATAAACAATGACAAACACTATATAAGGAAGCCCTAATTTTATCTCATCGATGACTAGAGAGTAAGCTTTAATTACACCATTTTCCTCAAACTTTTTAATACAATTGCCTACTGCTTGTACAGTCATATGGATTTGTTTACCTAAATCTTTTTATTGAACACGTGAATTTTCGGTTAATACCCTAAGGATTTGAAAATTAATTTTATCAAGTTGCATATAAAATTCCTTGCACCATGAAATGATTTTACATAAAAGTGTTTCATCAAAGTATAGTTAGAAATTAAGATATTATTTATGTTTCTATGTAATCTGTTTTTGGGCTAAGGTGGAAAAAATGAGTACAGCGTTAATTTTAGTTGATATTCAAAATGACTATTTTCCAAATGGAAAGATGGAACTAAACAATCCTGTAAAAGCAGTCAATAAGGGGTACGGAAATGACTCGAGGATTGAAGGGACACATGTGTAACAATTTCCAATTGTTATGAATTATCTTTTTCTATTTCTTTAATTTAAGATAAAACCGAGCCTGACTGACTCCTGTAACCGTGCATATCTCCTTTACGATTTTATCGGTAGTTTTATACAATTCAATCGCATGATTAATTCCCGGATATTTATCTGTATATTTTTTTACCCTTCCTTGATATTTGCCTTTTTGCTTGGCCAGTTTAATTCCTGATTTTTGCTTTTCTTTAATCATTTCTCAATCTAGCTCACTAAATACTGCTATTACAGTTAAAAAGAATTTACCAGTAGGTATTCTTGTATCAATTCCTAAGTTTAAGATAAAAAAATATATGTTCTTTTCACGTAGCTGTTCAACTAGTTGCAGCAACTGAATAGTATTTCGACCAGGACGATCCATTCGAATCACAACCAAGGTATCACCAGTAGTAATCTTGGAAAGAAGTTCATTCAATTGTTGCTTCTGGTTAGAAACACCACTGATTTCCTCCTTTACAATTTCATCTACTCCAAATTTTGTGAGTTGTTCAATTTGGGTGTCAAGATTTTGGTCTGGTGTACTTACAGTATATCCATAGATCATATTTTGACCTCTTTTGATATGTATTTTGATAGATATTATTGAGAGTCTATCAAGGAACCAACTTTTTATAAGTAGAGTGTATTCTATTGATAAATATGGACTAATCGCTTTTTACCTAAGATGTAGCTATGAAATAAAGTTTGATTAATAGTATTCTGAAATCCTTATTAAATCAACATTTTAGAAAATAGATGATTATTTCGATCAATCTTTTTTTTACAACCGGTGCAACTTTTTTCAAAACGTTATATTAAGAGAAGCATTAAAAAGTTTTATTCATGAAAAAGGAATCTCCTCTAATGTTGTGGTATCAGATGACGGCGAATCATACTCATTTTAAGAGTAAAAGAGGATGCCCCTAAATTTATTCATCACCGCTTCTTTTTTTGCCATTTCCAAACCGGTCAAATGGCGTTTTTTGGAGATGATGAAAAAAGTCATCATTTTCGATAATAAAGCTCTCCTTCAAAAAGTAGAAAAACAATACTTTTTGAAGGAGAGCTTTGACTTTATAATATCTATTAAGACAAATACATATCTATTCAAGACTAGAATATATGAGCTTTTATATAACTAGAGCTGTAGTATAAGAGTGTATAAGCTCTTGTTTCACTCGTCAACTCTTATTATTATTTAGAACATACTATCCGTAAGATACAATACTATTCATAAAATTAATATTATACGAACAATTGCTCTTTTGTAAAAACCTAATTTTCTTATTCATACTTGTGAGGTGTTTCGTTTGTCTATATCTAAGCAACATGATTATTACGAAAGAAAACTAGATGAATTGTTAAAAGAGATGCCTGACTATGTGGCGAAATATGTAGATGCTAAACAGAGTGTCCGCTCTCCCCTCACCCTTTTCAATTATGTACGGGATTATCAAGAGTTTTTTAACTAGCTCATGGCTGAAGGGATTGTCCCATGCAAATCGATTAGCGATATTAAACCTGGATATCTTGAAAACCTATCTTTGGAGGAAGCGAGTAATTATTTTAAATTTATCGCTAGGAAAAAATATAAAGTCTCAAAGAACGATGAAACGAAAAAAATCAATCCAAAAACCGTTAATCGCCATAAATCCTCCCTACGATCTCTGTTTAAATACTTGACGACAGAAGCTGAATTAGAGAATAGAGAACCTTATTTCCATAGGAACGTCATGCAAAAAATTCAGGTGAAAAAGGTATCCGAAACATTTAATGAGCGGGCCAAACATATAACCGAAAAAATTTTTATCCATGACCAAGATATTGATTTCTTAGCATACGCGAAAGGTATACGAAGTCCTTTGATAAACGAATGTCACCACATAAACTACGGCATACCTATGCTACGAATTTAGCGGAACAGACAGGTGGAGATATCCCATTAATTATGTCATAGGCTGGGGCATACGTCGTCCGATACTTCTCGGGAAAAGCTAGGAAGGCTGCAGAGCTATTAGATAAACATAGAGAGAAATAGTATTTTGCGTCTATTGGAAAACGTATGATTTAACTAACTTACAAAGAAAAAACGGGTTGCAAAATCTTAATTAAACGCTTGAAAACGAAGGGGCTGTCTTAAAAGGGTAAATCCTTTGGGAATGTAAAATAAGAAATGTTAATTTATCAGCATTTCTGTCATTCAAAAGGGGCGTGTCTAAGCCGAAAACTCGACTTATGACACAGCCCCTTTCTTATTCAAAATAACGTACTAACGTGCCGTTTTTACTTTCTAAGACTAAAGGGGTCATAACTTTTTGATTTTTTAATCTTAATAACTTCGATACTTCGTTTTTATTACATATACTTTGAATCCTCTCTATTTTTATAGTAAAGCGAATCCCTGAATATTGGCAGCACCTCATCATCTAGGAATGCATCATGCCATTAAATTTTCACTTAGAAATTTCAATCAATAAATCCCCTGTACTAATTGCTTCACCATCTTTTACATAAATACTTTGAATCGTTCCAGAGAACGGTGCTTGAACAGTTGTTTCCATTTTCATTGCTTCGGTAATAATCAGATGATCGCCTTGCTTCACTTGATCACCT
This sequence comes from Peribacillus asahii, assembly GCF_003570725.1. Taxonomy (GTDB): domain Bacteria; phylum Bacillota; class Bacilli; order Bacillales; family DSM-1321; genus Peribacillus; species Peribacillus asahii. Next base: position 26,343 of record NZ_QWVS01000046.1, read on the forward strand.
TTTTCCACGACTACTTTGATGACTGTTCCAGGCATTGTTGCTCCGATATGATTTTCATTTTTTGCATCAGCTTTTACTTTAGTAACAACAGATGATTTAACACTTTCGTCCTTAATTAGCACTTGGCGTGATTGACCATTTAATTCAAAGTACACAACGCGTGTGCCATCTGGCATCGGTTCACCTAATGAGACAAATTTAACAATTAACGTTTTTCCTCTTTCGATTTCGACTTCGATTTCTTCCCCTAGTCTCATACCGAACAAGAATGTTGGCGTATCAAGATTTGAAACATCGTCAAACATCTCTTGCTTTTTCATATATTCTAAAAATACTTTTGGATATAAAGCATAGGCAAGTACATCCTGATTAGATGGTGTACGACCGATTTCTTTCTCTAATTCTTGTTTTAATGCATCCCAATCAACCGGTTCGAGTAATTCACCTGGTCGAACAGTAATGGCCTCTTTCCCTTTTAAAATTACTTCTTGGAGTTCTTTCGGGAAACCTCCTTCTGGTTGTCCTAGAAAACCTTCAAATAATTCAATAACTGAGTCTGGGAAATCAGTTGTTTTCCCTTTTGTTAACATATCTTCTTCCGTTAAATTATTTTGCACCATAAATAGCGCCATATCACCGACAACTTTAGAAGATGGTGTTACTTTTACAATATCACCAAACATCACATTTACGCGGCTATACATTTCTTTTACTTCGTCCCAACGATCGCCAAGCCCAACGCCTTTAGCTTGTTGTTGTAAATTACTATATTGACCACCAGGCATTTCGTGTTTATACACTTCAGTATGTGGTGCATTCATGCCACTTTCAAAGTCACGATAGTATTTACGCACCTCTGCCCAATAGTGAGATAATTGCTCAAGTGAATCGATTTCAATCTTAGGCTGTCTTTCATTTTCTTCTAGTGCATAGTATAAAGTCTGCACACTCGGTTGAGACGTTAGCCCAGCTAACGAACCAATTGCCGTATCAACGATATTAACACCTGCCGCAATGGCTCTTGAATACATAAACACACCGTTACCACTTGTATCATGAGAGTGCAAGTGAATTGGAAGAGAAACTGTATCCTTCAACTCGGAAATTAAACGATAGGCTGCCTCAGGTTTTAATAAACCAGCCATATCTTTAATCGCTAAAATATGAGCCCCAGATTGTTCTAATTCTTTAGCCATATTTTTATAGTACTGAACATTATATTTTGCTCGACTTGGATCATTGATGTCCCCTGTATAACAAATCGTTGCTTCTGCAAGTTTACCAGCTTGTCGAACCGCATCGATAGAAACTTCCATACTTTTCACCCAGTTTAAGCTATCGAAAATTCGGAATACATCAATACCTGATTCTGCTGCTTGTTGAACAAACTCACGAATTACATTATCTGGATAGTTTTTGTACCCAACAGCATTTGACGCTCTAAATAACATTTGGAAAAGCGTATTAGGTATTCTCTTTCTAAGTCTTTCTAGTCGAACCCAAGGATCCTCATTAAGGAAACGATATGCTACATCAAATGTCGCTCCGCCCCACATTTCCATTGAAAATAGGTTAGGAAGTAGCTTTGATGTTGGCTCAGCAATATTTAATAGATCTTTCGAACGAATTCTTGTTGCAAGTAATGATTGGTGAGCATCACGGAAAGTAGTATCGGTAAGCAATACTTCTTTTTGTTCTTTAATCCATTCAACAACACCATCTGCACCTTGCTCGTCTAAAATATTTTTCGTACCTGCTACAAAAGGAATATGTTTTACATTTGGAATAGTTGGTTCATCAAATACTGGTTTTTTGCGTTTTTCAATACCCGGAAAACCATTTACCGTTACATTTCCAATATAAGCAAGCATTTTTGTTCCACGGTCTTTTCTTTCGGGAAAATCCAATAACTCAGGTGTTGTATCAATAAACGATGTATCATATTCACCTGTTAAGAACTTTTCATTTTGAACGACATTTTCAAGGAACGGAAGATTCGTTTTGATACCACGAATTCTAAATTCCCTTAAATTTCGTAACATTTTAGCTGCTGATTTTCTAAATGATGTTGCATGTGTAGAAACCTTCACAAGCAATGAGTCATAATAAGACGTAATCACGGAACCCTGGAACCCATTTCCTGCATCTAAACGAACCCCGAAACCACCACCTGAACGATATACATTGATTCGTCCAGTATCTGGCATAAAGTTATTTAAAGGATCTTCCGTTGTTACACGAGATTGAATTGCATACCCATGTGTTTTAATATCCTCTTGCTGCGGGATACCGATTTCACTGCTGTGCAGATTATGACCTTCCGCAATTAGAATTTGTGATTGAACAATATCTATATCCGTAATCATTTCTGTAATCGTATGCTCTACTTGAACACGTGGATTTACTTCAATGAAATAAAACTCATCGTTAGCAACTAAAAATTCCATTGTTCCTGCATTCACATAGTCTACATTCTTCGCTAGTTTGACAGCTGCTTCACAAATTCTTTCTCTTAATTCTGCTGAGAGCGATACAGATGGTGCTACTTCAACCACTTTTTGATGACGTCTTTGTACAGAACAATCACGTTCATATAAGTGCACAATATTTCCATATTTATCACCTAGAATTTGCACTTCAATATGCTTTGGATTTTGAATATATTTCTCTACATATACTTCATCGGAACCAAAAGCCGCTTTTGCTTCTGATTTTGCACGATTATACGCTTCTGTCGCTTCTTCTAAGCTATGGACAATACGCATGCCTCGACCGCCGCCGCCAAGAGAAGCTTTAATAATAAATGGAACTCCGTGCTGCTTACCAAACTCGATAACTTCATCAACGCTTGAAACTGGCCCGCTGCCAGGAATAACAGGAATCTGAGCTAGCTCTGCTTGTGTACGCGCTTTTACCTTGTCTCCGAACATATCTAGATGCTTGGATTCTGGACCGATAAAAATAATGCCTTCTTCTTCACATCGTTTTGCAAATTCAATATTCTCTGAAAGGAATCCATAGCCTGGATGAATCGCATCCACTCCATTCATCTTAGCGATTTCAATAATTCCTTCAATATCTAAATAAGCATCAATCGGCTTTTTGCCTTTTCCGACAAGATAGGCCTCATCTGCTTTATAACGATGATAAGCACCAGAATCTTCTTTTGAGTAAATAGCCACCGTACTAATGTTTAATTCTGTACAAGCTCGAAAAATTCTAATGGCAATTTCTCCACGATTAGCAACAAGCACTTTTTTTATAGACTTTCTCATTTCTCCACCACTCTCGTTTATACTTAAAAAAAGATTAATAGAAATTTAATGACAACCTTTTCCTATAAATCCTCAACAACGATATAGGTTGCCTTAATAGGTCCATGCACACCCACAACAAGAATCATTTCGATATCTGCTGAGTTACTTGGTCCAGTAATAAAGTTGATACAAGAAGCTACTTGCTCCCCACTTTTCACTTTTTCCCGAATAATCCGTGCTGCTTGTGTCATTCGGGGAACAATGCTGCTCTTAGGGATGATGATTATAGACGTTGCTGGTAAAAAGCTGACCGTTCTTCCTTTATCTTTACTGCTAAAAAGAACAGCTGTACCTGATTCAGCTAAAGTAATATCACTAATCGTAATCCCTACGTTTGCAACGTTAGCCTTCTCTATATTTTCTTCCTTTTTTGTATAGTTCCAAACATGAAGATCCACACCGTCTTGCGGCCATTCTTCCTTCATTAGCTTGGTTAAACCATATTGATCAAAACGTTCATCTTTCCAAGTAATAACCGGCCCGCCACCATAGCGATTCACTACTTCTTTCAATGAGTCTGATAGCTTCGCTGTATTCGTAATCACAAAATCAGTATGAATATTTTTACATTGTTCCTTTAATACATCTACTAATTCATCTTGTGTTGCATTTTTTAGCACTTCATCTTGAGGATGGTATGCCCATTCGGGTCTTTTTACAATTGTTTTTCGGTCACGACCTAGTCGATTAGCGATTTTATCCAAAAATACATTACGATTCTGGATCATTCCATTCATGATTGTTCCCCTCCTTTTGGGCGATTTTTAAACCAATCTCGGAATCTTTCTTTGTTCGGTGCAGGAAATTCTCTGGCCTCTGTCCATGCTTTTAAAGGTCCAGGACCTTTTGAGATTTTATTGCCATTGGTAAATGGTGACATAACAGGGGATGCCATTTTTGAACCAATCTTATACATCGCAGGTGAGGATGCTCCAAGACCAAATGCCTTCATTAATAGCTTTTCAGATACAGGAGAACGCCCTTCCTTCTCCACAATGACTTGACGATGCTTATGAAGAAGTTCGTGCAACGGTATTTTCACAGGGCACGCTTCTGTACAAGCTCCGCATAATGTAGAAGCATACGGTAATTCTTTATAATCATCATACCCGCCAAGTAACGGTGATAAGACCGCTCCAACCGGGCCAGAATAAATCGATCCATAAGAATGACCGCCAACATGCCGGTAAACCGGGCAGGCATTTACACATGCTGCACAACGGATACATTGTAGAATCGGCTGGAATTCTCCGCCAAGAATGTCAGATCTGCCATTATCAACTATCACAAGGTGAAACTCTTCAGGTCCATCCACATCCCCTCCTTCTTTTGGACCAGTTAAAGTCGTGATATAGCTTGTCAATTTTTGCCCTACTGCACTTCTTGTCAATAAACTCACAAGTACTTCCATCTCTTCGAAGGTTGGGACAAGTCTTTCCATTCCCATAACGGTAATTTGTGTTTTTGGCAATGCCGCAACTAAATCTGCATTTCCTTCATTTGTTACTAGAGTGATTGAACCTGTTTCAGCAATAGCAAAATTACAGCCAGTAATCCCTACATCTGCCGTCAAATATTCCTGACGGAGTTTTTCACGGGCATGTAATGCTAGTTCTTCTGGTTTTTCTGTTTTTTTATAACCTTGCTTTTCCTTAAAAACATCACGGATTTGCTCTTTATTTTTATGTAAAGCTGGAACAACAATATGAGATGGCGGTTCATGGTCACCCACTTGTAAGATGTACTCGCCAAGGTCCGTTTCAATGACTTCACAGCCCAATTTCTCTAGACCTGCATTTAAATTGATTTCTTCTGTTACCATTGACTTTGATTTCACAATCTTTTTAGCATTTTTCTTTTCTACTACATTTTGAATATATGAAGTTGCCTCCTCGGCCGTTTGCGCAAAGTAGACATGACCGCCTCTTTTGGAGACATTTTCGCTTAATTCAAATAAATAATAATCTAAGTTGTCCAAGACATGCTGACGGATTTCTTCTCCATGTGAGCGCCATTCTTCCCAGTTCCCTAGCTCTTCTGCTGCACCGAGCCGGCGTGTTTGAAATCGTTCCTGCGCACTAGAAACAGCACCACGCATAAAGGAATCTTGCAATCCCTTATCCACACGGTCATTAAACTTTTCAACACTTGTTTTCATTGCCATGTATGAATACCCTCCTTTTTCAATCATTCGATCCACTTATCGGCTATTAAGAACCTCTGCAATATGCATCACTTTAATTGGCTTTCCCTTTCGATCAATGCGGCCGCCAATATTCATTAAACAGCCTGCGTCAGCACCAATGATGATATCCGCTCCTGTTTCTTCAATATTGCATACCTTTTCATCAACCATTTGCTCGGAAATGTTCCCCATTTTTACCGAGAAGGTCCCACCGAATCCGCAGCATCTTTCTTTGCCGGAAAGCTCTGAAAATTCCAAGCCTTTCACATTTTTTAACAGTTTCATTGGCGCCTCTTTTACACCGAGTAATCTCGTCATATGACAAGACGTATGGTATGTCGCTCTGCCTGCCAGCTGTGCTCCTACATCCTCGACTTGTAAAACATCAACAATGAATTGAGTTAATTCATATGTCTTTGCAGCAAGGGATTTTGCTTTAGGCTCCCAGATTGGGTCACCTTGAAAAATATGCGGATATTCATGAAACATATAGGCACATGAACCTGATGGAGATACCACATATTCCGCATCTTCAAAAGTCGTAATCATTCTTTTCATCGCATTTTTCGTGTCCTCTACATATCCGCTGTTATAAGAAGGTTGACCACAGCAAATCTGTGATTCCGGAAATTCAATTTCACATCCAAGTCTTTCTAATACTTCAACGACTGCTTTTCCTACATCACTTTGAAACATATCTACCAAACAAGTAGCAAAAAGAGTTACCTTCAAATTTTCTCGCTCCCTTAATAAAATTTATTCTCTATTTCAATATCACCATCTAATCAGCAGGTCATCAGATGACTGAAAATTAAAAAATACTTATCTATTATTTTTATATTACTACAACGTTCTCATTGATGATAGTGCTTACATAAAATTTCTGTAGAAAAAATTGGATTTTCGTAACTCCTGATTGCAGAATTCTTAGTTTTTCTTGTATCTTCCTCCGTTGGGATATAAGTTTTTAAAAGTATAAAAAAGGGAAATGGTGTTCCTAATAATGACACCATTTCCCTTTTCAACTATTGTTCTTCATCTGTCTCTTGGAAATATTTACTTAGAATATTTTCCACATTTTCAAGGTGTGAGAGCATTGCTATTCGCGATTTTTCCTCGTCTCTTTCTTCAATAGCCTGATAGATTTGAACATGTTCTCGATATAACTTTTCAATCGTTGTTTGTTTGGAGAACAACCATAACCGTCTTGTTTCTTTCATCGTTTCAATCATGAGTTCGGAAATTTGATCTAATATAGTTGATAATAATGGATTATGAGATGCTGCAGATAAAGATAAGTGAAATTTGAAGTCTGCTTTCTCACCTAATTCTTCATCACCTTGTACCGACTTCATTTCATCAAGAGCTTCGGACATAGCTTTAAGATCTTTTTCATTTCGATTTTTCGCTGCAGATATAGCTGCGCCCGTTTCAATAATTTTCCTAACTTCTAAAAGATGTAAGACATCCTTTTTGTTCATCAGAATGGCAGATGAAAGAGGAAACATGATCTTTCTTGCTTCAAACTCCTTAACAAAGGTCCCTTCTCCTTGTTTTATTTCAACTAAGCCCATTGCCTTTAAAGCGGATAATGCCTCTCTTATAGCTGATCTACTAACCTGAAAGTTTTCTGCTTGCTGTTCCACCGATTCTAACCTATCACCAGGCTTTAATTGTCCTGTTCGAATCATTTCATGTAAGGCTTCTGCCACTTCTTCATATATTTTTTTCGGTTTGATTCGTTTATACTCCAACCTATTCCACCTCATTAGATGCTTGCATTAATATCTATAGTATACATCATTATTTACACTCTGTTTATGTTTCAATTATTTAATCATGACACATTAAAATGAAAAATTTTCAAAAAATTGTTGAATTTTTGAAAATTGGTAAATATAATCTTATCATACAGTCATCTGATGACCTTATCTATTAAATGTACTAGATTTTGAAAACGATTACTTTTAGAGGTGATTAAATTAATAGGAGGAAGAGACTTTGACATTTACACAAAATTTTACAGTTGTTGGTGACAATCTTGCTTTAACAGCAGTTGTTGCCCTGATTCCAATTCTTTATTTTTTCTGGGCGTTGGCTATTAAAAGAATGAAAGGCTATATTGCCGGATCAACCACTTTGCTTCTTACATTAGTGCTTGCTGTATTCGCATTTAAGATGCCTGTTGTGACAGCGGTGATGTCAGCAACACAAGGAGCTGTGTATGGTGTATTACCAATTGGCTGGATCATCATTACATCTGTGTTTCTTTATAAGCTGACAGTCAAAACAGGACAATTTGATATTATTCGCAGTTCTGTCTTATCAATTACGGAGGATAGACGTATACAGGCGTTACTCATTGCCTTCTCTTTTGGAGCATTTCTTGAAGGTGCTGCTGGATTTGGTGCACCTGTTGCAATTTCGGCTGCCTTATTAGTTGGTCTTGGATTTAACCCTTTATATGCAGCTGGTCTTTGTTTAATTGCTAATACAGCACCCGTTGCATTTGGCGCAATTGGTATTCCAATTATTGCAATGGAGGGCCCTACAGGTATTCCTGCTACGGAAGTTTCAAAAATGGTGGGCCGTCAATTACCGTTCCTATCCGCTTTTATTCCTTTTTATCTCATTGTCATGATGACGGGATTTAAAAAAGCATTTGAAGTGATGCCTGCCATTCTAGTTTCCGGTTTGACTTTTGCTATAACACAATATTTATCTTCTAACTTTTTAGGACCTGAATTACCAGATGTTCTTTCCGCTTTAGTATCATTATTTGCATTGGCTATTTTTATGAAGTTTTGGAGGCCAAAAACTATTTATCGTTTTTCTGCAGAACACGAAATAGCTGCAACTACGGCAACAACTATGACAACAACTACACCAAAACAAAAACATAACTCGTATACCAGCGGTAAAATTTTTAAAGCATGGTCTCCATTTTTAATTTTGACTGGATTTATTTCTATCTGGGGAATTCCAACTATCAAACTAGCTTTAACTGGTCATTATGAAGGAACAAATACTATTTTAAAAACAATCAACTCACTTGGACATTTTTTCACATTTACTCCAGAAGTCCCATGGCTGCACAATAAAGTTATTGGCGCTTCGGGAGAACCAATCGCTGCTATATATAAGCTTGAAATTTTGGGTGCAGCTGGGACAGCCATTCTTTTAGCGGCGATTGTTACAAAATATATTGTCTCAATCTCTTGGCGCGATTGGGCATTAACATTCGGTGAAACAGTGAATGAATTAAAATATCCAATCATAACAATCGCCACTGTTGTTGGATATGCTTATGTAACCAACGCATCTGGAATGACCACGACTCTTGGAATGGTCTTAGCAAAAACAGGAGCACTATTCCCTTTCTTTGCTCCAGTCCTAGGATGGCTCGGCGTATTCATCACAGGCTCGGATACATCCGCAAACCTATTGTTTGCCAAATTGCAACAAGTTACAGCAACATCGATTGGTATGGATCCAGTACTCGCACTTGCCGCTAACTCATCAGGTGGGGTAACCGGTAAAATGATTTCACCACAATCGATTGCCGTTGCTTGTGCAGCAGTTGGATTAGCTGGTAAAGAATCAGATTTGTTCCGCTTTACCATTAAGCATAGTCTTTTCTTATTATTACTAATCTGTATCATCACGTTCCTGCAAAATAATATATTAGCTTGGATGATTCCTTAAAATAAAGCACTTCCAATCTTAATTGACATTAATAGTTAGTGATAGTAAAATCTTGCAATCTATTTTTGAAAACGTTTTATTAAATTCAAATAGTAAATCTCAACAGGGTCAGAGCCACTTACAAATATCCTGTATTGTGAGGAATGTGAAAAATTCAAAGGAACTAACGCCGCTGGTTCTTCATTCTCTGATTGAGAAGATTACTTGCAGTCACGATGGCACCGTCCATATTTAATAAAGCTTTGTAAATTCGTTAAAGAAACACGAAAAGGCAACGCCCCCAAAGGGTTAGTTGCCTTTTTTAAATGAGTTGTGCGACACACTTAACATGTGTAGAGTTTACAGTGTGAACAGATTTATGATGTGTCCCCGATAGATTCAGCGCCCCCCCACTCTGTCAATCTCACTGGACTAAATTAAGTTAGTTCAACTGAATTAAATAAGTTCGAAATCGGAATATAAAAATCACATAACTTCCAATTAATTATTTAATGTCTCCGCTTTCAACTTGCGCGGACTGTATGTGGCAACACAAGAGATGTTGGTAAGTTTATCGTATTTATACAGTAAAAGGATCTAACAATTATTAAATAATAAATATAAAAGTTTGTATCGATAATTACCAGGTAATCATTATACAGGCTCTTAAATTCTTATTGAACTACAGCCACCCGTTCATCTTTTTACAATCTTTGCTTTCACAATAAAAATGGTTGCCGTAGCAACCATTAACGATTCAGATAACGTCTCATAAATATAGTGAAAATTATCGATGAGCCTGCTCTCCGATAATATTATCTATACGATTTAATCCTTTTTCTGCTGTTAGAGTCATTTCATCAAATAACTCCTGAACAGTAGGAATATTGTTAATAAGTCCAATTACTTGTCCAGCCCATCCAAAACCTTCTACTTCATTCCCATCATAGATATATTCGAGATTTGCTTTCCCGCTGATCACATCTTTCAGATCTTCGTAGGTTGCGCCTTCTTGTTCACGTTCGATAATATTCAAGGCAAAGTCGTTTTTCAAGACTCGCCCCGGTGCCCCTAATGTTCTCTTAATTATGACTGTATCCGTCTCTTTTGCATGAACGATTGCCTGCTTATATTTCTCGTTTGCATGAATACACTCTTGAGTCGCAATAAAGCGAGTTCCCATTTCAATTCCTTCTGCGCCAAGTGAAAGAGCTGCCAGTAGACCTCGCCCATCGCCAATCCCTCCACTGGCTATTACAGGAATGGATACAGAATCTACGACACGAGGAATAAGCACCATTGTACCAATATCATCACGTCCTAAATGACCTCCGCCTTCCTGTCCAACTGCCATCACCGCATCAGCACCTAATTCTTCCGCTTTTTGTGCTTGTCTAACTCCAGCTACAAGTACAAGAGTTCGAATATTTTCTCCTTTGATTCGTTCAAAAACAGGCTGCGGATTCGCTCCTGTTAAAGAGATAGCCGGCACCTTTTCCTCAATTGCAACTTCAAGTAACTCTTGATATTTTCCATCGTTATCGTGCTTTGCAATAGCAAAGTTTACACCAAATGGCTTATCGTTAAGTGTACGAACTTTCTGGATTTCTGCCCGGAGTTTCTCTGGTGTACCTAGTGTCGCTGCAGTAATTTGCCCAAGTCCGCCCGCATTTGAGACAGCAGCTGCCAATTCAGCATAAGCAAGATAAGCAAGCCCCCCCTTTTATAATCGGATATTTAATTCCAAAAATCTCCGTTACTCGCGTTTTCATCGTTTCTCCCACTCCTTTTCAGATGTTCTATGTATGTTGTTAAATATTCCATATAAAGGATTATTAATCCTGCAAATATTCCGAAAGGAGAAGCTCTTGTTGTGTTAATCTGCCCGTTACTTGAATAAGGAAAAAGCGATCCTTCGCTATGGAAGAATCGGTTGCAATAGGTAAGCGTTTGAAGTAGTCT
>NZ_QWVS01000047.1 GCF_003570725.1 Peribacillus asahii
CGGTTGCAATAGGTAAGCGTTTGAAGTAGTCTCCAGCTTTTCCCCTGCGCCACACGGAACGTGATAGTTTCCTATCATTCCGCGTTCCATCTAACAATACCTACTAGATTATAAGTTCCATGTTACTTCAAGATTTGGACTATTTGATGGATTCTAAGCCGCATTTTTCACGGTATTTGTTTAGTTTATTTATAACCGATTTGTCGTTAGCAAAATCCATTAAACGTGATTTAATTGCTTGTTGGTTTGTTTGATGAATAGCCATGTGTATATCTTTATGGATAATTCTAAGGTTATTAAAAGAGTCGTCTCCTCCTAGATGAAGAGGAATGTAATGATGACAGTGTACGTCACTAGCTTGGAGAAAGATACCAGTGATTTCACATTGCCCCATTTTCATACTGTATCGGCTAATCCGATTATCCATGTATTCAACACTTCGTGTTGGAATGGTTGACTTCATTAATAGTGAAATTTGAAACTGTATGTCTACTCGTAGTTGTTTATGTATATGTTCCCTACCTTCAACAGTATAAGGTGATATGTGCTGACTAAAGTTCATTGCATTTTTAGTTTTTATATCAGCAATTGGGAAGAGGTATACATTCGCTACTTTAAACGTTCTATAACCCGATTTATAAAACTTTTTATAAGCTGGTGGTGGGTTTAGAGGGTGTTCATATTTCCCAACAGATTTTAGACAGTTATAGATAAACGTGCGTACATCGTAAGCAAGACGTGAGAACTCGATGTTGACGTGTGTTGCTCGACTAAAATAGTTATGGATTCCTAAAACGAAGCTGTTAAAAAGAAGTGCATTTTGAGCAGTTGGAGACGTTTTGATTTTTTGTACATATCTCTTAATTTCTGCTTTTAATTTTTGACTTTTGCTTGTTTTAATTCCAGTATGTGCTACTCGCTTATTTCCTTTTGTATTTGCCCGAATGGTAAAACCAAGAAAATCTGATTCCCTTTTTCTAAGATTAATTATCTTTGATTTCTCTGGGGAGATGTCTAATTTCAGACGTTCTTTAAGATATGACCTAACGGCATGGAACCACTTTTGTGCTGTTTTCCAATCTCGACAGAGAATCTTAAAATCATCCGCATAGCGAACGAGGTATCCTTCTTTGAGATTGGTTCGCTTTTTCGCGTACCTTTCCCCTTCACGTGTTTTGTAGGGTTTATTGAGGGGAAAGAATTCCCATTGATTCGCTACCCATTGGTCTAAATCATTGAGTACAATATTTGAAAGCAATGGGGATAGCAGTCCGCCTTGTGGTGCACCCTTTGTAGGTCTACCTTCCCCATCAATTTCTGCCTTTAACATTTTGGATATACAAGCTAAGACCATTCGGTCTTTAACGCCTATATTCCATAATTGCTTAATTAGAAGTGAGTGGTTGATATTATCAAAAAATCCTTTGATATCAATATCCACTACGTAATGGAGAGAGGCTTGATTTATCAAAAATTGTACTCTTGCCATCGCATGATGAGTGGACCGTAGAGGTCTAAACCCATAGCTATGTTTGTAGAATCTGGCTTCCATAATTGGTTCGAGCACTTGCCTGAAGCATTGTTGTATTAGTCTATCCATAATACAAGGAATACCTAATGG
>NZ_QWVS01000048.1 GCF_003570725.1 Peribacillus asahii
AGGAATGTGCTTATAACAGAACTTGTCGCACCTACCCGTTAGTTCAAGAAGATGTTACTTAAATTCTTTTTATAGTTCACTAACTCAATTTTATTATCTGCTTTTCCTTCTCTATCATTAATCCCTACTTTTATTTTTATGGAATCATAATGATAGCTATCTGTTGTAGGTTCTTCAAAAACTTGAATTAAAAAATCAATTTCATACCAAGTTTCCAATTTTTTAGTATTACATTTGACACTTTTAACTTTGATAATATCCCAATTTTTTTCTGTTTCATTATAATTATTTTTTACAAAATTATCTATTCTAGGAGAAAGTAATGTAAACAAAACATCTTGAGTAGTTACATATGGTTGCGGGAATTTTTCCAGAAAATTTTGTTCAGCGAAAACAAGGTGACCATTGAGATATACACTTATAAATAAACTAATGAAAATTACTCCGACTTTTTTCATCTTCAAGCCCCTTTGATATTATTTCAAAGGATATTTTCCTCAAAACCTTATTAAACTATTCTCCCGTTACCTCAATAAGAAAAAGCGATCCTGCGCTATTGAAGCATGGCTAACGGATTATAGACGTAAAAAGTGAAACCAACAAAGTTATAAAACCTATAAATAAAAGGAGAGCCATTATGACTTTCCCCTATTTAAATTCTCTAGTCTATACTACATCTCCGTATGCAAAACCTCCACCCCTATACTCGCCTTTTTCATAGTTATAAAATATAGTTACTGAGGCACCTTCTGATGGATTGTCTTTATAATATCCTTCTATATCAATACTTCCTCCACCAATGGCAGATGTAAACTCATACTCACCATTTGGAATGAACTCTTTATCTTCCATCTCTTTAGCATAAGCTTATAGCTTCCTCAGTTGCTTTTTTCACAACAACATCCTTATCTTCTCCATTACATGCAGTCAACATAAATGAGGCACACAATATTAACACCAACTTCCGTATTTTCAAAACAACTTTCCCCTTTTTGGAAAATTTTATAAAATAATAGTATACTACAATATTTAAGAGGTGTTCAAGTGACTATAAAGGACTACACATATTACTACATGAGTGACAGGTCATATAAAGAGGTGAAGAAGTCAATAAGTGTTCCATATAAAGGTGGTAATGAGAATTGGGATGTAAAATTGATAAACCATCTCGTAAAGGAACTGGATTTGATGCTACTGTATTTAAAAAAGATAATGATATTGTAATAGCCTATCGTGGAACTGAGGGAGACGATATAGCAGGAAGAGGATTTAAGGATTTAGTCGCAGATATTAGATATATTGTTCAAAAAGACAAGGAAAGAATCGACCTGTTCCCTAATCAATTTAAAGATAGTGTTAAATTAGTACAGGAAGTAAAGAAGAAATATCCAAAGTCAAACATTACTCTTACTGGTCACTCACTCGGGGGTGCATTGGCAGGATACGCAGGAGCAATGGAGAATCTTGAAGCTGTCACATACAGCGCACCTCCAGTTGTAGACATTCTACCTCAAGATGTTAAGGATAAAGTGGTTAAAGGCGAATTTGACAACAAGATAGTCAACTATGTCCACCCTCAAGATTCTGTTGGTGCAGGATGGTTCGGAGAGCATGAGAGACATGTTGGTTCTACAGATTACGTTGGTTCTAGATTTGACGTAGAAAATGCAGATGATTATGATAAGCCAGTATCTAGATTAGTAGTAAGCCCGATTACGAACAATAAAAAGAATGGTTAAGAATCAATGGTCCAAGTATGCCTTATTTTTTCTATTTAAAAACTAAGGGCCTTTCCGAATTGGAAGGCTCTTTACTCACTGTTACATCGTAAGCCCGTAATCAAACAACGCATATAAATAGAGCAGCACCTCCGGTACTATAAACGTATCACTTAAAGGAGGTGCTTTCGTATGCCGCAACAAAAACTTACCATCGTTCCCGTTAAATTACATACCGAAAACGAAAATCCTTCCACATCAAAAACAGCAGTGGTCTCCTCTAATCCTACTTGCACGATCAAAGCCGGCAACACTGAGATTTCCTTCTTTAACGGCGTAGATGAGCACATCATCCAAACAGTCATGAGGGAGTTGAAAGATTGGTGAAACACGATTATACAAGTGTGAAAAATATTTATATCATTTGCGGTAAAACAGACATGAGAAAAGGAATTGATGGCTTGGCAACACTGATTCAAGATTCTTTCGAACTTGACCCTTATGGCGATTCCATTTTTTTATTTTCAGGATGGAGTAAAGACCGCTATAAATGTTTATATTTTGATGGTGATGGCTTCGCCATGCTTTATAAGCGTTTGGATAATGGCAAACTTCAATGGCCAAAAGATGAAAATGAAGTACGCAATCTTTCACAACAGGAGCTCCGCTGGCTCCTTGAAGGGTTATCTATTCAGCAGCCAAAAGCTATTCAATCATCGTCAAAAGGCGCGTTCTAAATTCGTTCAAGTCGTTATTTTCACCTTTCTTTCACTGTTCGAACTGATTATAATAGAAAGAACGAAACCAAACGACGAACGAAAAGTGGTGAATGATGTGGCGAACGTTTCTTCTAAAAATGAAAATCAATCTGAGAAATTAATTCGATTGCTTGAAGAGCAATTAACTCATACGAATCAACAAAATAAAGAGTTATCGAAAAAGTTGGATCAATCATTGAAACAGATTGAATCGTTAACGCAACAACTTCAACACTTAACCAAGCTCTTATACGGCTCTAAAACAGAAAAAACCAAATACAATACGCCCGATGGGCAAGTGTCATTATTTGATGATGACCCGTCTTTTAGCGAATCTGAGCACACAGAAGAACAAAGCCAACAGACGATTTCTTATACTGTTGTACGAAACATTCATAAGAAAAAACGAAATGATTCATTGCGTGATGATGTGGAGGTAGAGGCTATTCATCATCACCCAGAAAATATAATATGTGACTGTTGTCAACATCAAATGGTTGAGATGGGTGGCACGCTTGTCCGTGAAGAGGCCAAATTTATTCCTGCCAAGATGATGAAAGTGCAACATATTGAACATGCTTATGAATGTAAAAACTGTAAAGGTGATGCATTCCAAAAAGCGCACATTAAACGTGGAAAAGTACCACAGCCTCCTATTCACCGTAGCATCGCAAGTCCTAGCGTACTTGCCAAAGTGATGTATGATAAATTTTTACAATACTTACCCCTTTACCGTCAGGTAAAGGAATGGGAACGTTTTGGCCTAAATACAAATGATAAGAACCTTTCGAATTGGGTTATTCGTGCATCACATGATTAGCTATGGCCTATTTACCAACAAATGAAGCGTTTGATGATGGCTAAATCAATTTTACATGTCGATGAAACGTATGCACAAATTATCAACCAATCCGATGGAAAATCGGGTCAATCCAATGCGTATAATTGGGTGTATCGAAGTGTGCCCAGTCAAGGTCCAACGATTGTCCTGTTTCAAAGTTCATTATCACGTGCTCGGTCTGTTCTTGAAAGCTTCATTGAAGATTATTCTGGAACGATTGTTTGCGATGGCTATTCCGCCTATGACAACATTGAAAAAGTGACCTTCGCAAATTGTTGGGCACATGTTCGTCGTTATTGGATGAAAGCAAACAGCAAGAATGGGCAAATGGGTGTGAAATATTGTGATGATTTATATCGATTAGAAAGACAATTCAAGCACCTGTCTCCGAGTAAGCGAAGAAAAAAACGGAAAAAACACTCGAAACCAATCGTTGAAAAGTTTTTAGACTGGGTTGAAACATCACCATTCTTCGGGAAAAATGCGCTCGTAAAAGCAGCTGAATACACGCTCAATCGAGCGAATGGACTAAAAGCATTCTTGAAGGATGGCCGTATCGAAATAGATAATAATCCAGCCGAAAATGCCATTCGTCCAAATGTGATTGGTCGAAAAAACTGGCTCTTTTCCGTAAGTGAAGCTGGCGCAAAAGCAAACGCCATCTGTTTAAGTATCGCAGAGACGGCAAAAGCGAATGGAGTGGATGTCTATCAGTATCTTGTAAAGTTACTGACGGATATACCAAATCTAGATATGCATCGAAACCCGGAAATTTTAAATCAATATATGCCTTGGTCAAAACATATCCAAGCAACATGTGGAAAATAATCTAGCCGTATATCTGATAAAAAAATTAAAGATATACGGCTATTTGTGATGCGTACCGAAAAGGTACGCTTAATTTTTATAATTCGGGCTTACGTTACATCATTAATTATTGTTTTAATTCGAGTAGTGAACAGCACTCCACGTGTGCAGAGTGTATGTGGCAACACATGGGTTGGTGGGTTTAATTATTTAGGCTCGATTCCAATATCAATGGAACCGAGCCTTTTTTATTAATCTTCAATTATTGCATTTTAAATTTAATTCTTTTTTATTAAAAGCAACAAACTATACGAAAAGCGTCTATTTAAAAAGCATGTTCACTGCAAGGGATGACTACAATTTTACAATCTGGAGTACTCATTTTACTTAAGTTTGTATTATGATGCTCAATGATTTGTTTAGCAGGGAAAACATCGTCTACTGTCGTATGACCATCTGCTATAAGAGTGACTTGATAGCCTAGTGACAACGCTCTCCGACAAGTTGTATCTACGCAGTATTCAGTCCGGACCCCAACCACTGTAATATCAGTAATTTCCCGTTTCTGCAATTCTTCATCTAAGTTTGTTTCGTAAAATGAATCAGCAGCGTACTTCTGTATAATAACATCTTCTTCTCGAGGTGTTATACCAGGTGCAAATTGCCAAAATGGTGAACCTTTTTTTAGCATTTCATTTTCTGGATCTTCATATTGAATATAAAAGATGCTGACACCTTTAGCTTCAGCTTTAGAAATCATTTGCTGAATAACTTTGAATACTTCCTCTTTCTTATAAGTGTTCCAAATTGGCCCCAATTGCATATCAATAACAAGTAATGCAGATTTTTTCTCCCTCATAATCATTCCCCCTTAAGAAAAATAATTAATTCAGAACGGCTTTTCAGTTCTAATTTATCAAGTATACGAGATACATAATTTTTTACTGTGCCTTCTGTCAAAAATAATGCGGTGCTAATGGCTTTATTGCTTTTTCCTTGCATGATTTGTTCAACGACTTCAATTTCTCTTGGTGTCAGCAGCTTTGATAAATCTTTCTTTTTCATGGCAGAGGGAGAAGAATATTCCGAAACGTTCTGAAGGACATTGATTAGCTTACTTGTCACTTGTGAATGAAGCATAAGTGTACCCTCATACGCTGCTTTGATAGATTGAATAATCTCTTTTAAAATAAAACCATCGGCACCATTCTTCAGTCCATTGAAAATATACTCATCTTCATTAAATGTAGTTAAAATAATGACTTTTACATTTGGATATTGAGCCTTAATCACCTTCGTTGCCTCAATGCCATTCATAATTGGCATTCTTATGTCCATTAATATAACATCCGGAACTTTAATTGAAAGCAGGCTAAGGACTTCCTCACCATTTGCAGCCTCACCGATGACCCGAATTTCTTCATTTAAACTTAATAGCATTTTTAATCCATCTCTTACAATTACTTGATCATCAACAATAATAATATCAATCATTTTCATCACTCCACGCTAGTTTCAAATGGAATCTCCGCTTCTACAGCAAAACCATTACCCTTGGACGATACGAACTGGATTTTTCCGTTTAGTGAATGAATTCGATCTTCCATTCCTCGCAGACCGTGGGATTTTTTAATATCAGCACACCCTTCACCATTGTCTTTGACTTTCACGAGCAGCTTATTGTCATGTACAGAAATATCTATATGAAAGTCTCGTGCATGTCCATGCTTTATACCATTGGTTATGGCCTCCCTCACCGTTTCATATATCCCCTTTTGAACATCTTGGCTAGTATTCTCGGCAGTGTTCATCAAAGAATAATCCAAATCTCACTCCACCAGTCATTTGCAGACTTTCGATTAAATCATTAAGTGAGTCTCGCAGTTTAATCCTTTTCCAGGCCTGATCATCTTTTAACACATCAACTGCCTTGCGAAGGTCTGTAATGGAAGCCTGCGAAATTCCGAGAGCTTTCCCTAACACTTCTTTTGACTTCTTTGGGTTCGTGTCGATCATATTCTCGGCAAATTCCAGATGCATTTTCAAAGCAATCAATGCATGGCCAATGGAATCATGGAGTTCCTGGGCAATTCTCGTCCTTTCTTTTACAATGGTAATTTCCTTTAATTTGATATTAGCCTCCATTAATTCAGCATTAAGCAGATTTCCCTTTTCTTTCTCCCGGCTGCTGCTTCGAAACAGATAGATTAGCAGCAGCATGGCAAGGTACGGGAACAATGCCTGCTGAACTCCCTCCTTAAGGACAAACATAACCGTTACGAATACGAAAACATGGAAGATAAGCAGTCCGATTTGAATCCAAGGGCGATAGAGGAAAATCTCTACAATTGGAAAAACAAAATAAAAGTTAAGCGGCAGGCTATCGAATTGAATCAAATATAGACCCGTTCCAACGATACTTGCCACCATAGATATATAATAAAGCATACGATTACTTTCAAATAATTGATAACGATTTCTGAAATGGTCATTCATATGAAGAAGGATGATTCCGAAAATGAAAGCAGCCTTCAACAGAATGGCTAATTGGGGGCGTAAAATGATATCAATGGAAGTCGTTACAATCAGGATAATTCTAAAAATCATAATGAGTATGGGCGGCTTATGTATAGTCAATCAAATCACATCCAGCGTTTTTAATAGCATTATACTATTCTGCTAATAAACAGAATAGATACCCAAAGTAATCGAAAAATG
This sequence comes from Peribacillus asahii, assembly GCF_003570725.1. Taxonomy (GTDB): domain Bacteria; phylum Bacillota; class Bacilli; order Bacillales; family DSM-1321; genus Peribacillus; species Peribacillus asahii. The sequence continues at coordinate 6,843 of NZ_QWVS01000048.1, forward strand.
ATAACTAAAGTCATATGCATCTGATAACTTTAGTTTCTTTTAACGATACCGATAAAACCTTACCATGTAACCATTAGGATTTCACAAAAGGAGTGACCCTTAATGGTTCGAAAAAATAACGGATTATCTTACGCATTAACAGTTCTTATACTCACATGGAGCATCACAGCCGCTCTATTTATTCAGCCCAGTATTGGCCTAAAAGTATTTCCAATGATTATGTTTATTCCAGCATCTATCGCTATTATCTTTAATATTCTCGGTGGGAAGGAATTCAATGGCTTTAAAAAGAAAATGAATGCAAAAGCATTGCTGTTCGGCATTTTATATCCCTTTGTCTTCATTCTACTTTGCGCTGCCATTACACAAATATTAGGGATTGGTACTTTGAATGCTGACAAATTGCCGGATTCTAAAATGCTTTTCACAATATTGATCACAATTCTTCTCAATCTCTTTACTGTTCTAGGAGAGGAATATGGCTGGAGAGGTTATCTGCTTCCTAAGTTTACGGAGCAATGGGGGAAAACAAAAGCTACTGTCATTCTCGGAATCATTTGGGCATTATACCATGTTCCCGCCGTTTTTTTCCTAGCCAGTACAACTGGAATAAGGAATCCAATGTTACTTTGCTTGATACAGGCAGGATGTGTGTTTGCAATTTCCTTCCCATTTTCCTACTGCTATTATTTATCGGAGAACATCATCCCGGTCTTATTCCTCCATTCTGTCTGGAATGTCATCAATACAAATGTTCTAGGTAATATTTATACGAACAAACACGGAATGATGAATGGAAATATCGTTTTATTTAACGGTGAGGGAGTGTTGGGTTTCGTTTTAGGGGGACTTTTCATCTACTGGTTTGTTCACCAATTCAAGAAAGATCGCTTTCAGGTTAAGACTAGTATTGATGTTTGAAGAAACTAATATTAATGAATCTAGCATAAATGTGAACGTCTCGGTCATGCAAATGTCGGCATTACGTTAGATATCTACTTTCATACTGATTTAGACATACAAATAGAAACGGTGAGCAAATTAGAGAAAATGCTAGGTTAAAAGTGAAAGAATTCTATTTATAAATCAAATTCGATTGGCAATAATTCTAATTACACCTTAAGTGATTGGCTAAATTTCTAAACATTTGATATGTTATTACTAAATTTATCGAAAAGGGAGTTGGAATATTTGATCAAAAGAGAATATTACTTAATTGCTGCCATCTCTGTGATTGCTTTAGTTGCTCTTGCCAAAAGAAATGTTATCGTAATCATCAACAAAGGCACGATAAACTCAGAATTACAACACCCTCACAAATTTAAAAACTAATAGATATTCTTGTTATTTACTCGTTGTAGTTACTTACTACAACTTTTTTCTTGTGCATTTTTTCCAGAAGCGATTTTATTTGGACAATACAGTAATTACCTTTTCTTTATATATTCAGTAATACATTTTGTACATATGTTCTTACCATTTGTTAAAGTTCCTTTTCCTATTTTGCACCACTTTAACCATTGTTTACAATCAATGTAGTAAAAATCAAAACCTCTTCTTTCTCAAATATTTTATTTTCGGTACTTTATTGTTGTTAATAGGCAATCTCCTTGATACTGTTTTACCTTTAACTTGATAATGAAAATAAGTAGCCATACTTCCACTCCCTTTGCATCACAAGTTTAGTGTCAAATACGCATTATTCGTTTTTCTTCTTCAAGTAAACTCCTTAATTAGTTCAACAACAAAAAAAGACCGTCACAGCAATCTTCATCTTTAACGATTGCCCCCGTTACTTCAAGAAGTAAAAAAGCAATTTTATCTTTTACTTTTTATATTTGATTATCATATATGTACAAATTGCCATTACACTTATTCGTTGAGTTTCATCTAAAATTATAAGATTGTAATTATCAAAATTATATTTTTATAATGGTAATTATCTCTTAATTTAATATGTCCATTATTTAAGGGGAAAGGTAGAAAAACCATTAATCAAATGTATCATTATGTTCAAAACATTATTGCCATCCTTTGCAAACGTCAACCCATGAAGAATAATTTGAATATTTCTCAAGTTCTTCAATCGTCAATTCAATTGCACTATTGCTGCTTCCGCAAGCTGGGAATACAGTTTCGAATCGTTTTAAGGACTCATCAAGATAAACTGCAACACCATCATGAATACCAAAAGGACAAACACCACCAACTGCATGTCCTATCAAATCAATGACCTGATCAGCTGTAAGCATTTTTGCCTTTACTGAAAATTGTGCCTTGTATTTTGCATTGTCAATCTTAGTATCACCTGCCGCTACAACTAAAATAGGTTTCTCATCTACCATAAAGGACAAAGTTTTAGCTATTCTTCCAGGTTCACACCCTACTGCCTCTGCAGCCAATTCAACCGTTGCACTAGAAACATCAAATTCAAGGATTTGATCCGCCATGTCCCACTTCTCAAAATAGTCTCTTACTTTTTCAATTGCCATGATGATTCCTCCATGAAATATAAATCTTTAAGTACATTATACATCATTCAAGATATTTTACCTTTATGCAACGTTACGGCACTAGGGAATAGGATCTTTTCTACAGACTAGATTTAGTACTTTTCTAAAAATCGATAATAATCTGACCACTCCAATGACTAAAGCCACGGGGTTCTTTCTCACTCTCATCCCATCCCTAAAGGGGGTGTGACTCACACCGTAATGGGCTTTCTCGTTCGGAAAATCGGTAAAAAGAGCTGTACCTCGTTAAACTTATGAGATTATTTACAGCACAAAGACGGTCCAATCTATCACCGTTCTCTTACAAAATACATAGTATACAGAAGGTGGACAAGTCAGCCATCATAATTCCATAGAAGGTGGGATATAATTGGGGCAGAGTAGAAAGAGACAACAACAACGACTAGTTAAGCAAGCAGGGGATCTCGGCCAAGAACTGGTACAAGTCATTGAAGAGTTAGCAAGGAGAGGCGTAGACAGCCAAGTCCTTCTCCACTTCGCAATCGGGTTAATCCTAGAAATCCTTCGTGCCATTGAAGAAGAGAGTAACGAGTCTTAATCGTAACCATGAAGCTCTATGATTTTTTATAGTTTTTTGAACAAGCCCTCGCTGATTAAGCTAGGGCTTACTTTGCGCTATTTCAACTCTTTTCACAAAAAAGAAGCCGCATAACTATTGAGCTTTGACACTCAAGAGTCATAAAACAAGACTGTCAATAAACAGTCCTGTTCTTGAATTAAAGCACTTCGTTCTTGAAGAATGTATGATTTATACATATGATGAAGGATGGCGATACCCCCACAAATAAGTAGAACCTTTCGAAAATTTAAGTGTATAAGTCAGTTAATGTATTACTGTTTTCACAAGGCTTATGTTCAATCCTGGCTTTAAAATTTACTTATGAAAGGTTGAGTATTTAAATTGACTGTTTTGTTTGGTACTGTCGAATATTTTGAACAAGAGGTGCTACGTTATTTATCGGTTAATCAAATGGGAAGATGGACAAAGGAAGATGAAATCTCACTAGTATACTCAAAATTAGAAGATGAAATTTTATACGACTTTATATGTCATGAAAAACTTCGAATAGAATACTTGAAAAATCTTACATTTGCGTGTAATAAATTAAAGATAGACAACTATCAATATGTATAAGAGACATAAGACAATTCTTTTTAAAGATTGACTGTAAAAAGTCAGTCTTTTTCATTTCCACAACAAAAAGGCGCAATTCTTGGAATGAATTGCGCCTTCCTTAGCTATAGGGACATATTGTTTAACAACACTTAGGTATCTAGGTTAAAGTTTGGAAGAGAATAACACTTACAGGAAAAGAGGGCAATAACGCTCTATTTTCTGTAGATGAATGAATAATCTCTTAAGTTGCTTTATGAATGTTTTTAAGGTCCGCATGAATTGGCAAACAAATTTCTATCTCTGTTCCCTGACCCAACTGACTGAAATAGCGAATCGTTGCGTGGTGGTCCGCCAAAATTTTATAACTGACAGTTAACCCCAGTCCTGTTCCTTTTTCTTTCATCGAATAAAAAGGTTCTCCAAGATGTTTGATTCTTTCTTCATCGATTCCACATCCATCATCTTTTATCATAACTTTTACGAAATCATCTTTGGTTTTACTTAGTTTAATTTCGATCTTTTTCGCTTCAGCTTCAATAGAATTTTTAATCATATTAAGGAATACCTGTTTTAAACTGTTGGGTTCACAATCTATTTCTGGAATAGGGTCCAACGCTTTGATAAACATATCTATACCATTCAGGTTGGATTGAGGTGTTAATAAAGTGATAACGGACTGCATGACTTCTTCAATATTCCCTTTGACTAACTGTGATTTTGTTGGTTTGGCCAGTACTAGAAGTTCACCAACAATTTGATTGATTCGATCAACTTCCTCTAATATCACCTGATAATAAGTGGAATGGATCTGGTCGCCGGAATGTAATAATTGGATAAGTCCTCGTATAGACGTTAATGGATTTCGAATTTCATGTGCAATACCAGCGGCCAACTCGCCTATAACTGATAGTTTTTCTGCCTTGAGTAACATTTTTTCCGTTTCTTTTATTTTAGTAACATCTCGACCATATATAAAAGTACCCATAACCTTTCCGTTGATGCTCATAGGAAATAATGTTGTATGAACATCAAGGATGGTTCCATCCTTCTTTTTTATCTGAATATCATTCCTAGTCGTTAAACCTTTACGAGTTTGTTCAATTCCGTTATCAATTATTCTATGATATTCCTCTAGTATTAGATTAGAAGGTTCTTTATTGATTAAATCAGATTGGCTATACCCAGTAATGGTCTCAAATTGGGGATTTGATTCAATAAAATGACCTTTTTTATCTAAAATATATAGATAGTCAGGAGTATTGTCAGCTAGAGATTTGTATTTCTGTTGGCTTTCCATATACTCTCTATCAATTACTCTTTGAAAAATGATGTAAGCTATGATAGAAGAAAGGAAAATAACTAGTAAGCTGACCAATGTAATCACTTGTTTTACTTTGAAGAGGATATTTTGTATATATTGTAAGGAAAAATCAACCCCTATAAATCCATAGACTTCACCTGTTTTGTTGTCTTTTATTGGGGTGAAACCAGAAATAATGGGACCCCATATTTCATCAGAGATGATTTCACTGTACATAGGAGCTTCATTATTGTATGTTTTTATTTTTAACTTGGACATTTTTTCTTTTACACCTAATACCTGACCTTTTCCGTCTAAAATATAAACAATTTCATCATCAGATACTCGTTTTTCTGTATAAATATACTTAGCGCCTGTTTGTTTAATTAACTTATTAAAAAGCTTTTGCATTTTATCATAGTAAACCTTATTATAGGTCCCTTCTTTGTATTCCTTAGTATCATATAATTTTTTGTATGAATCTAAATCCTGTTCAATAAATTCTGCAATCGTCATCGAGGTATTAGCCGCATTTTTTCCAATTTCATTGATAACTACATCTTTAATGTAGCCATAAAGTGAGAAAGCTGAGATGGTTACGGCAATGGTTATCACTACAACTAATAGTATTATCAAAGTATACCTTTTTTTAACATGCGTGTTCAAACGAATCACAACCTTCTTGTGGATATATCATTTTTGTTTAGTGGGAGTTTCTAATTTTTATCTTATTTTCATTGATTCAAAACCATAATTATTCGTTAATATTTATATAATAGTATAAAAGTACAATCGAACAATAGAGCTTTTATAAAAAAGGCTCTCAACTGAGGCAGATATCTCAATTGTTATAATTCCACAATCAGGCCAGATTATTGAACAATCCCTTTAAAGAAAACTAGGGATATTCATGTTAAAATAGATGAAAATTGCTAAGGAGTGTAGATTAGACAATAAAAATTTGGAGGTGTGATGTGGGATACTCTGATTTTGTAGTAATACTGTTAGTTTATAGTGGACTCATTACATTTTTTTAGTCCCTTTTCAGAGCGGAATGCAAAATAACGTTTAAAAAGTGTGCAATTTATCTCTTAAAGTCACAAATGTATAGTATACTTTTTTAACTTTGTTCAACAAAAGGGTCTACCTTACTGAAAACTAGAAATAAAGAGCAGCAACCTCTTAAAGAGCTGTACGAACCTTGGGTATTACAGGGGATAGTCTCCACACTCTTGGGTTACATTAATCTTTGAAGAAAGTAATTAACAATCAATGGAAGGAAAAGATAATGGAGAAAGGCAAAATTTCATCTCTACAGATGGCCATCATGATGTTTCCTACAATTGTGGCTACTGCTATTCTTGGGGTTCCAAGCATTACGGCGCAATATACCAAAAATGATTTATGGCTGTCACACATTTTGGCGTCTCTTATCGGATATGTGACGGTGTATATTGCTTATAAACTGCAAATATTGTATCCAAAACAAACGGTTATCCAATTCAGTGAACACATCATGGGTCGGTACGCAGGAAAAATTATTAGTATTCTATTCTTGCTTTTTATATCCAGGGCGCAGGACTTATCATAAGACAGTACGCAGAATTTGTTGTTAACGCTTTTCTAGTCACTACTCCGATTAGCGTGATCATGATGGTATCGATGGCATTCCTCTGTGCCTTAGTGGTACACGGAGGTTTAGAAGTATTGGGGAGGGTTGCTCAATTATTTTCACCTGTTTTTATAGTTCCACTCCTCTTCCTGATTATTGTGGCTAAATCTTTCGGACTATCGCCCCATTGTATGGCCTTTAGGAATCCTGATTGTAGCATTCAGTTTTTGGTCAATTCCTAGTGAAATGGGATTGCAACATTTTCTTGTCGGGACCTTCCCTCCATTCGCACTATTGATACAAACGATTATCCCTTTGTTTTTGTTCGTGATTGCTGTTGTTAGGAAAAGAAAACGTAAAAGGACCCAAATTACCTGAACTGTTGCATAGATATCCAAATTTCTTTAATGACTGGTGATGCTTCGTCCATCAATAGCTGGTTCCGTCAAACTGTTGCTTCTTTATGCATCGCAATCTATAGCACCATTTTTCCAGTCGTTCAGCCTTTTACTCGGTTAGCTTTGATTATCAACATTCAGTTAGTCTAGCGACAAATGATACCTTTTTAGATGCAAGTTATTTTATTGCCTTATCTATTCCTATAGCACTTTGGTTACGATATATTTTCATTAAAAATAATCATGTCAAAGAAAGCCACCCACTAAGGAATAATATTTATAGGACGTAACCAATTACGTAGATAGAAGCTATTATATGAAGGAATAAAACAAACTGATTTAAAAACAATTTGAGCTAGTTTGTTCTGTTTGCTATTGGACCAAAAGCAAACACAATCAACGAGTCGTGAGAAAAAGCTACACAAAGAAGATAGTAGCAATCTGCTAAGAAGGGAAATAACCATGCTCAATCGATATAGAAACGAGGTAAGAAAATCTAGCATAACTAGCTTGCTACCAAGCACACAAAAGCTAACCCGCTAGAAATCGGATTAGCTTTTGTGAATTGTTTTTAGGTTAATTCTCTATTTGCGATAACACTTCTTTAAAAGTATTGATAACCGTATCGACCTCTTCATAGCTAATCGTTAACGATGGTTCAATACGGATTGTTTTAGAATTGATGAGCGTTCCAGCCACAAGAACTCCTCTATCAAACATACCTTTCGAAACTTCATAACCGATTTCATCCTTGTGGAACTCAATTCCAATCATTAAACCTTGGCCACGGATTTCAAGAACTTTATCCTTATGGTCCTTAGCAACCTCTCTCAAACCTTTCAAGAAATATTCTCCTACTTCTAATGCTCTCTCAGGTAATTTCTCTTCAAGTAATACACTGATGGTGGCAATTGCCGCTGCACACGCTAAAGGATTACCTCCAAAAGTAGTCGTATGCATAAACGGATTAGGGAACCAGCTTTCAAATACCTTTTCTTTTGCAACAATTGCTCCAGCAGGCATTACACCACCACCGAATGCTTTAGCAAGACATAAAATATCGGGTACTACATCAAACAATTCGGCCGCAAACATTTTACCCGTACGTCCCATCCCTGTTTGAACCTCATCAAAAATTAATAATGCACCAAATTCATCACAAAGCTCTCTTACCTGTTTTAAGTAATTTGGCGGTGGTAAGATAATGCCACCTTCACCTTGAATTGGCTCTAGAATAACAGCAGCTACATCTTCTCCAACTAAGGCACATGTTTCAAACGTCTTTCTCATCATATCGATATCTCCAAAAGGCACGTGGCGGAATCCAGGTATTAAAGGCAGGAATGGTTTACGGAACATGCCTTTTGCCGTACCTGATAGAGAACCTAAACTTTTCCCATGAAAAGCACGCGCTGTAGCGATGAAAGTTGTACGATCACTGTACATTTTGGCAAGCTTTAAAGCTGCTTCCACACTTTCTGTTCCACTATTTGTAAAAAAAGCATATTTCAAATCACCCGGTGTGATATCTGCTAATATCTTGGCAAGCATGGCGCGTAAAGGATCTAATAAATCTTGACTGTGCAATGCCTGGCGTTTTAATTGGTCAGTAACCGCTTTTACAACCTTCGGATGACGGTGACCAACATTGTAAATTCCAAATCCACCAAGACAATCTATATATTCATTACCGTTGATATCTTTAAAACAAGCGCCCCCATCAGACCATTCAACAGCAGCAAATTGGCCATCCTTTGTTACTGTTTTACGATAAGAAAGAAACCCTGGATTTACGTGATCTCTAAATCCATCTAACGTTTCTTTCGTAATCCAGTTTGCCTCTTCCTCAGTCACGACTTCTTTTTCTACTAAGCTTAAAACCTTATTAATATACTCATTGATTCTTTGATTCTCTTTTTGTTTTAACTCACTATTTAAACTGATACTCATATTCATCACTCCTATATAATTTTAGTTTTCAAACCAGCCAATTGGCTCTACCTGTAAATTAATGTTAATTTGTTTAATTTCTTGAAATTCATCAAATCCAAATGTTCCCAAGCTCCGTCCGATACCACTTTGTTTGTAACCACCCCATGGAGCTTCATTGTACGTAGGATGATAAGCATTAATCCAAGTAATTCCAGATTTAATCTTTCGAATGACCCGTAAAGCTTTTGCTCCATCGTTAGTAAAAACAGCTCCTGCTAGCCCGTAGACGGTATCATTAGCAAGATGAATTGCTTCTTTTTCCGTGCTGAATTTTTGGATGACAACTACTGGTCCGAATATCTCCTCTTGAACAATTCTCATATCCGCTTTGACATCAACAAAGACAGTTGGCTCCACAAAATATCCATTTTCTAAACCATTCGAGACAATCTGGTTTCCACCACAGGCAATACGGGCACCTTCCTGTTTTCCAATTTCAATGTAGCTCAATACTTTTTGCAAATGCTCCTTGCTGACAAGAGGACCCATTTCAGAATTCGGATCATTGCCTGGCCCGACCCTGATGTTCTTGGCCCGCTCTACAAAGCGATCTACAAACTTATCGTAAATACTTTCCTCTACAAGAATTCTGGAACCTGCCGAACATACTTGCCCTGCACCAGAATAGATGCCAAATAGAGCGTAATCGACAGCCGTTTCAAAATCTGCATCAGCAAATATGATATTAGGTGATTTACCACCAAGCTCTAATGAGACCTTTTTCATACTGTCCGCTGCTGTTTTCATGATATGTTTCCCCGTTTTGGTTCCCCCCGTAAAAGAAATCATATCTACTTGGGGATTCTCCGCAATTTCATTTCCTACTACAGGTCCAGCTCCCATCACCATATTCGCTACGCCTTTAGGCAGTTGAACCTCCTCAAAAATTTCAAATAGTTTTTTAGGCGTAATCGGAGTAACCTCAGATGGTTTAAAAACAATTGTATTTCCTGCTGCTAACGCTGGAGCAATCTTCCATACACTCATTAAAAGAGGATAGTTCCATGGGACAATAAGACCGCAAACGCCCACTGGTTCACGTACCACCATGGCCTGCATCGGATCGGCCACATGATACGTTTGGCCATCAGGTTTCGTAATTAGACCTGCATAGTAGCGAAAACACGCTGCTGCATCCGCGACATCGTAACCCGCCTCACGCAGAGTTTTACCATTATCCAAAGTTTCAAGACTAGTTAATTCCTCTTGATACTCCTCAATCTTGTCTGCAATTTTAAATAAATAAGCAGCTCTTTCTGCAGCAGGCAAATCTGACCAAATACCATCGTCAAATGCCTTACGTGCTGCATCAATCGCTTCCCTGGCATCACCAATGTTTCCTTCAGGTGCAAAGGTAATAATTTCTCCAGTAGCAGGATTATAAACAGGACGCCTTTCCTCGTTTTGAGATTTTCTCCATTCGCCATTAATGTACATGCTTAAATCAATAGCTTTCACCTTCAAATCAACCATATATGAACATCCTCCTTTAAAGTTCTTATTTATCTATATTGCAAGAAGCGTGCCAACTAATAGAAACCTAGTAATAAAGGAATCCTCTTACTTATCGATAAAGACTTTATGCAATTTTGAATAAGTTATTAAAAATTGAATAATCAAAAAAGCCGATTCAGAAATGACTGAATCGGCTCTATTATTAGATGGATGAAATCGTATTGTTTATATTTATACTTCTTTCATTTACTATTTTTTGATACTTACGGCTAACAGATGATTGGCTAATTCCTAATGCTTTTGCAGCCTTTGTTGTTGTTTTATATTGCTTCATTGCTAGGAGTATGAGCTGTTCCTCCACGTGATCCATAGCCTCCTGCAAAGGCATTACCCTTGTAATGACCGGCTTTGATTTTTTCACATCATATCCCAAAGAAAGAAATTGACTCACGAATTCAGAAGTAATGTTCTGTTCCTCAGATGACACGACCAATCTCTCAATGATATTTTGAAGTTCCCTTACATTCCCCGGCCATGAGTAAAATTCTAAAACATTAATCGCATCTGGAGTGAGATTGAAGTCCTTATTATATTTATAATTTAGTTGTTGAAGAAAATGAAAAGCCAGTACTGAAATGTCCTCTACCCTTTCTCTTAATGCAGGTATATGGAGGGGAATTACATTTAAGCGATAGAAAAGGTCTTCTCGAAAACTACCGGCTTCAACCATCTTTTCTAGCCTTTTATTTGTCGCTGCAATAATTTGAACGTCCACCTTAATAGGTGATGTACTCCCAACTGGAATAACCTCTTGTTCCTGCAGTACTCTCAAAAGTTTTACTTGAAGATGTAAGGGCATCTCACCAATCTCATCCAAAAACAAAACCCCTTTATCTGCTTGCTTAAAATACCCCTCTTTTCCATTTTTATCAGCACCTGTAAAAGAACCTTTCGTATATCCAAAAAGTTCACTTTCTAATAAGTTTTCTGGGATTGCTCCACAGTTTAGTTTTAAAAAGGGCTTGGAAGAACGACTTCCGAGTTGATGAATAGCCTGAGCAATGACTTCCTTTCCTACACCCGATTCCCCATATAGAAGGACAGTCGAAGAAAAGTCTGCTATTTTTCTGGCCTGATTTATGATTTGTTCCATTTTTGAACTTCGATAAATCAATTTCTTAGTAAATCGATCCTTATTTTTAAAATCATCTAATTCCTTTTTATACTGCTCCGATATCTTTTTCATTTCTTTTAGCTCTGTTTTTAAGCGTGTTGTTTCAGTAATATCCCTGGATGCAACAATAATCCTATCTATTTCATTCTTATCATTGAAAACTGGATTTCCGACAGCAAGAATCTTACGCCCATTTCTAGTCTCCTGCACAACAGAAACCCTTTTCTTTTTTTCTAAAACGAGTCTAATGACAGATGGACTAAATAACGCCCGTTCCTCCAGCTTCAAGATATTTTTACCGATCGATTCCTTTAAATCCGTATCCCAGAATCCAGGAATTACGCTGTCGCTGAAGCGAATTAGCTCTGCCTTATGGTTTACGACGAGAATTTCATCATAAATGCTCGATAATATGGCGTTCATATCTTTATTTAAATCTTTGATATACTCAATTTCCATTGCCATTTCTTCGACCATAGGTAAATCCTGTACGACAATCACAATGCCCTCAACAATCTGTTCAAAATTAAAGATTGGGCTATAATCCACGAGGACACCCGTTTCATCTCTAATTTGCAGCTGATTAAGGATGGTTTCGCCTGTTTCAAATACATTGTTTATGTGTTCACCGTTAAAAATACATTCAGCTTGCACATTCATAACTTTCTCTGCCGTAGCTTTCATCATCTTCAAGCCCGAATCATTATAATTAATAATCCGCTTTTCCTTATCTATTACAAAAATCCCCATAGGTATCGAGGTTAGGATGATTTTTAACAAATCGATATTCTGATTCTCTTGCTTAAAAAGTTCAGCAAGAATATCCTCACGCCGTATATAACCAGCTGGTTTCTCATCTTCCTCTTTGATAATCGCAAATGGTTCCCCAATAATTTGAAAGAGAACAGGTAACGAAATGTGCTCATTGAGCTTACAGATACTGTCAATCGTTTTTGAATGATTCAATAAGTCTCTTAATGTTAATGGTGAACCCTCTTTGATCCCCTGTGAAAGAGTGTTCATATTAACATATGAAAATAACTTCTCTTGTTTAATCAAGAATAAAAAGGGTTCTTTAATGCCCATAATTTCTATATGTTGATCTTCTTCTATTTCATCTATAGCTATTGTAATGAGTGGTCTAATCTTTTCTTTAGCGATTGCAAACATATGTAACCCTCCTTATTTTCTCTTAATATGGGTATTGTTAACATTCTACAATACTTTTTCAGAAAAATTCAATAAATTCCTATTGTTCCTTTTACTAGAAAAAATAATAAATACAGCAAAAAGAAGATGAATGGAATCATCTTCTTTTTGCTGTATTAATCACTGCCAATCACGAATAAATCTTCTTTAAAATAGGCGAGGACCATTCCGGTTACTACATGTTCCCCTTCCAAAACTTCTAATGATTCTACTTCTCCGTTGACACATGTATGAACGATTTCCAAACGCCCATCTGCTGTCTTAATATGAAATAGTGGTTTCCATGCGTAGAATCTTGAATTTTCATTGATTGAAATCTTTTCCACGACACCATGACAAGGACTAAGAATCACATCAGCATACATATGCATCATCCCTTTCTTTAAGTATTCTTCAAATACCTATTAATTCCCTAATTAGTTGTTTAAGATTGGAACCTGATCCATCCTCGAAGCCGGGATGCTTCTACTACTTTACGGATTCCTTCTATATAGGCGGCTACTTTCATGTTCACGGAAAACGTTTTAGAAGTATGATAGACCTTCAAAAAGCTGACTGTTATTTTTTCTTTTAATCGTTGATCGACAAGCTCTTCTGTCCAATAATATCCTTGGTTGTTTTGGCACCATTCAAAATAAGAGACAATTACACCCCCTGAATTCGCCAAAATATCCGGGACTAGTAATATACCTTTTTCATCGAGAATCTTAATGGCTTCTTTTGTAGTTGGTCCATTTGCTGCTTCAATTAAAATTTTGCATTGTAATCGCCTTGCATTTTGTTTGTTGACCACTCCGCTAATAGCAGCAGGAATGAGCACATCGCACTCTTTTTCTAATAATTCTTGATTGGATAAAGAATCTTTAAATCTATTCGAAACAACTCCAAACGAGTCTCTATTATCCAAAAGGTACGGTATATCTAAGCCGTCGGGGTCATATAAACCACCAAGCACATCCGCTATTCCGACAACCTTTGCCCCTAATTCATGTAAATACATCGCTAAATAACTACCAACATTTCCGAATCCCTGAATAATTACCCGCATCCCTTGAATAGGAATTTTCTTTAAATCACTAACCGTTTGAAGCGTATATAATACTCCCTTAGAAGTAGCTGTTTCCCTACCCTTTGATCCCCCTAATGAGAGTGGCTTACCTGTAATAAAGCCAGGTGAATCAAATTCCCTGATATGATAGTATTCATCTAGCATCCAAGCCATTATTTGAGAATTTGTATACATATCCGGTGCAGGAATATCCTTTGTCGGCCCCACTATTTGACTAACCGCCCGCACATACCCTCTACTTAATCGTTCTATCTCAGGAAAACTCATCTTTCTAGGATCACAGACAATGCCACCCTTTGCCCCTCCATATGGAAGATCTGTTATTCCACATTTCAAACTCATCCACCCCGCCAAAGCCTTCACTTCTTCTGGAGTGACATCTGGGTGGAACCTAATCCCTCCTTTCGTTGGACCCATTGCATCATTATGCTGAGCCCGATATCCTTGAAACATCCTTGTCTCACCATTGTCCATTTGAACAGGAATACTGACCTCTAAAAACCGCATTGGTGTTTTTATAAAATCAAAAACTTGATCTGGATAGTTCAAAACTCCAATTGCTTCTTTTAAGATATCCTGGAATTCTTGCAAAGAATTATCCTTTTCACTCTCTTGATTTACCCTTTGGCTTTTTACAATTCCCTCAGTTTTCCCTGCCATTTTAGCACCTCATTTTTTTATTCTTATAAATATATAAAGCAATTTTCGTGCCAGCTTTAACATCATATTACTCGTTGGTATATCAGCCCTGCATTCAGCCAAATATATGTATAAATTCATAAGTCATTCAAATTTGCATAATGTCAAAATCGAATGATGAAATAAACGACAATCAAAAAAACGCATCCTAATAGAATGCGTTTTTTCCTTTATGCCTGAATTTCTTCAACCTGATATTGAGGTGGAGCTTTCCGGAATGCCTTTGTAATATATAAGAGATAACCAAAACCAATGATGAACCAGGCTAACCCCATTACTAGTGAGCTAGTCTCGAGGTTAATCCAGAGAATAGCAATTGATAAAGCGCCGATTAAAGGCATAATTAAGTATTTGAAGAACCCCTTTATAGTTCGATGCTTCTTTTCCCGTAAAACAAAATGATTAATCACTGACAGATTTACAAAAGTAAAGGCCATTAATGCACCAAAGTTAATTAGTGATGCTGCCGTGACTAAATCAAAGAAACAGGCTGATAATGAAATAACCCCAACTATGACAACGTTAATAGCTGGTGTTTTCCACTTAGGATGAATATATCCGAACCATTTTTCCGGAAACACTTTATCACGGCCCATAACATATAAAAGACGTGAGACACTGGCATGTGATGCTAGCCCTGATGCTAACGTATTGACGAAAGTTGTACAAAGAAAAATCGATTGAAACAGCTTCCCTCCTACATAAAGAGCGATTTCTGGTAAAGCAGCCTCTGGCTCCTTAAACCGAGACATATCCGGAAAAAAGAGCTGAATAAAGAATGAAGCAGTGATGAAAATAATTCCCCCCAAAGGGCAGTAAGAAAGATCGCTTTCGGAATCGTTTTTTTCGGATTTGGTGTTTCTTCTGCCAGTGTCGTTACTGCATCAAACCCTAAGAAAGAAAAACAAAGAATAGTAGCCCCGGTAATTAAAACTGAATAGTTCATTCCATCTGTAAAGAAAGGCTGCATTGTAAACACTTCTCCTGCACCTTCACCATTATGCAAACCCTTTACAACAAGGATGACAAAAACTACCATGATGGCAACCTGAATGAAAACAAAAAGGGCATTAAAATTAGCAAGTAGATTAACGCTCCGAAGATTGAGAATCGTAACAATTCCTACAAATAAAAACACCCATACCCATGTTGGAACTTCTGGAAATAGTGCTGTAAGGTAGATTTTAGTCAACAATGCATTTACCATTGGCAAAAAGAGATAATCTAACAATGAGGACCATCCTACCAAAAACCCTAAATGTCGGTTAATCGCCTTTTGCGTATAAGTATAGGCAGAACCTGCTGTAGGGAAGATCTTTACAAGCTTTCCATAGCTTGCAGCTGTAAATAGCATACCCACCAATGCAATAATATAGGCAGTTGGGACATGACCTTCCGTAATTTCAGAGACAATACCAAATGTGTCAAATACGACCATGGGCGTCATATAAGCTAGCCCCATCATAACGATTTGCCATAATTTTAGTGATCTTTTCAATTTAGCACCATCTTCCACCTATCATTCCCCCTTTTTTGCGCTTTCCTTTTATAGTTAACCCATCAAATTAGCTGAAATTAAGAATCCTCCCTTCTTTTTCAAATTTCTAAGGTCTTCATAATATCAAAATGCATATCTTGTGCCACACTCCGACATTTGATAAAAAATGCCAAAAAAACTTTTAAATGACGCAATATTAGATAGAAAATTGGAGTTATAAACTAGATTAGGAGATGAATCGATTTCGTATAATCCATTCAGTTCTGCATAAATTATTCTTTTCTTCATAAATATTCTAAATCATATCTAGATTTAGAGTACACCAAAGATCTTTTTAATAGAGAACTCGGAGTTGGCATGATATTTGCATAACTTTAACAAAGAGAGACTAAAAAAATTGGAGGAATACAAAATGAAATATCCACTATCCCCTGACGTAAAACCAGAGTTCTGTACGACCGGCTCATTTATGCGATTACCTGCCTCAAGAGAAAATGCTAAATTAGCCGTGGTAGGTTTGCCTTTTGATACAGCTGCATCATTCAGGGTAGGAGCAAGGTTTGCCCCACAGGCAATCCGTCAGGCATCTATGACTCTATTTCCTTACCATCCAATTCACAAGGTATACCCGTTTGATGACTGTAATGCGATTGATATTGGGGATGTTTCAGTCATCCCTCATAATATCCACCGAAGCTATGAGTTAATTGAAAGTGCAATGACAGACTTGATGAAACAAGGAATCATTCCAATAGGTATTGGTGGAGACCACTCAGTAACATTGGCAAACCTACGTGCCGCCGCAAAAATATATGGACCGGTCGCACTACTCCATTTTGATTCACATACAGATACCTGGGATACCTATTATGATGAGAAGTATTGGCATGGTTCCCCTTTTATCCGCGCTTATGAGGAAGGGCTACTTCAAACGGATAAAGTGTTCCAAATTGGAATTAGAGGTACGCTTAATCATCCCGGAGATATAGATGCTAGCACAGATTTAGGCTATAAGGTGATTACTACTGCTGAATTAAAAGATAGAGGAATCGAGGATGTCCTAAAGCAGGTTAAGAATATCATCGGAGATACGCCATGTTTCTTAAGCTTCGATATTGATTTTGTGGATCCATCATATGCCCCTGGTACAGGCACCCTAGAGGTTGGCGGTCCAAGTAGCTTTGAAACCCTTCAGATGATTCGTTCTCTACATGGATTTAATTTTATCGGGTTCGATCTGGTGGAGGTTCTCCCCCCCTACGATCCAACACAAATCACATCACTATTAGCAGCCACTATCATTCATGACTTTGCTAGTTTAGTAGCCTTAAAGATAAAGGAAGAAAAACAAGACAAATCGCGCCAAAATAATTCATAGTATTTCATTGAATGCAAGCTTATGAAATGAAGAAAAAGCAGACCTTAACGAGGTTCTGCTTCTTTTTGGTTTATAATCATAAGTTACCCATAAGTATTCGAATCTATGAGAAATTGAATTTCAGAGCCTTTTCATAAAAAACACTGTTTTAAAGTAGATGACTTTAGATAGGTCGATTTTTTATTCACTTTTGAATAGAGTATGCAATATTGAATAATCACAAAATGTAATTCTTATTTAAAATATACATCTCCCCTCCTCATTTTCCCCTTTATCTTCAATTTATTTGTTATTACAAAAGAAAAACGTTACAATCCGCCTTAATTTGGCATGTTTTTTGCTTTATTTTATGTATATTAGCTAAATCAGAAAATAAAGGGGGCTTTATATGTCAGATTCGAAAGAAATGAAAAGGTCATTAACTCTTATTCCTGTTGTTCTATTTGGTTTTTCTTTTATGGCATTGGCTACTGTGTTTAGTACATATGGAATCGCTGCAGAAATATCTCATGGTATGGTCCCAGGCTCCTACTTACTCGCCTTAATTGTGATACTCTTTACCGCATACAGTTATGGACAGATGGCAAAAGTGATTCCTTCGGCAGGTTCAGCGTATGCATACACACAAAAATCAATCAATTCTTATGCTGGTTTTCTAGTAGGTTGGTCGATTTTAATGGATTATTTATTCATCCCAATGGTTAATTACTTGTTATTTAGTATCTTCTTCTCCGCAGCCTTTCCAGCTGTACCGGCATACGTTTGGGTATTAGGTCTACTATTGATTGTGACGGTGATTAATGTATTGGGCGTGAAAATGGCGACAAAAACCAATGCTCTGCTTACCATTTTCTCTTTGCTTTTTATTGCGATATTTATTGGATTATCTATTCGTGAAATTACTGGTGGTGCAGGAACGGGGACACTTTGGAGCTTTGAGTCTTTTTATAATACGAACGAGCCCTTCTCTTTCATCGTCGCAGGGGCAGCTCTTCTTTGTTTCTCATTTCTTGGATTTGATTCTGCTACAACGTTTGCTGAAGAAACGGTTCAACCTGAAAAAAACATTCCTCGCGCAGTCTATATCATTATGTTTACGGGTGGCATTCTATTTATAGCCGTATCATATTTTGCACATAATGTCTGGCCTTCATATGATACGTTCACTAATGCGGATGCGGCAGCCAGCGAGATTATTACATTTGTTGGCGGAAAAACATTTGTTACTTTCTTCTTGGCTGTTTACGGGCTCACTGCCTTTGGATCTGCTATGTCTTCTCAAGCAAGTGCATCGCGTGTCCTCTATGCAATGGGGCGTGATGGACAATTACCGAAGAAGTTCTTCGGAGCCCTTCATAAAAAATATAACACTCCTGTTAATAACATTCTTTTAATTAGTGGATTTTCGCTACTTGCATTGGTTTTAAGTTTGACATTAGTTGCTTCGTTTATAAACTTCGGAGCATTTCTTGCCTTCACTTGTGTTAACCTCTCTGTCATTTCTTATTATTTTATCAAGAACAAACAACGATCTTTTAAAGGAGCCGTTCTATATTTAATCATCCCACTTATTGGATCCATTCTTGATATATGGCTACTTGTGAACTTAGATATTCACTCAAAAGTACTTGGAGGAATTTGGTTTACACTTGGGTTTGTATACTTACTTTTTTTAACAAAAGGACTAAGGAAATCACCACCAGAAATGAATTTATCAGGTGAACATATTTAAAAAAGGAGAAATGATTATGACAAACGCAGATATAATAATCAAAAGTAATAGCGTGTTTACAGGATTAAGCGAACAGCCTGAATCGTTAGCAATAGCAATTAAAGGAAACCGAATTTTAGAAGTTGGTAAAAAAGAAGATATATTGGTATTCCAAGGCGATAAAACTGAAGTAATAGATGTTGGGGATCAATTGGTAATGGCTGGTTTTCATGATGCTCATCTGCATATTATGTTAGGAAGTCTGTTCAGCCATTACTGCGTATCACTAACAGATGTGCAGTCTGCTGATGAAGCTGTGGCAAAAGTAAAAGTATATAGCGAAGAACAGAACAATCAAGAATGGATTATCGGGACAGGCTGGGATCATACCGCCTGGGGGGATAAAGAATTCCCGACTTGTTATCTATTAGATGCCGTTTTACCGGATCGTCCAGCTGTTTTGCTACATGCAGAAGGGCATTATGGTTGGGTGAATTCAAAAGCACTTGAAATGGCTGGAATTACAAGGAATACCGAAAATCCGGCATATGGGATCATTTATAAAGATGATAATGGAGAGCCCACAGGAATTCTTATAGAAACGGCGATTTCATTAGTCACTGATTTTGCCTATGATTTTCCAAAAGAAACATTCTCTCGTATGGTCGCTCAGTTTTTGGACAAAGCTGCTCAACTTGGTATTACTTCCGTCAACGATTTATACGCGAGCCGTGCACATGAAAAACTAGAAGCTTATGCTATTTATAAAGAATTTGATGAAGCAGGATTGTTAACAACTCGCTTTCATGTATATCCGCCATTGAATGGGGATATTGAAACAGCTAAAAAGCTAAGAGAACAATATAATTCAGGTAAGTTGAAATTAGCCGGTTTAAAGCAATTCATTGACGGAGTCGTTACTGGTCACACAGCTTTTATGCTTGATCCATATACGGACAAGCCGGATTCAGTGGGGGAAGTGGCCTATTCTGTTGAAGAACTAGAAAAATGGGTACTAGAAGCAGATAAAGAAGGATTCCAAATTCGTTTTCATTCTATTGGCGATGGAGCAGTTCGTCTAGGATTAGATTTATATGAAAAAGCTCAAAGTGTAAATGGCAAAAGAGATGCTCGTCATGCATTAGAACATATTGAAGTAATTGCACCAGAAGATATTCCTCGTTTTGCACAATTAGGAGTCATGCCATCGATTCAGCCCTATCATATAGCATTGATGCCAAGGGAAAGCCATACAACACGTGTTAGTGCTGAAAAATATCCGTATATTTATCCGAATGCAAAACTTGTACGCTCAGGTGCTGTCGTTTCATATAGTAGTGATTATCCGATTGTTCCATTAGAACCGATGTTAGAAATCTATCATGCTGCAACACGTAAAGATAGTACATTAATAGATACATGGAACGAACAAGAAAGAGTAACGCTAGCAGAAGCTTTAAAAGCATATACACTTGGTTCTGCCTACAGTGTGTTTCGCGAGCATGAGCTAGGCACGATTGAAAGCGGTAAATTAGCTGACATTATCGTGCTTGACCGAAACTTATTTACAGTCTCAAAAGAGGAAATACTACAAACAAAGGTAGAACTAACGATTATGGATGGAAAGAAGATTTGGAATAGAAGTGTTACTGACGTAGCTAACCTTCATGTGTAAGGAAGAGAGCTACTACATGTATTGTTGATTGTTCTCCGCTTTACACACCATTAAAATGGTTCTGGTGCAAAAACTTGAAGAAAATATAAAAAAGTGAAGGATTTTCAGTAACCCTAGTCTTATGCAACTAGTCTAAAGAGTTGATGGATGAATTTTTTGATTTTGGACAGACTTCTCCCTTTGGAGAGTCTGTCCTTTTTAGTTTAAGTATCAGCATGTCCAAGATTTAGAGATTAGTTTCAAGTTAGCTGAAATTTTTGTAACAGAAGCCACATTCCGACATCATTTCGTAATGGCATTACCAATATATTGCAACGGCCCTGTCATATTTTTCTGTTATTCTAAGTCTACATTAAAGAACAAAGGAGGACTTATTCAATTGAAAAAAATACTAATGTCCATTATAACGGCAACACTTTTAGTATTTAGTTTTTCCGGAGTTTCATCGGCTGCGAGTACATACCAGGTAAAATCAGGCGATTCATTGTGGAAAATCGCTAAAAAATATAAAATTACAGTTAGTCAGCTTAAAAGTTGGAATAACCTAAAAAGCAATACAATTAGACCAAAGCAAGTGTTAAAGGTAAAGAAAACAACAGCTAAAAAAGCATCTAGTACAAAGAAAGCTGTCCATAAAACAATTAAGGTAAAAGCTACAGCATATACGGCAAATTGTAAAGGCTGTAGCGGTATAACAGCAACTGGATTAAACTTAAAGAAAAACCCTACTGTTAAAGCCATTGCCGTCGATCCAAAAGTCATTCCACTTGGCACAAAGGTTCATGTGGAGGGTTATGGCCAGGCTGTTGCTGCTGATAAAGGCGGAGCCATTAAAGGAAATAAAATTGACGTATTCATTGCTTCTAAACAAAAAGCCCTTAATTGGGGCGTAAAAACAGTCAAAGTAACTGTTTATAAATAATCAAGTAATACCGCTCCTAAAGCATAGCTTTGGGAGCTTTTCTTCTGTAGGAATAGTAGAACCTTTTTAGTATATAGCCAGTCACCCATTGCAACATTGACGAAGTTCCCCGAATCATCTTTTCAAAATGCTCGTTTACCCCCTGTCTCAATTAACATGTAACAAGCTTCATGATTAAACAGTCGAAGCTGTCGATAATTCAAAATAAGGAGAAATGCTATTTGGTTGCTCCTATTTCACTGTACCGTTCTTCACTCGTCCTTGAAAGTCCTAGGCAAAGCGTGCTTTTTTCGCAATATGTATGACCATCACTTCTAGAACATTAACAATACAACTAAAACATTCATTTTTAGGTAAATGATCCATTCCTCGAATCATTTCCTTACCTATTTACTGACAGAAAGAAATCAAAAAGGGTGCCAATCACCATATCCTGGTGCTTGACACCCAAAGTCACAAACAACTTAATCTATTCTATTCCATTCAATTCGATACAAATCACGTCGTCGATCGCGTAATTGGCGCAGCGAACCAGAATTTCGAGAACGTCTCAGCTTTTCAAGGTCAACGTCACCAACAACGACGGTATCAATGTTAGCATCACATTCTCCTACAATTCCATCCCTTGCAAACTCAAAATCGGAAGGTGAAAAAATTCCAGATTGGGCGTACTGAATATCCACATTCTCAACATGTGTTAAGTTGCCCACGGTTCCAGCAATACAAGTATATACTTGGTTCTCAATCGCACGTGCCTGAGCACAGTAGCGAACACGGAGATACCCCTGACGATCCTCTGTACAAAAAGGGACAAAAATAATATTCGCACCCTTATCAACAGCAATCCTTGCGAGCTCTGGGAACTCGATGTCGTAAGAAACTTGGATAGCAATCTTTCCGCAATCCGTGTCAAACACATGAATGTCGTTTCCTTCTGAAATACCCCACCACTTTTTCTCATTTGGTGTTATGTGAAGTTTAGACTGTTTTTCTATCGTGCCATCGCGACGGAATAGGAAACCGACATTGTAGACATCCCCATTCTCTTCAACAAAATGTGACCCACCAACAATGTTTATGTTATATCGTACTGCGAGTGCCGTAAACAAATCGATATATTCATTTGTATAGGTTGCCAGTCGTCGAACTGCCTGATCTGGTCGTTTTTCTTCGAGAAATGATAATAATTGGGTTGTGAATATTTCTGGAAATACAACAAAATCCGATCCGAAATCAGCCGCGACGTCGACATAATACTCAATTTGACGATTAAAATCCTGAAACGACTCAATTTTTTTCATCATGTACTGAACCGCACAGATTCTAACCGGGAACGATGTGCGATAAATTCGCTTATTCTTGGGACGATAATCGACGTTGTTCCATTCCATCAAGGTAGCCATAGAAGCAGATGCTTTGTCATCTGGCAGATAGCTTGTGTTGATACGTTTAATCGTAAACCCCTGCAGAAGCTGAAAGGACAAAACTGGATCATAAATACTGTGCTTTTCAACTGCTGCAACATATTCACGAGCCGTCATGTCATTCTTGTATTTGTGGTAATTTGGAATTCGTCCCCCGATAATGATACTTTGAAGATTTAATCGAACAGCGAGTTCCTTGCGCGCCTCGTAAAGACGGGCTCCTAGTTTCATACGCCGGTATTCTGGATCGACCATTACTTCAATTCCGTATAAATTGTTCCCATCAGGGTCGTGATTCGTAATATAACCGTTGTCTGTGATAACGTCCCATGTGTGCTGGTCATCATATTCTTCAAAATTGACGATTAGACTTGAACAGGAACCTACAATCTTATCCTCATATTCGACGCAAAATTGACCCTCGGGGAAAATTCGAATGTGACTTACCAATTGCTCCCTCTTCCATGGATCCATGTTAGGGAAGCAAACTTTCCCTAACTTTATAATTTCATCAATGTCTTCGATTCGTATGTTGCGAATGATTATTTTCTTCTCGTATTTTGACAAATCTGTTTCTGACACGTTCTCACACCCTTGCTCTAGTTGTAAAGCTATGTAGTTTCCTTAAAAATATCCTTCTTCTATTTAAATACCATTTTCATTTATGATTCCCTTAATTACATAATTAATGATACATATTAAAAATTGACCCTAGTCAAAATTTCCATTTTCCCCTGAGCCTTGCGAATAAATGACCCTTTATATAAACCCCATCTACTAATACCTCCCATTTTGTGACATCGTCTTTTTAACAAAAGTAGTAGGATGATGCTTATTCCACTCCTTATGTCATTCGCATTATAAGGAATGGATGCATTATTAAGCGTACACCTGCTTTAATTCTTTGTCACGTTAAACGAAAGACTGCAGGTTAAGCCATTCCATAGCATTGCTGAATTTCAATATATAAATACTTTTCAAGAAAATAATAAATGGGCAAAAAAGGTATTCCTTAGAATAACTCTGTTTAGGATAACTATGTACCAATTCATATCACCTATTTTTTTAATTCTCATTTCAATTTAAAAAGTCATTATTCGACAAAATAATCATTAATTCGACAAAAACATTTGACGTTTCAAACATAAACGTATAAAATTTTCACATATTTGTGAAAAGAAAGAATGAGGGTTGATTGTGAAAAATGTATTATTTAGGAGAAAAAATATTGGCGAATTGCTGAAGAAAAATGGAAATATCCAGCTAAAGCAAACTTTAGGAGCATTTGATTTAGTGCTGCTTGGGGTAGGCGCCATTGTCGGAACAGGTATATTCATTCTTCCTGGGACAGTCGCTGCGGAGCATGCTGGACCAGCGATAATTTTTTCATTTATTATTGCTGCTATTGTCTGTGCATTGGCAGGTATGTGTTATTCAGAATTTTCTTCAGCCGTACCAGTAACAGGTAGTGCATATACGTATGGATACATTGTGTTTGGAGAATTGATTGCTTGGTTAGTTGGGTGGGCTTTGCTGTTAGAATATGGCTTAGCCGTTGCGGCGGTTGCAACTGGTTGGTCTGCTTATTTAAGTGCTTTGTTAGAAGGATTTAATATTACCATTCCAAAGGCCATCTCTGGCTCTTTTAATCCAGCAGATGGAACATATATAAATGTACCGGCTATAGCTATTATATTTGCCACTGCTTTTTTATTAACATTAGGAATAAAAGAATCTACGAGATTTAATGCAATCATGGTATTTATTAAGGTCTTCGTTATTCTTTTATTTATTGGAGTAGGTGTTTTTTATGTTGAGCCTGCTAATTGGCAACCATTTATGCCATTCGGAATGACTGGTGTTATGAATGGGGCAGCCCTAGTTTTCTTTGCCTATCTTGGGTTCGACGCTGTTTCATCAGCGGCTGAAGAGGTAAAGAGTCCACAGCGTAATATGCCAATTGGAATTATCGGATCGTTATTTATTTGTACAATTCTTTACGTAACTGTTTCACTTGTTTTGACTGGGATGGTTTCATATACACAACTAAATGTAAGTGACCCCGTTAGCTTCGTTATGCAGCTGGTTCACCAAGATTGGATCGCTGGTATTATTTCACTTGGTGCTGTTGTTGGGATGATGACCGTTATACTTGTTATGTGCTATGGTGGGACAAGACTTCTTTATGCGTTTGGCCGTGATGGTTTGCTGCCGAAAATTATGTGTGAGCTTAGTAAAAAGTATAAAACACCCGTTAAAAATACGTGGATATTTGCAACACTTGTAGCTTTTTGTGCCGGCTTCGTACCGTTGTCTAAACTAGCGGAATTAGTCAATATGGGAACATTACTTGCATTTACAATCGTTTCACTCGGAGTGATTTACTTAAGAAAAAACAAGAGCATACCATCGGGCGGTTTTAAAGTACCACTCTTTCCACTCTTACCGATTGTATCGTTCCTATTATGTTTATTTTTAATTACTCAGCTCTCTGCCTATACATGGATTGCATGCGGTATTTGGTTTGTCTTTGGATTACTCATCTATTTTGTTTATGGTAAAAAACATAGCTTAATGAATAAAGAATAAGAAATATAAAAAGTGAGCTTGCGTTGTCATGAAGAGACATGTAAGCTCACTTTTCTTTTTAGATAAGAATAAATTTGGAGAAACCAATCCGTAAACTTGATTCGTACTAAAGGATCCTAAACAGAGCTTGTACACCTGTTAGGAAGATCCCTATTACAAACCCACAAACTGCTCCGTTAACACGAATCCATTGTAGATCTTTTCCTATATTATTTTCTATCATTTCAACAAGTGTTTCATTGTCTAACTTGTCTAAATTCTCTTGTACAAGATTGCCAATTTGTGAATGATTATTTTCAACCAGCACGGCTATTTGCTTTTGTATCCAATGATCAATGTTGATGTTATTCTCTTGGATACTGTCTAGTATGCGGTTCATCAACGGAATAAGATAACTATCCATAAAATCTTTATCTTCTACGAAAACCAATGCCTTTTCTTGAATTCGTTGCAGACTTTTCGTTATTGCTTGATCAGGCTCCCATTTCGCCAGCAGTTGATTTTTCCATTTCTCAACGCTTTCTACTAGTTCGCGGTTATCACTTATACCTTGTAACTCTTTCCGAATATATAAGAGTAAAGCTTCTCGATTCGCTTCACCCTCGTGTTTCAAACTATTGACCACACTTAGTAATAGGTTTTGCACAATATTGCCGAGTTTTTCCTCATTCAGTAAACTTTGAATAGACTTAAGAACAAACTGCAGCATTCCATCTGCCTCAATCTTGTTGATGATATTCATAGAAACAGATCCTAACCGGTGACTAGTCTGTTCTTTTCTTAACCAATCCTCAGCTTTTTTCAAAATATGATCCAGAGCTTTCTTATCAACCTGTTCATTAATTAGCTGTGAGCTTATGACTTGAAGAAATTTTCTCATTTCAACGTTAGCGAGCGTTGAGGTTATTTGTTTTTTAATGAAAGGTGTAAGCTTTTCAACGTCTATGTAACGAATCAGTTTCTTAATCAATTGAATAAGACCGTTTCTAAAAGAATCTGTTTGCATCTGTTCAGCTATGATGGCGATTAGCTTTTCTGTAAAAGGAATGTGTTTTACTTTTTCTTGGATGCTTTCCTTAGAAAGCCATTCATTTTTTACTACTGAAACAAGTGCATTTGACATTCTCTTACGATTATTAGGCAGTAAAGCTGTATGGGGGATTGGTAATCCAAGCGGATGGCGAAATAGTGCAGTAACTGCAAACCAATCGGCTAATCCACCAACAAGCCCAGCTTCAAAACCTCCGTGTAATAAACTCCCCCACCATAAACCTTCAAATGGTGGGGTTACAATATAACCTACCCCCATAATAATTAGTGAATATCTGGCAAGTTTCTTTGACGATTTTGTTTTAGTTGACATTATATTCCCTCATCCTTTAATGATATACAACATTTAATATAACCAAAGTAGTAGCAAATTTCATCACAGTTCTCTATAAAAACCTAATTCCATTAATCAAAAGTAAAGAAAAGATCTATTCCTGGCTTACGACATACCAATGCAACGCTATTAATGAAACAAGACATCAAATCTCAAAATTGTCAGCGAACGTCTCAGTCATACCAATAGAAACAGTGAACAAATTTGAAAAATGCTAGGTTAAAAGTGAAGGAATTCTGTTTATAAATCAAAACAAGAAAATGGAGAAATAATGATTTTTCCCATTTGCGTACTTTTAATTTGTAAATTCATAACCTAATATAGATTACTATACTAACAAACGCATAAAGCAAAAATTGGCGAGCATGAGTCCGGTTCAATACCGCCTTCACACCAGCCAATTACGTATAAACTCTAACTTTTTGGAGACACACCAGTTGAACGTCTTACTTCTCTTTCTTCTTGAATTGGGACACTTCTACTTTTCTCCCATTCCAGTAAGATTCTTTGACTCAAAGTTATCGAGCAATGCATGCACTTCATCTGTTGACGCTGTGTTCATTAATTGATTTCTTAATTCACTCGCCCCTCGGAATCCTTTGACATAAATCTTAAAAAAGCGATGCAGAGCCTTGAACGAACGCAGCTCTAATTCTGAATATTTATCATGGAGATCCAGATGCAACCTTAAGAGATCAAGTAATTCCTTACTACTATGATCTTTTGGCTCTTTTTCAAAGGCAAATGGATTATTGAAAATACCACGTCCAATCATAACCCCATCAATATCGTATTGTTGAGCAAGCTTTAAGCCAGTCTGACGGTCAGGGATATCCCCATTGATTGTCAAAAGTGTATCTGGTGCCACCTCATCACGAAGTTTCTTAATCTCCGGGATTAGTTCCCAATGAGCATCTACTTTGCTCATTTCCTTTCTTGTACGCAGATGAATGGAAAGATTAACAATGTCTTGTTTCAATATGTGTGTCAGCCAGTCGCGCCATTCGTCTACCTCCGTGTAACCAAGCCTTGTCTTTACACTTACGGGCAATCCTCCCGCTTTTGCTGCTTGTATTAAATCCGCTGCAACTTCCGGACGACGGATAAGACCGCTTCCCTTCCCATGCTGTGTCACATTAGGTACAGGACAGCCCATATTGATATCTATTCCCTTAAATCCAAGTTCCGCCATACCAATACTCATTTGTCGAAAATTTTCAGGCTTATCGCCCCATATATGGGCTACAATTGGTTGTTCATCCTCTGTAAAAGTCAAACGCCCACGCACACTACGGATCCCCTCTGGGTGACAATAGCTTTCCGAGTTTGTAAACTCTGTAAAAAACACATCTGGTCTAGCTGCTTCACTCACTACATGACGAAAAACAACATCCGTAACGTCTTCCATTGGTGCCAGTATAAAAAAAGGTCGTGGTAAATCACGCCAAAAATTATCTACCATATTCAAACTCAAATCCTCTCATAATGGGATACCAGGCTAACCCCTTGTCCCAAAATTAAAAAGCAAAATGTCTCTGCTTCCTTTACACTTATACCATGCTTAAGCACTTTTTATCAAACGAATCGTAAATGTTTATTTTAACTTTTTAATCTCTGTACAACTAAAATACTCTTCCGCTAAAATCCATCTCATCAACCAGCATTCCACTGTTGGAGTTAAAATAAAGCCTTGCTAAAAAAGAAAATTGAAAGAACACTGGATTGACAAGGGTTCAGCAGGAAAAAGACCTCGAAATCGCAAAAGTGTACTTTAACGAAATCGGGGTCGGACTGTTTAATATTATCGTTTTATCACTGTATTAATTAGCGTGCTAAATACTATTGTCCTGTCCATTTGTGGATGATCTCTCCGAAATGTGTCAGATAGCAATAACCCGCAATCTCTTTATGAATTACTTTTTAATGAATTCACAATGCTCTTGATTTAATTTTTCATAAACCCAATTTAAATCTAGCCCTTTTCCTTTTTCTATTTTTTCTAAGATAGCTTCTTCTCTATTCTGGAGTTCCAACACTTTTTGTTGTAATTCTTTTGCCTCTTCAGGCTTTATAACGATAACGCCATCACCATCTCCTAAGATGATATCTCCAGGACAAACAACCTTTCCCCCAATACTAACAGGAACATTTATCTCTCCTGGACCATTTCTATAAGGACCATTCGGTGTTCGTCCTTTCGCAAAAATAGGTAATTTCATTTGACTTAATATTTCGTAATCCCTAATACAACCATCAATTAGGAAACCACCTAATTTTTTTGATTGTGCCCATTTCGACAGAACTTCTCCTACTAGTGCTCGGTCCATACATCCTTCTCCATCAATGACAAGGATATCGCCCGGCTGTGCTTTTTCAATAGCAAGAAAGATTAATAGATTATCCCCACTTGGCACTTTAACAGTATAGGCTGGTCCAAGTAAATTTTGTTTATTGACTCTTTGAATAGATGAGTCAATTGCAGCCATTTTATTCATACAATCCCCAACGGTGGCAGCTTGCATACCTGCAAAACCTTGAATTAACTCCGTTGATGGTCTTTCAATGTCTTCAAAAACACGAAAACCTATATTTGACATAAAAATCTCCTTTTTGAACCAATATAAAAATTTATTTTAGTTTATTTTTTACCATAAACCAAGTACTTTCCACAAGAGTCCTCCATCAACACTCCAAATAATAATATGAATGACTGAGACGCCAAATCCGATTAACTACCAGTTGTCTTGCGAAACATAGCTTGAACTAAAGAATATAAGAGCAGGACCGGAACCGTAATGGGTTAGACATCCAACCAAGTTACTTTTTATTATGCTGCGGTAACAACAGCTGGTGTAGATACAGCATCTCTAGCTGTTGACCCTGTTGCTAAACCAACTAGTGGAAAGATTCATTCCTGCACCTAATGGGAATGAGAAGAATGGAATTAATAATAATTTACTGCTTCCAAGGAACTTTCTCATATCAGAATCAATATTCCCTAAAATCATTGCTATTATTATTGGAATTAATGCTCCTACAAGTGCTTCAAAAAGAATGGGGGCAAGTCTCTATGCACCTAATGCAACTAAAAAAAGTGTTTGGGCAGAAAAATAGTACAGTTTTTTTCATTGTTTATAAAAAAAGACAAGCTTTTTTGAACTTGTCTTCATAAATATACTTATTTAAATTCTATTTTCTTGTTTACCATCACTTGTGATAAGGTTCACCGCGTTATATCTAAATGAGGTAATGAGTTGGAATGACTCTATCTTACTTACTCAATCCAAGCTATTTACCTCTCTATTTTCCAAACCTTTTACGATATCCACATTTTCTGCATAGTTCCTCCACTGCCACTCTTCGTGAAAAACCATCTACAAGATTTTTGGCTCTGTCCATCTCGATAATATCAGAAAATGAATGATCATTAATATTTCCAAGGTTAATAACTCCCTCACCATCCAGACAACAAGGGATAACCGTTCCATTTGCTAAAATCCCTGCTTGATTTCGCAGGCCATAACAGAAGCCCTTCCCATCATCCTCTTCTTCATGTAACGCAGGCCACTGGAACTCGTAATCTTGATTAATGAAGATGCGTTCCGCAATTTTCACGCCGCTTCCTGGTACGACCTTCTCTTCAATTTTGTAGTCTAAATCAAATTCTTTCTCAATAATTTCTAGTAATTCTCTGTTTCGTTGTCTTTCTATATTCGTCGCATTGTCTTGTGTAAGGTTCCATAATCTCAGGGAAACAATCATTTCTGATTGGCTCGTTGCTTCTTTAATAAAAGAAAGGATGCTTCTCACATACCCTTCCTTATCTTTAGAACCAATATGGCCATCAAAGCTATGGAGTGAGAAATTCATTTGTCTTAGTGCAGGCTTATTTAATAATTTTTCCCTCTTTTTATTAATTAATGTTCCATTGGTTGTAATATTGACTTTAAACCCTTTTTCATGACTTAAGTCTAACAATTGGTCTATTTTAGGATGGAGCAGCGGCTCCCCTTTTACATGTAAATAAATATAGTCTGTGTGCGGTTTAATTTGGTCTAATCTCTTAGAAAAATCCTCCACAGAAATGAACTGCTTCTGTCGTTCTGTTGGCGGACAAAAGCTGCATGCAAGATTACACACACTTGTAATCTCTAAATAAAACTTTTTAAATTTTTTCACTATCAATTCCTCACTTCTTCGACTCTTAGAACAGGATGAACTATTATTCTATCACTATTACAGCATATTTATTCCTAAATGGGAACATGCTTATTCAAGGAAACTACCGTTACCATTTCATATATGTATATGTATTTATTTGCTTTTCCTGTAAAACTTGCATATTTTCCTCCTAAACATTATAGTTTAAAGGAAAAACCCCGTAATTTAGTACTACTGGATTTTAAGTCTATCTTCTTAATTCTTTAGCAACTTCTTCTAAAACAGTATTGTGAAATGAAGTATAGGATTTTCCGTGCTTCATTTAAAATCCCGGATTTCGGAAGATCAACATTTATGATTATCTACATATAAGTTGTTTCAAAATATAATGTAAGTCATTTATCTTCATAATGCATCTCGATAAATTTGAATTTGTGCACTAAGGAAGTGGTTTTTAAGTTGATGCAACTAGAAAAAAATAAAAAGATGTTTCTATTTATATTCTTGGGCGTTTATATATCCGTATTGGTATACTTTATGTTTTTCGGATTTGGCCGTCCGCAACTCGCAGTAATCCGCGAATATCGGTATTCGTTCATACCTGATTCGATTCCTTTGTGGCTGCCTAAACATTTTTCAATA
Source organism: Peribacillus asahii (assembly GCF_003570725.1). Lineage (GTDB taxonomy): Bacteria > Bacillota > Bacilli > Bacillales > DSM-1321 > Peribacillus > Peribacillus asahii. The sequence continues at coordinate 38,786 of NZ_QWVS01000048.1, forward strand.
GATATTATAAAACTATGGATCTTTGCTCTTGGCAACCTATTAGCATTTGTTCCGTTTGGAATACTTGTACCGATGGTTTCCAAAAATCATTTTAAAACATACTTTAAGTTTATTAGCTTGTTTGTGTTTTTTATTCTATGTATGGAAATTGTTCAAATGGTAACTTATTTAGGAATCTTTGATATAAACGATATTATTGTAAATACAATGGGTGCAACAATTGGCTTCTGTTCATATAAGATAAGCGAACGTATGAATACTTTGAGAAAGTATCTAGTTTCTATGGGATTGTCCATTGTAGGGTTATCTTTGCTGATGTTCCTCATTGCGTCGGTATTTAACATGACAATCACACCACATCTTCAAAATACATTCGGACTTTGATTAGGATCATTCCAGTTTATCATGAAGTAAAGATTATGAATATAATGAGGGAATTAATTAATGGATAACAGTGTCATGGAATGACAGGAAGTAAAATGGATAATCAGAAAACAAACAAGCCCAAACCTTTGATACAAAAAGATTTGAGCCTTGTTTAAATGATGACCTGTGAGGGACTTGCCCCCCCCCCCTCAAACTCCTAACAAATTACGTAAGAAAAACTCTTATCGTTGAATCTATTAAAACATCCAGCAAAATTGGTTTTTTCTCATTAAACGCTTTCTCAAAAGCTGGTTGGAGTTCTTCAGGTTTTTCAATTCTTATCGAATCGATTCCAAATCCCTTTGCCACACTAACAAAATCCACTGCAGGTTCATTTAAATCCATTCCAGGAAAAACGTTTTGTTTGGCGGAGTCTCCGTCGATATTCAGAATTCCACCTTTAAGAATCATGTAGCTTTGATTATTCATAATCACAAAAACAACTGGTAGGTTATGCTTGGCGGCATTCCATAAAGATTGGATATAGTAAAGTGAAGAGCCATCCCCAATCACATTAACTACCCTTTGATCAGGACGTCCTAACTGAGCACCAAGAGAAGCCGGCATACCGTATCCAAGACCGCCGCCCTTTAGCGCGATAAGACTGCCAGGTTGATTCAATTCCAAATAACTATGTGTGAACCTTCCGGAGGTCACGGATTCATCAACTACCAAAACATTCTCAGGGAGTGCTTTATTTAGTTCATATACGACTTCAGCAGGGGATAACGGAACTTGTCCTCTCGTCCCTTCTAATTCTTTCAAACGCTGTTCATCACTTTGTTTTTTCATTAGCAAAGTTTTTTCTTTTAAACTCTCAAATCGGGCTCGGTCCTCATTACTAGCATGAAGGTCGATTAGTTCTGCAATCTCTTTAACTGCGATTCTTGGATTTGCCAGAATAGCAGTATCAACATACATATTTTTTCCCAGTTCCCACTCTCCGCTGTTAATAGCAATCACCTTGGTTCCTGGTTGAACAATAGGTCTGTCAAAATAAAGCAATGGAGCCTGACTTGTTACCCCAACAAAAACAACTACATCTGCATCTTTGAGTACCTTCTCGATATATGGACCATTAGGTAGGCACCTCCCTGTATACTGTGGATGTCCATAAGGAAAGTTTAATCGAGAGCATTGATGCTCAACATAAACCGGGGCTCCGATCACCTCTGCAAGCTGAACCATCTCGTTCAAACCTTCACAGCTTGCTAATTGATCCCCAACCAAAAAGACAGGGTTCTTAGCTTGTCTAATCAAAATAGCAGCATTTTGCACAGCTTCAAGGTCTCCCCTTATATTAGAGGAAACAACGGTTAGAGGAATGGGTTCTGCATCTACCTCTTGCCAAAGTACATCAGAAGGAAGAGAAAGGAAAACGGGGCCCATCGGTTCAGTTAAGGCCATTTTGAATGCTCTATGTAATACTGTCGGTAATTCTTGAGCATTTTTCACTTCCCAGCTCCATTTAGTGTAATCCTTGACCATGCTAACCATTTCACCCCAGAGTGCAGGTTCTTGTATAGCGAGTCTAGTGTCCTGCTGCCCGGCAGTGACAATGAGAGGGACCCCTGCTCGATAAGCATCGTATACGTTCCCCATACCATGAGCAAGACCCGGAGCTGCATGCAGGTTAACAACGCCTGGTTTTCCCGTTGCTTGTGCATAACCTGCCGCCATACCAACACAGACATCCTCATGTAATGAAACAATAAATTCAATATCTGGATAGTTCACCAAACCATCGATTAATGGCAATTCTGTTGTCCCTGGATTTCCAAATAAGTACTCTACCTCGTATTCTTTCAAAGCCCTTAGAAAAAAATCTCTACCTAGCATTACGTCACACCCTTATATTTTAATAGAACCCATGGCCATTTTTTATTAAGACCGATCCCACTTTCAAACTGTAACTAAATACTGTTCAAGAGTCGAACGCAGTTCTGGCGGAATGACCTCGGACTGTTGTGTTTGAAAGTTAAAACAAACGACAACAGCACTTCCAACTGCAATCATTGCACCTGTATCTGCTGATTTAATTTCGTGTGCCAATGTATAGCTTTTTGTTCCGATTTTAGAAACCCTCGTGGAAAGAGTTAGTGTTTGGTTTGCATATGCCTGAGCCAAATAATCACACTGTGCTGAAGCCACAACGAAATCCATTTCTCCCCTATTATCTTTGTCGTAGCCGACCGCTTTAAAAAATTTTGTTCGTGCTTCTTCCATATATATAAAGTAACTAATGTTATTGACATGACCTGCTGCGTCTGTCTCACAAAACCTAACATACACATCGATTTCAGGAATGTTATTCATATTCAAACCCCTTTCTATTGACTGATTCTTAATAATCCTTGATTATTTATGCTTTTTCCTTTGCCAAATTGTATATTTCCTGTCGATATCCCCTTTATGCTCATACTATAGGGTCTTTCATCCTCTTAAAGTATAATTCTCATCACCTTTTACTAAATTTCTAACTTAGTAGGAAGCTTCTACTTTATACAAGAAGCTCGTCACCTGCGCTTCACTTGTTATTACAAAGAAACGCCACCGTCTATTGCAATAACCTGTCCTGTAATATAATCACTTCCATTGCCAGCTAAAAAAAGTGCCGCCCCTTTTAGTGAGTCAGGGTCTCCCAATTTTTTCATAGGATTTTTATTTATTATTGCAGCCTCTTTTTGTTCAAGTACATGCTTTGTCATTTTCGTTTCAAAGAATCCCGGTGCAATTGCATTGACATTTACTCCATACCCCGCCCATTTTCTTGCTAAATCTTTCGTAAAATGATGGACCGCTGCTTTACTTGTACTGTATCCAATTGCATTTAGGACTTCCGGAGGCTCTGCCTTCAACCCTGCAACAGAACCGATATTAATAATCTTCCCTTTGCTGCGACTGATCATATGTTTTCCAACGGCCTTTGACATTAAAAATGTACCGGTTACATTCACATTTAAGACCTTTTGCCACGCTTCAAGCGGCATATTCTCCGCTTTTTCTCCCCAAGTAGCCCCGCTATTATTGACGAGAATATCGATTTGGCCAAAATCAGAAAGAACGGCTTCCACTGTGTGGGTCACATCTACTTCACTGGCTACATTGCATTCATATGCCTTTGCCTGTATAGAGAACGTATTTTTCAAATCATCTGCGGTTTCCTGACAATTATGTAATTTGCGAGAACAGACAGCTACATTTGCACCATATTCCGCAAATACTTCTGCAATCAATCTTCCCAATCCACTTCCCCCGCCTGTAATAAGCGCTGTTTTTCCACTTAAATCAAACAACGATTTCGTCATAGTTCTCCTCCTATCAGGTCTTACTTGAGATAATCCTTAACGAACCTTTAACAACATCGACTGGAGACTGAACCTTCTTCATCTATTAAAGTGAGGTCCTGTGTGTTGTGTAGCCATTCCTTATTTCTTCTCCTTTTATTAATGCAACTTACGTGCCAAGTTTTTAGTGGGATAAACGGCTATATTTTATATGAATAAATCGTTAAATAATTCAATATTGAATCATCTCTCATCTATTCCGCCTTTTATAGCTATTCATTATTGTATCGTTGATTCATTTATGAATAACTTACGGATGCTTCACTCCTAAAAACGAGCTATTAGAGAAAATACTAGGTTAAAAGTGAAGGAATTCTGTTTATAAATCAAAACAAGAAAATGACGTGTAGAATGGTACACGTCATTTTCTTGTTTTCTGTATATCTTATTAAACTAAAGCCTTCCGAGTTTAAGTAAGATCCTTCACAATCTCTTCTACACCTTAATATAACTCCAATTTTAATGTGTTACTCTAGAATCTGATTGATTAAAAAACGACGCCTTTTTAACTTAAAGAAAAGCTCCCTATCGGAATAACTGATGGTTTTCTTACAGCAAGTTTACGAAGATTTGAGTAAATTTAGTGAAGTAAAGAAGAGAATATCCAAACTAATATTCTCTTCTTAAGATTTACCCGTTTAAAAAGAAGGTAAGTTATCTAAGTTATTTTCTTTAATACCATCGTTCACTACGTATAATATCCCTGCCATACTTATGAAATACGTCCACATGAGCTAACTTCCCTGATTTTGCTTCATCAAGAGCGGTAATATAATCTAGTTCTCTTCCACTGCTTGTTTTAAAAGCAATAATATCGTCCTCATCATTTTTACGAACTGCAACAATTTGTTCTACTCCTGAATCGACTTCCTCGTCTACTTCCAATTGAGCATGGCCTTCTCCTTGTTTTAAGTATTCATTATAAACTTTTTGAAAGTCTTTTTTATCCATAAAATCCACCTCCAAAACATTTTATTAGTATGGTCGAAAACTATTAGTTTATGTACTATTATGTCACCCTTTTTTATTGCAGGCATAAAATTTTATCAGCTTTGAAACAAATGGATTTTGGCCAATTTTCTGGTATTGTTGAAATGGATGCAACCTATTTCCTATACTCTGAAAAAGGGAAACGAAATTTAAATGGGCGTAAAACTCGCAAACGTGGTGCTTCTCAATTCCGTGGCATCAGTAAAGAACAAGTTTGTTTGGTAAGAAAAATGGTGATTAATCGTTGTCTGTTATCCACCAATGCTACTTATGATAAATTAAAATTATCGACATTTAAGTTATAACTTGCCTTATGGGGACGGGTGAATTTTAGAGAAATGTTAAAAATAACCTAAGTAGGAGGTGAGAAATTGAAAAAACAATATTTTGTTCAATTCTCAGACGATAGTATAAAAGATGATTTTGTCCTTCCGAAAGATATGTTTAAATCAATGGATATCGGAATTAGAGACATAGATACGGACTTTCTTTATACATTGATTCAAAATATATTCAGCTTTCCTATATTCTTTGTGCTGGAATCTGTGATTTTTGAACATATTGAAAAGATTATTTTGGAAAGGAATATTCCTTACTATAAGTTTGCTTCTGACGGTTTTATTACCAAAATTGATTCGGTTAACACACTAAAAGTAATTTGTGATTGTACGGTTGATTTAGTTTTAAATGGATTGAGCGTGTTTATTTTCTTTGGACAGGGACTTTCTGAAGAGAATTTAGTTCCAACAAGAAGCTGGGATAAGCCTATTGAATTTAAAAACATTGATTTTGAAAAGGTCGATACATTTATTGATGTACACGAGGTTGGACTTACTATATTTAGTAAGAATGACAAATACAACTCCCTAAGAAAAGTTACACACTATATCTCGGAAGACTACTCGCTTGATTTAGAAAACAGTGACATTTGATTAGCTTAAATAAGAACAAAATCAAGGACCTTGTTTGAGGTCCTCAATTTATATTCGCTTATATTTATTTAACAGACCCTAAACTTTAAATGCAGCATATTAATTTTTTCATTCGTTGCCAATGTTCATTTTGTTCCACCAATATTTTATCATCTTGTTGCGTGACTGTTATTTGAATAAGAAAAAGGCTTCACTCCATATTGAAGTAAAATACCCGTTATTTTAACCTAGAATATTTCTTTAAACCCCGTCTAGATTTTTATTAATCGATTTTTCCACTATATACTGATACCCATAAATAATAATTGCTAATGACACACATATAAAATACCATATAGTGTGATTCAACTTTTTTAATTTAAAAATTCCTACCTCTTCCCATAATTGTGCAAAAGGATAAGCGCAAATGGCATCTACCACCATATTTGTAATTAAATACTTCTGGAAATTACCGTATGTTAGTTTAAATACCCATAGTGTGGTTACAAAAAAAGGACCTAATATATATGTGAAATCCACAAAACCGAGAGATAAAGGATTTTTATTTACCCACCATTTTTTCTTATTAGCAATTACACTTAACACACTTATGAATAAATTAACAAAACTTGCTACAGGTAAAAACCTAAAAAATGTTTTTTCCCCATAAAAGGAACAGTTAGCCAAGGAACGATTAACATTACTAAAGCGAACGTCTTTTTATTAACCATTTAAATCAACTTCCCTCTGATATGTTGTTTATAATATTGCTCTAACTAACTGTATTTATTATTTTTTCTTGTTGAACTATCCAGCTAGTTCAAGAAAAAAAGGCTGCCGTAGCAACCCAGTTAAAAAATTTACTTTTACAAATAAATAAGTCAAAAACACCATCGGGGCGCTTTCATTCTTTTATTTCTTTTTCAATTCATTAACAATTTCGTTAATGCGTTTTTCTACTTCATAAAGGTTCTGCTGCATCCGATCACGCCGACTGGTCAAGACCTGCAATTCCTTTTTTAATTCCTCTGTTTTACTCATGATTTCCCCCTCGTGATTATGATACATCATTAGTATGCTAGTAGCCGTCGTTCTCAGACAAGGAAGAAAATGTATGCCGTATTGGCAGACATTCTTTTTGAAATTTGCTTTGTTAGTCGAATAAGAGAAAGAGGTGCCGCAGCAATTCACGCTTAAACTCAAGCACCCGTTAAGAACACTATTTCACAATATTTGTTAGATTTTATAAGAAAACACAATATTATTCTTTAAATGATAAACCCTCTTCTTCTAATGAAGTCCTCATAATTGGTAAGGAGGCTGGTCCAATACCATGGATTTTTAGAATTTCTTTTTCGGTGTATTTTGAGAGTTTTTGTAAAGTAGCAATCCCTTTATTAACTAAGGCATTTTTGGCAGGTGAGCTTAGTTTCGATAGAAAGCCACTTTCAGGTTTATTCTCTTTATCACAAGTAGGGCAACTTGGGCAGTCACTACTTTTGTAATACTTATGCCCTTTTTCACAAACTCTTAAACTCTTTTCTGCTTTCAATATTACCCCTCCTACTAATTTCTAAGTCCAATATAACATACTTCTATTTCTGCAAAAATTCGTCTATTCCTATTAAACAAACCTCCCAGTTAGCTTAAATACATTTATTCACAATATCCATTTCCCTTACTAAGCATTACTAAACAATCTAGCCCTAAAATAAAAAAAGCGCTGATCCTTATTATTACAGGAAAGCGCCCAATTGCAGAACAAGCATAAATTTATTTTGGAAGATTCAGTTGCCATGAAACACCGAACTGATCATTTAGCCAGCCAAACTTCTTACTGAAACCATAGTCACCTAAAGGCATAAGTGCTTGCCCATCCATGATGAGTTTCTCATAAAGATTGTCAAGCTCCTCTTCTGTATCACAAATAACAAAAATTGAGAATGAAGGAGTAAATGAAAACTGATGTTTCACATTACTGTCAATGCACATAAATTCTTGCCCTTTTAAGGAAAAAGTAGCCTGCATTACAGTTCCTTCATCTCCAGTTTCATTCGCTCCATAGCGAACAATACTTGTAATTTCTGAATCGTCAATGATTGATATATAATGATTCATCGCTTCTTCTGCCTTGCCATCTTGAAACATTAAGAATGGTGTAACTTTTTCCATATAATCGACTCCTTTCCTAACTAAAAAAGGTTATTTTTTGCGAAAATGCTATATCATATTTGACACAGCCCTACACTCTTATATCCCGTGTTTTTCTAAAAGTACAAATCATATTACTGCGGCTGCTCTCCTGGGACGTTCACTTGGAAAGTAACGCCGAACTTGTCCTTTACTTGCCCATACAAGGGGCTCCAATCCGTCTTCTGAAGGGGCATAATGACTTGTCCGCCGTCTTCCAAAGCGGCGAAGATTTCTCTAGCTCTATCCTCTTCTTTAGGATGAATGGCCATCTGAATCATATTGCCTGGCTGATATGGCATGCCTTCGTACGTATCGCTGAACATAAGATCTGCTTCTCCGACTTTCAAGTGTGCATGCATAATGCGCCCCTTCATTTCATCCGTTAACGGATAATTCGGGTCCTCCGGCATATCTCCGAACGTCATGATACCCATCACTTTCCCGCCAAGCGCTTTCTCGTAAAAATGGACCACATCTTTCGCATTACCGTTAAAAACAAAATAAGGGTTCAAACTAATTGACATCATTCAACAGCTCCTTAGTTCTAATTTTTTTACAATACTTAAGTAATTCCTAAGTGACAGTAACCACCTTCCATTATTACCATAAACATACTTTACAACACAGAACGTATGTTCGTCAATAAAAATATAATTGAAAACTTGTAGATTTAAAAGAAAGTTTGATCATTTTTCCACCTGTTTTGTTCCATAACCTGACCCGAGTTATGACACCGTTTGTTTTAAAGAACTCAAAAAAGCTAATCTCTAAGTTTGAAATCAGCTTTAAAAAACTACTTATTCAACTAAAGCACCTGTTCAATAAGGTTATGGAATGGGAGAACACTACTCCCACTCATAATCATCAATTACCAGCTCGACCTTTTCTGGCATTATTTTTTGGAGAAAGTCTAGTGTGGAAAAGTGTTCATCATTTGAGAACGCCGTAATATAATCGCCATCATACCCCACCCAAAACATAGTGGAATTTTCAGTTAAAGTTGCTATCGGGGTATTGGCCATCCATTTTAGTTTAACAAGTCTAGTTCGGTTATTTTTCGTCTTTTTTACAGGATAAGGTGACTCATATTCCCTTTCCTCTAATCTGAACACATCCTGTTTTAAGGACCATAATGATAAGTTCAACATACTCCCATTCCCGTGTAAATAAGGATAGTATTCTTTAAATTGCTTCGGGCTGCGGATAATTGCCTTTACAAAGAAAGTATCTTTACGACTCCCCTTCATATAATTAAACTCTATATTCTGCATCTTAAACAGCTCTTCGCACTCTGCTTGTTGAAAATCATAGATTTCCGCAAGTGAATAAATAGGGTAATAATCTGGGCTCTCCATCCAATTACAAAAGAATTCTTCATGGGTATCTTTATAATCACCATCAATATAACAAGAAAACTCTACAATATATTGGAACTTACCGTTAATCTCAAAGGGATAAGTGGCTTCTTCCCCCGGCACAGTTATTATTTTTCCGGGAGGGAAGTAGCTTATTTCTACCTTCATTTTAATCGCCTCTCTTAAAAGGTTGGAATAGTTTATTTTTATTATATTACCACGTGAAACCGTTGTTTTCGCTGGCTTATTAGTATTATCAGCTTATTGAACTAATCTCCCGTTAGCACAAATCGAGTAGAGGGAAAATAAATGTATTATT
>NZ_QWVS01000049.1 GCF_003570725.1 Peribacillus asahii
TTGTTTACAACAAGTCACAAGAAACCGATTGTACGCATTAGAAATAATGGTACAAAGAAATTAAATCCTGCGGCTTGACCAAAGGAGCAAAACGTTTATCGGAAATCTACTTATGAGTAATTTATAAGGAAGATTAGGTAAGTTTTGTAGAGCGGCAGTTATTGAAAAAAGTATATTTGACCTAACTTCAGAGGATTTAAGGCCGTTTGATGTAGTTGTTAATGCTTTTGGTGCTCCTCTCAGCGAAGAGCAAGCCCATGTCGACGCTGGTCATGCACTCAGTGAGGCACTTAAAGGAACAAACACAAGAGCGATCATTGTCGGAGGCGCAGGGAGTCTTTTTGTAGATGAAAATAAAACCGTTAGAGTCATTGATACACCTGATTTTCCTGATATGTTTAAACCTACAGCATCAGGTCAGGCGCGAAATCTCAAAGAATTACAGGAAACATCCGGTATCACGTGGACATTCATCAGTCCTTCAGCTATGTTTGATCCTGAAGGGAAGAGAACGGGATCCTATCAAACAGGAAAAGATCATCTTTGATAATTCACAAGGCGACAGCTATATTAGCTATGCGGACTATGCAATTGCCGTACTAGATGAAATAGAAAAACCTCAGCATATGAATGAAAGATTTACAGTAGTCGGTGAAGCTAAATAAAAATCTGGATTTGTATCCAGTGAGGCTGTCCTAAAAGTCATGAAAAATGGCTTTTGAGGGCAGTTTTTTTGAATTTTATACACAAAACGTTCCTGGATTTTCGTTTTCAACCCAGGAGTGAAATCCGAATGACTAATGACATCAGGAATTTAGTCAGCGGATATTTTTATAATGAAGAATTGAATAATAAATTAGATTACATGTTCAGTACATCACAAAAATAAAGTTAGCAAATTTACAAATATCAATAAACTCTGGGTTAGGTCAATGAATCTTCCTTTATAGCAGATATGGAATAAGCGGTACTACAATAGCGAGAAATAATGCCGAGGTTGTCATGGCCACATTTCCCATTGCCCCTTCTTCTTCTCCCCATACGAGTGAACGATTTGCCCCAAGCATTTGCGCTGAAGTTCCCATAGCTAAGCCTTTCGCTGATTTACTTTTAATTCCTAAATACTTGAGTAAATTTGGGCCAATCATGACGGAGATTAAAGCAGAAATGATAACAAAGATGATAGTCGTTGAGGCTAACCCACCAAGATCTGTCGCTATTGTTAAAGCGATAGGAAGTGTAACAGACTTCGGAATTAACGAGGCTAGAAGCTGCTCGTTCAAGTGAAACAAATGGGCCAGCGAAAGTACGGAAATAACTCCAAGTGCCGTCCCGCACATCACACCTGCAAAGATTTTTTTGTAATTTTTCTTTAAGAAAGACCATTGTTTGTAAAGGGGAACAGCTAACGACACGACAGCTAATTGCAGTAGTTGATTAAAGATGAAGTTAACTTGTTGATACGTTTCTTCATGGACGTGGAAGAGAAGTAATAGAGAAATTAGAAGGGTGGATGCGGTATATAAAGGATTTAGCCAATTCTTTTTATATTTATTATAGATTTTTAATGAGACGAAGTAACAGGCAATTGTCATCATGATACAGAAGAGTACTTTTAATAGGATTATGTTCATTTTGCTCTCCTCCTTTTTAATTTTTCATACCATTCTACGGTGAAGGCTGTGCCTAACAGGCAACAAATGCTGCTTACAATTAGAATAATTAAGATATTCCACTGTAAGATATCTAAAAAACTTGATGATAAAAACAGGCCGGCAATGGGAGGAATAAAGAGTAATGTTAAATGTTTTAATTGAAAAGATGAGGCTTTCTCAATCCATTTTATATTGACTAACCTTGTTAAAAGGCCAATAAACAGAAGAATCATTCCAACAATAGCGCCGGGTAAAGGGACGGAAAAAATCGAAACAATCATATGTCCAAGGAAGAGGAAGCCGATAAGGATGATAAACTGGAAAAGCCAATTAAGTTTCATATCCCCTCTCTCCATTCATTTGTAAAATTAATCTTTATTTTAGAGGGGATTGACTCGTTTGTCAGCTTTTTTGTAAGAAAATCTAACAAAAATTAGGTGATTGATACAAGAACTTTGTAAGAAAATCTCACGGAAATAATTTATACGCATAAATATTTGGATAATAAAAATATACGAAAAGTGTGTAGGTGAATAAATGAAGATAAAGGAGCACTTTGACTTTTGTCTCATTTCGTAAATCGATTGGCATAGCTTGACGCAACGAAAGAATTTGGTTTGATTTTAGGTTCAAGTCCCATCGATTCAATTCTTGCGGTCATTTCTTCGACAAATATTTTTGTTTTATTGCGATTGCCTGAACCGATGTCCAAATGGCCTTCCATTGTAAATGTAGCTCCTTTGTATATAAAAGGGAGTACGATATCAATCATCACGTTTTTCTTTTCCTCTGTAAACAGAGAAACGACTTCTTCTGTTAATGAAGTTTCCTGAGAAAGTCGTTCATGTATTCGATCCATTCTTCTTGGAACAGTCACTTTTCGAATGCAGGCCCATGCTCCTTTTCCTTCATTTAGAATTACAATTCCTGTAATGAAAACGGTATGTCTTTCATGCACTTGAGAATCGGTACCAATCATTAAGCGATAATTTCCATTGCGATTTAATGTCATAAATCTAATAATTCGGTCAAATACTTGTTCAAAGGTCATCGCTTTTTCTTGTAAATTTTGAAATAAGAAATCATTGGTCATATAATCACCTACATTCATTCTTTTTATTTAGTTTAAATTTCTATTAATCATACCTACACGCAGTACATTCAAAAAACTCTCTATAGTCATATCTATGCAGCTTTGTCCTATTGTTGTGAAAAAAGTGCATACTGAACATAAAAAAGAATGAAAAATGAAGAGCTGATGCTATTTGTGAGTTTAGAAGAGGCAAGGATACCGGCCCTAAAATGAATCTAGGCTTGGAATGAACTGCCTTAAAGGTCGAAGAGTTGGAGATAAATATATAATCCTCTCATTTCTTCTTTCAATTGGTTTGTGAGGATACCTGTCATTCGCCAGTTATTTATGGTAAGATTTCGACAAGAATAGATTGATTATTAGAATTATTCAGTTTAAATGTAATAGTCTGTTCTAACATAGAATATCAAAGCTATCACGGACTTATCTTCGCTGAAGGAGGATTGGAAGATATTCAGCAGTTTAGCAATAAGCTGACAAATTTTTAAGATAGGGACTATGGAAGGTGTAGAAAGTACATATCGATTTAGAGACATATAACACCAAGAAGGTTGTTAATGGGGGAGTAATAAATGAAAAAGAAGCTTTTTAGACTGCTTACGGTTATGGCGATTGTTTTTTCGCTTGTGTTGGCAGGGTGTGCACCATCAAAATCTAATCAATCTACTGAAAAAGATGTAAAAAGGGAAACGGATGAGCTTGTGCTATCTATTAAAGGAGAGCCTGATACAGGATTTGATCCGACAACCGGTTGGGGGCGTTATGGATCTCCGTTGTTCCAAAGTACTTTATTAAAAAGGGATGATAATCTTAATATCGTTAACGATCTTGCAACAAGTTACGAAGTGACCAAGGATGGTAAGGTTTGGACGGTTGTTTTACGCGAAGATGTTCAATTTTCGGATGGAAAGCTATTAACAGCAGATGATGTTATCTTCACATTTGAAACAGCTTTAAACAATGGATCAGTTGTCGACCTTAATGTATTGGATAAAGTGGAAGCGGTGAATGCCCATACGGTGAAATTTACGCTAAAGGAAGCACAATCAACCTTTATTAACTCTTTAGTTGTAACAGGAATTGTTCCAAAGCATGCCTATGGAAAAGGTTATGCAGAAAATCCGATTGGCTCCGGTCCTTATCAACTCGTTCAATGGGATAAGGGGCAGCAACTTATTGTAAAGGTGAATCCTAAATATTATGACCAAAAGCCTTTTTTTCAGAAAATTACGTTTTTATTTTTAAGTGAAGATGCTACAATTGCTGCTGCCCAAGCAGGAAAAGTTGATGTTGCAGCAATTCCCGCTTCATTTAGTAAGCAACAAGTACCAGGTATGAGGTTAGAAGCATTACAATCTGTAGATAATCGTGGAATTGTATTTCCATACGTAAAATCCGGGGCTGTAACGAAAGATGGTTTACCAATTGGTAACGATGTGACAGCTGATTCGGCGATTCGACATGCGATTAATATAGCTGTTGATAGACAAGCACTGATTGACGGAGTGCTGGAAGGACATGGATCAAAAGCATATACTTCTGTTGATAGCTTACCTTGGTGGAACCCAGAGACTGTTTTTGAAGATGCAGATATGAATGGTGCGAAAACATTATTACACGATTCAGGTTGGAAAGATACAGATGATGACGGGATTTTAGAAAAGGGCTCTTTGAAAGCGGAGTTTAGTTTATATTATCCAGCGGAAGATACAATCAGGCAATCTCTTTCTATAGCTGTTGCAGATATGATAAAACCCCTTGGTATTAATATAAAAGTAGAGGGGGCAAGCTGGGATACGATTGAACAGAAAATGTTTTCAAATGCAGTACTCATGGGATGGGGAAGTCACGACCCTCATGAAATGTATGATGTATATAGCAGCCGCTATACTGGGGTAGATTACTATAATACGGGTTTTTACAAAAATGAAAAAGTAGATGAATACTTTGAGAAGGCTTTAGCCGCTACAGATTCAACCGAAGCAATAGAGTATTGGAAAAAAGCGCAATGGGATGGAACGACGGGTTTAAGTGCAATAGGTGATGCTCCTTGGGCCTGGCTGGTAAACATTGATCATTTGTATCTAGTGAAAAATGGACTTGATATCGGAAAACAAGGAATCCAGCCGCATGGACATGGTTGGCCTATAACAAACAATATTGAAGACTGGAAATGGGCTGAGTAAAGTGAGAAAAAGTAGATATAGAGAGCTAGGAATCTTTCTTTTATTGAAAAGTATAAGAATGGCCACTTTATTAGTTGCCATTTGTTTCATTTCCTTCCTCTTAATAAAGAATTCGCCTATTGATCCGATTCAGGCCTATATCGGTGCAGATATGTTAAATGTTGGATCAGAGCAAAGGGAGAAAATTGCTGAGTACTGGGGATTAAATGAACCAATTATGGTGCAGTTTTTTAATTGGGGCTCTGCGTTACTTGCGGGAGATATGGGAACTTCTATGATCTATCGCCAGCCGGTTTCCGAAGTAATAGGTGAAAGGTTTGTTCATTCTGTTGTACTTATGTTAACGGCATGGATTTTCTCAGGAGTAATTGGGTTTACAATGGGTGTTGTTGCGGCAATGAAAAGAGATACTTGGATAGATCGAAGTATGAAATGGTATTGTTACATGCTTGCATCGACCCCAACATTTTGGATGGGGCTTTTAGTTCTTATTGTATTTGCTGTTTGGCTTGGATGGTTTCCGATTGGATTAGGTGTACCTGCTGGTGTTCTTGCTAAAGATGTTACGACGGTTGATCAATTGAAGCATCTTATTCTTCCAGCTATGACACTTAGTATTGTTGGAGTTGGAAATGTGGCCCTGCATACTCGGCAAAAATTAATAGATGTTTTAGGTAGTGAATATATACTCTTTGCAAGAGCGAGAGGTGAATGGGGCTTTATTTTGTTTTGGCGGCATGGCTTACGCAATATTGTGATACCAGCACTTACGTTACAATTTGCAGCATTTAGTGAATTGTTTGGTGGAGCTGTTCTTACTGAGCAAGTGTTTTCCTATCCTGGACTTGGACAGGCTACAGTGGAAGCTGGTTTGCGAGGGGATGTTCCATTATTACTAGGTTTAGTGCTATTTAGTACAATGTTTGTTTTTGGAGGAAATTTAATCGCAGATTTAATTTACCGTTTGTTAGATCCTCGAATGAGGGAGGGGAGGTCGAGATGATGCCAACCCTTACATTACTGAATAAAAAGCAAAGAGCTTTAATCGTTACTATATTAGCTATTGTTTTTTTAATGATTGTTATAGTAATAGGTGTTGTTCTGGATAAAGAGAGCATTTCAACCAATCTTAAACACCGAAATGCTTCTCCAACTTTTGAACATCCGTTTGGTACAGATTGGTTAGGTCGAGATATGTTTTCACGTACATTTATGGGGATTTCATTAAGTATTGGGGTTGGCTTAATTGGTGCGTTTGGGAGTACATTAATAGCCACTATACTTGGAGTGATTTCTGCAACTATGGGAAAAACGGCTGACCGTATTGTTTCATGGCTAATCGACCTTTTCCTAAGTGTACCGCACTTAGTTACTCTTATTCTTATTGCTTTTACTTTTGGGGGAGGATTTAAAGGGATTGTCATAGGAATTGCACTCACGCATTGGCCAAGCCTTGCCCGAATTATCCGGGCTGAAGTCATGCAGATTCGTTCAGCGGAGTTTGTTCAAATTTCTAGAAAAATGGGGAAATCTAGTTGGTGGATTGCAACTAAACACATCTTCCCGCACATTCTTCCACAAATTTTAGTCGGGTTTATGCTGCTGTTTCCTCATGCGATCTTACATGAGGCTGCCGTAACCTTTTTAGGGCTTGGATTATCGCCGCATGAACCAGCAATCGGAATCATCCTTTCAGAATCAATGAAATATTTGTCTGCTGGTATGTGGTGGCTTGCCTTTTTCCCAGGCCTTTGTTTGTTGTTCATTGTACGCACTTTCGATATGCTTGGTGAAAACATACGAATTCTAATGGATATCAATATAGATCATAAATAAAGGAGGTACATATGCCTATCCTTGAAGTAGAGAATTTATCCGTTTCATTTAAGAAATATACAAGGGGGTTCAAGCAGACAAAAAGTACAGTAATTACAAGTTTGGATGTAACAGTAGAGGCAGGTGAAATTCTGGCGGTAGTTGGGGCAAGTGGATCGGGTAAGAGTTTGCTTGCACATGCTATTTTAGGAATTCTCCCTAGTAATGCGATAACGAGTGGTGTTATTAAATATGGAGGAGAAGAACTAACGCCTGCTCGTCAAAGTGTGCTGAGTGGTAAGGAACTTGCGTTAATCCCTCAATCGGTTAATTATCTTGATCCGCTTATGCGAGTTGGTTCACAGGTTCGAACATCCGTTAAAAAGGAGAATGCAATAGCGGCACAAAGGGAAGTTTTTCAGCGCTATCACTTAAATGCTGGTGTCGAGAAGATGTATCCTTTTCAATTATCAGGAGGTATGGCGAGACGGACGTTATTAGCGACTGCGATGGTTAGCGGGGCTCGGGTTATTATCGCGGATGAGCCTACACCGGGACTTGATTCCGTTGTTATTGTGGAAGCACTTAATCATTTAAAGGAATCTGCTGTCAATGGATGTGCAGTCATGCTTATTACGCATGACATTGAATCCGCCCTTCAAGTTGCAGATAGGATTGCTGTATTTTATGCAGGAACAACCGTTGAAATTTCACCGGTTGAACATTTTAACGGAAATGGTGAACAATTAAGACACCCTTACAGCAAAGCGCTATGGCGTGCACTGCCTCAAAATGATTTTATTCCTATCAAAGGTTCGCAACCGCGCCCCAGTCAATTGCCTTCCGGATGTTTATTTGCTCCACGTTGTGAAATGGCTACACCTGATTGTGAACAAGAACGACCAGCGATGAGAAATCTACGTAATGGAATGGTGAGATGTATTCATGCAACTTAGAACACAAAATATTGCTTTTCGTTATGGAAAAGAGCCGTGGTTATTTAAAAATGTTAATTTTACAGTAGATCCGGGAGAGATTGTTGGGTTAGTTGGACCTAGTGGATATGGAAAAACGACATTTTGCCGGATATTAGCAGGATATGAAGTACCAAATAAAGGAAGTGTGACATTAAATGGCCGCCCTATTAAAAGTAAAAGGAAAGGGTATCATCCTGTTCAATTAGTGTTCCAGCATCCTGAAAAAGCGATTAATCCTCGTTGGAAAATGGGCAAAGTGTTAAATGAAGGATGGCAGCCTGATCAACAATTACTAGATGCTTTAGGAATTGAGGAGGAATGGTTGACGAGGTTTCCAAATGAACTTTCTGGAGGAGAGTTACAAAGGTTTTGTGTAGCTCGTGCACTTGGTCCTGATACTCGTTATTTAATTGCAGATGAAATGACCACGATGCTTGATGCCATTACCCAGGCTCAAATTTGGAAGGCCGTACTAAAAATTGCTGAACAAAGAGAGATGGGAATCATTGTTGTCAGTCATGAGGTGAATTTGATTCAACAACTGTGTCATCGAGTTATTGAGATAGATCATTTGAATACATAAAAGTAATGTTCAACCAAGGATGCACTTCTCTACATAGAGAGTGTATCCTTTTGCATTATAAGGACCATATCTAGTCAATGAAAAAATTATCGATGTTCCTATTGACCTTTACGCAACGTAAAGGTTTATGATGAGGATTATCAGGAGGGGAAATCATGGAATATACAGTAAACAAATTGGCACAGTTATCAGGTGTGAGCAGCCGAACACTTCGCTACTATGATCAGATTGGACTGCTTAAGCCGGCAAGAATCAATTCGTCCGGTTATCGTATTTATGGTCAAAAAGAGGTCGACTTGCTTCAGCAAATTTTATTCTATCGTGAGTTGGAAGTCAGTTTAGAAGAAATTATAAAAATAATAAATCAGCCAACTTTTAATCAAACGGCTGCTTTGAAAAATCATTACAATAATCTAAAGAAAAAACGAGCCCGTCTTGATAAAATCATTGCTACTGTCGAGAGGACAATTGCCAGCAAAGAGGGAGGAATATCTATGGAAGACCAACAAAAATTTGAAGGTTTCAAAGAAAAAATGATTGAGGAAAACGAACAGAAATACGGAAAAGAGATTCGCGAAAAGTATGGGGATGAGACAGTAGATGTCAGCAATGCAAAGCTAAGAGGCATGTCTCAAGAAGACTACCAAGCTATGGCTGCCTTAGGGGAAGAAATATTGTTATTGCTTGAGAAAGCATATGAAACAGGAGATCCTGCATCAGACGTGGCGCAGGAACTTGCGGCAAAGCATAAAGAATGGTTGATGTATTCATGGCCTAATTACTCCAAAGAAGCGCATGCTGGGCTGGCAGAAATGTATGTCGCAGATGAGCCCTTTACAGCTTACTATGATAAGAATGTCAAGGGCGGAACGGAATTTTTACGAGATGCGATTTTGATTTATCTGGGTATGAAGTAGTTTTCAAATAAGTAAGTGTGTGGAGTATTTACTTGAGATATAACTATGGGGAAGCTAAAAATATAAAGTCTTATGACTAAGCTTAATAGGGGAAGACAATGTTGTTTAGACCTAGAAAAATTTTAAAAAATAACTAAAAAAGTCGATTCCTATACGTTCAAGGAATCGGCTTTTTGGTTGAAAGTCACTTAGTGTACAAAATCTCTGAAATATTGACGGTACCTCTATAAGGCTTTTAAAACCATTGTGATGGGAGTATTGCCAGAGATGAGGTCAAAGGAACGGTTAAAAGTATTTTCCTCATCTAATGAGACAAAGATTGTTTGAGCCACATCCTCACGTGGAATCGAGCCCCTTTGTAAATTTTCTTTGGCCGATATTAGGCCTATGCCTGGTTCATTTAAAAGACCTCCAGGGCGAATGATTGTATAGGTGAGATTACTTTGTATTAACATTCTATCAGCATAATGCTTAGCGACATAATATGGTTTTATTGTTTCATTCCAGTTTTCACGATTATGTGCCTGTAGTGCACTAACCATAATAAATCGCTTGATGCCTGCTTTTTCAGCAGCTTCCATCATTTTCACGGCGCCGTCAAGATCAATTAATAGAGTTTGATCAAACCCAGTATGTCCTCCAGAACCTGATGAAAAAACGATAGCGTCACAGCCATTGACTGCTTCAGCAAGTTCATTAACCGTGCCTTTTAAGTCGGCTACTACAGTCTCTACTCCTCTTTTTTTCAATACTTCTGCTTGTTCTTCTTTTCTAACCATGGCTTTGATGGTATGTAATTTGCTTTCGTGAATCAGGTTGACTAATATTCTTCCAATTTGTCCATTAGCTCCAACAACAAATACTTTCATAAAATCATTCTCCTTTCTCATCATTTCATTATCATCTAAATCCTCTTCTTTATTTTTCTTACATTTAATTCTAATACTTCATGTTCCTTTATTTCAAATAATTGACTAAATTTGTTGATGACCATATCCAAGGCTTTTAATTCACCGATTAGAATTTGATTAATAGATTGAAATTCAGGTTTATTTAACTGCCGCTTACTAGTTGAACGATTAATATTCATTATTTCTAAAAATATAATGGCTCTTCCTTGACGGAACGTTTTTGCACCGCGGTGGTAAGGATGTTCTTTTCGTTTATAACTATCATCATAGTAGCGCTTGTCTTTATTATGTCTCTTAAATTCTTCTTTTTTCATAAACAAGCTCCTTTTTAAGTATACAATTGTATACATTAAGTCCAGTGGAAGAAAATTTGAAAATCTTCACAAGTATTTAATTTGTATATAATCGATTCAAATATTATCCTTAATTTGAAAGGGGAGGCTATTATGGGAAAATTAGAAGGTAAAGTAGCAATCATTACTGGTGGAGCTTCTGGTATTGGATTAGCGACAGTGGAAGCATTTGTGGAGAAGGGTGTAAAAGTTGTATTAGCTGATTTTAATGAAGAAGCAGGAAAAGCAGCTGAAATGAAGCTAAAAGATAAAGGGGCAGATGTTTTATTTGTAAAAGTAAACGTTGCGGATGAGAAATCAGTAGAAGATCTTGTAGCTCAAACGGTTAATCAATATGGTAAATTAGATATTTTAATCAATAATGCTGGAGTAGGAGCCCTTGCTGCCACTCATGAGCTTACTTTTGAAGAATACAACAGAGTTATTTCCATTAATCAAAATGGTGTATTTTTCGGTGCGAAATATGCTATTCGTGAGATGCTAAAAACTGGGGGAGGTTCTATCGTAAATACGGCTTCTATTTTAGGTACAGTAGGACGAGCTGGAGCATTTGCGTATAATGCATCAAAAGGTGCGGTAAATATTTTGACAAAATCACTTGCTTTGGAGTATGCGAAACAAAATATTAGAGTAAACGCTGTTTGTCCGGGTTATGTGGAGTCTGGGATGGTTAATAAAGAAGCTCTTGGTGATTTTTATGATGGACTTGTGGCACAACATCCAGTTGGTAGACTTGGTCGACCAGAAGAAATTGCACATGCTATTATCTTTTTAAGTGAAAATGATTTCATGACTGGAAGCACGTTGCTTATTGATGGAGGATATACGGCACAGTAAAAATCTTATGTTAACAAAACGCATACTTGTAAATGTAAAAAAATCTAGTTTTCGTATGTTAAGGAATTGAACTTCCTCCCAATTGTTAGACATCGTCTAACAATTGGGAGGTGCTCTTGATTTAAGGTAGTTATATAACAATGCTAAGCTAATGTCTTTAATTATCTTCTCTTAAACTAGTTACGAAGAATTTTTATTTAATCCCCCATGCCTTCAATAAAAGTTGTACGGCATTTTCTAATTCACCTTCATGAATGCCGGCAAATCCAAGAATAATTTTTGGTGCATTTTTATCGATTTTCTCAATCGAATAGGCAGACAGTGGATATACTTTTAAACGTGCTTCCGCTGCTTTTCGTACGAGCATATCTTCGTCCATTCCATTATGAACATCCAGCACAATATGAAGTCCCGATTGTTCGCCAATAATACTAAATTGTTCGTCATAGGGCTTTAGTAAGTGAATTACTTTTTCTAATTTACGTCGATACACTTTGCGCATTCGATTTAAATGCTTTTCAAAATCTCCTTGTCTCATAAATTGTGTAAGTACATGCTGGTCAATTCGCGAAACCGTTGAGTGGTAAAAGGTCAGCTGTGCTTGATAACGTTGTAATAATGATTTTGGTAGAACCATATAACTAACTCGAAGCGATGGCATAAGTGATTTTGAAAATGATCCTAAATAAATGACTTTATCGTTTGTATCATTGCTTTGTAACGAAGGAATTGTTTTTCCACTATAACGAAATTCACTATCGTAATCATCTTCAATAATATAGCGTCTTTCAGAAGCATTTGCCCAGTTTAGTAGTTGCATTCTTCGATTAACAGATAATACGGTACCATAAGGAAAGTGATGGGAAGGCGTCACATACACAATATCAATTTTCGATGGCTTGATTGCTTCGACTTTGACCCCTTCATGATCGACTTCAAGCGGATACACTTCATTTGGATACGATTGGAGCATTCGTAAAATAAGATGATATCCTGGGTCTTCTACACCATAGACTGTTTCGCTTCCAAATAGTAAGAAAAGCTGCTGTAACAAAATCTCAACCCCAGCACCGACAATGATTTGTTCAGAATTACAACGAACGCCTCGTGCTTCATATAAATAATGAGCAATCTCTCGGCGGAGAGCGAGTTCTCCTTGTGCTTCCCCCAGTAATAGAAGATGATGCTGTGATTCATCAATTGTGTTTTTCGTATATTTTCTCCACTGTGAAAAAGGGAAATGCTCGGTATCGACATGGCTCGGATGAAAATTGTATAACGTTTCAGGAGGAGCTTCATCGTTAGCTGCTTCTTCAGGTTGGGACGAAGAGACATATTCTAAATCCTCAAATGCTTGCACGTAATATCCTTTTCTCGGAATAACTTCTACGTAGCCTTCTGCTCGAAGCTGATCATATGCGGATTCAACTGTATTTTGACTAATTTGTAATACATCGATTAATTGCCGCTTAGACGGAAGCTTTGTTCCATAGCTTAAACGGCCTTCAATAATCTCGTTTTTAATATATAAATATAATTGTTCGTATAAAGGGATTTCACTGTGACGTTGTAAGTTACAAGCTAATGTATTCATGCTGACCTCTTTTCTGACCTCTTTAATTTATCTGGAACTGACACTTTTAATACGATCAGTTTCTTTTATACTAAGAGACAAATCTAAAGATTGCAAATCTTTTTAATAGAGGAGAGGTTATAATATGAGTAAATTAGTAGGAACTGAGACTGTTAAACGAGGAATGGCCCAAATGCAAAAAGGCGGCGTTATTATGGACGTTGTGAATGCAGAGCAAGCAAGAATTGCGGAAGCAGCTGGAGCAGTAGCTGTTATGGCATTAGAACGAGTACCATCTGATATTCGTGCCGCTGGTGGAGTAGCGCGTATGGCGGATCCGCGAATTGTAGAGGAAGTGTTAAATGCTGTTTCGATTCCCGTTATGGCAAAAGCACGTATCGGTCATATTGTTGAGGCACGTGTATTAGAAGCAATGGGCGTAGACTACATCGATGAAAGTGAAGTATTAACACCAGCTGATGAAGAGTTCCACATTTTAAAAAGCGAGTATACAGTACCATTTGTTTGTGGTTGCCGTGACTTAGGGGAAGCAGCACGCCGTATTGGAGAAGGAGCTTCTATGTTACGAACAAAAGGGGAACCAGGGACAGGAAATATCGTAGAAGCAGTTCGTCATATGCGTAAAGTACAAGCGCAAGTGCGTAAAGTTACAGTGATGAGCGATGATGAATTAATGACGGAAGCGAAAAATCTTGGAGCACCTTATGAAGTGTTAAAACAAATTAAAGAAGCAGGTAAATTACCAGTCGTGAACTTTGCAGCTGGCGGTATTGCTACACCAGCTGATGCGGCTCTTATGATGCAATTAGGAGCAGACGGTGTATTCGTTGGATCCGGTATTTTTAAATCAGAAAATCCAGAAAAATTTGCAAGCAGCATCGTGCAAGCGACTACTTATTACACAGACTATGAATTAATTGGGAAATTATCGAAGGAACTTGGCAGTCCAATGAAAGGAATCGATATTTCTAAATTAAATCCACAAGAACGTATGCAAGAGCGTGGTTGGTAAAATGACGACAATTGGCGTATTAGATTTACAAGGAGCAACGATTGAACATATTCAACAATTAGAAGGTTTAGGTGTTGATGCGCTGCTTGTAAAGAAACCGGAGCAGTTACAACAAATTGATGGGCTTATTATTCCAGGAGGAGAAAGTACGGCAATCGGTAAAATGATGAAACGTTATGATTTTATTGAACCGATTCAACAATTTGCCTCTTTAGGAAAGCCGATTTTTGGAACCTGTGCGGGTCTTGTATTACTCGCTAAAGATTTAGGTGGAGCGGAAGACAGCCATTTAAATCTAATGGATATTTCCGTACAACGAAATGGATTTGGTCGTCAGCGTGATAGTTTTGAAATAGATCTTTCAATTAAAGGCATCGATCAGCCCGTTCCTGCTGTCTTTATTCGTGCCCCTTATATAGAAAGCGTTGGAAATAATGTCGATGTATTAGCAACGCATGATGATAAAATTGTTGCTGCTAAGCAAAACAATCTTCTTGTTAGCTCGTTTCATCCAGAATTAACGGACGATCGTCATTTTCTACAGTTGTTTATTAATATGGTAGAAAGTAAGCTTCAATCTCAATAAGAATTAAAGGCCGTGATGGAAATGTCACGGCCTTTAATCCGTATTTTCAACTAGGTTAAGTATGATTTTTCTCGGTGAAAACCTTGACAATTATTTATTAGAATATTAAGCTAATTTAAACAATATACTTCTTATCAAGAGAAGCAGAGGGACTGGCCTATAGATTTGAGCAACCTTTGTTAAGAGACAGAATGGTGTTCAGCAAGCAATGCTTTGAAAGGGAAGTATGAGAGGTACATATCAGCCTTTTTCTTTCAGAAAGAGGAACTTTTGTGTCTAAGTGAGCCGCTTTTTGTTAATAATCTCTTGAGAAGATAGCTATGATTAGGAGGAAATAAATCGATGAGTCAAATTGTTATTATATCAGGAAGTCCAGCAGTACCTTCAAGAACAGACATCACATTAAAATATTTCGAATCATTAGTGAATGAAGCTGGGTTTTCAACTGTCACGTATTCTGTTACAGATTTCGCAGCTGACGATCTTGTAAAAGGTCGATATGATAGTGCAGATATTGTTAAATTTGCAGATGTGGTTAAACAAGCAGAGGCTGTAATTATTGGATCTCCTGTTTATAAAGCTTCTTATACAGGTGTGTTAAAGTCTTTACTTGATTTATTGCCTGAAAGTGTTTTGAAAAACAAACCTGTTTTGCCAATGATGGTTGGTGGGAGTACACGTCATTTATTAGCGATTGATTATTCGTTGAAACCATTAATTGGAATTTTGAAAGGACAGCCGCTCCAAGGTTTATATTTTGTTGATAGTGAAATTGATAAAAATGATGCAGCCGCACCAATTAAAGATGAAGAATTGTTAGAACGTATTCAAAGCCAAATTGCCGAATTAGTTGAAGCCATTGAAAAAGGAAAATCGGCAAACTAATCCTATAGAGAGCATATACATTTAGTACGTCTTGAAAAGCAAGATTTACTAAATGATGCATAAAGAAAAGTAAAATTATCGGTATAATATGTTTTTAAGTGAAAACGGTTATTTTTTTTAGTATTATTCTTAGTAAAGGCATAGGACAAATAGGTTGTGTTTGTTATTTGATGGTAGTTGATATCCTAAATTACAGAGGAATTTTGTATGGAATAAAGAAGAAGGGGGGCTTCTTAGCTTGGAAAAAGATAAACAATCTATCGACATCTTTCAACGCCTTCAAGAAATGTTAGCTTCTATGAAGTATGGATCAATTACGTTAGTGATTCAAGATGGAAAAGTGATTCAAGTGGAGCGCAACGAGAAAGTAAGAATTAAATGATAAAAGTTCAATGCAGCACTGTTCAACATTTTGAGCGGTGCTTTTTTATTTTAGATATTTTATTGAAGCAAATGGTGCTGTATAACAAAGCCCTAAGAAAAAAGCGAATAACTTATTAGGAAATTGTGGGTATACCCAATCCAAAAAGACAAGTCACTAATATACTAACCTTGAATCTAAGTTGAGGGGAGTTTAATTATATGGCGAACGCTACCAATTCATTGTTTAGCAACATTCTTCAAAGTATAAATTCACAAGTAGGGGGGAATCTAAATACATTACAAAACACAGTAGATAATGTACAAAATCAAACGCAAAACGCAGTAGATAATGCACAAAATCAAGTACAAAATGCAGTAAATAATGTGCAAAATCAAGTGCAAAATGCAGTAAATAATGTACAAAATACTAATTTACTTGATTTGACGACGATTTCATCAGCTCTTAACTCTGTTCTTGCGCAACAACTGAACAATGGAGGTGAAAATGGAGACGATAACCAAAATCAAAATTTACAAGGTCAATTAGGAAACCTGGGGAACTTAGGTAATTCTACTTTACTCAGTCTGATGACAATTTCATCATCGCTTGAAACTATTATTACTCGATTATTAGAGAATAGAGGAAACCAGAACAATAACCAAAACCAAAATCAAAACCAAGAAAACAACCAAAATC
>NZ_QWVS01000005.1 GCF_003570725.1 Peribacillus asahii
CTTTCTTCCGTTTCTGTCACATGGATGCCTTTTAGTTTCGCTTTATACGTGAGTTTTTGTTTGATTTTCCCTTGATTCCACAGGGACAGTTGTTGTCTTCTCACTTTGTTCTGTTTTCGTTTCTTTTGTTCGTTCTTCTTAGTCCCTTTTTCTATACCTGACACGTTTCCGATGACCAAATGCGTCACTTTTTCTGCTTCTAAAAAGGCGACAATATCTTTCGTCGTTTTATGTTCCAAGGCTTCGAGTTGATTTTTACTTGTTTGGCGTAGGCGATTTCTGGCGTCTTTGTACTTTTTCCATTGACGAGAGCCTTTTTTACAACGGGACATTTTCTTGCTTAAGTCCGCTAAAGCCTTGGCACGGAATTGAGAGATACTGCGCATCGCGCGTCCTGACAAGACAAGTGCTCGATCTTCGGTGGCCACCGTGACCGCATGAATTTCTCCTAAATCGCCACCTGCCACTTTCTTCTCATACGCAGACAAATCCTGTTCAGGAACTTGAACCGCATAACAAAACCAATAGGCTCCGTTCCGCCAGACAATTTCCGCATAGTTACATGCGTCTAAGTGTTCTTCTGATCGATTCGGGATGACGACCGATGTAGGTTGCTTCGGAGCCTTTTCGTTCCAGTTTTTCTTTTTCTTCTTCGTTAAAAGTTCAGAGAGGGAGAATCGATAGTCTACTTTTTTAATCGTGATGGTGTCTGTTGAAATGTCCATAGAAGCTTTTTTTAAGGGGATACAATAATAATATTTTCTTCGCCACGGATAGTTGGCTTTTTTATCCGTTTTTCTCAGCTGTCGAATCGTTTCACGGTTCGCCGCATACTTATCTGCAATGGCTTGAACCGTTTGCGAATGAAGGTTGTAGGTTTGTTTTCGAATCGCTTGAATCTCGGTTTTACTTACCCACTTTTTACAAGCAACATAATAGGAAGTAGCTTCCCGCACGATATCGTTCCAAACGGAGGCCGCTTCTCGTTGCATCGTTCTTAATTCTTTGTATAGGTTTCGATCATAAGGAATTTGAAAGGAATGAGTGACAAACAAATCGTTTTGCCTCCTTTCTCTTTTACTTACACTCATTATAGCAGAACATTCGTTCTCAACACAAGAATATATCCTATAAAAAATCGGTAATGACTACATTTGCGCCTTCTGCAGCAAATTTCATCGCCATCGCTTTACCAATACCGCTACCGCCTCCAGTTATAATGACCGTTTTCCCGTTCACAATATCTCCTCCCCCAAAAAATGATTTAGTAATAAATAAGAAAAAATAAATAGACAGACCTTACCCCCTCAATATGTTGTATACCAATTTTCCTATATACAACATATTGAACAGGGAGGCTGCCCTATTAACAACTATCTTTTCTTAATCTCAAAGGAAGATTTTACTTTTACTTCTCCTGCCTCGTTTACTGCCTCGGCTTGACAAATCCAGCGATCTTCTGTTTCCTCTACTACGCTGCCCTGAACAGTAATTTTTTCTCCCGGTCTTGT
Organism: Peribacillus asahii; assembly: GCF_003570725.1. Lineage (GTDB taxonomy): Bacteria > Bacillota > Bacilli > Bacillales > DSM-1321 > Peribacillus > Peribacillus asahii. The sequence goes on from NZ_QWVS01000005.1 coordinate 1,512, forward strand.
CATTGCTCTAAAACGACTAGAGAATTTTACAAGATCTTTTGTTGAAAACCATTGACTAATTGCTTGGCCAACAAACCCCTTAACCAGCATACCATGAGCGATTACATCACCTAATCCAGCAGATTCCGCAAATGGTACAACCGTATGAATAGGATTGAAATCTCCTGATGCTCCTGCATATCGAACAAGCTGTGAATGAGTAATTTCTTCTTTATGTAATGGTTCAAACTGATAACCGACTTCCATATAATCCCCTCCTAGTGTCTTTCGATAATAGTTGAACGGCTAATTAATACCGTTTCACCATTTTGATTTACAAACTCTTTTTTAATAATGTAAAAATCCATAGATGCTTTTGTATACACATTTTCAATGACACCCGTTACTGTAAGATCATCGCCTGGTTTCATTTCTCCTAAATATTCATACTCTTGTTCCCCGTGAAGAACCTTTTGTAGATTTAACCCTAATAGATCCTCCAACGTAGAGGTTTCTTCACCCATAAAATCAACCACAGTTGGAAATGTAGGTAAAACAAACTCTCCTTTTAGGGATTCCTCTCGCAAATCACCAATCGCAAAGGCTAGCTCTCTAAGCTTCCCTTTTTCGATTTTGAAATTATATGTATCCAATTTCATACCGACTTTCTCTTGTAGTCCTGTGCTCAAACTCTCCACTCCTTTTGTGTTTTTAGTATATTGTGAATTTACATTATATTCAATATATTGAATATATTGAATATATCTAGAATAATATTAATCTAGATATAAGTAAACAACGTTTTACACAAATTTATAAATTTTTATAAATTTAGAAATATTTTTACAAAAAAATTCAAGATGGACTAAGTCGGCACTTAACTCTCTCCAATAGGAATTCGGGAACTGGCTGCAAACATGGCGAACACTTTGTCTTAATTTTTCATAAAATTGACTCTTTTCTTTTATACTTATATTAGTCATAGATAGATGGATTTCCAAACCTTAAATAAGACCTCAATCTGCTAGCATAACGAATAGAGGGAGATGAAATGGTACTAAAAAGAGTATCCAATCTATTTTTTGCGGAGATAATGGAATATGAATCAAAGAAATGACCATCCTGATTCAGCTGCATACTGAATCAGGATGGTCATTTTTTGTTTTGTATATCATTTTCTGAACTTGATGGCTATGGAGTCTGCCTCTTTTTTAACACTATCTTTTCTTGATCTCAAAGGAAGATTTCACTTTTACTTCTCCTGCCTCGTTTACTGCCTCGGCTTGACAAATCCAGCGATCAGCTGTTTCATCTACTACGCTGCCCTGAACAGTAATTTTTTCTCCCGGCCTTGTCATTGCTCTAAAACGAGTAGAGAATTTCACAAGATCTTTTGTTGAAAACCATTGACCAATTGCCTGGCCAACAAACCCCTTAACCAGCATGCCATGAGCAATTACACCACCTAATCCAGCAGATTCCGCAAATGGTACAACCGTGTGAATAGGATTAAAATCTCCTGATGCTCCTGCATATCGAACAAGCTGTGAATGAGTGATTTCTTCTTTGTGTAATGGTTCAAACTGATAACCGATCTCCATATAAATCCCCTCCTAGTGTCTTTCGATAACAGTTGAACGGCTAATTAAGACCGTTTCACCATTTTGATTTACAAACTCTTTTTTGAGAATGACAAAATTCATAGCTGCTTTTGTATATACTTTTTCAACTACACCAGTTACTGTAATTTCATCACCTGGTTTAATTTCTCCTAAATATTCATACTCTTGTTCCCCATGAAGAACTTTTTTAACATTTAACCCCAATAGGTCAGATGTGGAAGCTCCTCCGCCCCAGAAATCAATCACAGTTGGAAAAGTGGGTAAAACCGCTTCTCCATTTAAGTATTCCTCCCGCAAATCACCAATTGCAAGTGCCAGTTCCTTAACTTTCCCCGCTTCTACTTTAAAGGTATACGTCTCTAATTTCATACCGATTTTCTCTTTTAGTCCTGTGCTCAAAATCTCCACTCCTTTTCTATATTATTAAGACAACTCTTTCCCTACGATAGATACGAAAGAGACACATTGCATAGGTGTTCCACCTAAATTGTGGGTGAGTCCAATCTTTGGATTATCTAATTGGCGTTTACCTGCACGGCCTTGAAATTGTAAATACATTTCGTATAGCATTCGTAAACCGCTAGCTCCAATCGGATGTCCAAATGATTTTAACCCTCCATCTGGATTAACCGGCAGTTCTCCACCCAGTTCAAAAACACCATTTAAAACGTCTTTCCAACCTTGTCCTCGTTCACTGAATCCTAAATCTTCATAAATGACCAATTCTGTAGGAGTAAAGCAGTCATGCACTTCCGCCATACTAATTTCTTTGCGCGGGTCTTTAATTCCCGCTTCACGATAGGCAGCTTGTGAAGATATAACATTTTCCTTAATGCTTGTAAAATCAAAGTCCTGACGTAAACGACCATCTCCAGGTCCCGCTGCAATCGATAGCGCTTTGACATACATCGGATCTTTTCTATATTTATGAGCATCCTCTGTTCGAACGATAATGGCAGCAGCCGCTCCATCTGCCACCCCGGAACAATCCATAATTCCAAGTGGGGCTGCGACCATCGGAGAGTTCGAAATTTTCTCCATTGGAACTTCATTCCGGTATTGAGCTTTAGGATTCAAGGAACCATTATAGTGATTTTTCCAAGCAATCCGCGATAGCACTTCTCTTCCTTGCTTTGCCGACAATCCATATTTTTCAAAATAGGCTGGGGCAAGGAAGGAAAAAGAAGCAGGGGCAGAAAAATTAGGTGCTGTTCCATCACTTGGCGGCTTAGGTGAATTCAATCCACTAAACCCTGAATCCTTCAGTTTTTCAACTCCGATTGCCAGTACGATATCATATGCACCTGAAGCCACTGCATAACAAGCATTTCGAAATGCTTCAGAGCCTGTTGCGCACATATTTTCTACTCTCGTAACTGGAATGAATTGTGTTTTTAACGGTCCCGAAAGAGTAATTCCTGCATATCCAGAAATCATCGTTCCTAACCACGCCGCTTCTATATCCGCTGGTTCAATACCGGCATCAGCGAATGCTTCATACGCAGCATCAACTAATAAATCATCAACACTTTTATCCCAATGCTCGGCAAATCTTGTACAGCCCATTCCAATAACGGCTACCTTATCGCTAATTCCCTTTCTGCTCATACTAGACACTCTCCTTTTGCCTAATTGGTCGGGCTTTCCAGAAATAATTACTGATCCCCCCAGCTTCATATAAACGTCTGAATGTCATCTCAACATTCATCCCAATTTCTATTTCTTTTGGATGACAATCGGTCACTTCGCAAATAATGCGCCCTCCTTTATCAAAGTCCACAACCGCTACAATCATTGGAGGAGCAGGTGAGGCAGCTAAATGATCGAGTGTATAAGTCATTACTTTAGCAGATTGCCCAACAAAGCGATAATCGTCCATTTCATCCTTTACTTGGCATTGGGTACAAATACGTTGCTTTGGAAATTGTGGTGTACCACAATTTCTGCACTTCGATCCAGTAAATGAAAGGTTTTGATGATATCCCCTATATAGAGCGGGAGCGGACGGACGATCTGTTTCTGGTCTTCTTGGCGGCTCTATTTCAAGAAGATTTCTCCATTTTAAATAATCACTATAAGACGTTTGATCGTTTTTCACCGTTAAATAACCTTGAACGCCCTTTCTTTTAGCAAGACGAGAAATGGCCTCTGTTACCTCTAGCAACATGACATCCAGTCCTTCTGCAAATGCTACGACAAGAAGTTTGTCCCCAGGCTTTGCTTCTTCTAATGCGGAAACGAGCATCATCGGAGCATGGGCATTTCCGGCAGCACCTACTGAATCAAATAAAGGGTCTTGTATTTGATTTTTTTGAAATCCAACGGCACTAGCCGCTTGTGTATGAGCACGTGTTCCTGGACCAGATATAATAACCTTGTTGATGGCATCAGCAGTACAATTGTTTTTTTCTAAAAAAGGCGTGACGACTTCTTTCACCTGTTTCAGAAATACAGTTGAACCTAAACGTTCCTCCCAATTTTGAGTAAACGAATCGGTTTGACTACGCCATTCACTAACTACCTCACCTTGTACACTACTTGCATCAATAATGTTAGCGATTACTTCCGATCCATGACCAATCAAGAAAGAAGCTGCTCCATCACCAAACCACTGTTCATTTTGTCCAGTAGGAGCACCTGTCCGACAATCTGAAGCAATAACAAGCGTTTGCTCAAATTCATTAGCTGCTAGCATCGCAGAGGTACCGCTTCTTAAGGAGGAAGTCGCTTCTATTCCTCGGACATTTTCTTTTAATTGTAATGCCGCAGCAATCGTTGAAACCGACCCTTTTTCCTTGTAAGGAGCACTCGTTGTTGCAAAATACACAGCATCAATTTCTTGCGAATTTGTTCCATGTAAACAATCAAGTGCAGCCTCAACCCCCATCGATACGCTGTCCTCATCATAGCCAGCAACAGCTTTTTCCCCACGATGCGCAGCTTTACCAAAGAACTCCCCAATTTTTTTTCGTTGGAGACGATTATACGGAATGTATGCTCCGTAGGAAATAATTCCTTTCATATGCCTGCTCCTCTCAATCTTCACTATCATTAGTGTGCAATTTTCGGATTATTATATAAAAGCTGAATAGCTATCAATCTATTAATTAAGCATGAACAGTTGGGACAGTTTTTAAATACTCTTTGTGTATTTGTGCGGCAATAATGTTCTTTTGAATTTCAGATGTTCCTTCATAAATTTTTGTAATACGAGCATCGCGATAATATCTTTCAATTGGATACTCTTTAATGTAGCCAATCCCACCGTGAATTTGAACCGCTTTGTCCGCGATGCGATTATAGATTTCTGAACCAAGAAGCTTCGCCATTGCTGCTTCCTTAATAACATTTATGCCTTGGTCAACCATCCATGCCACTCGATAGGTAACTGAACGCAATGTTTCGACATCCAATGCGATTTCAGCTAAATAATGCTGAATGACTTGCTGCTCAAAAATCGGTTTGCCAAACTGCTCACGCTCATGCGCATATTTGACAGATAATTCATACAATTTTTGACATGATCCGAGATTACGTGCTGCGAGTCCAGCTCGACCATTCGCAAGAATCTTCAGGGCATTTACATAACCCAGCCCTTCTACACCAAGAACATTTTCAACTGGAACTTCACAATCCTCAAAGAAAATTTCAGAGGAGTGGGAGCCTCGTAATCCCATTTTTTCTTCAGTTTTGCCAATGATAAGTCCTTTACTGCCTTTTTCTACAATGAAGGAAGTAATCCCTTTCGCGCCTTTACTTGGATCAGTAACGGCCATAACAGTAAATATATCGGCAATCGGCCCGTTTGTAATATAATGCTTAGAGCCATTAAGAATATATTTATCTCCTTTTCTCACGGCTCTCGTCTTTAAGGCAACGGCATTAGAACCTGCACTTGGTTCTGTTAAAGCAAACGCTCCAATCAAATCTCCTGAAGCCATACCCGGCAAATATTTTCTTTTTTGCTCCTCATTCCCCATCTCAACAATTCCAACTGAACCAATACCTGTATGAGCACCAATTACCGTTGTAAATCCATTAGATGTACGACCAATCTCTTCATAAATGCCACATTTGCCAACCATATCAATTCCTAGTCCACCGTATTTCTCTGGAATACTTAGACCAAATAGTCCGATTTCCTTACTCATTTTCATAATATGGTCTGGGATTTTATCTTCTCTTTCAATTTGATCAGCAACAGGGTCCACTGTATTATCGACAAAATCCCTGATTGATTTTTTCATTTCTACTAAATCAGATGATAAGTTAAAATCCATTCTCTAACACTCCTTTAAAATGATTAATCGTACTGCTAATACTTTTACAATTGATTCAGTTTTTCTTTGTATTCTTCAACAAGCCGGCGTCTTAATATTTTCCCAACTATTGTTTTAGGCAAAGCCTCCCGAAATTCAATAGCTCTTGGAATTTTATATCTTGCAATTCGACCCTCACACCAACTTAGCAATTCTTGTTCACTAATGTTTTCACCCTGTTTCAATATCACAATGGCTAACAGTTTTTCACCAAGATACGCATCAGGTACGCCAAACACACACGCTTCAGCTATCGCTGGATGCTGATAGAGCATTTCTTCCACTTCAGCTGGATAAATATTCAAGCCGCCTGCAATCACCATATCTTTTTTCCTGCCTACTATATAATAGTACCCATCTTTATCACGAACAGCTATGTCTCCTGTGTATAGCCAACCATCACGAATCGTAAGAGCTGTTTCCACAGATTTATTCCAATACCCTTTCATCACTTGTGGACCTTTCACGATAAGTTCACCACGTTCTCCAGTCGCTAACTCTCTCGTGCCTGTTTCAATATCTACTATTTTTGATTCTGTTAAAGGGACTGGAATGCCAACGCTGCCAATCTTTCTTTCTCCATCTACTGGAGTTCGGTGAGTGGATGTTGTTGCTTCTGATAAACCGTATCCCTCGAAAATATGTGCTCCGGATTTTCGCTCTAATTCTTTTAAAACTTCTACAGGAAGGGGGGCAGATCCGGAAATACAAATTTTGAAGCAGGATAAATCATTTTTCCCTAGGTTAGGATGATTAAGCAAAGCAATATACATCGTTGGAGAGCCTAACATCATTGTAGGTTTATATTGACTAATCGTTTGTAAAACTTTCGTCACTTCAAATTTTTCTACAATAATGTATGTAGCAGCAAATCGGACAGTATAATTCATATTTGTCATAGCCATAGCATGTGTCAGCGGTGCCACTCCTAATATGCGCTCTTCGCCTTCCTTCATGACCGATGAAACAACACTGCCCGATTGATGAATATTACTAATAATATTAAAGTGAGTTAACATAACCCCCTTAGATCTACCAGTTGTTCCACCCGTATACTGTAAAACAGCTACATCCTCATTTGGATTAATATTTAGTGGAGGAAGTGTACAGTTCTTTCCTTTTAATAGGATTTGATCCTTATTGCTTTCATCCTTTGTGAAAATGACATGTACGTTTTCAAAATCCTCAATTTTCTCTAGTTTTTCAGCTTGATTTCTACCGCAAATAAACAATTTCGGATTTGCGTCATCTAGCATATATTGGAGTTCAGATGTTTGATATAAAGGGTTAACTTGTACAACAATTCCACCTAAACGTTGAGTAGCATAATAAGAAATCATATAGTGAATCCCATTCGGTAACATTAACCCGATTCGATCACCTTTTTGAATTCCTTTTTCATATAGAACGGAAGCGAAAGCATCAATCGTTTCCTTTAGCTCGCTATAACTCAATTTAATTTCACCATCTATTACCGCCACTTGATTAGGATATTTGGCCGCAGTTTGTTCTAACATTTCATAAAGGGTCAGGAGAGAAAAGTTATCAAGATTAATCAAAGCATTTTACCCCTTTCACTTAAACTTTTCTTTCATATTGTTCTTTTACCTGATCTGAATGTTGTCCAAACTTTGGTGGAGCTGTGTAATAGTCTTCAATAGCTGGATATTTCGTTGCTGTATATCGTATCCCTTCTTTTTCAACAATAAGTCCTCTTTCTTGGCTAAATGGATGATTATATAATTCACCAGTTTCTAGAACAGGAGCTAAGCAGCAATCTACTTGGTGAGAAAACTGCGTCCATTCGGCCAATGTTCTATTAGCGAATACTTCCTTCATTTCGTTAAATACAGGATTACTTGGTTGAGCTAGTGAAAAATGTTCTGAAATCCAATGTTCTTTATTCAAAGCTGTACAGAAATTCCTCCAAAATTTCGCTTCCAAAGCTCCTAAACTCACAAATCTGCTATCTTTTGTTTCATATAAGAAATAGCAGACGTATTTATTATTAAGCTTTGAAACACCGTGCTGCTCCCCTGTGGCATGTTCGATTACAATATGATTGGACATAAGGGCGAACAGAGAGTCTATAATCGATAGATCAATATAAGAACCTTCCCCTGTTCTTAGTTTTTTCACTAATGCGCCTAAAATGGCTTCACTAGCGGATATCCCTCCTACAAAATCTGCTATTGTCGTACTCGGTTGCACTGGACGTCCTTTTTCATCCTTTAACTGCGCAAGCAGCCCGCTTATCGACATATAGTTAATGTCATGTCCACCTAAATGACTCATTGACCCTGTTTGGCCATAGCCTGAAAGGGAACAGTAAATAATATCTTTTTTCACTTGAATTGCCTGTTCATAACCAATTCCAAGCCGATCTGTCACTCCTGGGCGAAAGCTTTCAAGGACAACGTCTGCTTCACTAATGAGATTTAAGGCATTCTTTCGATCTATAGGATCCTTTAAATTTAATACGACGCTTTTTTTATTTCGATTTTGTGTTAAAAAAACAAAACCATTTCCATTTATTCCAGCAGAAGCTCGAGAAGGATCTCCTTGAGGCGATTCGACCTTAATGACTTCGGCCCCCATATCTACTAAACGTAAGGTTGCATGAGGTCCTGGAAGATACTGAGAAAAATCGATAACACGTATTCCTTCTAACATGTAATCCCCCTTATCTTTTTAATAACAATTATGAGCTTGAAACAATATACGCGCTCAAGCTCATAACTGCTAAAATTATTTAGCATTATACTAATGGCTCATACGGGAATACGTCAGCACTTACTTCAAGCGGAGTAAAACTAGATTGTAAGGATCCTTTAATCGAACTTAGGCTATCGATGGACCAGCCTTCTGCATTATAAACAGAACGAACTGGGCGCGGCTGTGAAAAGACCATAATTTCCTTACCTCTAACACCGAAAATTTGGCCGGAAACATCAGCCGCTTCATCCGAACTTAAGAAAGCAACTAATGGTGCAATATGAGCTGGGGATAGTTGCTTAAGTTTATCGACTCTAGCCTTTTGGTCGTCTGTCTCAGTCGGAATGGAACCAATTAATCGACTCCACGCAAACGGTGCGACCGCATTAGCTGTTACATTATAGCGGGCCATATCTAACGCTGTTATTCTATTAAGACCCGCAATCCCTAATTTTGCTGCAGCGTAGTTTGCTTGACCAACATTACCAATTAAGCCTGATGTAGATGTAAAGTTAATGAAGCGGCCGCTTTTTTGTTCTTTAAAATATGGAGCGGCTGCTCTTGTCATATTAAATGAACCTTTTAGATGTACGGCAATAACAGCATCCCATTCCTCTTCACTCATTTTGAACAGCATGCGATCTCGTAAAATACCAGCATTATTGACAACAATATCGATACGGCCAAACTCCGTTAATGCCGTTTCTACAATTTTTGTAGCGCTTTCATATTCAGAAACCGAATCATAATTGGCTACAGCTTCTCCACCTAGTTCTCTAATTTCTCGAACTACTTCATCCGCTACTTTTGTATCGTTCCCATTTCCATCAGATCCACCGCCCAAGTCATTGACAACGACCTTTGCTCCTTCTTTAGCCATTAATAACGCGATATCTCGACCAATTCCACGACCTGAACCTGTAACAACTGCAACCTTATTTTCTAATTTTTTCATTATAATCCATCCCTTCAAATTGTTATTTTTTATAAGCCTAATTGTTTTGAAATAATGACCTTCATAATTTCATTGGAGCCGGCAAAGATTGAAGTAACCGGAATATCTCGATAACGGCGAGCAATCTTGTACTCTTCCATATAGCCATACCCTCCGTGCAGCTGCATACATTCTGTCGCCACACGTTTTGCCATATCTGTAATCCACCATTTGGCCATGGATACTTGAGTCACTATATCTTCTGAATTGATATGTTTGGCAATTAAATCATTAACAAAGGTGCGGCCAATTTGAACTTCTGTAGCCATTTCAGCAATTTTAAACTGTGTATTTTGAAACTTACTAATTGACCGTCCAAAGGCTTCGCGCTCTTTTACATATTGAATCGTTAGTTGAAGCATGTCTTCAGCTGCTACAAGAGCATTAAGAGAGGCAATTAATCTTTCCTGTTGCAGCTTAGTCATTAAGTAGGAAAAACCTTTTCCTTCTTCTCCCAGAAGATTAGAAACCGGAACTCTAGCATTCTCAAAAATGAGTTCAGCTGTGTCTTGACTATGCATACCTACCTTATTTAATTTACGCCCTCTAGAGAAACCTAACGTATCTCTCTCCACGAGCAATAAACTAACCCCTTTATGCGGCGGTGATGCCTTTGGATCTGTTTTACAAGCAACGATAATTAAGTCTGAATGAATGCCATTTGTAATAAATGTTTTTTGTCCATTAATGACATAGTGGTCACCATCTTTAATTGCTGTTGTACGAATGCTGGCTAAATCTGAGCCCGCCCCTGGTTCAGTCATGGCAATAGCTGTTATGATTTCACCGCTTACACAGCCAGGAAGGTATTTTCTTTTTTGTTCTTCTGTACCAAATGACGCGATATAAGGAACAATAATGTTACTATGTGTACCAATTCCCGTTAATCCTGCACCTACTCTTGCTAACTCTTCTCCTAAGATAGCGGAAAAGGCAAAATCCGTACCTAAACCGCCATATTCTTCACTTACCCATGGACAAATGAATCCTTTTTCACCCATCTTCTCCCAAAAGGATCTTGGGATAATACGATCCGCTTCCCACTGATCAAAAAAAGGCACCGCTTCTTTTTCGAGAAACTTTCTAAGCGAATCACGAAACATAACATGCTCATCTGTAAAAATAGAAGTCTGAACTTTTTGATTGTTTAAAACAGCAGATTCTTTCATGCTTTCCCTCCCTTTTATACTATTAATAGTCGGTCAACATCCTGTTATATCATTTAAGCTTTCACAGATAGGCTTTGCTCAAATTCATGAGAAAGTGCTTCACGAAAATCGGGATGTGCTATATGAATTAAAGCTTTTGCTCTTTCAGTGAGTGATTTCCCAAACAATTTAGCAATTCCATATTCAGTCACAACATAATCGATTTCAGATTTGATGGACGTAACGTATGGAAGCTTAATTTTAATGCGGGATTCAGTTCCTCTCTTCGCTGTAGAAGGAAGTGCTATGATAGCCTTTCCACCTTTTGAGAGCCTCGCTCCATGAATGAAATCCATTTGGCCGCCAACGCCAGCTACTGGATAACTGCTAACTTGCTCAGCGTTAATTTGACCAAATATATCAACTTCAAGAGCTGAATTGATAGAATGGAAATTACTTATTTTTGAAATAATTGCAGCATTGTGAGTATAATCTGTGGGGAACAATTGTATGTTTGGATTCTGATGGGCATATTTATATAATGTTTCTGTACCAGTTAACGTTGTACACACTGTTTTGTAAGGATTAATCTCTTTCCGCTCATTTGTAATCACACCAAGATCAATCAACTCTGTAACGGGATCGGTGATTGATCCTGAATGAACACCTAATCCTTTTTTTGATGTAAGAGATAGTAAAACGCTCTTTGCAATCTTACCAAGTCCTACTTGAATCGTTGCATAGTCTGGTATAAGTTCTGCAACGTATTTTCCAATTGTCAGCTCCTCATCAGATGGATTTCCATCAGGAACACTAAGCAGTGGTCGATTAGAAACAACAAAATGATCAATTTCTGATACATGTACAAGAGTATCTCCGGAAGTAAGCGGAAGTTGGTTATTCACTTGCGCAATGACGACCGTTGCTTGCTTAATCAATGTTTGTACAGCATCTACGGATATACCTAGGTTGCAATATCCTTCATCATTTGGAGGTGAAACTTGTATAAGAGCTATATCTATGTTCTCTTGATGAATCCAGCGCGGAATTTCTGAAAGATTCACAGGAACATAGTCGCACACTTGATTTAAGAATGCACTTTTTAAAAGAGAAGAGCTTAAAAAGGTACGAATTTTAAAATGTGAGTGGCAATCTGGATCTGCATATAAACATGGACTGCCAATCACAAGATTGTATAGAAATACATCTTGTAAACGCCTTTTTTGCTGCACCAATTCTTCTACTAACGTTTGTGGCTCATTGCAAAAAGGGGCGAGAAATACTTTATGACCTGACTGTATCCGATTGATTGCTTGCTCGACACTCGTTAGTCTAGCATTGTATATAGTCTGCCACTCTTTCATTTTCATGCTTATTCATCTCCGTCATCTTCAATAGTAAATAAGGGGATACTTGTTGTTTTACTAAACTTGTAAATTTTCAACAATAGTTGTTATGCCTAAACCACCACCAATACAAAATGTAACTAATCCGTACTTTTCTCCACGTCGTTCCATTTCATGAAGCAGCTTTGTCATAAGTACTCCACCGGTACCTCCTAGTGGATGCCCTAAAGCAATGGCACCTCCGTTGACGTTTACTCGATTTATATCCAATTCTAGTTCTTTAATAACAGCCAGCGATTGAGCAGCAAAGGCCTCATTCAATTCGATTAAACCAATATCATCTAATGTTAACCCCGCTTGTTTCAATGCTTTGCGCGTGGCAGGTGCAGGTCCGATTCCCATAATTTCTGGCGATACACCGGCGACAGCCTGAGCAATAATTTTAGCTTTTGGTTTCTTTTCATAGCGTTCAGCCGCTTCCTCCGACATGAGTAGTACAACTCCTGCCCCATCGTTACGACCACTTGTATTTCCTGCAGTGACCGTCCCATTTTCTTTAAAAACGGGCTTTAACTGAGATAACTTTTCCATGCTCGTTGCTCTTGGATGTTCATCGACCTTAAACTCTATCGTTCCTTTTTTTATTTTGACTTCAAAAGGAACAATTTGATCGGTAAATAAACCTGTAGAAATCGCTCTTTGAGCATTTTCTTGACTCCTAAGTGCAAATTCATCTTGTTCTGTTCGAGATATAGAGTATTGTTCAGCTAAATTCTCTGCTGTCATCCCCATCGTTAAATGGCCGTAAGTTTCAATCGGCTGTGCTCGGGGCTGACTTTCCGTATTTGAATCAAGAATTTCAGCATTTCCTACTCCAAACCCATATCGAGCATTTCGAAGATAGTATGGTGCTGTACTCATACTTTCAGCACCGCCAGCAATGATAATATCTGATAATCCGCACATAATTTGTTGTGCACCATTATTCATTGCTTGAATTCCAGAGCCACATTGACGATGAACCGTGTATCCAGTTACTTCAATAGGAAGCCCAGCACGTAAAAGGGCCAAACGAGCTAAATTAGGAGCATCTGTACTTTGTTTTGCTTGACCAAGAATTACTTCATCTACATGACTTTTATCGATTCCAGTACGAACCAAAATTTCGTCTAACACTTTGGCCGCTAAATAATCCACCTCGATATCTTTTAACGTTCCTCCCATACGCCCTACTGCAGTACGGACAGAATCAATAATGACGGCATTTCTCATATTAAGTTCTCCTATTCTTATCTTTATAGTATAGTTTATATTCGACTTGAAAGACTTTTAGCAAAAGGACTCACGTTTACTAGTTCATCGAAATTAAGATTTGTCTCGCATCCCATTCGTATAAGCATATTTACTAATTCCTCTGTCGCAACATTACCCGTTGCTCCTGGGGAATAGGGACAACCGCCAAGACCTCCAATGGAACTATCAAATTTTGTAATTCCTGCCTGTATGGCAGCAATTACATTCACTAGCGCCATTTTTTCTGTATCATGGAAATGTCCAACAAACGTAGTATCCGGATATAAATCTCGTAATCTGGAAAAACGCTCATACACCATCTTTGGATCTGCTTGTCCATTCGTGTCTCCTACATCAATTTCATCTGCTCCAAGCTGTATAAAGCGGTCACAAACTTCTTTCACTTCATCAAATGTCACTTCACCTTGGAATGGGCAAGTAAAGGCCATCGATATATAAGCACGAATGAACATTCCTTCTTGCTTTGCTCTAGCAAACATCGGCTCGCATTCAGCTAAAGATTCTGAAGTAGTTTTATTAATATTCCTTTTATTAAATTCGGAACTTGCTCCAATAAAAACGGCCATTTGCGGGACTGTTGCAGCAATCGCTCTCTCCAAAGCTTTCATATTTGGAGTTAGAGCGATATAGGTAATCCCAAGCTCATTACAATAACGAGCAATTTCTTCACAATCAGCCATTTGCGGAACCCACTTTGGATGTACAAAGGATGTTGTTTCCATGCGCAAGAATCCTGCTTTAGCGAGCCTTGCAATTAGTTCCTTTTTTTGTTCTGTTGATATAGCTAGCGGTTCGTTTTGCAAACCATCACGTGGTCCAACTTCAATAATTTCAACTTCCTTAGGAATAAACAAAGGATCATCTCCCTAAATTAATACGACCTTGGCAACCCTAGCACGTGCTCTGCAACATAAGAAAGTATTAAATTTGTTGAAATAGGAGCTACCTGATATAATCTAGTTTCTTTAAATTTGCGTTCTACATCATACTCTTCGGCAAATCCAAAACCACCATGTGTTTGCAGAGCAACGTTTGCGGCTTCCCATGAAGCGTCTGCGGCAAGAAGTTTTGACATATTAGCCTCCGCTGCACATTTTTCACCTGAATCAAATAGCTCTGCTGCTTTAAAGCGCATAAGATCTGCTGCTTCAATATTTACATGTGCTCGAGCAATTGGAAATTGTACCCCTTGGTTTTGCCCGATTTGTCGACTGAAAACGATTCGTTCATTTGCATAATTAGTGGCACGCTCGATGAACCAGCGACCATCACCAATACATTCTGCAGCAATTAATATACGTTCTGCATTCATACCATCTAAAATATACTTAAAGCCTTTCCCTTCTTCTCCGATAAGGTTTTCAACTGGAACTTCTAAATCTTCTATAAATAACTCAGTAGTAGCGTGGTTCATCATTGTACGAAGCGGACGAATGGTAAGGCCGTTTCCAACAGCTTCTTTAAGATCCACTAATAAAACCGATAAACCTTCTGTCTTCTTTTTTACTTGTTCAATTGGGGTTGTACGAACTAATAAAATCATCAAGTCAGAATGTTCCGCGCGTGAGATAAAGACTTTTTGTCCATTCACGATATATTTATCACCTTTACGTTCTGCAAATGTTTTTAATTTTGTTGTATCTGTCCCCGTATTTGGTTCTGTTACACCAAATGCTTGTAATCTAAGAGAGCCATCTGCAATTTTAGGTAAATATTTCGCTTTTTGTTCTGCGCTTCCGTGACGAAGCAATGTACCCATTGTATACATTTGAGCATGACAAGCTCCTGCATTGCCTCCTGAACGATTAATTTCTTCTAATATAATAGAAGCTTCTGTAATTCCAAGACCAGAACCGCCATACTCTTCCGGGATAAGAGCGGCTAAAAAGCCGTTTCTTGTAATCTCATTAACGAATTCTTCAGGATAAGCTAATTTAGCGTCTAACTCTCTCCAATAGGAATCTGGGAACTGGCTGCAAACATTGCGAACACTTTGTCTTAGTTCTTCATGAAATTGAACATTTTCTTTTACACTTGTACTAGTCATATGTAGTACCTCCTCAATAATCATGTATTTTTATTGATTAAACACCGGTTTACGTTTTTCAAAAAATGCTTGAACACCCTCTTTGAAATCCTTTGATTCAAAACACATGGCTTGTGCAAACCCTTCCAATTCTAGCGTTTCATCAAGATCCGCTAAAACACTCCGATTGACTAATTTCTTCATAAACCCTAGTGCCATATCTGGCCCTTCCGCAAGCTGTAAGGCTACACGATGCACTTCATCCATTAGTTGTTCATCCTCAACAACACGATTGATTATGCCAATATTTTGTGCCTGTTCAGCAGATACTTTTTCTCCTAAAAACATAAGCTCTAATGCACGATGACGCCCTATTAGTTTCGGTAAAAAATGAATGGCTCCAAGGTCAGGGATTAATCCTACCTTCGCAAAACTTTGGATAAAAGCAGCGGAACGGCTCGCTATAATCATGTCACAAGCTACCGCTAGACTGACTCCCGCTCCTGCGGCAACACCATTGATTGCTGCAATAACAGGCTTTTCTAAATTCACTATCGAATGAATCATTTCATGTCCAGCTTGCAGTCTCTTTCTACCTGAAACAGCATCTATTTCTTTTAATGCACTTAAATCCCCCCCTGCTGAGAATGCTTTCCCTTCACCCGTTAAAACGATGACCTTTACTTCATCATTCTGTTTAACAGAAGTGAAAACATCTTTGAGCTCTTGCCGCATCTCTAACACTAGTGCATTTCTAACTTCCGGGCGATTTAGCTTAACCGTACAAATTCCATTTTCAATTTTCACGTCAATATTTTCATAAATCATATTTTCACTTCCTGCCTTTATGATGTACAATCTACTAAATCATTTACCGACAAACTGTGGTGAACGCTTTTCTACAAAAGCACGGACTCCTTCCAATCGATCTTCCGTATTAATACAACGGTTATAATAGTCTATTTCTATTTTTCTTGCCTCTTCATTTGACATCCCGAATAGTTCATCTACAGCCGCTTTACAATTTTGAACGGCCAGTGGGGCATTACTAGAAATTTTTTCTGCTAATGCTAGCGCTTCTTCTCGTATATCGCTTGATTTTGTTAAAATATTAACAAGCCCCGCCTGATCGGCTTCTACACCAGAAACCAATTTCCCTGTACACACCCACTCTTTCGCACGATGAACTCCGATACGTTTAGACAGTAGCCTTGTACCGCCGCCGCCAGGCATAATTCCTCGTGTTACTTCAGGTAAACCAAAGCTTGCTGTTTCTGCAGCTACGATCATGTCGCAGTTTAAAATCATTTCAAATCCTCCTGCTAGTGCATATCCATCGACTACAGCTATTACGGGCTGTTTTAAATCTTGTATACTATTAAACATATTTTGAAATAGTTGATGCTGCGTACGCCATTCTGTTTCTGTCATATTATTTCGTTCTTTTAAATCAGCTCCAGAGCAAAAGGATTTTGGATTAGAAGAGGTAAGCAAAACGACTCTAACATCACTTTTGGCTATCGTTTGAAAAATTTCGAGAATTTGCTCGGCCATCTCTGAGTTAAATGCATTTCTTGCCTCTGGACGATTTAACACAATTTCCGCAATAGTGCCTGTTTCTCCAACTCTTTTCCATTCAACAAATGCCATAATTGTCTTTCCTCCTCATTCACATTAACACTCATAATGCTTTTTTAATTTTCAGATATTTCAATTTCCAACTGGCGTATGAGTACCAATTACTCCTTTGCTTCTAAAATCATCAATGTTAGCTCTAGAGTAATTTAATGCCGATAAAATTCCCTCGGTATGCTCTCCAAGAAGCGGTGCATGAGAATGAATTTTCCCTGGCGTATGTGAAAATTTAATAGGGAATCCAATTTGCTTAATCATTCCCGCTACAGGATGATTCATTTCAGTAAATAACTCTCTCTCAATAATTTGAGAATCTGAAAAGATTTCATCGATATTATAAACAGGTCCCACACATGTATCTTTTGTTTGTAATAAATCCAGCCATTCTTGCTGATTCCTTTGCTTAAACAATTCACTCATATCTTTCTTTAACTGTTCTTGAACGTCTTCAGGTCCTTCATGAAGTTCAATCCATTCTGGCTTTCCAACTAATTCACAAATTTCTTTCCAAAATTTCTTTTCCGATGCTCCGACTGAAAGATATTTCTGATCCTTCGTTTCGTAGACATTGTAAAAAGCAAAGTGGCCATCCAAACGAGTTTTCCCTCTTTCTGGAGTAGAACCTGAAGCAAAATAATCTGAGAGTGCCGCATATAACCATGTAACAGCGCCATCTAGCATCGATACATCAACATATTGACCCTTTCCGGTTTTTTCTTTATGAAAAAGTGCCATCATAATGCCGGATAGTGCCATTAATGCCCCTCCGCCTAAATCAGCAATTTGAACCCCTGGAACGACTGGTTTTCCATCCTTCTCACCAATCAAACCTAATATGCCGCTGTAACCGATATAATTGATATCATGTCCAGGTAAGCGGCGATAAGGACCAGTTTGTCCATAACCTGTTAACGAACAATACACAATTCCTTCATTAATCTTAGAAATTTCATCATAACCGATACCTAATCTATCCATGACTCCTGGTCGAAAGCTTTCTAAAATAACATCCGCGCTTTCAGCCATTTTCTTAAAAATCTCTTTGCCTTCTTCAGTCTTAAGGTTTAATTCAATACTTTTTTTATTTCGATTTACCGTTAAATGTCTGGCTCCAATTTCTTCAATGGCCGGCTTTCTCCAACGTATATAATCGCCTTGTCCTGGCTCTTCAATCTTAATGACTTCTGCTCCGTAGTCTGCCATAATTAATGAACAATAAGGCCCTGGAAGTAGCCTTGATAAATCTAATACTTTAACTCCGCTAAGTGCTCCCACATTATTACTCCTTTTTTTAAAAAGTATTTTTAGCCTTTTAATCTTATAAAAGGGAATTTAACAATTGAGATTTTTTATTGAGTTACTTTATAATAGTATTGGATACGCTTACAACAGTGATTAAAAACTCCTAATTCTTTTACTGATTTCATCAGCTACTTCTTTCATTAGCTTGCCTTTTACATGAAGATCTTCTTTTTCGAATTGAGAAGTAAAACCAATTAACTCTATGGACATTTCAACTTTATTTCTAGTATCAAAGATTGGAGCTGCTATGCCACACAACCCTTTTATATACTCTCCATAAGTAATCGCATACCCAGTTTTCTTTAAATTCTCAATATCTCTTTCGATTAGTTGTAAGTCCTCTTCTGAAAATGACTTTAAGCCTTGAGCTTGTTTTAAATAATATTCTCGTAATTCCTTATCCATATATGCTAGAAAGCACATTCCAAATGAACCGTCAGTAATTGAAAAATGTCTTCCTACTGATACACTTACTCCAAAATCACTAGCTTCTGATTTTGCTATAATGGCTAATTTATCTTCACCAATTTTATTAACTAGAATCGAAGTCATGCCGGTTTGTCTCGTTAAGTCTTCTAGATAAGGCATAATGACAGAGATATAATCTAAATGTTCCTTTGCTCTTTCCCCTAAAACAACAAGATATGGACCTAGCGTATATCTTTTTTTATCCTCTAAATATCGAACAATCGAAAGGCTCTCTAAACTTTGTAAAATCCTGTAACAAGTGGCTGGACTCAATGATAAGGCATTAGCAATTTCCGTTACAGTACTTTCACTAAAACGTTTACGACTGAGCAACTTTAGTATTCCAAAGGCATTTTCCAATGCTGGTACTGAATATTTCTTTTTTTCCTTAGTTTTAGCATTTTCCATTTATTTACACCTCTTGATTATTATTTTATATATAAAAACTTTTTTTGTCAACAAAAAACACTACTAATATTCAGCAGTGTTTTAAGAAGTAGATAAACTTGTTATAGTCCCATTCTCTTTGCAATAATCACTTTCATAATTTCATTTGTTCCTGCAAAAATCGGAAAAACGGCAATATCCCTATAACGGCGAGCCACTTTATATTCTTCCATATACCCATATCCCCCGTGCAGCTGCATACATTGAGAAGAAATTCTTCTTGCTATATCCGTAATCCACCATTTCGCCATAGAAACTTCTGTTACAATATCCTCACCGTTTTGGTGTCTGACAACCAACTGGTCAATAAATGTGCGCCCTACCTGAACTTCTGTTGCTATTTCAGCTAGAGTAAATTGGGTATTCTGAAACTTACTAATTGGCTTGCCGAAGGCCTCTCTTTCTTTCACATATTGGAGGGTTAACTCCAACATATCTTCAGCGGCCACCTGACCTCCAATTGCCGCTAAAATACGTTCCTGCTGCAATTTAGCCATTAAATATTTAAAACCTTGACCTTCCTCACCAAGCAAATTAGCAGCAGGGACTTTAACATCTTCGAAAATGAGTTCAGCCGTATCCTGGGAATGCATGCCGACTTTGTCTAATTTTCTTCCTCTTGAAAATCCTGGCGTGTCTCTTTCTACTAAAAATAAACTAACCCCTTTATGCGGAGGACTTGCTTGCGGATTCGTTTTACAGGCTACAATGATTAAATCAGAGAGAATCCCATTTGTAATAAACGTTTTCTGACCATTAATAATATAATTATCACCATCTTTAATAGCGGTTGTACGAATATTAGCTAAATCTGAACCTGCTCCTGGTTCTGTCATAGCAATAGCAGTTATGATTTCCCCACTTACACAGCCAGGGAGATACCTTTGTTTTTGTTCCTCTGTTCCAAAGGAATTTAAATAAGGGACCACGATATTGCTATGTGTTCCCATTCCAGAAAGCCCCGCCCCGACTCTACCTAATTCTTCAGATAGAATAATAGATAAACCAAAATCACCACCGACACCGCCGTAATCTTCACTTACTTCCGGACACAAAAATCCATTCTCACCCAGTTTTCTCCATAACGTTCGAGGGACTACTCTTTCTTTTTCCCATTGTTCAAAAAAAGGAACAGCTTCTTTTTCTAAAAACCTCCTTAAAGATTCTTGAAACATAATATGTTCTTCCGTGAAATAAGGACGATTTGTTTTTTGAATATCATATACAGCAGTATTTGACATTTGTTTCCCTCCGTTTTATAAATCATTTATTTTTGCGATCAATGAACAAGTCATAAAAAAGCCCCTTATAATGGGATGACAGGTGATTCCCTTATTTCCCCCCCACTAAAAAGGACCACTTATGATGGACAAGGATAGGTAAAAAATAACCTTAGATAAAATTGGCTTTCGTTGGTTTATTCAACTAGTTTCTTAATGAACCTTATTTTCTTGAGCATTTGAGCGCAAAACCGTTTTTAATACTTTGCCAGCTGCATTTCTTGGGAGGGAGTCTATAAATTCGATTATTCGTGGTTTCTTGTAGGAGGCGATATGCTGCTTACAAAATTCAATAACTTGTTCTTTCGTTAATTCCTTTCCAGGTTTTAATACAATACATGCTTTAACCGTTTCTCCCCATCTTGAATCTGGAATGCCGATTACAGCTGCTTCTAAAATGTCGGGATGACGATAAAGCACTTCTTCAAGTTCTTTAGGATAAATATTTTCGCCACCGCTAATAATCATGTCCTTTTTACGATCAACTACATAAATATAGCCATCTTCATCCATGCGAACTAAATCACCACTATGGAACCATCCCCCTTTAAAAGCTTCTTCCGTTGCTTCAATATTTTTATAGTATTCCTTCATCACAGTTGGCCCTTGATACACAATTTCTCCGACTTCTCCTACAGGTACATCATTCATCTCGTCATCTACAATCCGAATTCGAACATTAATAGATGGTTTTCCAACAGATGCTGTTTTATTATTGCGAAGAGAATCTTCACCATACAAATAGGTTGTAGATGGGCTCATTTCCGTTTGCCCAAAAGCTTCATATACGTTAGCGTTTTTAAATACTGTCATAATGCGTTTCTTTATTTCAACAGGACAAATAGCCCCTCCCAACGAGCAATTTTTCATTGAACTTAAGTCATAATCTAATAGATTAGGAACTTGGAACAAAAAGTTCCACATTGCTGGGACTAAAAACATCGAATTGATTTTTTCATTTTGAATGGTTTCAAGGACGTTTACGGGTTCGAATTCTCGATGAAGAACAATCGTACCTTCCGTTAGACAATTTTGTACTAAAAGAGATAACGCTGCTATATGGAAAAGAGGAGGAATCACTAAATGTTTTGTTCCTTTTGGTGAAGAATTATGATATAGCTTGTTCATACCATTAATATAAAGATTTTTATGTGTCAGCACTGCTCCTTTCGGCCTACCAGTCGTTCCAGATGTATAAATAATGATATGGGAATCTTCGTCATTTAATCTCTCTATATTTTGATAGCTTACAGGATTTTTAAAAATGGTTTCATATGAGATAGCATCGAAATCAAGTTCTTTCTCTACAGTATCTACTATTACAATCATTTGGAGTTGCGGAAGCTTATCTATTATTGAGCGGATAGTCTCAATAAATTCTGCTTCAATAAATAATATTTTCACATCCGAGTTATTTACAATATATTCAATTTCACTAGCAACTAAACGGAAATTAACCGGAACGAAGACACTTCCATTTAAACTCGTCCCAAAATATAATTCTACAAAAGGAATTCCGTTTTTAAATAGACAACCCACTTTGTCATTCCTGCCGATTCCTTGTTCTCGAAGCCATCCTGATAAATGAGAAGCACGTTTAAGTAGTTCTTGATAGGTTAATCGTTGATGCTCATATACAAAAGCGACTCTCTTAGGTACATTATGTGCAGCACATTTTAACGCCTCTCCAATAAGCAGCTGTTGAGATAAAGAAACTTTTAATTGATCCATCTAATTCCCCTTTCGACACTTATAAATGAAGAAAATGATTATTCAGTTTCAAATCTTATGAAAATAACACGGTTATAAGTTCCTCCTTCGTTTCTTGGAGGAGAAGAAACCATTCAACTTTTCTGAAAAGCGGACTTCATACGCCTTAAGCAAAAAATCATATGAATCAACACTATTCATTAATATAGTTAAATTTTCATATAGAAGAATTTCATTGATTCTATCCAGAACATTTTAAAGAAATAAAAAGGATTCTAAAACAATAGAACCCTCTTTATTTCTATTTGCCCTCCTATTACGTAACATACAAGAAGTTTCATTAATTATTACTTATTAAAATCTTTCAACGACTTCTTATTCTTTTAAAGGTGCCAGTTGCTTTCGCTAATAATCGACCATTAGAATCTTCGATTATTCCTTCAGCAGTCATAATGCTTTTTCCATGTTGAATAACATTAGCTCTTGCAATCATTGTTTCCCCATTTTCTACTGGAGCAAAATAATTAATAGTCACATTCACTGTCACAATAGGTTGTTTAATGACTGTACGAATAGTTGCTCCCATCACTGAATCGAGAATACTAAAATACACTCCTCCATGTACGCCTTGATTCACATTTAAATGGGCAGGAGTAACTTTAAGAGAATAAACAACAGAGCCTTCCTCGAATTCTTCTAATTTAATGCCTAAAAAATTGTTAAATGGGCTGTTTTCATAAATTTGTCTCATATCTTCCATTGATTCCACTAGCACAAAGCGTCACCTCTTCTTTAACTCAGGATTAAGTTTTTACTTATATTTTTCTAGTTTTTCTTTATACACATTTAGTACTTCTTCATACGAATGGCCGTCAGATTTATTCTTTTCTAACCAAGATTGATTAAATTCTTCCGTTACCTTTGTCCATTCCTCTTGTTCTTTCTCTGTTAATTCTGCTATCTTTCCGCCGTTTTTTACGAAATCCTCATTGAATTTATTCGTTTCTTTCTTATAAATTTCTCCTGCTGATTCCATAATTTCTTCTCCCGCTTGGATCATCGCTTTCTGTGTGTCCTCAGAAAGTCCTTGCCAAACCTTTTCATTAATTACTAAACCATGTATAACGGACCCCACATGTGGAAAAACTCCATAACTAAGAATTTCCTCTGCTCCGGAACTTTTTACAGCCATAGAGTAGTAATTAGCCGCTTGGATAACTCCTTTATCAAGAGCTTCATACGTTTCTCCATGAGAGATTGTAACAGGGACTGCTCCTATAGATTGATACATCTCACTTGTAATACCTCCTGCTGTTTTCACCTTCAAGCCTTTTAAGTCTTTTGGCACACGAATTTCCACTCCTGTTGTCCAAATTTCGTTCGGAGGAGATACATGAGTCAAAACAGGTCTTACTCCGTTAGTTAAGTAATCTTCTTCTAATAAAATAGAACTTTCTTGCACTAAGTCGCGATAAGCCAGTGTTCCTTGATTGGACGTCTCATTAAGATTTGGAAGGCCCGCCAGCATATGGGTATAAGGCATGTTATCTGGGAAATAGTTAGCTGGATAGATACTAATATCAGCCACACCATCCTTTGTTAACTTCAGGAGATCTTGAGCTTTCCCTAATTGTTCGCTAGGGAAATATTGAAATTCAACGTTTCCTTCAGTTAACTCTGTCACTCTTTCCATCCAAGGTTCTGTTACCGCTGTATAAATAGGAGATGTATCAGCAAAATAAGACGCTAATTTCAAAGTAACTTTTTTGTCTTCCTCTTTTTCTGAGTTGTTTGTAGTACTTGAACTACAGCCTGCTATTAGCAGAGAAAGAGTAGTCATAATCGATGTGAAAATTAAAAGTTTCTTTTTCTTCATTAAATTACCCCCAATTAAAGCGTTTATTTTAAGCCATTCACCGTAAATACTAAAACAAATTTGAATACGGTTACATTCCTAAGTTCTTAGCGATAATAATCTTCATAATTTCATTCGATCCAGCATAAATAGGGGCCACAGCTGCGTCACGGTATCTTCTAGCAATCTTATATTCCTCCATATAGCCATACCCGCCATGCAGCTGCATACATTCTGCGGAAATTCGTCTAGCCATGTCAGTAAGCCACCATTTTGCCATAGATACCTCCGTAACAATATCTTGACCAGCCATATGTTTGACAATTAAATCATCAACAAACGTACGACCTATTTGAACTAATGTAGCAATTTCCGCTAGTTTAAATTGTGTATTTTGAAATTTACTAATTGGTTTGCCAAAAGCTTGGCGTTCTTTTACATATTGTAACGTTATGTCTAACATGTCTTCTGCAGCAACGATTCCTCCTATTGCAGTGAGAAGGCGTTCTTGTTGCAATTTATCCATTAAATAAAGAAATCCTTTTCCCTCTTCTCCTAAAAGGTTAGAAGCTGGAACACGTACATCTTCAAAGATTAATTCAGCTGTATCTTGACTGTGCATGCCAACCTTATCTAGCTTTCTACCTCTCGAGAAACCTGCCATTCCTCTTTCTATCAATAACAGGCTTACTCCACGATGCGCAGGAGTTGCTTTTGGATCTGTTTTACAGGCTACTAATACGACATCAGAAAGGATTCCGTTTGTAATAAATGTTTTTTGACCATTGACAATATAATCAGAACCATCTTTAATAGCTGTCGTAGAAATATTTTGCAAATCTGATCCTGCTCCAGGTTCAGTCATAGCAATTGCGGAAATTAATTCGCCGCTAACGAATTTTGGTAAAAATCGCTTCTTTTGATCTTCTGTTCCAAAAGAAGATATATAGGGAGTGGCTACATTACTATGTAGGCTTATTCCGCTAAGTCCCGTACCTACTCTAGCTAATTCCTCTGATAAGATAGCAGCAAAGCCAAAATCTACTCCCATGCCTCCGTATTTCTCATCAACCGAAGGACAAAGAAATCCTTGTTTGCCTAGTTTCAGCCATAATTCACGAGGTATTAAACGTTCTTCTTCCCATTGTGTAAAATAAGGCTCCACTTCTTTTTCCACGAATTTTCTTAATGATTCGCGAAACATTAAATGTTCATTAGACGGATAGATACGACTTGCTTGCGCCTTATAGATAGTTTGATTACTCATCTTTTTTCCCTCGCTCTCCTTTTTATAGTATTGCTGCTATATAATCATGCAATTTCTATGCCGATAAAACCAACCTATAGTTTTCAAGGATTCTCCTATTTTAATGCTATAGGGAGGAAACACTATTGTGTTTTTAATTGTCTTGAAAATCGGACACTGTCTCTTTTTCGAGACAGTTTTAAGGTGCATCACCATTTCTTTTTCATCATAGAAGCGTATGTCCTTCCTTCAAAAACAGGCTAGTCAAATAGCAGAAAGAGGTTAACCTAGCCCATCGTTATGAAACGACCTTTTAGGTCAACCTCTTTCGTTCGTCATTATAAAAACAAAGCATTTCTACAAAATAACAGGACAGCAAAGATTTGTTGAATGTATTCCACACTTAACGGCAAGTTAAGACTCCAAACTTTATAAAGCCTCTCCTTTCCCCCCATCAATATTGACGGAGGTACCTGTGACGTACGATGCAGCATCAGATACTAAGAAACTAATCACATTAGCTGCCTCATCCGTTTCACCAATTCTTCCTAACGGGATTTTATGGGAAGTTAATTTCGAAAATTCCTCCCACGACAAATGACCATAATCTTTTTTCCACTTTCTTTCTATTTGCTCACTTCTAATTAATCCAATACAAACTGTGTTCACTCGTATATTATATTTAGCTAAATCTTTGCTCATTGCATTTGTTAAAGTCATTCCTGCTGCTCTGCTCACACTCGTTGGTAGTGATGAAGCAGGAGCCGTCTTAGCGATTGTTGCTGTGACATTTAAAATTGCTCCACCTCCTCTTTCCTTCATATACGGGATTGCAGCATTTGAACAAAAGATTGCGGCAAATAGCTTTAAATCTAGATCTGCTCGCCACATTTCTTCATTAACTAGTTCAAATGAATGTGCAGAGCTTTGACCAGCATTGTTAATTAATATATCAACCCCGCCAAAATGCTCTGCCGTCTCCCCAACAAACTCCTCACAATCTCTCTTTATAGACACATCTTTTGAAGCATAATATACATCTCTTCCAGTTGTCTCTTTAATGATTGCTGAGGCCTCTTGCAATTTCGTGATATCTCTTCCGCAAATAGCAACGTCCGCCCCTTCTTTTGCTAATAATAAGGCTGTTTCAAAGCCAATCCCCTTACTGCCGCCTGTTACTATGGCAACCTTATCTCTCAAGTTTAAGTCCATTGTAGTTATGCTCCTTCTTTATGAATAATTAAATAATCTTCCCTTGTTCCAAATTCGCAATTTCCTCTTTTGAATAGCCTAATTCTAGTAATACTTCGTGCGTATGCTCTCCTAGTAAAGGAGGATGTTTTTTTAATTGTGCAGGGGTTTCAGAAAATTTAATTGGAAATCCAGGAACTTTTAAATTTTTGACAACAGGATGTTCAATTTCAAGGACCATCTCTCTTGCGATTACATGTGGGTGAGTCATGATTTGATCGATAGTATGAATAGGTCCACATGGTACTCCGGCTTGTTCCATTCTTTCAAAAACCTCCGTGCTTTCCATTTTGGATAGACGTTCATTAATCATTTCAACAAGTAATTCGCGATTAGCTACTCGATCATCGTTTATTTTAAATCTGGAATCCTCTAATAAGTCATTCCATTCAAAGCCTTTACAGCACTTTTCCCACAATCTATCATTCGCTACCGCTAATATAATATCCATGTCCTTTGCTTGAAAAGCTTGATAAGGAACAATTGTCGGATGCCCTGATCCATATCGTTGTGCTACTTGTCCAGTAGCAAAAAAATTAGTAGCTAAATAGTTTAAAATAGCGACCTGACTATCTAGTAAACTAGTATCAATGAATTGTCCTCTCCCGCTTTTCTCTCTAGCAAATAGCGCAGTTACAATTCCAAATGCTGCAAACATACCTGTATTAATATCCACAGTGGAAGTTCCCGTTTTCACCGGCGGTCGTTCGGGATCTCCGGTTACACTCATTAAGCCGCTGAATCCTTGTAATAATAAATCATAACCTGGTCTGTTCTTTTCAGGTCCGGAACGCCCAAATCCAGAAATCGAACAGTAAATTAGTCGCGGATTTATTTCCTTTAATTGTTCATAGCCATATCCTAATTTCTCCATAGTTCCTGTTCTAAAGTTCTCGACCAGCACATCTGCTTCTTTTACTAATTTATATATAATCTCTTTACCTTCTGGAGATTTTAAATCAATCGTAATACTACGTTTATTTCGGTTGGATGAGAGATAGTAGCAACTTTCACCGTTCCATGTAGGCGGGGTAAATCTTCTTGTTTCATCACCTACAGATGGCTGTTCCACTTTAATAATATCTGCTCCCATATCACCTAACATCATCGTACTAAATGGACCTGCTAATGTTCTTGATAAATCTAATACTTTGATTCCCTCTAAAGCTTGCAATCTAGTTCACCTCAGACCGTAATAATTTTATTCTGTGTTAACAGACAGACTTTAACTATTTAAAGAAGGCGCTTTCAAACATTACTTTCCTATTTCTCTAATAGACAAAACCTTGTCGACATGTACGCCTAATCTACTTTTAAAGCAACTAACAAGGGGCTCCATCTTTTTATTCCCTAACTATGATTTGCCCTCCTCTCCTTTTTCTACAATTTAATTAACATTATTTAACATTATCAAACTTTTATAAATTTTTCCAATACAGAACATTCATAAGAGTGGAATAATTAATAACAATAATTATTGTTCGTACAGCTATAGGGATCATTTAAATACATATCTATAAGAAATCACGACCGTACCCATTCAACAAATAGCTTGAATATATGTTTTGGAGATTGATAAAATACTTGAATCCCTAAAAAAATTGTAGTAGTATACATTTTATACAAAAAATGGATATAAATATCCGTAATAGGTGATTAATTGAAAAAGGGGGTTTCATGATGGAGAATAAAAGAGTTTATTTTTTTGATACTACATTAAGAGATGGTGAACAAACACCTGGGGTGAATCTTAATCAAGAAGAAAAGGTGGAAATTGCACTACGATTAGAAAAGCTAGGAATTGATATTATCGAGGCGGGATTTGCTGCTGCATCACCTGGAGACGCACAAGCTATTAGAGCAGTCGCACAGGCTGTTTCTAAACCAATGGTAGTCAGCCTCGCTCGAACAAATAAAGAAGATATTGATGCAGTAATAAATGCTATTGGAGATATTGATAATACAGGTATTCATATTTTTATAGCTACTTCCCCGATTCATCGAGAACGTAAACTAGGATTGACAAAAGAACAAGTAGTAGCCAAAGCGGTGGAAAGTGTCTCTTATGCAGCCAAACATTTTAAACATATTGAATTCTCCTGTGAAGACTCTACACGTACCGAATTAGATTTTCTTTGTGAAGTAGCCGAAAAAGTAATTGAAGCAGGCGCAACTGTGTTGAATTTCCCTGACACAGTCGGTTACACAACTCCTGAAGAATATATCAAGCAATTTCAATATATTAAGGAAAATACAGCAGGCATTGAGAACATACGCTTAAGCTGTCATTGTCATGATGATCTTGGTTTAGCATTAAGTAATAGTATTGCGGCCATTAAAGCGGGGGTTACACAAGTTGAAGGCTGTATAAATGGGATTGGTGAACGAGCAGGAAATGTAGCTCTTGAAGAAGTAGCTGCTTTATTAGAAACTCGAAAAGATTATTATCATAAAGAAACAGGGATCAATTTGAAAGAAGTAGCTAGAACAAGTAAATTAGTAAGTAGACTTACAGGCATTGCTATTCCTCCTAACAAAGCGGTTATAGGCGGAAATGCGTTTGCTCATTCTTCCGGCATTCATCAGGATGGGGTTATTAAAGATAAATCTACCTACGAAATTATGAAGCCTGAAAGTATTGGTTTTCATGAGACTAAGCTAGTATTAGGCAAACTCTCCGGCAGAAATGCGCTTAAAAAGAGATATGAAGAGCTCGGTTATTTTGTTAACGATGAGCAGCTTAGAGAAGTTTTCAAAAAGTATAAAGATCTTGCCGATCGTAAAAAGGAAATTTTTGATGAGGATATTATCGCTTTGTTAGAAACACAGACAACAAAAGAAAAGCATTCTTTATATTCATTTAAAGACTTCAGTTTACAAATACTCACAGACAATCAATATCGAGCATTCGTTAATATCGTGCATAGCGATGGCTCTTTAATTGAAGGAGTTGGTGAAGGAAATGGTCCAATTGATGCCCTTTATAAAGGCATAGATGGTGCTCTTCAGTTAGAAGATACCGAATTAGTTGATTATAAAATCAACTCCATTTCACAAGGAAAAGATTCAATTGGAGAAGTATTTGTTAAAGTTAGAAAGAAAGGATCGTTATTCCAAGGCAGAGCTATTAATGTTGATATTATCGTTGCAAGCGCTAACGCTTATATCGATGCAATTAACAGATTAAAAACCCCGCATGAAAATTTATCCAAAATTTAAAACAGTCAACTACGTTTAATGAACTTCTATGTTGACTATTTATAAATATTGATACCACAAAAAAGATGGCTTCTATTTTGAAGTCATCTTTTTTGTGACCAATTGGCTATGTGTTAGTTAATTAACAGCGCCAACTCATTAAATAATTAACATTGTATCTTTCTTGTAGATATTAAAGTAGATAAGGCTTTTTCATACTCTTCTTCAAGGTCATTAACTACTTGAGAAATTGGTAGAACTTTATCAATTGTCCCTACACCTTGACCAGCAGACCAGATGTCCTTCCAGGCTTTTGCTTTTACTTCCTTATTCTCCATATGTGAAAAATCTATCGTTTCTTTTCTCTCAAGCTGTGTAGGATCGAGCCCAGCATTTTTAATACTCGGAATCAGGTAGTTAGCATGCACCCCGCTAAAAGCAGGCGTATAAAGGATATCGTCAACTGTTGAATCCGTTACCATCTTTTGATAGTCTTTACTCGCATTACTTTCAGTTGTGGCAATGAATCTAGTTCCCATATAAGCAAAATCTGCTCCTAATGCTTGGGCGGCCAATATATCTTGTCCATTTGTAATACAACCAGAAAGCAATGTGATTCCACTCCAAAACTTTTTGACGGCTCCCATAAATGCTATTGGATTGATTGTACCACCATGACCTCCTGCCCCATTACAAACTAACACTAAGCCATCAACACCAGTCTCTGCCGCTTTTTTTGCATGAGTAAGGGTCGCTACATCAGAAAATACAAGTCCACCATATTCATGGACAATGTCAACAACAGATGTAGGCTTACCTAATGAAGTAATAACAATAGGAGGTTGATATTTCTTAATTAGTTCCAAATCTGTTTCATATCGTTTATTGGTTTTATGGACAATAAGGTTGACAGCCCATGGAGCTATTTTCTGATCAGGATTTAACGCTTTTGCTTCTTCTAATTCTTCAGTAATTCGATTCATCCATTCTTCTAAAATTTCCCCTGTTCTTGCGTTTAATAATGGAAATGAACCAATTATGCCTGATTTACAAGCTTCAATCACTAATTCTGTACCAGATACAAGAAACATTGGTGCTGAAATAACCGGTAACCTTGTTTTTTCCAAGAGCATATTTAATTTAGTATTTGTCATGATTATTCCCCTCTCTTTAAAATATGAGAATAGTAAATCTAAAAGTATAAGGATTATTAACCACCATTCCATAATAATACCATTATTTTTAATATTTTGTAAATATATGTTAAACCATTCTCTCAAACTTAACTTTTCGATAATAGAAGTAAAACATGATCATAGCGCAAAAAATAAGAAAAGAAATACTTAAGAAAATATTTCTATAAACTAGTTCCAATAATAACCCTTTTTGAAAGGTTAACATTAGACCAGCAAGAGTTACGCCAAAGGCACCTCCAAAAAACTGTACTAACTGAGTCATTCCCGCACCTGCCCCAATTTCCACGATTGATAAAATCCTTGTTACTTCATTAGAAATACTTGAATTGATTG
Organism: Peribacillus asahii; assembly: GCF_003570725.1. GTDB lineage: Bacteria > Bacillota > Bacilli > Bacillales > DSM-1321 > Peribacillus > Peribacillus asahii. Next base: position 32,896 of record NZ_QWVS01000005.1, read on the forward strand.
TAGAAAATCCAATACTAAATACTATATATATTGTAAGTAGTGATAATGGAGATACAGTAGAAAATAATCCTAGCATAATAGTTCCACTAAAAAGCAATAACTGACCTGTGATAATTAATGATACACTTCCAATGCGGTCAATTAATCTCCCTATAAACTGAGAAGCTATTGCCCCTAAAATCGCTCCAGGAAAAATAATCAACCCTACTTCTGCTGGTTCTTTTTTAAAAACAACAGTTAAAATAATAGGCAATAAAAATAGAGTTGAAAAGTTGGTTAGAAACGTAGTAAATCCAATGAAAAGTAATTTTAAAAATTGTCGATTTTTAAGGAGCTCCGGTTGAATAAAGGGTGCCTCCATTTTATGAAGATACTTCCACAATATGAAACTAAGAACTAACGTACTCATTAAAATGATATATGAAAAGGTAGAGAAGAATAATAAAAGCCCTGTTACACTTAATGCCGTAAGCACTGCACCAAGTAGATCAAAATGTCCCCTCTTGACCTTTTCTTTAGGCAACAACTTTCGAAAAAAAGGAATAAATAAAACAACTAAGCCGGTAATCCCAAAAAGATATTTCCATCCTAAGTATTGAGTAATGGCTCCTCCTACCACAGGACCTAAGCCGAATGCTAAGGAAACAGCAGAAGTAATAAATGACATTGCTTTTCCTCGTCTCGTTATCGGTACATAGCGCCTGATAAGCACTACCACCAGCCCTGGAACTGCCCCTGCTCCTGCAGCCTGTAAAATACGGGCTGCTAGTAATAGATAGAAATGCGAAGCAAAGAACCCTAGTATGGATGATACTCCCAATATCGCTATGCCAATTAATAATAATTTAGAGATGGGAATAAAATCAGACAATCTACTAAAAGCCAAAGTAGAGATGGCAAATGCGATAGAATAACTAGATACAAACCATGATGCCATCGAAGAATTGATAGAAAGCTCACTAAGTACGGTCGGCAACGCTACATTAAACATCGTTGTATTCATGACTACTAACCAACTAGTGAAACTCCAAATGATAAGGATTTTATTCTCTTGAATAGGTTTGGCACTTGCAAAGTCCGAAGTAGGGGTAGAAATGGACGACATTGTCTCTCACCTTAATTCTTATATTTTTTGAAAACCAAAATATTAAAAAGGCCTTGCTTTTAAACAAGACCCAAAATTAACTTCAAATTAATTTAACTTAACTATTAGATTGGTGTCTGGCATTCTTATTCTTTATTTATATTTTTCCAAGCTCTCTTTATACTGGTTTAGCACTTCCTCATACGGAAAATCTTTAGATCCCTGTTCTCTTAACCATTTTTCTGTGAATTCTTTAGTAACCTTTTCCCACTTTCCTTTTTCTTCATCGGTTAATTCTACGATAGTACCCGTTTTGCTGAACTCCTTATTGAAGGCCTCTGTATCTTGATCATACTTTTCTCCAGACTGTTCTACTAACTCTTGTCCTGCTTCCTTCATTGCCTTTTGTACATCTTCAGGAAGTCCATTCCAAACCTTTTCATTAACGACTAACCCATGAATAGCCGTCCCTATGTGTGGAAAAGTCGCATATTTAAGAAGATCTGCCGTTCCAGAAGCTTCCACACCAACACTAGAATAACCTGCTCCATCTATGACACCTTTTTCAAGAGCCTCATATGTCTCTGTATGAGAAACCGTTACAGGGACAGCACCCATATATTCGTACACTTCATTAGCGACGCCACCTAATGTTCTAGTTTTTACCCCTTTTAAATCTGCTGGTACTCTTACTTCTTTTTTTGTGGTCCAAATTTCATAAGTGGGTGATACATGTCCTAAAATAGGAACGAGCCCATTTTTTGAAAAATCTGTTTCTAATAGTTCCTTATTTTGCTGTAATAATTCGTTATAAGCTACTGTTCCTTGATGTGAAGTCATACTAAGGTTCGGCAGGCCTGCCAAGGCATTAGTTAAAGGCATGTTATCTGGAAAATAATTAGCTGGAAAAACACCAATATCCGTTACTCCATCTCTTGTTAACTTCAGCATATCTTGAGCCTTTCCTAGCTGTTCTCCAGGATATGCATCGAATTGCACCTTACCATCAGTGAGTTCTGTTACCCGCTTCATCCAAGGTTCCGTTACATATTTATATACTTGGGATGTAACTGGAACATACGTAGCTAACTTTAGTGTAATCGTTTCATTTTCTTTCGAATTATTAGAAGAACTTGTACTACATCCAGCGATTACTAGAGAAAGAATCGAAATTATAATTGTAAGACTAAACAAACGCTTGGCTTTCATAATATTTTCCTCCACCCAAAAGTTATAGTTTTTTTATAAACCCCATCAAATTAGCTCTACATATTAGTTGGTAAGTAAAGAGCAATTTGCGGGAAAACAACTAGGAGTAATATCGTTAATAGCAATATCCCGATAAACGGTATAGATCCATAAAATACACGGTCAACAGGGACTTGGGAATGCTTACTTGTAATAAATAGATTAATTCCAACAGGCGGTGTAACAAGACCAATTTCTAGTAACAGTACAACAATTACACCAAACCATATTTCATCAAAACCTAAGGCTTGAATGATTGGAAACACGAGAGGTAAGGTCAAGATCATAGAGCCAATCAAATCCATAAACAATCCAAGGATGAGGTAGAAGACAATAATTAAAAACAAAATGGTCCATTTGGATAAACCGCTCTCAGAAATCGCTGAGATGATACTTTGTCCAGTACCGGTTAAGGTGAAGAAATATGCGAATATGTATCCGCCAATCACAATGGTAAAAATCATAGCCGTCTGCTGAACAGCGTCCTTAAGTGATTCAATAACAGATTTAACATTTAATCGCTTTATAAGTAAACCGATTAAAAGTGCTCCTAATGCTCCAAATGCCGCAGCCTCTGTAGAAGTTGCAATCCCTAGATAGATAACGGCTAAAACAAATACTACAAGTATCAGCATCGGCCAAATTGTTTTTAACGAAGCAAATCTTTCACTCCATGAGGATTTTTCAATTTTAGTATTCAATTTTATAGAAGTAATGAAGATGAAGGCGCAAAGAAGTCCTGCAAGCAGTATTCCTGGTAAAATTCCAGCCATTAATAGGTGTCCTATTGATGTTTCTGTTTGCACGGCATAAAGAATAAGTGGAACACTAGGTGGAATTAAGACGGCTAAAGTTCCCGTAGATGAAGCAACTAAACCGGCAGCAAAAGTATCCTTGTATTTAGCCCTAACCATCTCTGGGATACAAATTTTTGACATGATCGAAGTGGCAGCGATACTTGAACCAGATAACGTCCCAAATCCTGCACTGGCAAATACGGTGGATACTCCTACTCCGCCTGGTACATGACCAATCCATTTTAGGATACAGTCATATAGATCTTTAGCAATATTACTTTTGGAAATGAAGTTCGCCATTAATATAAACAAAGGGATCGTTGTTAAAGTAAAACTATTGACACTTCGATAGGCTGTTGATGAAAGAATCCCAGTAAATGTATCAAATCCACTAACCAAAAAGATTCCTAACGAACCAACAACTATTAAAGTAAACCCAATAGGCATGCCTATAAATAATAGCAACAGCAATAAGAGTACTATTCCTAGTGTTAACATAGATTATCTCCCCCCTTTAAATAGATAAAACTAATGTATGCATCTTTCTTTAACCAGTAATTTTCTTTTCAGAATCAGCCAAAGAATTACTAGATATTACTTTATTCGGAAAAATAATCGAGATACATTCTAGTAAAAGTCTTAATGTTATCATCATCATCCCTAACGATATGATAAATAGAGCCGGTGCAAGCGGATAACTTAACACGCCGGAAGATTGAATATTCTGTTCGATGTATTCTAGACCTTCTTGAAAATTCAATATGCTAATGAAAAAGAATAAGCAAGCAGCAAAAAGATTTGTTATACATTTCGTGATGTTTTTGATTGGTTTGGAAAACTTATCCTCTAAAAAAGTTACTTTTACATGACCATCCTGTTTATGAGTATAGCTTAATGATAAATAGACTAGCAGCACCATTAAATACTCTCCAGTTAATTCAATAGTCCCTTGAATAGGTCTATGAAAAAACGTTCTTAACATGACATCCACAAAAATCCATACCATCATAAGAAACAAAGTAAAAGCTGAAATTCCAGAAGTGACTTTATCCATACTTTCAAAAAGCTTTTTCAACTTCTCCATTATTATCCACCACCTCTTTGCTTAGTTTGAAACCTATAAAGTATTGATACTTTCAGTTATGACCTTTCCTTTCTCTCATCGATTATTTTTAAATCATACATAGCCGTAATCAGTTCTAAAATAAACGAATTCACCTCCTTTATCAGTATTCAATGAAGCTTTACGACGAAAAAAATCCATGTGAAATGAAAGACAGAAAAAAATAATGCAGATACTTTTGGCTAATTTTTTCTTCCTATCAAATATAGTGTGCCGCTGGGTGCGTAGTTATTTAATTAACAAATTGTAGGTAGTTGGATAGTTATATGCATGTTATGAATAGGTCTATTTTTCTGAGGAAACATCATTTTGTGGTCGTTCTGGGAACAATTTCATAAAGCTTAGTATAAGCTATGTTATATGGCTCTTTTATTTTTATCGACATAGCTCTAAAAAAAGGATACTTAAACACATGCATATTGTAGTTTGAGGTATGTAAATATAAAAGTATTTCCAAGTTATTAAGCGCTTACAATTTGGACTAATTGTTATAATTTCAAAACAGGATAAAGAAGCAATGCCTCTAATTAATTGATTAAGTGAATTGTTACCTTTTGCTATTTGAATAATGTATTTATTACTTCATTAACAATCCCTTTTTTTACCATATCATAAGGATACTTTAGCATGCACTTTTTGTTTATGTCAATGTTTTTCCATATATAAAAATTTTTTACATATACAAAACCGAGATTATTCAAAAATGTGACAAAAAATAAAAGGGATATATTATATTTTAGCGAATACAGTTACTGATAAAATTCAATAAACAAAGGGGGATTCCATGTTTGTAAAACATTATTTTTACCCAACAGTCAAAGAATTTATGAATCAACATGTTTCAAAATTGTTCTTAACGAGCACATTACGTGATGCCGTAGTACTATTTCAACATAACAAAACAAAACTTATTCCTGTCGTGAATCAACACAACCAATTGATTGGGATCATGACTCACTCTGCTCTTTTTAAAGCACTTTTACAAGACATATCTATGGATGAAAGTATAGCTCCTTTTATAAAACATCAAGTTGTTACAGTCAAAGAAAATGATTATTTATACGATGTTCGCCAGTTATTAACGAAGCATAAAGTTGGACATGCTATCGTAGTGAATAAAGACAATTGTGTAAGCGGTATTCTTGATACGACGAATATTATTAAAGCGTATCGCTCTAAGTCTGAATTATTAACTAGTAAACTTAAAATGACCAAAAAGTTAAAACACACTTTACAAACTTTTTTAGATACTACTTATGACGGATATATTGTCATCAATCACAAAGGGAAAATTGAGAATATCAACGAAGCAGCATGCGGATTTTTACGAAAACCAGGGAACAAACTGCTTGGTCAACTTTCATCTTATATTATTCCAGAATTAAAACTAGAAGATGCTCTTTCTATCGATTTTCAAGGCGAAAAACTAGAAGCAATGGTAGTTGGAACACATCGATGCCTTGTTATAAAGAGGAAGATATATGAAAATAACCAACCCGTTGGAGCTATGGCTAAAATTATCTATCAAGACTTAAACAAATGGAAACAGGCTGTTAACAGATTAGATGATTTAGAACAGGAAGTTTCCTCTTCTCCCAAAGAATATCCTCTCACTGCTAGTACTTCTTTTGATTTAGCAAACATCTTAACAACAAATGAACAAATGGAAAATATAAAACGATTAGCTCGGCAATCAGCTTCTAGCTTCTCAAATGTACTGTTATTAGGAGAAAGCGGAACAGGAAAAGAGTTATTTGCACGGGGGATTCATGCTGCATCTAATCGTTCTGGAAAATTTGTGAAGGTGAACTGTGCTGCCATACCTCATGAGCTATGGGAATCCGAATTTTTCGGCTATGCAGACGGTGCATTTACAGGAGCAAAGCGCGGCGGGAAACCTGGTAAGTTTGAAATTGCTAATAATGGTACATTATTTTTAGATGAGATTGGCGATATGCCCTTATCCATGCAAGGAAAATTACTTCGAGTTCTTCAGGAAAGAGAATTGGAGCGTGTCGGAGGGAATGAAACAATTAAAGTGAATGTTAGAATCGTTGCAGCAACCAATAAAAATTTAGAGCAAATGGTGGCTAATCATGAATTTAGAGAGGATTTATATTACCGACTAAATGTTATCGTTATCAACATACCTCCCCTTCGAGAGCGAAAAGAAGACATCCCTTTACTTGCTACTTCCATTACAAAAAAATTTAGTCATCTTATGGGTTTAGGAGAAGTTACGCTAAGCAAGAATGCACTCCATCTACTTTCCTCGCATAACTGGCCAGGAAATGTAAGAGAGCTTGAAAATACAATTGAAAGGGCAATCAATTGTGTAAATAGTGATACACTTGATGCAGAGCATTTCTCTCAATATATAAAAGATAGAAAATCTCTTCAAAGCCAATCCTCGCTGAATGTACCCAAACCTACTATGCAGATGCAGTCACAAAAAAAATTAACTCCTGAGTTTTTCAGATTTAGCATAAATAAGACAGAAAAAGAGACTATTGAAATGGCATTAAAACAAACAGGCGGAAATCGAACGGCTGCCGCTAAACTATTAGGAATTAGTCGGTCACAATTTTACAAAAAATTAAATAAGTTCGAATCTGAAATGGAGCTCTTACAATGAATGCGTATAAAAAAGCCCTGTTATCTGAAGGATTGTTAGCTAACTTCGTGCGAAATCAACATTTCGCACGAAAAAAGGGCTGCCTAAGCAGCCCTTCAAGAGAAGATTTATCGCGTGACCGGAGGCAGTAACACTTCTTTCTTCATTACATCATAAATTCCTATTGGCGTAATTCTTATATAAGGAAGGTGCGTCGCTGAAAAGAATAATAATGTAAAAACTGGATCGCCAAATTGATAGCCACGCTCTTGGAGCAACTTCTTCAATTGCTTCTCTTCTTCTATTAAATCGGATAATTCCTTAGTAGACATATATCCCTTTAACTCTAGCGGGATTTCAAAAATGATTTTTCCTTGTTCAGCAATAACAATTCCGCCGCCTATTTCTTTCATCCGCTGAAAGGCGAGTAAAATATCTTCTTTTCGTTTCCCAATTAGGATGATATCCCCTGTTCCAGAATACGTACTGGCAAATCCGCATAATTGATTTGCGAAACCCTTCACAAACGTATTGATTCTCCATTCTCCATTCCGATCAATCATCATGAAAAAGCATTCATCACGTTCAAAAGGAATAGTTTCATTAAACTCTTCTAGAGTAACAGAAAATGGTTTGGTAATAACATCATTAACTAATTGTAGGCCGAGTGTTGTAGTGAATTCTAAATCAGATTTAGTTAAGTTCCAATTAAGCTCTAATGCGCCTAGTCCATTTTCAGCCCACTGGATGACAGCAGAATCCTTTATCTCCACTCCATCACGTTTAACCCATTGACCTTTGGCCAAAACGGAAATAGGTGTAGGATTTGTCTTACTTTGAAGAAAATTAATATGAGCGATTCTGCCTGTTGCAATTTTTCCGTGTAAATGAGCTAAATTGTAATATTGCGCAACATTTATGGTAGCCATATTGTAAGCATCAATAATCGGAACATTTTGCTGAAGAGCTATTTTAATCATCTTATCAATACAGCCTTCATCATAAAAAGACGAGTGCGAGCCATCAGTCGTGAAAATAAAGTTATCGTATTGATGAATACCTAGTTCATGAATGTCCTTTAGTAGATTTTCTAAATCAGGTCGAATAGAAGAGTTTCTCAAGGAAACGGTATAACCTTGCATCAAACGAGAAAGAACTTCCTGACCTGTCATAGCTTCATGATCACAATCCGCTCCTAGTAACATAAGTTTAGCTAACGTTTTTTCTGATGCACCCGGAAAGTGGCCTTCAATTTTCTTTCTCATTCGTTTTGCTTCTTGGACCCAATTTAGCATATCTTCATGACCAGCTAGCAATTTAGGCCAGGCTGTCAGTTCACCACCTTGGACTACAGCATCGTGTTCAAGCCAAGCTGTCACTTGATCATGTGTAAAGATTGTTTCTTCATTTCTAAGTTCCGTTTGACCATCAAAACGACACCACCAATACATACTAGCTGGGATATTTTTCAGTTCCTCTAACAAAGTAAACGCTTTCTTCTGCTCGAGATGTAAAAAGAATTGAAGATTATCATTAATTAATGCTGTCGTTCCGCAATACGCTGAATATCGTGCATATGTTTGAGGATTATATAATTGAAATGGATGCGAATGAGGCTCAATATAACCGGGAACTAAAAAATAATCTGTGCAATCTACAATTTCACAGCCCTCTGTCACATCTGGAAGCCTTTCTCCTACATAAATAATTCGATCATCATAAATCCAAATGTTTGATTGAATCCATTTTCTCAATGGATGATTTAAATAAGTAGCATTTTTTAAAAGAATACTAGGAGCTCTCTTTCCATCTAATACCTCAATATGTTCACGTAAATGTTTATTTTTCCATCTATATCTCTGCTCTGCCACACTAAAATCCCCCTCTTTTAGAAAAATAAGTTATTTTAATTATCATTTTAACATATTTTTCTATAATAAGAGTTTATTAGAATTATATTATTGTTAATCATTGTTGCTTTTTAACTCTCCATTGTATATTTTCTATATCTAAACATATCCAACTCACTTTATTCGGACGGTATTAAGCTTTTAGTATATATCTTTTTCCATTGACACTTAATCTAACCATTTGTTTGTGCGATCGTTTGGTTTACATAGGGATGTAATTTCGGCAAAATAGAATACAAAGGTGATTTGGTAACTATTCTAAAAAGCTTAGGTTCAATCAAAAAAGCACCTAATATACATTAGGTACTTGAGCCTCTTCCTTATAATTGATGGACATACATTGTCTGAACAGGGTTATGCCCTCCCCTTCATTCAGTACTATAAATATTTAGTGGGGGGACTGCTTGCTACCACACTCTTTTTCAACTCATTCTAGTTTCATATCCAAGCCGTGCCGATATTTTCTCTCCGATTTGAATCATCCGTTGGCTCAATTTTTCTAATCGTTCATCCGTCATTCTGATTGTCGGTCCTGAAATACTTATAGCAGCAATAGCATTCCCTAAATGATCAAAAATAGGCACAGCGATACAAGTAATCCCCGATTCATTTTCTTCTAAATCAAGAGCATATCCTACCTCTTTCACCTTGCTTAATTCTTGTAAAAACTCTTCTTGATTCGTAATTGTTTTATCCGTATGTACCGGCATGCCTTTTTGATCCAAAATATTCAAAACAACTTGTATTGGCAGATGAGCTAATATTGCTTTACCAACCGATGTACAATGCATCGGTGCTCGTTTTCCTACTTTAGAATGCATTCGTAATAACTGGTTACCTTCTAACTTCTCAATATATACAACTTCACCTTGATCATACACAACCAAGTGAATGACTTCTGTTGTTTCTTCCTCAAGCTCTTTTAAAAAAGGTCTAGCTTCTGTACGTAAATCAATAGACTCTAGCAATTTAGAGCTTATTTCTAAAAATTTATAGCCTAATTTATAGCGATCCGTTTCTTGATTTTGTTCCACATACCCGTATTGAACAAGGGTAGATAAAATTCTATAAACGGAACTTTTATTAATGTCCATTTGATTAGCAATTTCAGTCACACCTAGACCTTGCTGCTTCGTGCCTAGTATAGCAATAATATCCAGGGCTCTACTAACAGACTTGACCATATTGTCTCTATTCATATATTTTGTTCACCTCCACTGCTGTATTTTATTATGATAAAGGATTCCTCTAAAACTGTAAATCTACTGAAAATAGCTGAGTCAAAAGTTTGTATGTAACAAGCTTTCAACTCAGCCGTTCCTAATGTATTAGGATTGTTTTACTGCAAATTTAGCTTTTGCTTCTAAACGACGACGATGTAAAATTGGCTCTGTATATCCATTTGGTTGATCATAGCCTAAGAAAATTAAATCACTTGCTGCTTGGAAAGCTACTGAATTTTCATAATCAGGACTCATTGGACGATATGCAGCATCTCCCGCATTTTGTTCGTCAACGAGCTTTGCCATACGTTGTAAAGTTTCCTCTACTTGTTCTTTTGTTACAATACCATGGTGAAGCCAGTTTGCCACGTGTTGACTAGAAATTCGAAGTGTAGCACGATCTTCCATTAAACCAATATTGTTGATATCCGGCACTTTTGAACAACCTACACCTTGTTCTACCCAACGTACTACATAGCCAAGAATACCTTGTGCATTGTTATCTAATTCCGCTTGAATTTCTTCAGGGCTCCATTGTGGATTTTCTGCTAATGGAAGCGTTAAAATATCATCTTTTAAATCACTTGTTTGATTCTTTAATTCATTTTGAACTTCTGTTACATCTACTTGATGATAATGAAGCGCATGTAATGTCGCTCCTGTTGGTGATGGAACCCAAGCAGTATTGGCCCCAGCTTTTAAATGACCGATTTTTTGCTTAATCATTTCAGCCATTAAATCTGGCATTGCCCACATTCCTTTCCCGATTTGGGCACGACCTTGTAAGCCAGTATTTAAACCAATGTTTACATTAGATTTTTCATAGCTTTGCAGCCATGTTGTTGCTTTCATATCATTTTTGCGAATCATGACGCCTGCTTCCATAGATGTGTGCATTTCATCACCCGTACGATCTAGGAATCCTGTATTAATGAAGGCAATACGATCTTTTACTGCATAAATGCTGTTTTTCAAGTTCAATGATGTACGGCGCTCTTCATCCATAACCCCAATTTTTAATGTGTGGCGTTCTAACCCAAGCATATCTTCAATTCGGTTAAATAACGTATTCGCAAATGCTGCTTCTCGAGAACCGTGCATTTTCGGCTTAACGATATAAATAGAGCCCTTCGCTGTATTTCTATATTTTCCATTTCCTAAAAGCGTATGCTTCGCAATTAAACTTGTAATTACGCCATCCATAATCCCTTCATACACTTCATTTCCATCCGCATCTAAAATGGCTGAATTCGTCATTAAATGCCCTACATTACGAACAAATAATAGAGAGCGACCATTTAACGAAATTTCTCCTCCATTTACCGATGTGTACGTACGGTCAGGATTCATCGTTCTTGTCATCTCTTTATTTCCTTTAGCGAAAGTCGCTGACAAATCACCTTTCATTAATCCTAACCAATTGCGGTATACTAGCGTTTTATCTTCCGCATCAACAGCAGCAACGGAGTCTTCACAGTCCATAATTGTTGTTGTTGCAGCTTCTAGTAAAATATCTTTTACACCAGCTGCATCATCTTTACCAATTGGATGATTGCGGTCGATTTGGATTTCAAAATGCATTCTATTATTTTTTAGTAACACGGCTGAAGGCTCTGCTTCATTTCCTTGGTAACCAATTAATTTTTCACTTTCGGCCAAAGTAGTTGTTTGACCATTGTTTAATGTAACAATTAGTTGTCCTGCCTCAATTTTGTATTGTGCTGCCTCTTTATGAGAGCCATTTTGTAACGGAGCAGCTTGATCTAGGAAATTGCGTGCAAAGTCAATAACCTTTTGACCACGAACTGGGTTATAACGAGGTGTAACCTCGGCCCCATCCTCTTCGCTAATAGCATCTGTTCCATAAAGTGCGTCATATAAGCTCCCCCAGCGAGCGTTCGCTGCATTAATCGCATAGCGACCATTATTAACAGGTACAACTAATTGAGGTCCGCCTTGAATCGCAATCTCGTCATCTACATTTTCTGAACCGATTTGAAAATCGGCTACTTCCTCTTCTAAATAACCAATGCTTTGTAAAAATGCTTTGTATTCTTCACTATTAAACTCTTTATGTTCTAAATGCCAAGTATTAATTTTATTTTGAAGCTCGTCGCGGATAGCTAATAGCTCTTTGTTTTCAGGTGTTAAATCTGTAATGATCCTTTCGAAACCTGCCCAAAATTGCTCCGTTGTTAAACCACTTTCTGGTAAAGCTTCTTGATTCACAAAATTATACAATTCATTTGCTACTTGTAAACTACCAACCTTTACATATTGAGTCATGTTTCTTTCCTCCAAACTATTAATAAAAAATTAAGATAATTCAGCGTTTGTTATTACGAAACGCTGTTTTTTATTCATGTTGAAAATATAACATACTACTATGGGAATATTCAATAAATTTTCCAAAATATATTTTTTATTTCATAAAATTGTAAACGTCCCCTCACTTATTGAAGGATTTTGACGATTCATGAAGAATATATTTAGTTTATCATTCGTTTAAAAGTATCACATTGCCGAAAGGATGAAATTCATGCCATTACATAATCCAATCAAAATCGTACGTATTCCAATTTCCACGCCAACTCTATGGCCAAATACAACAACAAATTGTTATTTAATTGGGAATAAGCAAGAAAGTATATTAGTTGATGCGGGATACGATCAGGAGATAACGAAAGAGGAGTTAAACAAAGCGCTTAAGGAAAATGATTTAGCCATACCAAAATCTATTATTCTTACACATTCTCACCGGGATCATGCACCGGGGGTTCGTCAATTAATGGATTGGTCTCCTGTGATTTATTGCCACCCAAAAGAAAAACAAGCCATCTTGAAAGCGATTTTTCCAGTGCATACAGTATCGATGCTAAACGATGGTGATGTCATACATATAGCTGACCTAGAAATAATGATTATTCATAGTCCAGGACACACTCCAGGCATGTTAAACCTTTATATACCTTCTAAACAAATTCTCCTTGCCGGGGACAATATTTTATTTGAAGGAACAACCTGGATTGGTCCCCCAGAAGGAGATATGAGTGATTATATTCATACTTTAGAACGTTTACAGCACTTGGATTTAGCAAAAATTGGACCAGGACATGGTGAATGGGTCGAACATCCCTATAAACAAATTGAATTTGTATTAAACCGTAGATTATACCGAGAAAACCAAATTCAATCTCTACTTTTAAAACATCAGCAATTAACCTCTACAAGTTTGACAGAAATGATTTATGAAAAGAATATTCATCCAAGTGTTTTTGAGGTTGCAAAAAAAACGACAGAGGCCCATCTAATCAAGTTGATGAAGGAAGGCAAAGTTTCACTACACGATTCATGGTACTCTATTCACTCTTGATTTCTTACCTAGGCATGAGCAGTGCTCCTCCTTTTTGATAATTGATAACTGTTTGAAGTGCAGTAACCGTTGGAGGAGCAAGAAGCATATTTCCATTTTGATAGGACAATAAAGCTTCCTCTGGAGCAATCCAAAAAGCTTTGTCAATTTCGTTTAAATCAGGCTTCGGGATTTGTCCCTCAGGTAATTCCGCTAGAAAAAATCGAGTATCGAAGCGATAAGCGCTTTCTTTTGGAGTAATTCGGTGTCCAAAATATCGCAGACAATCAAGATGAAGGCGAATGTTTTCTTGCTCTAATAATTGTGCAAATGAAATGTCACGATTCACAAGGAGACGACGATATTCCTGTTCCGTTTCTTTTTGAAATTGAATAGGAAATCCGTCGCCTTGACTGCCAAATAAAACCCCGACTTCTTCGAATATCTCTCGTACTGCAGCGATATAATGAGCAGAATTAAATGGCTCATTCGATATCGAGTGAGTTATGTATGCAGGATCTACGACATAATCTCCTTCTTCTAACGCTCCGCCTGGAAACACATAAAAGCCGGCTAGAAACTTCATCGTCGCTGGTCGCTTCGTTAAATAAACCCTAGACATATGATCGATTAAAACAACGGTTGATGCAGGTCTTGGAATTACAGTCATAACGGCCCACCCCATTTTCTATAATTTACCACATAACAATATTCAACTTTTGAGCGGCGTTTCCCTTCCTGCTCCTTCTTTAAATACAGAGAATCACCCTTTTGTCTAAATATTGACACATAAACTTCTCATCATGAACATTTCATTCCTTTAATAAAATAAGCATAGGTTCTTCATAGATAAAAGGAGGCTACGGTTATCTGGTCTAAACTTATAAGTCAAAAAAAAATAACACTCCTTGAACCTCTTGCCACAATCAAACAAGACTTAAAAGTAAGAAGTCAACAGCCTTCTATAAAAACAGAACTCTCTTCCGAAGAAAGAACATTAATCGAACAAATCAAATTTAAAACAAACAAATCGAATCAAAATAATATAACAAGAACGAAAGCCTATCTTGACTTTTATCAGTGCCATCCCGAAGTGCATTGGGCTTTTCTAGGACATATGGTGTCGCGAAATGGCGGCTGGAATATGACCGATTTAAAGGGCGGGCTTCTTCCTCGATTACTAACAAAAAAAGAATATCAGTCCTTTTTCACATTTTTAGAGCGAGGGAATTGGCTGATTTTTCAAGATGTATTTCCCCAATTTTTACTTTATGAAGAGAGCATCAAAAGAGAAAAAAATCTTTTTTATCTTTTGCCTCATTTTCATGTGTCGCTGTTCATGGAAATAATTTGGAATCATTTTTTAGAAGATTATGATTCATATACACTAACAATTGCCTTAATCATTAATGAGCAAAGCTATTTAGAATTAAGAGTGATAGACAACCCTGTTTTTAAAAAGAGCATTTTTAACACTTTAGAATTTAAACTACAAGATTTATTATCAATGAATCAAATTCTTTTTCCTTATTTAGAAAATGACAAAGTAAAGCTAATTGGTGAGACCTTACATCATTTTGAAAGCTTACACCGACGAATTTTATTAGGAAAACGACTATATTCTATTTTGTTTGCAGATTCAAAACGGTTAAATAAAATCGAGCAATGGGCATATCTGACCCCTCATTTAGGTTCTAGAAAAGATTATTGGCCTCATATTTTTCATGATATCGATGAAGGGGTTCCAGGAAGATTGTTGAAACGAAGGCTCAAGTCATGCCAGCTGCTTCCAGGCTCCCTACGCTTCTATAGTCCTAAATTAGAATTCGTATGGAAAGATTGCGTACATGAGGAGGCTGAAATCAAGGAATGGTATGAAGATTGGCAAGTTGTTTATTACTTAATTAATTCAGAAGAAACAATAAATGGAGAGATTGAAGATGAATATTGCCAAACACTTGAAAGAATCGAGCTCACAACGATCGCTAAAAAAGCGATTTTTCTCCGGAACTAAACATATATCAGTTGTGATTCCTACCCTACTTCTCGCTTCACTCATTGGAACGTACCTTGATCTTTATTTTGTTGGAAAAGGTATATACCACTTTCCTAAAAGGCCCTTGCCTGAGATTTTTTCAATCAATATTTTCTTTACATTGATTGGGCTCCCACTGTTCGTTGGCTTATATATATGTGTGTGTCAGAAAGTAAACGTCTGGAAAAAAGCAGCGCTCATTCTCCTCTTAAGCCTATTTATATCTATTGGCGAAAAGCAAGCAGAAACATGGGGACTTTTCATTCACAACGATTCATGGAAGCATATCTATTCATTTATTGGTTATGCACTGTATCTAACATTCATTTATGTTTTTTATCGTTGGGTTAAACGAATTAGAGATTAATCTTCATAACATTTTCGTTATTTTAATATGGTTAAAACGATGAAACATACGAAGCAAAAACCCAAATATTTTAACTATTTTCTGTTTGATGAATTAAACGAGTAAGAAAAATAAAAATATTTAATTAGGGGTTCTTAACTTACTATGCTATACTTAGAACAACCTTTTAAGTTTTAAACTTTTTTCTTCACTTGTACCATGCGCCCTACTCTTATATTGAGTAGGGTTTTCTATATTTTTTTAAACGAGCATCTGAATTTTACTGATATATGATGTATTTAAACGAATGATTCTGCTTGCGAGTTATTTAAAGAAAATTAAAAAACAGACTCTAATTAAAGAATCTGTTTGTATAGATGTTTAGTTATTGTTGCTATTAAGCTTTTTGAACGTTAGCAGCTTGAGCTCCACGAGCACCTTGCTCAACGTCAAAAGTTACTTTTTGACCTTCGTCTAATGATTTGAAACCTTCACTTTGGATAGCAGAGAAGTGTACGAATACGTCGTCTCCATTTTCACGCTCGATAAATCCGAAACCTTTTTCTGCATTAAACCATTTAACTGTACCTTGTTCCATTTTTGTTGCCTCCTAGTGTGTTAAACACACAGTATATTACTATTCTTGCCCAAAGTGATCATCAAGACGAAAAGTCAAACTTATACTATCCTTTACACCGAACAAAAATAATTCTTTTTTATCATAACAGAGTTTGGAAAGGAATGCAAATTATATTATCGATTGGATTCAATTGATAATATGAGGAAGTGATTTGGTGTTTAATTTCACTTCCTTAATTTAATTGATAACTCATTTCGCTCCACTCTTGATTAGTCTCCAATGTCGAATTTTTCTGCACGATTTAATATAGCTTTAAAGGACAGTTTCGTATAATTATCCATATTGAGGATTTAATTACTTGATAGCCTTGCTAACTTTCAGCTTCTTTCCTTTGATTGTTGTATTTTCCATGGCTTGTAAGACTAGAGAGCCCTTTCCATTAAGAATATCAACATATGACAAATTATCCTGGATTGTTATAATGCCAATATCATCTGCTGTTACTCCAGGAATTTTTGCAATCGTTCCAACAAAATCTACAGCTCGGATCTTCTTGTTTTTCCCTCCATTAAAATGCAGTTTTAGAATATCTTTATTTATTCGAGCAGTTTTATTATTTTTAACGACTCGGCGGCCGCTTACTTTTTCTTCAAAAGCGGCTCTTTCTCTAGCAACTTCCTCATTTGTAGGAGCTTCTATTGTAGGTATTTCAAAACCAATGTATTTTTCAATTGCTTTAAGGAATTTTCCTTCATAAGGTGTCGCAAACGTAATCGCTTTTCCTTTATTGCCTGCGCGACCAGTTCTTCCTGTTCGGTGGACATAGCTCTCTTTTTCCATGGGGACATCATAATTGATGACAAGTGTCACCTTATCAATATCAATGCCTCTCGCGGCTACATCAGTGGCTACAAGATAACGAAAATTCCCCATTTTGAAACCATCCATAACCGCAAACCGTACTTCTTGTTCTAACCCTCCATGAAGTCTTTCACAAGAATAATTCGATGCTTCCAATTCGGTAAATACTGTATCTACATGTTCCTTGGTTCTGCAAAAAATAATACAGCTATCTGGATTCTCAACGACTGTAACGTCTTTAAGAAGTGAAATTTTTTCTTCTTCTTTAACTTCGAGTAAAAGATGTTCAATTGTATCCGTTGTTATCCCAGTGGCAGCAATTTCAATATTAATAGGACTTTTCATATATTTATGGCAAAGACTTTCAACATCTCTAGGTAACGTGGCGGAAAACACCATTGTTGCTCTATTTAAAGGAATTTCATTTATAATTGCTTCTACTTCGTCGATAAAACCCATATTAAGCATTTCATCAGCTTCATCTATTATAAGATACTTTACTTGATCTAAAACTAGAGTTCCTCTTTCAATATGGTCGATAACACGCCCAGGTGTCCCGACAACTACATGATTTTTTTGTTTCAATTCTTCTTTTTGTTTCGCAAAAGGTTCTTTTCCATAAACGGCCATGGCTTTAATTCGTTTAAATCTTCCAATGTTCGTTATATCTTCTCGAACTTGGACAGCAAGCTCCCTAGTTGGTGTAAGAATAATTGCCTGTGGCTTTTTTTCTTCCCATTCAATCATTTCGCAAATAGGTATACCGAAGGATGCAGTCTTGCCACTGCCTGTTTGAGATTTTACTACAAGATCTTTTTTTTCCATTGCTAATGGTATTACGTTACTCTGAACCTCTGTGGGAATTTCGTATTTTAACACAGCAAGTGCTCTTTTTATTTCATCGCTTAAATTATAATCCTCAAAATTTCTTTTCCTCATGTATTAACCTCATTTTTTTGTATTATCCGACTTATATATAGAATTCTCTCAAAGAAATATTATATGTAAACTCCGAATATAGTTCATTATACTTGAAATACCAAACAAATCGGCTTTTATTTTTATTACATCAAATTTCCGGATTAAATAATCTTTTTTACTAAACGTAGTATTGGATTTGATTTTGGATTAATTGTTCATACTAATTATAAAATATCTGTTACAGAAGGAGATTATATGCCAAATCAAAAAAATACTCGCCATAATACAGTTCCATATAAAAATCAAGTTAATCGATTAAATAAAGAAGATGATACGTATGGCATACTTAAACAAGCAATAGAAGTGGATACAGATGTCAATGAAGACCCAAATCGGGAAAAATTATTAGATGAATCAGTCGATGCTTTTTTAGAATGGAAAGCAAAACAGTAATATAAGCGCAGGAAGTATCGTTTCTCATATTTCACAATAGATTAAAAATTCCGTTTCTATTTCTATTTAAATTATTCTGATTCTTCGTTTAAGTAAAAACCTCCACAATCTCTACTGAACATATCCAATTTACCAAAAATGTTGTTCATTTCGGATATAAATAAAGACTGAACCCCCCCCAATATGGTTTCAGTCTTTCGCTTTAGTTCCTGATTAAAAAATCCTCTTCAGAATTCCCAATAAAAAAAAGGCGATGAAGCGGCCTTGTCATGACGACGTACAGTAATTTAATGTCCAATTCGCTTTCGATTGTATAGGATTCGTTCAGAGAAATTGCAAAAACGCCATCGAATTCAAGTCCTTTTGCTAGATACGATGGCAAAATAACTAGTTGATCCTTTGGTATGAATGCTTGTTCTTCGAGTAAGCAAACTGATTCGTCTATTTCACTCAACACTTTGTAGGCTTCACAGCAATCTTCCATCGTTTTAGCAATGACAGAAAATGTACGTAGTCCTTCTTGTTTCATAGTTTGAACTCGATCAAGCAACTCCTTTCCCCAGGATTGATTCACTTTTTTAATAAAAATAGGTTTCTCACCGTGACGAACGACTGGCTCTACTTGAGGAAAGTTATAAGGTAATAGTTCCAATAGTTTATTGGCTTCATTCATGATTTCAACTGTCGTTCGATAACTTTTCTTAAGCTCAGTATAGGTAGCACGCGGAAAAATACTGTGATGAACTTCCTCCCACTCTTCTAATCCGCGATACGAGTAAATCCCTTGCGCCAGATCGCCGACTAGTGTGAACATATCCGTGTCAGATGACGTTTTTAACGCTTGCAGCTGCATGAAGCTGTAATCTTGTGCTTCATCGATGACAATATTCTTGGCCCGCTTCTCTTTATCGACTCCGAACAGATGCGAATAGAGGTATAGTAGAGCACCTAAGTCCTCCAGCTCATATTGATTTTCTCTGAAAAATTTCATTTGATATCGGCAAAGTCGTTCCGCTTCCTTAATGGAGAGTGTCCCATCACTATATGTAACCAGCATCTCTGAATCGGTAAAAAGCTCCTGATAGTATTCAAGAATATGTTTTCGTTCAAATGGTTTAAAATAAGCTTTAACAGATGTGCGAATCGCTTTCTTGATTTCTTCCGTTCGTTCCGCTTTTTTATCCAAGAATTTCGTGACGTACTCTCGTCGAAGATTCGGTTTAATATTTCTAGTTAAGGCCTTTTGAATCTTCGTATCATAAAAACTAGTCACTCGGTCGAGCATAGTTTTTTTCTTCGATTTTACTTGACTTTGCAAAATCTGTTTTAACTTATCAACTCGTGTATAAATCGGTAAATACCAATATTCTTCCCCCAACAACTTCTTGAACTTTTTAGCCGAATAAAGTCGGTATTTGTCACAGTAGAAATCTTCCTTTGGAAAGAATCGAGTGATGATTTCTTTCACATATTGGTCGAGGATTTCTTTAAATTGGGAAGATCCCTTAATCCCTGAAACCCAGATTGACTCTGCTGTCTCATCATCTTTCTTTTCAAGCAAATCAATAAGTTTCTTATCAGGAATGATGTTCAACTCACATTCAATCGCACTCTGTACATATTCCGTAAAGGTAAATTGTTTCGCTTCTTCTACCCCTAACTCCGGCAGCGCCTCTGATATGTAATCTATAAACAGTCGACTTGGCGCCAAAATCATCAGCTGTCTTGGATCAAATAAATCTTTATAATAATAGATGAAATAAGAAATTCTATGGAGAGCAATCGTCGTCTTTCCGCTCCCCGCCGCTCCCTGGACAATAATCGGTTTATTCAAGTCGGCCCGGATGATTTTATTTTGCTCTTCCTGAATCGTGGAAACAATTTCAGTCAAACGATTACTAGAGCTCTTCGCTAACGAATCTTGCAACAGCTCATCCGTTGTTGTCAAATCAATGTCACGGATTTCATCTAAATTTCCATCCTCAATCATTAACTGTCGTTTCAGCGTAATATCACCTGAGAATTTTTCCCCTTCTGCTTCGTATGTTACCGACCCGATTCTACCCTCGTAATACAGGTTGGCAATCGGCGAACGCCAGTCAACAATAATTTGCTCCTGATTTTCACGCTGATACAAGGAAGTTTTACCAAAGTAAAGAATTTCCTTTATTCCGTTTTCATCCCGAGTGAAATCCACTCTAGCAAAATACGGCTTGCTTTGTGCTTTTTTAAGGCTTTCCAGCTCCGCTTGCGACATGTCGAAGAAATTGGCCGTCGTCAGTAATTCGGCATATCTCCCTGACTCCTTCCAGTCTTCATCTCCAAACGTTTCCTGCATAATTTTCTTAAATTGATCCTTGCTCGTCTCAGCGGTCTTAATGACCACATCCATATAACGCTTTGTAAATTCTAATCTTTCTTGCTCACTTTTCCTGTCCGGGTGCTGTTTCGATGTCATTTCGTTCTCCTCTCCTTCTTCGAAATAAGGTTCTTGACAATCGTCTACAGCGGTGAAATGGACATTAATATTATCAAAAATATCTTCTTATTACAATGAAAAACACCTCTCATTAGAATGGGCTTTTACGTTCTATTTTTTCTTCTCCATCCTCTGTTTACACACGTGACTACACCTTACTGCTTATTTATTTTATATTTAAAAGTGACCTAATTTCTTTGGGTTATGACACTGCTACTCACAATTTCAGATGTTTATTTTTTGGGAAATAAAAATACCCCTTTGGATCATCCAATCTAAAGGGATGAAAACAGTGCAACTTTTTCATAAACAGTTAAATTTTATTTTAAACCAACATTAACATATTTGTTAACGATTAATACTAATAAAGCGTTTTAAAATTTATTCAACAAAAGGGCAGAATAACTAGTTACATATAAAAAGCTGATGGGCAAATAACACTCATCAGCTTTTTTCATGATGCTTATTCTTCTCGAATGACTAATAGTACACCTATAAAGATTAATAGAGTACCTATCCAAAAAGACAAGCCAATTTGTTCACCTAGTAATAGCCATCCTAAAAAAGTACCGACTATAGGTTGGAAAAAGAAAAATAATCCGCCACTCGAAGCGTTAAGCATTTGCAGCCCGCGATTCCACAGTAAAAAGCCGCATGCCGTCGAAATAACTCCTAAGTATAAAAGACCGGCCCAAATAGATGGATGCATCATAGCTTGAAAATCCAGTTCAGTTAATCGATTAATTGTAAAAGGCGTTAGTAAGGCAATTGCTACAAGAATAGCATAGCTCGTTACGACAATTTGTGAATATTGCTCCGGTACACGTTTAATAAGAACAGACATAAGTGACCATGTTAGTGCTGCAATAAGCAGTGACACACCGCCAAGTTGATGAGATGAATCAATATTGGTATTTCCAACAATCATACAGACACCGATTGTTGCTAGAATAATAGAAATTGCTTTTTTAAACGTGATTTTTTCTTTTAAAATAATACGGGCAAATAACACCATAAATGCAGGTGTCGTTGAAGTAATAATGGCACCCATTTGCGCGGTAGAAAGCATCGTACCGACTTCTTGGGTTACGATAGAAACTGTATTCCCAATAAGCCCAATCATGAACAGTAATAGCCAGTCTCGTTTTCCAATACGCCACGATTGTTTTGTTACAACCCCAATAATGAGCAATGCAAAAATCGCAATAACATAGCGAAACCATACTAATTCAAGTGGCGGTACAACATCTACCACAACCTTTACTACAACATACATCCCGCCCCAAATACTAGCAGCGAGTGATAAATATAAAGAACCTAATAAAGTATTTTTCATTTTGTACCCTCCGTTTTCTCTAGACAATTCTTGTCCTTAACGGAGATGTAGTCATTCTACCGTTAAGGGAGAATAACTACAGGTACATCATTTTCAAATAGCGATAACCACATCATCCGCTTTCAGCTCACCTTCAAAACGTTTACTTTATCATATAATAATTTTGTTGAATTCGATATAAAACGGTTCAATTATTCGACCACTCGTACGATTCAAAAATTTGATAGACTATATTTACAGATTTTGCAAAAAGAAAGCTTTAGCCATGGGAGTGGTCAGAATTGTCATTTTTGTTCATCACATTCAGTTTCAATGACTTGTAATCCAGCCTGTTCGTCATTTTCAACCACATGTTTGAGGATTGACAACTTATTATTCCAAAACTGTTCGAAAAATGAAAGCCACTGTTTTAATTCTTCTAAGGATTCTGGTTGCAGTCGATAAAGTTTTTCTCTACCGACCTTTCGACCACTAACTAATTTTGCTTCCGAAAGAATATGAAGATGTTTTGCAACGGCTGTACGACTCATAGGAAAATAAGATGTTATATTTGAAATAGATAACTCTTTTTGAGTGAGTAATTTTAGTACTTCTCTACGAGTTGGGTCGGCAATAGCTTGAAATACATCGTATTTTTCTGCTGATGAAGACATTTAGCCCTCAACAACCTTTTTAAGTCTTTCATTCACAATTCCTACCCAACCTTGATTCATTCTGTCACGAATAACAGCACTTTCCTCATTGGCTTTCGGAAGAATCGTATCAGAATGTTTCCATCCAGTATGAATCAGAGTAAACTCCGTCTTATCACCCATCTCTTTTAAAATAAACGATACAATCCAACCATCTGTATCCCATGAAAAAGAAAGTCGATAAGGTGCGTCAATTTCTAATACTTTGCATGGAGATGGCCCAAAAGGTGACTGCACATGAAATTCATGCCCTACTTTCAACTCAAAATCATTTGGCATAAACCATGATGCAATACCTTCCGAAGTAGATACTGTATCCCATACTTTTTGAATAGATGCTTCAAAAATAACCGTTTGCTTAATATCTGGTACTGTCTTTTGATTATTTGTTTCCATAATCATTCTCCTTATTTAATTTAAAATACAACACCATATGGTTTTGTATTTTTTTATAATATAACACCCAATGGTTTCGTGTCAAAGAAATGTTTATCTTCAAAAAACGGAGGCTCCTTTAAAAAACCCACCAGGAAACTACAATAAAGCGGAAAAGGTTGTTGTAAAAAATTAAAAATTATCACCGGCAAACAAATGACTCCCGCTAGGATTGCTGGAGTCATTCTACTGAAATACATTTGTGTAGATCTGCTTGCTTTTTATGGCTATGTTAAACGATATTGTTGGTACTACGATTGTTAGCTCATTTTATCCAACAATCGACTAAGTCCTTTCATAAGATACTCCAACAAGCAATTGAATAATAGCTACTATATATCCTGTGCAATCCTTTCCTCCTGTATAATGAATAAGTGCTGGTACATTTTTAACTAATACACTCACTTACACTTATTCATATAGAAAAAGCGATTCTTATTAAAGAATCGCGCCTTCTTGTTAAAGAAATCCTATTATTTATTATGTTCCACATTACGAACACTCGGATCAATTATAACGTTTTCGCTATTATGAAATGAGCTTGGTAAATATATAGTAAATGTTGTACCTTTTCCTATTTGACTAGTTACTTTGATTTTCCCATTTAACTCCTCAATTACACGATAAGCAACCATCATTCCAAGTCCTGTTCCCTTTTGACCTCTTGTAGTAAAGTACGGTTTTCCTAATCTCTCAATTTGTTCACTATCCATTCCGACTCCTGTATCTTCAATAGAAATCTCATACATATCTTTATGAGATTTCACGGATATTCCCAATTGCCCACCATTAGGCATAGCCTCAATAGCATTTTTAAAAATATTTAAAAATGCCTGCTGGATAATTCTTCTATCGCCTATAACCCAAAAAGGAGAGAGGCTCTTTTTAACTTTTATAGAGTTCATATTGGAAATAGGACTAACTAATTCAATTATATAATTCAAAAAATGTTCCATGTTTATTTTTTCTATTTTTTCAGGAGCAGGCTTAGCGAAAGTAAGAAAATCGCGAATAATAAATTCCGACCTTTCTAATTCACCCAATGCAATTCCAATATATTTTTGCTTTTGGAAATCGCTTTCATTCTCCTTCAAAAGCTGCATGAACCCTTTCGCACCAGTTAAACCATTTCTAACCTCATGTGATATGGATGCACTTAAATGACTCAGAATTTCCATCTTTTCAATATCTACTATTTTATTTCGAATTTGGTAATTCATCCTTATTCTTTCGAGAGTCAAAACAAAAAGTATAATACATATAACTTTAATAAGATTTCCTAGTAAAGTTATATGTATTGGCGTATGTGAAACAAATATATTACTATAAATAAAGTAACCCAATGATAAATGGGGAATAATAACACTTGAAGAAATTAGTAATTTATGAGTGATTTCCGATTTTATAAATCTTTTAAAACAAATAAAAGTAAGCAGCGGTATGACACTATAATTCAAAATAGTACCCCAAAAACCAAGGTCTACACCTATAACAAATCGATACAGAACTATAAACACATATAATCCAACACTTACTAAAGGCCCCCCATACAAGCTCGCCACAATAAAAGGAACTATGCGAATATCAACGATAAATCCTTCGTTTACAGAAAATGGAAAGGTCATGCAAAAAAAGATGGATATCAAACCTGCAAGAAACGAATAGATTTTTATTAATTTCCTTGTTAGTTTTTTTGTGTAAATTTCTAGAATGTGTTGTGTGATAAGTAACACAACTAAGAGAAATAAGACATTGATAAGAATCGCATACATTTGTAATGCTCCTAGTATAAAAATTATTAATAATATTTTACCATATATAAATCCCTTATTATTACAATATTTCAAATAAAATACTGGATTTTCATTCGAAACAAGGCTCTGTTAAACTTAAACGTTGATAATTCTATAAAAAATTAGGGAGCTACCATTAAAGAAGCGCCCTATCTTGTTTCACTAACGGACAGGTTGAATAAGGACTATTCAAATATTCGGCTGTATTCTATATAATAGATGTTTAAAACCAAGGAAACCATTTATGAAATACAGACATTTAATAACCATCTAGGTATGTAGCCCATATAATACACAAAGGGGGCAATCATCATGTATTCAACAGGGGAATTTGTGCAAGAAATGTTAGTCCTTTATAGCATTGCTATATTAGGATTTATCGTAAGAAAAACCGGAATCCTCAATGAAAACACTAATGATGTACTAACACAACTAATTCTATATATTACTTTGCCCGCTCTCATTTTATTTTCATTAGATATTCCATTTTCAGTTACTATAATAAAAGAATTCTTGTGGCTTATCTCAATGTCTGTTTATATACTCGGAATATCTATTTTTTTAGCTATGTGGATGAAGAGACGCTCCCGACTTCCCGAGAAACAGAACAGTGTGTACGAAGGTCTGATTATTTTTGGCAACCAAGGATTTATCGGTTATGCTGTATGCTTTATTCTTTTAGGTGAACAAGGAATTGTTTATTTAACAATGTTTAATTTATGTTATTTAATTCTCGTCTGGACGTATGGAATATATCTTTTTAATAAAAGCAAGGAAACACTTAGCTGGAAAAACACTTTTTTAAATCCGGGGTTTCTTTCCACATTAATAGGACTAATCATTTTTTTACTCCCCGTAAGTTGGCCTAATATGGTATCTAAAGGTCTAGAAAGTGTGGGTAAAATGACCATTCCTCTTTCGATGATGATGATAGGAAGTTTACTAGCAAACATAAAATATAACGACTTTTTTTTATTGATGAAAAACAGCTACTTGTGGAAAATGGCATTGACTAAACTTCTCTTCATCCCCTTACTATTACTTCCTTTTGCTGCTGTATATGTACCGTTTCCCTTACTTGTTATTGCCGTTCTAGTTTCAGGAATGCCATCTGCCCCTACAATTTCTCTGTATTCACAAAAATATGGAGCGGACACTCATTTTGCATCATTAGGCGTGTTATTAACTACATTATTATGTATCATCACGATCCCGTTTCTTTATATTATTGTAAATCTAATTAACTCATAAAATATTATGTAAAACACATTTTCGCTAAAAATCAAAAACATCCTCTAACAACGCTAAACAAGAAACAGCTGAAATCGGTACGATTAGTACCAACTTCAGCTGTTTCTTATACCTACTATTCTTGACCAAACATCTCATCAATTGTTCCTGCGTTTGCCATTACTGCTTCCATCAGATTTTCATCGGAAACAATTTTATACTCGCCTTCTTTGTCCTTCTTCAAGTTCAATGTAACCTCACGAGTTGCCATAGAAGCATCTTTAGCAGTCAAGTGTTTAACAAGAGTGGTCTCCATCATTTTATCCATTGCTTTATCAGCCTCTTCCGTATCTTCACTGAACGCCATCCCGAAGGCCATTGGCATGACTTCGCTAATTGTTGAAGTTACTGCAACTGCGAAATCCACAGACGTTACTGCCACTTTAACTTTTGCAGTATCCCCTTCTTTTGACACTTCAACTGGCTTTTCAAATTTGTATGTTTTACTTAATGATTTAAAAAGCTTGTCAACGTCCATTCCCTCAGCTTTTCCTTCATTTAAGTTTTTAAAGTCGAAATCCTCTGTTGCTTTTGTATCGACAAATGTACTTGCTTTTTCAAAATCTCCCTCTTGGATAGACGTCATAAAATCATTAACCGTATCGGTTGGTTTCGGTGACCCGCATCCGCCAGTATGCTAACGAGCAATCCTGCAACCATAATTCCAGATAATAGTTTCTTGCTCAATTTCTTCAAGATATAGTTTCCCTCCTATTGATATATGAATTTATTAATCACTTAAAATTATTGTAACATAATAAATTCCTTCATAGGATTACAGCCATTAACTACCAGGACTTAAGAAACGAAATAAGCTCCTCAACTCCAAAAGAACAGAGCTGTTGGAGTGAGAACATTTAACCGGGGAATTAAAAAAAGCTGCAAATACAACAGTTGAACTTAATCGAAAATGGAGCCGTATTAATGATGAAATGAGTATTGTAAATCTCATGCTCTACACGTGCCTAGAAATCTATTACAATCATACGAATTTGCATTTCTACATAAACATGGATTTTACGGTCTGACATAAATAATGGAATTATAGTCTATCTTCTTGTATTAGAAATATCATGGAGAATGAAAGAGGTGAAAAAATGAAAAGTGAGGAAAAAAAGCCTTATTTAACAACTAAAAATCTTACTCCAGAAAATCAAGAATCACCTATTCATTTTCTTAACAAAGTGATAAAGATTCATTTCCTGTGACAATAATGAACGTTAATTCACTCATACAACAACCACTAAACCTTTCCATATTAAATATTGGTAAATACCAAGTTAAAGGAATTGCTTGGTCTGGACAAGGAATAATCACCGAAGTACAGATAAGTTTTGATAAGGGGGAAACATGGCTGCAAACAACATTAAATCAATTGCCAAATCAGCCTTACTCTTGGTCAAGTTGGTTCTTCGATTGGAAAGAGTTGATAAAAAAGGGGAATATATGATTTACGTAAGGGCTAAAGATTCATCAGGTAACGTACAGCCTTTAACCCCATTTTGTAATCGAAAAGGATATGGTTATAATGCTGTATCAAAAATTGCTGTGAAAGTTGAATAATATTATGAAAATTAATAGTAGCGATGCTTACTCATAAAGCATCGCTACTTAGCGTAAAAGAGGTTTATAAATGAAGCTCTTGAGGTGGTTCCCCTTGATTATTTAAGATACGAACCGTTTCAGGCTGTATTTGCAGAAATACATAGTTCGGATCTTCAGGACCATCGAACCATTTGTTAAAAGATTCATCCCAAAATTGCTTTTTTAGCTGTTCCGAATTATTAATTGTAGACGTTCCAGCAATTTCAACATACGTATCGCTTTGCCCTTTATCTTCGTAACCTAACAGTACAGACACAGCTGGATTTTTTTCTATCTCTTCGATTTTCTCCGTATCAGCTTTCGTTGGTGTAAATAGGGTTAGATCTTCATTATAGAATGTCATATAGCGTGAATGCGGTTTATTATTTTCAACAGATGAAAGGACTCCTGTTCTATGATTAGAGAGAATGTCGACTACTTCTTTTCTTAAATCTTGTTGGCTCATTAATATTCACTCCTTTTGCACAATTATTTATTATCTGTGAAAAATATAATTATTTTAAGAAGGCGAGCGTGTACAAGCTCGCCTTCTTTCTAACAACGGTGTTCAACAAGGTCAATCACTCCTAATACGACATATGCTAAACCAAAAATAGTATTGGCCACCATTTTGTTAGAGCCTCGTTTTTGTTTCAACATATAACCTGCCGCGGATACAGCTGTATCTAGTACAGTTGAAATTAAGCCTTCACGTATTGTAATTTCCCTCCACCCCGAAGTTAGTAGTGCCTATACACCTAGTTTATTTTCACCTGGGTGATATCGAAATATACCGAGTCATATAAAGGCTTACCGCGAATATCATGTGAAGTATGCTAATTTAGCATGGGGAAAAAATTTCTCCATATAAGAATATAAATGACTTTTAATATCTTCCTCTTCTTCTTTTTGATAAATGTACTTTCCTATTCCATATTTCCCCCATTTATATCTTCTGGCTGATTCGTTTAATTCCAATTTAGTCATCGGATAGTTCTTTTCAATTACTTTCTTAGCTGGTTTCGTAAAACGATGCTGAATGAATTCAAATGTTATATCTTTCCTTGCTTCTGCAGGCAATTCTGCATCTAGCCGCTCAAACATATGATAATAGCCATCCTGCCATCCTTCATGAAGATAAATGGGTGCAACAATAAAACCTAGTGGATAACCCGCTCTTGCTACTTTACCTGCTGCCTCAATCCGTTTAGCTAACGGAGAAGTTCCCGGTTCAAAGTTTTTAATCACATAATCAGCGTTGACACTAAATCGAAATCTTGTTTTTCCATTATGCTTAGCATCAAGTAAATGATCGACATGATGAAATTTAGTCACAAATCTTAGCTTTCCATACTCTGATTCTCCAAAGTGTTCTATTGCACGCTTTAACGTATGAGTCAAATGATCAATTCCTACGATATCAGACGTACAGGATGCTTCAAATCTTGTCATTTCAGGTGCACGTTCTGCCATATATTGATCGGCAGCCTCCAAAATTTCATCAACATTTACATACGTACGAATATATGGTTTACTCCCCATTGTAGTTTGTAAATAACAATAATGACAATGTCCCATACAACCTGTTGCAAAAGGAATCGCATATTCAGCAGAAGGCTTAGAAGTATCGAATTTGAGCGTTTTTCTTATTCCAACGACGAGCGTAGACTTAGCAATTCGATATTTTTGAAAATCATTTTCACCAGGTAAATTCCTTACTTGATTATGAGACGTTGTATATCGAATTTCTATATTCATTTTTTCGAACTTTTCTTTAAGCTCTCTTCCTAATGGATACTCCAAAGCGTTTGGCTCAAAGTATACGAGTTGGGGTGTAAACGGTTTATTCATCCTAGAATCCCCTTTTTTAATTCTTCTAAAAAAACTGTTGATAAGCTTGTTCTGCTTCTACTTGGCTTGAATATACAGCTGTTTCATTTGTTAATGGATAATAGGTCTCATACAAAAATAAAGCTAACTCACCTGGGCTCTCAGGATTATTGACAATCGTCGCTTCTTGTATATTAGCTACATCTTGTGTATGCGGATTTCGATAAAATACATATACAATATCTCCTGCCTTGTAAGACTCCACCTAATCACCATCCAATAGGATTTATTATCATTTTTCCTTTAGAAGAAAAAAATATAATTACTTGATTATGGAATTAAAGCGTTTATATCAAGCAATATAAAAGGAAGAATGAAGCGGTATTAATTTAACAAAACCTCAAGACTGAAAAGTGAATATAGATTAATTATTTTTAATTTAGCTCATACTAACTTAGCATTAATGAATTATAGGAGCTGAAAATAAGTATGGAATTTGAAGCTAGAAACTCTACAGAAGCTGCCCTGTATCACTATAAAGCTGGTTTAGGGTTATTTACTGAGAAAATGCCTGAACTCGCTCAACAATTTAATGCTTTTACAGAAGAATGTTTTAAAGAAGGGGTTTTATCGCAGAAAGAAAAACAACTAATTGCCCTTGGTATAAGTCTATATTCTCAAGACGAATATTGTATTATTTATCATATTAAAGGATGTTTAGACCAAGGCTGCTCAGAACAAGAAATCTTTGAAACAGTTGGAGTGACCGCAGCATTTGGCGGCGGGGCAACAATGAGCCAAGCCGTAACGCTCGTCCAAGAATGTGTTCAAGAATTAAATCAGCTTAAGCAATAGAACTGCGCAGTTTGAATAAATTAATTATTTAATATAAGTCTAGAACAATTCCCCTAGATTCTTTATATTGAGTACGAATAAAACATAGCTCAAAAGGTTAAATATATACCCTTTTGAGCTATGTTTGTATAGTTCATACTTTCACAAAGTATTATATTTATTTCAAAATGAAAGAAGATCCATCAATAATTTCAACATCATCCCGTACTTTTACTTCTTCCATTAAGTGAAAAAGCGCTTCATCCTTTTTCTTAGCCTCAATCATACAATCAATTTGCGGGACACTTCCCTTAATCTCTTTTAAAAATCTAAAAAACATATCCACATCAACATAATCTGAATGATGCCGAAATGCTTTTTCGTTTTTCGGGCTCGAAATATGCATTTTAATCGGTAGTGGAGAGTTATCCCATGTGTGTATGACACGATCCCAATTATCTTCCCAATCAGCGTGACGATGATGAGCCAGGTGATGATGATAATCAAATACGAGAGGAATGCCTAATTTTTCACATAAATAAAGTGTGTCCTCTAAAGTAAAAGAAGTATCATCATTTTCAAGCATAATCATTTTTTGAATAGGCTGTGGGACAAGCATCCAATTGTCTACAAAACGTTCTAGTGATTTTTCCGTTTCCTTATAATTGCCTCCAACATGCATGACACAGCGATGCGCCGGGTCAATCCCCATCCCTTTTAATAATAAATAATGCAGCTTTAATGTTTTTATTGAATTTTTTAAAATAGATTTTTTTAAAGAATTAATAAGAACAAAGTGATCTGGATGAAAGTCAATTCTAATTTTATGCTTTTTAGCAAAGTCCCCTACTTCATGCAATATTTCTTTTAGGGGTTTCATATAATCCCAATCAAGAAGTTCTTCATGATTGGCTAACGGAATAAGACGGGAAGTTAAACGATAAAAGTGAATATCAGAAGCTTCATTATGTTTCAGCAGTCTAAGTGTCGTTTGTAAATTTGAAATCGCGATTCGTTCCAATTTACGAATTGCTGCCTCTCGATCCTTAATTTTTTCAAATTGAGCGAAAGTCATTGTTTTCGATGGGGATGCGTTTTTCAGTTCCATGCTCATAGCAACGTAACCAAGACGTACAATTGTCATTTTTTCACCTCTTCAACAGTATGGGATAAATGATGAGTTGGTAGACAGCTAATAACTAAAAATTTCAGATGAGTGAATAGCCTTATCATTTCTTTTTTAAACCCAAGGCCTGATAAAAATTTGTATAAATCAGCATTCCCTCAAAAATACAAAAGGTAATAGACGCATGCTGCTATTTATTTAGGCAATAATAAACTCTTAGAAACAGATGGACAAAAATCAAAGAGGGACTGACATATATGGATATATTAATTGGTGTTATAGGTATCTTACTGACACTAGTGATTGCTTTCTTATTATCAAATGATAAAAAAGGCATTAACTACAAAGCGATTATTACTTTGTTTGTATTACAACTAGTTATAACACTTATTATGTTTAAAACAGTAATTGGATTGAAGGTTGTGGAGACTGTTTCAAATTTCGTCACAACGGTCCTGAATTATGGATATGAAGGTGTAAATTTTGTAACTGGCGGTTTAGTTCCAGAAGGTACATCAGTATTTTTTATCAATGTACTAATGCTCATTATTTTTACATCTACACTATTATCCATTCTAACGTATATCAGAGTTCTTCCTTTAGCTATTAAATATATTGGCGGAGCTTTAGCGAAAATCACTGGCTTATCTAAAGTCGTTTCATTCAATAGTGTAAACTCTATTTTCTTCGGTCAGAGCGAGGCATTATTGGCCATTAAAACGCATTTAGATAAAATGGATAGAAATAAATTATTTATTGTATCTACATCTGCCATGGCTTCAGTTTCAGCTTCAATCATGGGCGCATATATGTCCATGATTCCAGCCCAATATGTTTTAGTAGCCATGCTATTAAATGCATTATCTGGTTTAACTATAGCCAGTATTATTGCCCCAATTGGAAAAGATGAAGATGAAGAAATCCATGTAAAGGATATTTCCCAGGCAGATTCTGTCTTTGGTGCTATTTCTGCAGGTGCTCTTGACGGAGGAAGAGTTGCTCTGATTGTAGCGGCCATGCTAGTAGCATATGTAGGTTTAATGGCTCTAATCAACGCTGCATTTGCTGGCGCACTTGGGATTTCTTTCACTGAAATTCTTGGATACATCTTTGCACCTGTTGCCTTTATTATGGGTGTTCCTTCAAACGAGATTGTAACAGCTGGTTCGATTATGGGAACAAAGTTAGCAACAAATGAGTTTGTTGCCATGCTTCAATTGCAACCTATGATTGAAAAGTTGAATCCTAAAACAGTTGGAATCATCTCTACATTCTTGGTTTCATTCGCTAACTTTAGTTCAATCGGTATCATCAGTGGTTCTATTCAGGCAATCAACAGAGAAAAAGCGAATATTGTTGAAAAGTTTGGTTTAAAAATGCTATTAGCTGCAACACTGGCTTCTATTCTTACAGCAACAGTTGTAGGATTGTTTATTTAATAAACAAGGGTTGTCCTAAAAGTCGATGAAAATCAACTTTTGGGACAACCCTTTAACTTGATAGCTACGACGAATCATAAGTAAAGAGCATAGTGTGACAATCCATGCAAAAATCCAAAATGATTGTTTTTCCTCGACAAGTTAGACAAAGCATTATAATGTTGTTCGACTAAACTGCTAGTTCGTATTATAAGGTCAGCCAGTTATTTCTGGTTGACCATTTTTTATATGGTTTTATCATATCAGTAGCCAGGGTAGAACGTAACTGCCCGTGGGGCTTGACCCCGTTCACCCCTACTTGTATAATCATGTTTCAGGCTGGTTGGGACAATGTTCAGTTGTTGTGACAACTTCAATAAAATAAAAAAACAATAAGGCTCTTAGATAATATATAAAGTTATTGACAACGATTTCTCTGTGAATGATTAATAGCCTACCAAAAATAATTGTTAAACATAACAATTATTTTCCTAACGGGTTAAGATTGTTCAATTAGAACAATCTTACTTATAGACCTAAAAATGTTCCATCTCTTCCAAAGGACCGAAATTAAATGCCCAAGTGGGGTTACTCACTTGGTTTTTTATAGAAAATTTAATCTTTGAAGTGTTAAGAAGGATATCTCACCACTACATGTAACACGGCCTCTTCCTCACCGATATTCTTATAAAGATGTTTGCTCGCAGCTTCAAACTTGATGGAATCAAACTGTTTGAGTTGGTATACCCTCTCCTCTACTTTAAAGCTGATATTTCCCCTCATTACCGTCACAAATTCCATTGCTCCTTTATGATGTGGCTCCGGCGAGTACATGGCTTGCGGTTCAAGAAATGCTCGATATATTTCCATTGTTGGCCCATCTGTATTCCGAAAAACTGTCTCTACTCTCCATGTTTGGTCTGGCCCATAAATCATAAAGCCCTCTCCACATCTCGAAAGATCGACATGATCGTCCATTACTAAAATTCTTGTTAAAGGGATCGATAACCCTTCTGTAATTTTCCATACAACTCCTAATGTGGGATTCGTTTCTCCCCTTTCAATCTTTCCTAACGTAAGCTTGCTAACACCTGTTTTTTCGGCAAGCTCCTCGAGGCTCAATTTTTGTTCGCTTCTAATTTTCCGAAGCAGCCCGCCCATTTGTTGAATTAATTTTCTTGTTTGTTCATCTTCTAATCCCTTCATTCGGTCCTCCATATTTTTTGTATATTTTTATATACATTTTATTAGTTTTAATATATTATACTATACTATAGCTTATTTTAGGAGTGAGTACTTTGTGGAAGAAGAATATTGTTGAATTTCCCCGATTATTATCGATTGGAAATATTTCAAATGGTTTTGTGGCCTGGCTATTCGGCGCAACTGGACCATTACTGATTGTTTTACAAGCAGCTTCGAAAGGCCACCTATCTGATTCAGCCATTACATCCTGGATCTTTGCTATTTATGGAATTGGAGGATTGCTATCGATTGGTCTCTCCTTTTATTACCGCCAGCCGATTGGATATGCTTTTTCGATTCCTGGTGCAATCCTTGTCGGAGCATCCTTATCTCATTACACATTTAGCCAGGTAGTTGGTGCCTATCTCGTGACAGGCATCGTCATTTTTCTTTTAGGAATATCTGGAATGATCGATAAATTAATGAAGGTCCTTCCTATGCCAGTCATGATGGGAATGGTTTCCGGCGTCCTTCTTCCTTTTGGTACAGATATGTTTCGTTCTATTCTCGACAACCCCTTGTTAAATGGAATTCCTTTTCTAGTATTTCTTGTTCTTTCTTTTTTCGGAAAGCTGTCAAAAAAATTTCCTCCCATTGTTGGGGCTATTCTCACATCTATTGTTTTATTAAAAGTATTACCAGGAATTCAAGTTCATGGTGTATCATTTTCTTTGGCGGTACCGCACGTTGTCTTTCCTTCCTTTAATCTATCTGTGATGGGAGAACTGGTTATTCCGTTAGTGCTTACGGTCATCGCAATACAAAATGCTCAAGGAATTGCTGTTCTGGAGAGTGCGAATTATCTCCCGCCCATTAATTCTATGACGAGTTGGAGCGGGATTGGATCGATTCTCAATGGATTTATGGGCGGCCATTCTGCTTGTATTGCCGGTCCAATGACTGCCTTATTAGCAAGTAAAGAATCTGGATTGAAAGAAAATCGATATGCCGCTGCAATCGTATTAGGAATTTTGTCATGTTTATTAGCTGTTTTTGCACCAATGGCGGCAGCCGTTCCCCATTTGATTCCCTCCTCATTAATTAAAATGCTGGGCGGGCTGGCCATGATTAATGTCCTTATTGACTCTTTGAAGACGAGCTTTTCAGGGCGTTTTAAAACAGGTGCTTTATTTTCATTTTTGATTACACTTTCTGGAATTTCTATCTTTCATATCGGGGCACCTTTTTGGGGATTGGTTGGAGGAACCTTAGCTTCCTTCTTCTTAGATCGAACAGATTTAAAACCTTCTGCTTCACACGATCAAACAACTCAATCGGTTTAATAGTCACAAAAAAAGCTACCGTACTTTGGTAGCTTTTTTTCTTTAGTCTTGAGCAAGCTTATCCCTATTTAGTGCAACAGGAGGTTTCTCCATCCACTCATTTTTTATCATAAAGGTTTTTATATTTTCTTCATATTGATACACATCTGCAATTATCTTTGCATATGTAGTTTTTAAATCTTTTCGGATACTTACTGCTGCACTATACCCATAACTGGCGATACCATCACGATTAAGTTGGTCTAATAGATAAGATATTAATTTATCTGAAAAAGGAGATGTTTTACCATCCAAAACATTCGTATCCCAAGTCATTGAAATAGGCAAATCATTTCGAATTAAAATATCACCTAATTTGTCTATAATATTTAAAGATAATTCTTTTCCATGTTGCAATAAACTCATTAATTGCTGATTAGATGTAGATTGTATAAATCCAATTAATAAGTTTTTACCAATATAATTCATAAAAACATTTTTGTGTAGCTCATTTGCTTCTCTTGCCGTTAATTCTCTATTATCCTTAAAGAAGTTACCCAAAAATCCTTTATCTGCAATTGGATTTGTTTCATGAGTGGAGGTAATTGAAGGAGGTCTTACAAATACTCCCTTTTCCAATAGAATAGTTGTTGTACGTTCAAATAAACTTGAAACGTTTTTTAATTGTTCGTGGAAAAAATTGCGGATATCCTCCCTTACTGAATCGGATAGTGCCATACTTGTTAAGGACATTCCAGTTTTAGACATATTATTTAAATAAAATAGTATAAAAATATCCGTATACATCTTAGGGGCATTTGGGTTTAAATCATCTTTAATGTTAAAGCCTTTGGGGATTGGATAGTTTTCACTTCGTAGAACAGATTCAAAAAATTGTACAGCAGATTTAGAAATAGAACCCGCCTCACTACAAAGAGATTTAACTTCTTCTAGTTCAGATGTTAAGGTAAGATACTCCAAAACAATATTTGACATACTATTATTCATTAACTGTTCCCAACAGTGTGCTAACTCACCCGCAGTTAACTTTGCAGCCTTTTTATTATCCATATAATCAATTCCTTTTTAAGATTAATTTTATATTCTATAACAAGTATCTGGTATTTTTTTATCAATTATGTAATATTGCATGGAAAATTAATGATTTTTTGGTTTGACAAGGGAGATATCATAACTAAAAGGGCTTTTCAAATATTCAGCAATGGGGGACTTTAAAAAAGTTTGCGAAATATTGCACTTAAACTATCGGGTAGCTTTAGTTGAATAAAAGAGACAGTAAAAGCTGTCTCTTTTATTCAGTAAGGCATTAGCAACAATCTCTACGAACAGAATCATAACAAAAAACATACATTTAAGGGTTGTCACCCTAAGATAACTCGAGTCAGTTCTCTTTTATTTTTCGTCCGTTCCCAAATGAGTACATACGAAATGTGTTAGATTTCCCCTCAAAGTTCTAGGGGCTTACTCACCTACCATACCGTCCTTATCATTATCTTGCATATATGGGTATAACCAATGATCACTCGTTATTGGCATACTAAAACCTGCTGCTTTTGCTTCTTTAATCGTTACTTGACCATTTCCATCTGTATCAACGCTAGAAATGTCTTTAGTGCCATTCGAAGCATCGGACTTATTAGAACTTGTTGACTTATTTGAGTTAGTTGATTTACTTTCAGTTAATCCTAGAGATTTATTTATTTCATCAGGGTTGCCGTTATCAAACTCATCTACAATTTTATTCCCTTTTAAAGTATAAGTGTACTTGTAATGAGAAGGAATCTGTGTTTCCGTATTAGGATATGTGATAATTGCTTCAAAATTAGTAGCTCCACCAGCTTTACGAATGGCATCTTCCATATATGCTTGATCACCATGTCGGTTAAGCGTACTTTCTTGTGGAGTAATATTGTAAGCATTGGATACCCCTCCGAGAGAATCTGCAATGATATGTCCTTCATCTAAATCTGCTCTCTCAACACCAGGAACTTTTGCTTCGTCATTGTAGTATCTGCCAGACGATGTTACAGGTTCGTTATCGTCATCTTGTAGAACGATTTCGTCAGCAATGACACGTACTAGTTGCCCATGTTCATTAGTAAATGCCCAATATTCACGGTCCCCAAAACCAATGTCAACGACGACGTTAGGTTCACGATATCCAGACAAATCACCGCCATCAACTTCAATAAGTTTGTATCCTGAGAAGCGTTCATTATTTGATTGGGTTGGTGTTCCCTCTACTACTTGTTTTTCAGTCGTAGTTTTTTCTGTTCCATTATTATTTGTTGTTACTTCTTGTGAATCTGTTTCTTTATCTGTAACGGATGCATCTTCTACGTTCGTACAACCAACTATAAAGATGGCAGTTAAAAATAAGATTAAATAGTTTATTTTCTTTTTCATTTTAGGACTCCTTATAGTATTTTTTTACTGAACATTCTAGAAATCTTTGAATAAAACATAAATTAACATTGTTAACCTACTTATAATAGCATATTACAATATTAATTTTATTACAGTAGATACTTAGTTCGAAGTATGTGGTATTAAATCCCAATGAAATGTGACTTTAAGAGATAAATTTTACACTTTTCAAACGCTATTTTGCACTATATATAAGTAAATATAAAAAGCCCAATTTCAACATAAATGAAATTGGGCTTTTTTCATTGCTCCATTAAAGCCAACCTTTAACATAGGTTAATAAACCAATAAGAGCACCAATACTGGCTGCAGGAAAGACATAAAGAGCTAGCTGTAAATCTTGTTTTTTCTTTTTATCTTCTTTAAACATACTTTACACCTCCTATGAAATTATTCCAGGAAAACATCATTCGATTATCTGGACTTAAACAAGAAAAAGGCTTCACTCCATATTAAAGTAAAGCCCCCGTTACCTTAAGTACAATACTTCGCAAAGTAATGAATAATACTTTTCAAAAAATAATGTAACCATTCCTCTCTCACAGTTGAAGGTTTTATGACTTTCTTTATAACTACCTCAACAAATTGTTGTTTTCGTTAAATGGAGCATGGATTCCTTTTATGTAAGTTACCAACTATTTTCCGCAAGTTACCTCTCACCAACTTCCATTTATTGGAATTATGCAGACTTGAAAGGAATTTCATCATACAATATCGAGAGCTGAATCGAATATACTTTTAGGTGAAAAGAGGTGTCTGAAATTTGAAAATTTCCCTTAACATTGACAAAGCACTTAAAGAAACGAAAGTTACCATCGAAGGGCCTGAGTTGGATGAAAATATACAGGAACTCATTGACTTCTTCTATGGAAGGGAGCAACAATTCCTGATTGGAAAAAAGGGAGAAATGCAACATATTCTCAAACCGGATGACATCCACTATTTTCATACTGAAAATGATCATATTATCGCCGTAACGGAAACAGATTCTTTTATTTTAAAAGAGAAATTATATGAGCTCGAGTCCATGCTCTCTTCTAAAAAATTTATCCGCCTGTCTAAATCGGTTATCGCCAATTTGAATCAATTGAGCCATTTTGAAGCATCATTCAATGGTACACTCTGCGTTTACTTCAAATCAGGAAGGAAGGAATATGTGTCTCGTACCTATGTCCCTGCGATTAAAGAGGCTCTAAAATTGAATAGGAGGAAAGTAGAATGAAAACTTTTATTATCCGTAGTTTCATCGGTATTTTCTTCGGAGGCTTTATTGCGGTTTTAGTCACCAATTTGAATATCCTTTTTGATGGCTTCGAAATGATAGATGGACCATTATTTTTGAAAAACTCCGTAGGTTTTGTTCTCTGCGGCTGGTTTTTTACAGTCAGTCCTTTGTACTTTGAAAACAGGAATTTGAAACTTTCCCAACAGACCATTCTTCATTTTTTAACCGTCACAATCCTATACCTCATCTTGGCACTCATGATCGAATGGATCCCATTTAATATCATGAATATTTTGTTAACACTCTTAATTTCCATTGTCACCTATACAATCTTTTGGGTTGCATTTTATCTTTACTTCAAAAATCAAGCACGGAAATTAAATGATGATTTAAAGAAACTATAATAACGGCAATTTATTATCATTCAGGAAATATCCCAATTTTACAAATTTCGCCACATCCCTATTAAACTCTGCTGCTCATTAATGGAATAAGAAAATGTGAATTTACAAAACTAAAAAAGTTTTAACCCATTAAAAAAATTAGAGGTTGTAACTACTCTTAATTCAACAGATGCTGGTGAGAGCGGAATGTTCGCTCTTGTTAATCCAAAAATTTATTAATAAAAATCAACAAAGGCTGACATTGTGTTAGCCTTTGTTTTTCACCTTCAATACAACTAGCTAATTATCAACTAACTCGTACTGGTTCTTTCCCTTATATTAGAATAGAGCTACTCACAAGTTATACTTTTTGATACACAAAAAAAGACACCCGTTAATGAGTGCCCTCCTTCTTTTTGTCTATTACTTCGGATAACTCCGATACATGTACTAATTTAATTTCATGATACATTGTTTTGTCTTTTTGAATTTCACAATAACCAGAATCGTATTGTTTAAGAACATAATATTTTTCGCCTTGATATATTACAATTTCAACCCCCATTAATTGCACCCCGAAAACTATGTTTTAATGTACTAATTCTACTACATAATTCTTATTTTATATATATTCAATATTTGGTACTTTTTGATACGCTTCTTTCTTATAACTTTTGAAACAAAGGATGTGTCTGATACTTTGATTTAGAACGTCTTTTGGTAGTACTATTTACTCTAGATTTAGTTTGAATGTGGTAGTACCATAAAAGAAAGTTTTGGGATATATATCCATTTTAAAAAGTAGGAGTATAATTTTTTAGTATTAAATTCACAAAAGGGCGCCCAAAAACTGTGATTTTACATATTTCAACATCATTAGGGATACCAACCAACATTCCACGATTCGCTAGTAGGACCACTATACTCTCTAACAGGAGGGCAAGTATTTTGGATACATCTTTTAAACAGCACGCAAAGGAATATATTGATTCTGATAGAGTTTATATCATTAACAATCCTAATAGTTTTAGAAACAAATTTTTAAAACGGAATAAAAAGGTCACGATTGTTACGGCCTCATATAATTCGGAGAATTTTATAAAGCAAACAATGGATTCCGTTATTAATCAAACTATTGGTATGCATAATATTGAACATATTATAGTTGATGATTGTTCAACTGATAATAGTCCAGAAATAATAAAGGAGTATGCTTTACAGTATAATAATATTTGTTTTGTTTCACTTAAAGAAAATAGCGGATCTCCAGGTTTACCAAGAAACATTGGGATTGAATTAGCTACGGGTAAGTACATTACATTCTTAGATGCGGATGATTGGCTCGCTCCTGATGGAATTGAAGCCCTTTATAATATTTTAGAAGAAACCAATGATGATTATGTCGTTGGAAAAACGATAAAAGTTGAAACTAAAGAACAAAGTATTGTCGGGGAATTTGCTTCTATCATGGAAAGACGGAGTATATCCCCATTTGATGTACCGCACTTTTTTCATCATATGGGACCTCCATCTAAAATGATGAAGTTGTCATTACTAAAAGAACACGATATACGATTTCCAGAAATGAAGTTTGCTGAAGACAAGTTGTTTTTCTGTGATGTGTTTTTCCATGTGAACCGTGTATCTACGACAACCAAACCTATATATTATGTTAATCGAACGGACGACAATCCTAGTTCATTAACCCGGGTGACAAACGTTTTAGATAAAAGAAGATCCGATCTCAATGTAATAAATTATATCAAAGTTAAAAAGCTGTCTATTGAAAAAGAGAAAGCAGCTTTAACTAGAATTTATGAAACTGACATCGTAAAAACATTCGATAGCTGGCTTTTTGTAAAATCAGAAAGCAAGGAAGATTTCATTGAGATACTTGAGCAAGCAATAGAAACAACAAAAAATTTGCGCTATGACTTTAGAAAAGGATTTAAAACTCCTTTCTATCGTGCTGCAATTGACTTGTTTCTAGAAGGAAGAAAAGACGACTTTATTAAACTATTCGAGTGGTCAAAAAGGGATAAAAACAAGAAATATGTTATTCAAGATTCATTCCCTTATTATGAAGTCCCCTTTTTGGAGGACAAGTATCGATTCATTAGAATACCAATGCTTGCTAAAGCACTTGATTCTTATGTAGTGAATAATCGATATGTGCAAACGTTTGAAATCTACGGCGACTATATTGATAACATCAATACGGTTCTGATAAGAGATCGAAAACGCTTTGATAATGAAGTCCATTGTGATTTTCACATTTCAGGAAACTTTGGGCAGCTTCAAGTGAATTACAAGGATTTAGATAAACTCAAAAATTCCTTATTTACGGTTTTTATAAGATACAACGATTATCAACTCATTAACATTAAGCGAATTTTAAAAACTCAAGTAACTCATGGTAAGCGAAATGTTGAGTTCTATACTTCGTTAGCAAACAATTTATCGCTATCTATTAAATCATAAAAGGAGTAGCACCGCATTGCCAGCGGGACCCCTATAAAACTACATATAAATAGAAGACATCCTTAGTAGATGTCTTTTTTGTTATGATTCTGTTCGTAGAGATTGTTGCTAATACCTTAATAAAAGAGACAGCTTTTACTGTCTCCGTTCTTGAACTAGCACTGCTCTATAGTTTAAGTGTAATCCTTCACAAAGACCATACTAGCAACACCATCAGAGTTCACTTTTCTTGAGATTCTTCCTCCATTTGAATAATGATATATTCTACTTATTCCTTCCCCTAAATTCATAAAGAGAATGAATGGATAATTGTGCAGAAATATCCTCTCTTCAAGTTCTAAGAATATTTTTCAATTTTCTTGTGTTTTATTTCGTTTATAAAAATTGACTTGAGATTGATGATGTCGAAACTTTCTTTGACACCCTCTCACGCCTCCACCATCCCAGTAAAACATTTGAACAGGACAGACACCTTTTTACTATCATAACACTGTATTGCAAACGACGGCTCAAACCAATTCAGTTTAATGTACGCATTTTGTTGATGAGGTTGCTTGTATTCCGCTTTCTTTATCACAATCATGTAGATTGGCACTTATATAACTCTTTAAATATGCATAAAAAGCACGTCATATATTCTAACACAAATAAAGATTTAAAATAGGATTATCAGTATGATGTTAGTATAAATCATATTGAGGAGAGGGAGATTCCTATGAAAATGTTTATGAATGCTTTTAAAGAGAATACCTCGTGTATTATTGAAACCGCTTATCTTTATATACTATTCTTACTTGTAGAGTTGCAAACTACTACTGGTAATGCCATAAAATTAAAATAAACTCTTAATTATCTCAATGATTTGTTTATAGAAAATCCTAAACCTCTATTATTATAGATAAAATCCCCATTCTAAAACACTTCCTCAATTAATATTAAATGTGAGTTAAATAAGAATCCCTCCTTTTTTAATATAAACAAAATGCCCTACTGACAAAAAACCAGCAGGGCATTTTGTTTATATTCATTAACTAAATATTTATAGATGCGTCTTTTTTTCTATTATTAAATTTTCTTTCATAATACACTGTAAAGCCGACTAACACTGGAACAAGAATAAATGTCGGAAGCAGCCATAAAAACAGGTTTGAAGATTGAATGTTTAATAATCTTGGAGCTCCAAATACAGTAAAGGCCGTAACTGTTGAAATACTGCAAGCAATCATTCCTCCAAAATGTTCAAATAGCCAGTGCATCTTTTTCACCGGTTTACGC
This sequence comes from Peribacillus asahii, assembly GCF_003570725.1. Classification (GTDB taxonomy): domain Bacteria; phylum Bacillota; class Bacilli; order Bacillales; family DSM-1321; genus Peribacillus; species Peribacillus asahii. The sequence goes on from NZ_QWVS01000005.1 coordinate 76,579, forward strand.
AACCAATAATTTAATTGGATTCCGCCTAATAAAAGACCTAGTAAAGGAAAATAAGTAATAAGTGCTGACTCAATAATTAGACCATATATCCCAACCCCAATTCCTGAAGAAAGCAGCAGTAGACTGACAAGAAGATCGATTACTTTACGATGCGTATCTTTTCTCTTTTCAAATCGGAGTACACGTATTCCGTACCATGCAGATGCACCGCTCAGAATAGAAATAAATATTAAGAACCACGAAAAAGAAATTCTATCAGCATCCGCTTGATTATCGAAAAATACTCGATATACCCCCATATAAAAGGCTGAAATGGCAACTGCACTCATAGCGTATACATAAATCCACCCGATAGTGTTATGAACTTTGCCTCCCTTTTTGGTAACCATAGGTATCCAAAAAAGAATTAGCGCTACAAATCCCGCTACGATGTGTACAATTCTAAACAACGAAAAAACCTCCACTATATGTCCTCCCCTGATTTTATTTTTTTAACCTTCATAATATTCATATATTAGAAAAGCAAGGAAAATTACTTCCTTAGTATAACATGTAAGATTAACCCTCCAATGTTGTTTCATGTTGCCAAAAATGCAATATAGTTTCTCATATATTCATTGGTGATAGTTATTCTATATATTCTATCGATATCAATCGTAAAATATATGATGTTTAATACCTGTTCTAAAAAAATAAACAAATATGCGAATAGTCTAAGAAGTCAAAACCACCCGTGATAACGGATGGTTTGCTCTACGGCTGAAAGCCTTTGTTACTG
>NZ_QWVS01000050.1 GCF_003570725.1 Peribacillus asahii
CCCCTGTGAGAGTAGGACGTCGCCAAGCAAAACAGAAAAAAGACCAGCAATTTTGCTGGTCTTTTTTCTGTGCTGTTAATAAATTACATATTTTAGTTGGTAAATCAATCAATTTCATTAATAAAGTGAAGGTTTTCACTGATAAATGCTCATTTAAACGACAGTCACCCTATCTCTTCTTTTTATTCAATTGGTTCCACATCTTTTTCCCTGTTAAGAAAGCACCTGAAATAGCTGCAAAGATCAAGAAAAATGCGATAAATCCTAGAAGTCCTATAATAGCATCTTGAAACTCCATATTTCCTCGATTCGTCAATGCTTGTTGAATTTCAATAGCAAAAACTAGAACGATCATACATGTAAACGTATAAAGAAAAGAAAGGATAGTAATACCAAAACGCATTTTAGCTATGATTTTTGATAATACAAGAACAACAAGAAAGATAATGATTCCGATTATTCCCATAATCCAAAAGTGTAAATCTTTATCCGTCCAACCGAGATTTAACGTATGATTGACGAATATTTGGATAAAGTCGTGGAGATTATTTACAATATCTACTAGCATTTGAATAATTTCTTTCAATTATATCCCCCCTTAATTGTTTGATTATAGCAATTAATGATATTCATTTGATAATCATAAGTATTTTACATATACTAAATACAATTTGCATCTTGGATAAAGTAAAATAGGGACAGGAAAGGATTGTGTTTTATGAGTCAGAAAAGTAAGGAGAAGTTTGAGGTGCAAGAGGGAGAAACAATTGATGCGTGTTTGGACCGCATGAAGGCAGCTGGATATTATCCAGTAAGGCGTTGTGAGGAGCCGATATTTGAAGAGCAAATAAAGGATGGTAAGGTCCATTATGAGCCAATTAAAAGGAAAATTGTTTTTGAAGCAAAATTAATCGAGTAAAACACGAACATTAGTTGAATGGTAATAAAATATTATTCGATATTAGCTTGACATCAAAATGCTGTGACGGTAAGATGATGATAGTTAAATAATATTTAGGTATCTCATATAATCAAGGGAATAAGGCCCAAAAGTTTCTACCCAATGACCGTAAATCATTGGACTATGAGTAAAGTAGCTGACCACAGCTGAGACAGCTCAGTCTTTTTGTCTGTTTCAGAATATTGATTGTAATCGGACAGACTGCTTTCTCTCTGGAGAAAGTCTGTCCGTTTTTTATTTTCTAAAGATTTTGGAGGGGAATTTATGAAGCCAGTAGTCGGTGTCATAATGGGAAGTACTTCAGACTGGGAAACGATGAAACACGCATGCGATATATTAGAGCAACTTGAGATTCCTTACGAAAAACAAGTCGTTTCTGCACATCGGACACCTGATTTGCTATTTGAATATGCCGAAAGTGCTAAAGAAAAAGGCTTAAAGGTTATTATTGCAGGTGCAGGTGGAGCAGCTCATCTTCCAGGGATGACAGCAGCGAAGACGATTGTGCCGGTTATTGGTGTGCCTGTTCAATCGAAAGCGCTAAATGGCATGGATTCTTTGTTATCGATTGTTCAGATGCCAGGCGGCGTGCCAGTAGCTACAGTGGCAATCGGAAAGGCTGGAGCGACCAATGCTGGTTTACTTGCGGCTCAAATTCTTGGTACGACGGATGCGACTATTGCTGATAAATTAGAAGGTTTGCGAAACGAATCAAAGGAAAAGGTGTTAGCGAGCAGTGAACAGCTTAAATAATCGAGTAATTTTACCAGGGCAGACAATCGGAATTATTGGCGGCGGGCAACTTGGCAGAATGATGGCGTTGTCGGCTAAAGCATCAGGATTTAAAATTGCTGTGCTTGAACCAGCTGCAGATGGTCCATGTGCTCAAGTCGCTGATATTGAAATAAATGGGGCGTACGATGATATTGCCTCTTTGAAGAAGCTAGCGGATGTTAGTGATGTGATTACGTATGAATTTGAAAATATTAGCTTTGAAGCATTAGATTGGTTGAAGAATCATGCGTATCTTCCACAAGGTTCACAATTGTTGAAGATAACGCAAGATCGGTTAACGGAAAAGAAAGCTATTGCCGATGCAGGAGCAATGGTGGCTCCTTATCGTGAAATTCAAACGATATCAGATATTCATCAATATATAGAAGAATTAGGCTATCCAAGTGTATTAAAAACGACACGCGGAGGCTATGACGGAAAAGGACAGCTTGTTATTAGAGAAGAAGCTGATATTCCTCAAGCTGAACCATTATTAAAAAGTGGTGTGTGCGTGCTAGAAGCATGGATTCCTTTTACGAAAGAGATTTCTGTCATTGTGACGAGAAATGCATTTGGTGATTGTCAACAGTTTCCTGTTGCTGAAAATATTCATGTGGACAATATTTTACATAAAAGTATTGTTCCAGCGCGCATTAGTGAAATGGCTGAGCAACGTGCGATTGAGCAGGCATCTAAGCTTGCTGAAGCATTTGAATTAGTAGGTACGCTAGCAGTGGAAATGTTTTTGACAGAAGATGATAATATTATTGTTAATGAATTAGCACCACGACCACATAATTCTGGGCATTATACAATGGAAGCTTGTGAAACATCGCAGTTTGAACAACATGTTCGTGCGGTTTGCAACTGGCCATTAGGCAATACAGAATTATTAAAGCCGGTAGTGATGGTTAATATTTTAGGTGAACATCTCGATCCACTCTTGAAGGAAATTCCAACGCGTAAAGATTGGAAAGTTCATTTGTACGGTAAAGCGGAAGCTAAGATCAAGCGAAAAATGGGGCATGTGAATATTTTGCGCCCAACGGTTGAGGAAGCTTTGCACGAAAGTAATCAGAGTGGGATATGGAAGTAATTAGTTGAAACGGAGGATGAAATAATGATTGAACGTTATACTCGCCCAGAAATGGGAGCAATTTGGACGGAAGAAAACCGCTTTAAGGCGTGGTTAGAAGTAGAAATTTTGGCATGTGAAGCTTGGTCTGAACTTGGTGTTATTCCGAAAGAAGATGTGAAACTTCTTCGTGAAAATGCAACATTTAATATTAATCGCATTAATGAAATTGAAAAAGAAACTCGCCATGACGTGGTGGCATTTACACGTGCGGTATCGGAGACGGTTGGAGAAGAACGTAAATGGGTCCATTACGGTTTAACGTCAACAGATGTTGTCGATACAGCTCTTTCTTATTTAATTAAACAAGCGAATGATATTTTATCAAAAGACTTAAATAATTTTGTTGAAATCTTAAAAAATAAAGCAAAAGAACATAAATATACTGTGATGATGGGACGTACGCACGGTGTGCATGCTGAACCAACTACATTTGGCTTAAAGCTTGGTCTTTGGTATGAAGAAATGAAACGTAATGTAGAACGTTTTGAAGCAGCTAGAAAGACAATTGAGTTCGGAAAAATGTCTGGAGCTGTTGGCACATACGCAAACATCGATCCATTCGTTGAGCAGTATGTATGTGAGAAATTAGGTTTACAAGCAGCACCGATCTCTACACAAACGCTACAACGTGATCGTCATGCGCACTATATGAGCACATTAGCACTTATTGCAACATCAATCGAAAAATTTGCAACAGAAGTTCGCGGATTACAAAAAAGTGAAACACGTGAAGTAGAAGAGTTCTTCGCAAAAGGTCAAAAAGGATCTTCTGCTATGCCGCATAAACGTAACCCAATCGGTTCTGAAAATATGACGGGTATGGCACGTGTTATTCGTGGATACATGATGACAGCTTACGAAAATGTGTCATTATGGCACGAACGTGACATCTCTCATTCATCTGCAGAGCGCGTTATTTTACCGGATGCAACGATTGCTTTGAACTACATGTTAAATCGTTTTAGCAACATTGTTAAAAACTTAACAGTTTATCCGGAAAATATGAAACGCAATATGGACCGTACACTAGGTCTCATTTTCTCTCAGCGAGTACTGCTTGCTTTAATTGATAAAGGACTTGTTCGTGAAGAAGCTTACGATACTGTACAACCAAAAGCGATGCAAGCGTGGGAATTACAAGTTCCATTCCGAAGCTTAATCGAAAAAGATGATAAAATTACGAGCTTATTGACAAAAGAAGAACTAGATGATTGTTTCGATCCAACATATCATCTGAAAAATGTCGATGTAATCTTTGATCGTTTAGGATTGTAAGAAACAAACAAGCGTTTAATCGAAATCGAGTTAAACGCTTGTTATCACGAAAATACTTAATTGTATTATTCCCAATATTCAATATGGAGGACGGACAGATGGAGAAACGAGAATTGCTTTATGAAGGAAAAGCCAAACGAATTTATGCAACGGATAATAATGAGGTTGTATGGGTGGAGTTTAAAGACTCGGCAACAGCTTTTAATGGAGAAAAGAAATCAGAAATCGAAGGTAAAGGGGCTTTAAATAATCAAATTACAAGTTTATTATTTGCGAAGCTAAAGGAAGAAAATATTCCTTCTCACTTTATTGAAAAGATTTCTGAACGAGAACAGCTTGTAAAAAAGGTTGAGATTATTCCACTTGAAGTAGTTATCCGTAATACAGCTGCTGGTAGTTTTTCCAAACGCTTGGGCGTTGAAGAAGGTACATCATTAAAAAAACCGTTAGTGGAGTTTTATTATAAAGACGATTCACTTGGTGATCCCCTGTTAACTGAAGACCATATTGAAGAGCTAGAGATTGCAAGTCGTGAGGAAATTGCTATTTTAAAAGAAAAAGGGTTAGAAGTAAATCGAGTTCTATCCGTATTTTTCGAAGAATTGGGAATAAAATTAATTGACTTTAAATTAGAGTTTGGGAAAACATCAGATGGCGCGATTTTATTGGCGGATGAAATTTCTCCAGATAATTGCCGCTTTTGGGATGCTAAAACAAACGAGAAAATGGATAAAGACGTATTCCGTCGAGATTTAGGGAATTTAACAGACGCATACAAGAAAATTTTAGCTAAGCTGGAGGGTATTCAACATGTATAAGGTTAAAGTATATATCACACTAAGAGAAAGCGTACTAGATCCTCAAGGAGCGGCTGTTCAACAATCGCTTCATACATTAACGTACAATGAAGTAAGCGATGTACGTATCGGGAAATACATCGAGCTAACAATTGATAAAACAGAACGTGATTTAGATCAATTGGTTAAAGAAATGTGTGAAAAGTTATTAGCGAATACGGTTATTGAAGACTATCGTTATGAAGTTGAGGAGGTTGTCGCTCAATGAAGTTTGCCGTAATTGTTTTCCCTGGCTCAAATTGTGATGTTGATATGTTCCACGCAATTAAAGATGCTCTTGGAGAAGAAGTAGAATATGTTTGGCATTCAGCCGACAATCTTGATGAATACGACGGCATTCTTCTACCAGGTGGTTTCTCGTATGGAGATTACTTGCGTTGTGGAGCGATTGCTCGTTTCTCTAACGTCATGGCGGAAGTAGTAAAAGCAGCAGAGGCTGGCAAACCAGTTCTTGGCGTTTGTAACGGATTCCAAATCTTACTTGAGGCAGGGTTGCTTCCAGGTGCGATGCGTCGCAATGACGGTTTAAAATTCATTTGCCGTAATGTAGAACTTCAAGTAGCGAACAATGAAACGATGTTCACAACAAGCTACGAAGCAAATGAAACGATTACTGTGCCAATTGCACATGGTGAAGGAAATTACTACTGTGACGAAGCAACACTTGCTGAATTAAAAGAAAACAAACAAATCGTCTTTACGTATGCGGGTACAAACCCGAACGGAAGTCTTGAAGATATTGCAGGTATTACAAATAAACAAGGGAATGTACTTGGCATGATGCCACACCCTGAACGTGCCGTTGATGAGTTGCTTGGCAGCACAGACGGCTTAAAGATTTTTCAATCCATCGTAAAAAACTGGAGGGAAACACATGTTGTTACAGCTTGAACCAAATCCGGAGATGATTAAATCCGAACGCATCTACGCAGAAATGGGACTTTCCGATTCGGAATTTGCCATGGTGGAGAAAATCTTAGGCAGACTGCCAAACTACACGGAAACAGGATTGTTTTCAGTTATGTGGTCAGAGCATTGTTCTTATAAAAACTCCAAGCCTATTTTAAAGAAGTTCCCGATTACAGGGGAAAAAGTGCTTCAAGGACCTGGTGAAGGTGCAGGAATCGTTGATATCGGCGATAACCAAGCAGTTGTTTTCAAAATTGAAAGCCACAACCACCCATCAGCTATTGAACCATACCAAGGGGCTGCAACAGGAGTCGGCGGAATCATTCGTGACGTTTTCTCAATGGGTGCACGTCCAATTGCGATGCTGAACTCATTACGTTTCGGTGAATTAGATAATGACCGTGTAAAATATTTATTTAAAGAAGTAGTAGCTGGAATTGCAGGCTATGGAAACTGTATCGGAATTCCGACAGTCGGCGGTGAAGTTCAATTTGATCCATCTTATGAAGGAAATCCGCTTGTTAATGCAATGTGTGTGGGCTTAATTAACCATGAAGATATTAAAAAAGGTCAAGCACACGGCGTTGGTAATACGGTTATGTATGTAGGAGCGAAAACAGGTCGTGACGGTATTCACGGTGCTACATTTGCTTCTGAAGAGCTTTCAGAGGATTCTGATGAGAAGCGTCCAGCGGTTCAAGTTGGGGATCCATTCATGGAGAAACTACTTCTTGAAGCATGTCTTGAATTGATTCAATCGGATGCCTTAGTTGGAATTCAAGATATGGGAGCAGCGGGCTTAACAAGTTCATCTGCTGAAATGGCAAGTAAAGCAGGTTCTGGGATTATGATGAATCTTGATCTTGTTCCACAACGTGAAACAGGCATGACAGCATACGAAATGATGCTTTCTGAATCACAAGAGCGTATGTTAATTGTTGTGAAAAAAGGTCGCGAACAAGAAATCGTTGATTTATTTACGAAATATGATTTAGAAGCGGTAGCTGTTGGGGAAGTAACAGATGATAAAAACTTAACGTTATATCACCAAGGTCAAATTGTTGCACAAGTACCAGTTGATGCATTAGCCGAAGATGCACCGGTGTATCATAAACCATCAAGCGAACCGCAACGATTCCGTGATTTCCAAGCGATGGAACCAAAAGTACCAGCTGTTACGGATTATAAAGAAACATTACTTGCTCTTTTACAACAACCAACGATTGCAAGCAAAGAGTGGGTATATGATCAATATGATTATATGGTTCGTACAAACACAGTTATTGCACCAGGTTCTGACGCAGCAGTTGTACGTGTACGCGGCACAAATAAAGCATTAGCGATGACAACAGATTGTAACTCTCGCTATTTATACTTAGATCCGGAAACAGGTGGAAAAATTGCAGTAGCGGAAGCAGCTCGTAACATTATTTGTTCTGGTGCTGAGCCACTTGCAATTACAGACTGCTTAAACTTTGGTAATCCAGAGAAACCAGAAATTTTCTGGCAATTAGAAAAAGCAGCAGACGGCATGAGCGATGCTTGCCGTACATTAAGCACGCCTGTTATCGGCGGAAACGTTTCATTATATAACGAAACAAACGGTGAAGCTGTGTACCCGACTCCAGTTGTTGGGATGGTTGGTCTTGTGAAAGATGTAAAACATATTACTACACAGTCTTTCAAAAATGAAGGTGACTTCATCTATGTAGTAGGCGAAGCGAAGCCTGAATTTGGAGGAAGTGAGCTTCAAAAATTGACTGAAGGTGAAATTTTCGGTCGTGCACCAGAAATCGATTTAGACGTAGAACAAGCACGTCAGCAACAAATTTTAGCGGCTATTCAAGCAGGACTAATCAAGTCAGCTCATGATGTTGCTGAAGGTGGTTTGGCTGTAGCTCTTTCTGAATCATTATTTGGTGAAAAAGCGCTTGGTGCATCAGTTACTGTAACTGGTGAAGCAGTAACAGCTCTTTTCAGTGAAACACAATCACGTTTCTTAATATCTGTAAGTCCTGAAAACCAAGCTGCATTTGAAGCAACTGTGAAAGATGCGGTACAAATCGGTACGGTAACAAATGATGCAACATTACGTATTTCTTCAGAAGAAACAACGCTAGTAGAAGCGAATGTACAAGAATTACAAACAGCTTGGAAAGGAGCTATCCCATGCTTGCTGAAATAAAAGGCTTAAACGAAGAGTGTGGTGTTGTCGGGGTTTGGGGACATCCAGATGCAGCTCAATTGGCTTATTATGGGCTTCATAGCTTGCAGCATCGTGGTCAAGAGGGAGCGGGAATCGTCACAACAGACGGTTCTAAGCTTTCGATTTCAAAAGGCGAGGGACTTGTTACAGAGATTTTTACAGCGGAGAAAATGAAAGAGCTATCTGGCTCTGGTAAAGCAGCGATTGGTCATGTAAGGTATGCAACAGCAGGCGGCGGCGGCTATCAGAATGTCCAACCGTTCTTATTCCAATCGATTACAGGCGGGTTGGCACTTGCTCATAACGGAAACTTAGTAAATGCAACTCAATTGAAAGCACAGTTAGAGGGTCAAGGCAGTATCTTTCAAACAACTTCCGATACAGAAGTATTGGCACATTTAATTAAGCGCTCAGGTTTTCCGACTTTGAAGGAATCGGTAAAAAATAGCTTAAGTTTAATAAAAGGTGCCTATGCATTCGTTATTTTGACGGAAACAGAAATGATTTTAGCGTTGGATCCGCACGGTCTTCGTCCACTTTCACTTGGAAAAATTGGCGATGCGTATATTGCGGCGTCTGAAACATGTGCGCTTGATATTGTCGGAGCTGAATTTGTTCGTGATATTGAGCCTGGAGAGCTTGTTGTAATTAATGATGAAGGAATTACATCAGAATTTTTCTCCAAGTCTAGTCAACGTGCGATGTGTGCAATGGAGTATGTATATTTCTCTCGCCCGGATAGTAATATTGATGGAATTAATGTTCATACAGCTCGAAAAAATCTTGGTAAACAGTTAGCAAAAGAAGCAAAAATTGAGGCAGATGTTGTGACTGGTGTACCGGATTCAAGTATTTCAGCAGCGATTGGATATGCTGAGGCAACGGGCATTCCATACGAAATGGGCTTGATTAAAAACCGCTATGTCGGCCGAACATTTATTCAACCTTCTCAGTCTCTTCGTGAACAAGGGGTAAAGATGAAACTTTCTCCTGTTCGTGGAGTAGTAGAAGGAAAACGTGTTGTCATGGTTGATGATTCAATTGTACGTGGAACAACAAGTCGTCGTATTGTAAATATGTTGAAGGATGCCGGTGCAAAAGAAGTGCATGTAGTTATTAGCTCACCGCCGATTAAGAATCCTTGCTTCTATGGAATTGATACATCGACAACGTCAGAATTGATTGCTAGTTCTAAATCAATCGAAGAAATTCGTGAGCTAATTGGTGCGGATTCTTTAACGTTTTTAAGCGTGGAAGGAATGGTCGAAGCAATTGGCCGTCCATTCGCTGGAGAGACACGTGGTTCTTGTCTTGCCTGTTTCACAGGGAACTATCCAACAGAGGTTTATGATTACGAGCTTGAAACAGTTAAATGCTAACGCTTATTAGGTCCCAATTAGAGGGACCTAATAAATGAAGTTTTACTTTAGATAATTTTTAAAGAGTACCAACATTTAGCTTTAGGCGCCTTCGGCTTGAGGTCATAAGCTGATAGCCAGGCGTCTTACGCTTTTCTAATTATTAGGAGGTTTCTTGATGGCTAACGCATATAAGCAAGCTGGTGTGGATATCGAAGCTGGCTATGAGGCAGTAAATCGGATGAAAAAACATGTAGCACGCACGATGCGCCCTGAAGTAATGAACGGTCTGGGCGGTTTTGGGGGCATGTTTGATTTATCTTCTTTAGGATTAAAAGAGCCTGTTCTTGTTTCAGGTACGGATGGAGTCGGTACGAAATTATTACTTGCTTTCATGATGGACAAGCACGATACAATCGGAATTGATGCTGTAGCGATGTGTGTTAATGATGTAGTAGTACAAGGCGCTGCTCCTCTTTACTTCCTTGACTATATCGCTTGTGGAAAAGCAGATCCTGCTCGTATTGAAATGATTGTTAAAGGTGTAGCAGAAGGTTGCGAGCAAGCTGGTTGTGCATTAATTGGCGGTGAAACAGCCGAAATGCCAGGTATGTATGAGATTGAAGAGTATGATGTAGCAGGCTTTACAGTAGGTGCTTGTGAAAAATCACGTTTAATAACAGGAGAAAATATTGCAGAGGGCGATGTGTTAATCGGTCTTGCTTCAAGTGGTATTCATAGCAATGGCTATTCTCTTGTACGTAAAATTCTTCTTGAAGATGCCGGAATGAAGTTACAAGATTTTGTTCCAGAGTTTAATCGTACATTAGGCGAAGAATTATTAACGCCAACAAAAATTTACGTTCGTTCCATCTTATCAACATTGGAAAAATACGAATTAAAAGGACTTGCTCATATTACTGGCGGCGGTTTTATCGAAAATATTCCACGTATGCTTCCAGAAGGAACAGGCGTTGACATTAAACTAGGAAGCTGGACTATTCCAACTGTGTTCAATTACCTTGAGGAAAAAGGAAAATTACAACAACAAGAAATGTTTAATATTTTTAACATGGGAATCGGTATGGTTGCTGTCGTGAAAAAAGAAGAAGCAGAACAAGTACTTGCTCATTTTGAACAATGTGGAGAAACAGCTTCTATTATTGGGACAGTTGTTGCTGGTGAAGGAGTGTCCTTCAGCTGATGAAAAAAATTGCGGTTTTTGCATCAGGGAATGGATCGAACTTTCAATCCGTTATAGACGCTATTAAAGCAGGGAAACTTGCAGCTGAAATTGGCCTCGTTGTCTGTGATAAAGAGGAAGCTTTTGTGCTTGAGCGCGCAAAGGCGGAACAGGTAGAAGCATTTAGCTTTTCACCGAAAAATTATCCGAGCAAAGAGGCCTTTGAAATGGAAATTTTAGAAAAATTGCGTGAACGGGATATTGAATTTATTGTTTTAGCAGGCTATATGCGTTTAATTGGCCCAACTCTTCTACAGGCATATTCACATCGAATGGTTAATATTCATCCATCTCTTTTGCCTGCTTTTCCAGGTAAGGATGCGATTGGACAAGCATTTCAAGCCCGCGTGAAATTAACCGGAGTAACCATTCATTACGTCGATGAAGGAATGGATACAGGGCCAATCATTGCCCAAAGAGCTGTACCAGTACTTGATGATGACACAAGAGAAACGTTGCAAACACGAATACAAGAAACGGAACATGAGATGTATCCTGCTGTTTTAGCGGAACTATTTCAAAAATAATGCTACATATGGAGGGACAAACACAAATGACAAAGCGTGCTTTAATTAGTGTATCGGATAAAACAGGGGTTGTAGAGTTCGCAAAAGGGTTAAAAGAAGCTGGTTTTGACATTATCTCAACAGGTGGTACAAGTAAAACACTTCAAGAAAACGGAATTGAAGTAATCGGAATTAGTGAAGTAACGGGATTCCCGGAAATTTTAGATGGTCGTGTTAAAACTCTACATCCGAATGTTCACGGAGCAGTATTAGCGAAGCACGGTGATGCTGATCATGCAGCTCAATTAAAAGAGCATAATATTGAGCCTATTCAATTAGTATGTGTAAACTTATATCCTTTCCAAGCAACAATTGCTAAACCAGACGTAACAGTAGAAGATGCGATTGAAAACATTGATATCGGTGGACCGACAATGCTTCGTTCTTCTGCTAAAAACCATGAATATGTAACAGTTGTTGTAGATTCAGCGGATTACGATACAGTTTTAGCAGAATTAAAAGAGAATGGTGCGGTATCAAAAGCAACGAATCGTCGCTTAGCAGCAAAAGTATTCCGTCATACAGCAGCATATGATGCAGTTATTTCTGAATACATGACAGAGCTTGCTGGAGAAGAAAATCCAGAATCGTTAACGGTTACTTATGAGTTAAAGCAATCTTTACGTTATGGTGAAAACCCACACCAAAAAGCAGCTTTTTATAAAAAGCCACTTGGTTCTGTTTTCTCTATTGCAGAGGCAAAACAATTGCACGGTAAAGAACTTTCTTATAACAACATTAATGATGCAGATGCTGCATTGCAAATTGTTCAAGAATTCACAGAGCCAGCGGCGGTAGCGGTGAAACATATGAACCCATGTGGTGTAGGAACTGGTGAAACTATTCTTGAAGCATATGAAAAAGCATACGAAGCTGACTCAACTTCTATTTTTGGCGGCATTATCGCGTTAAACCGTGAAGTAGATAAAGCAACAGCTGAAAAACTTCATGAAATTTTCTTAGAAATCATTATTGCGCCAAGCTTCTCTGATGAGGCGATTGAAGTATTAACAAGCAAGAAAAATATTCGTTTGTTAACGGTGGATTTTGAAGCAGCGAAAAAACCAGAACGTAAACTTACTTCTATCGAAGGCGGCGTGTTAGTTCAAGACCGTGATGCGTACAGCCTGAAGGATGCAGATGTGAAAGTTGTTACAAAACGCGAACCAACAGCTGAAGAGTGGAAAGCGCTTGAACTTGGTTGGAAAGTTGTAAAACATGTGAAATCCAATGCTATCGTTGTAACAGACGGTCAAATGACTCTTGGTGTTGGTGCTGGTCAAATGAACCGTGTTGGTGCAGCAAAAATTGCTTTAGAGCAAGCTGGAGAAAAAGCAAAAGGAAGCGCACTTGCTTCAGATGCATTCTTCCCAATGGATGATACAGTAGAAGCGGCAGCACAAGCTGGCGTAACAGCTATTATCCAAACAGGCGGATCAATCAGAGATGAAGATTCTATTAAAAAAGCAGATGAGTATGGCATTGCGATGGTATTCACAGGAGTTCGTCACTTTAAACATTAATAAATAAGGAGGTTTGTTTATGAATGTATTAGTTATTGGTCGCGGCGGCCGTGAACATGCGATTGCTCGCAAACTTTCTGAAAGTAAGTCTGTAGAAAAAGTGTTTGTTGCACCAGGTAATCCAGGTATGACAGACGTAGCAGAGCTTGTTGCGATTGACGAAACAAATCATGCAGAACTTGTTGCATTTGCAAAAGAGCAAAACATTGGATTAACATTTATTGGTCCTGAGATTCCATTATTAAATGGATTAGCAGATGATTTTACAGAAGCAGGCTTAACTGTATATGGTCCGAACAGCAAAGCGGCGGTCATTGAAGGCAGTAAATCATTTGCCAAAGATTTAATGAAAAAATACGACATTCCAACAGCATTTTACGAAACGTTTACCGACTATGAAAGTGCGAAAGCATATATTGAAAAAGTTGGTGCACCAATCGTAATTAAAGCGGACGGCTTAGCTGCTGGTAAAGGTGTTGTCGTAGCGATGACTCTTGAGGAAGCATTAGAAGCAGTTCATGATATGCTTGTTGATGCAAAATTTGGTGAAGCAAGTGCAAAAGTTGTAGTCGAGGAATTTTTGGATGGTGAAGAATTCTCATTAATGGCTTTTGTAAACGATACAAAAGTGTATCCAATGGTAATCGCTCAAGACCATAAACGTGTGTTTGATGGAGATAAAGGTCCAAACACAGGTGGAATGGGGGCGTATTCTCCTGTGCCGCAAATTTCTGATGAAGTAGTATCGAAAGCAGTTGAAACGATTCTTCGGCCAACAGTGAATGCGATGGTAGCTGAAGGTCGCAGCTTTACAGGTATTTTGTATGCGGGGCTTATTCATACGGAAAAAGGTACAAAGGTTATTGAATTCAATGCGCGTTTCGGAGATCCAGAAACACAAGTGGTGCTTCCACGTTTGAAAACGGATTTCGTAGAAGTATTACAAGCTGTATTAGCTGGTGAAGATATTAATATTGAATGGCATGAGGAGGCAGTCCTTGGGGTTGTTGTCGCAGCAGAAGGCTACCCTGGTGATGTAAAGAAAGGATCAGTTATTACTGGTTTGGACAAAATTAGTGATAATGCCCATGTGTATCATGCTGGAACAGCGAAAAATAGCGATGGCCAATTTGTTTCTAATGGTGGTCGTGTATTGCTTGTAGCAGCAAAAGGTAAGGATTTATTATCTGCTCAACAAGAAGTATATCAACAACTTGAGAACATCTCAAAAGATGGCCTATTTTGGCGCAAAGATATTGGATATCGTGCGATTGGTATCAAAGCATAATTCATATAAACAGAAAGACGAGCATCGAATGGCGATGCTCGTCTTTTATATGATTTAGTGTGAGGGTTCATTGTGGTGATTAGATTGCTCATCTTTTTCAGTAATATCCTCTGGAAGAAAGTTTTTTATAGCATCTGCTACTTGAGAGTCTTTTTGTTTAGATGAGTCAACAGAGTCTCTTTGCTGCATTAAGTCAACGATTGGACAATAGCGAAGAATCCCTTCCCCAATTTTCATGCCAGCCATCATGGCAACAAATAAATATGATTCTTTCCATGGTTTTTTTGCCATTTTAGCGATGGCCCAAGCTAATACTGTAAAACCACAAGTAATACGTAATAAAGAGTTAAGGATACTGATATTCCGTTCAAACTTCATTTGCCATCTTCCTTTCATAAAAAATTAACAGTAATAGGAGATAAGTTTACTGTGTTTAGCTAAATAAATGTGATACTATAAACATAAAATTAATCGGATGTTACCACAATTTGTTTCAGATACTTTATGGGGGGATGTTCATGTCAGAACAACGCTATAGGTGGAAAAATAAACATCTGCGAGAGCATATTGAGGTGCTGGATGGTCAGCGTGCACCACATCTTTTATTAACGAATGCTACGTATTTAAATCAAACGATGAGACAATGGATTACAGCAAACATTTGGATCTACGATGATCGAATTGTCTATGTTGGAAATAACCTTCCCGAGATTACAGATGGTTGCGAAGTGGTAGATTGTACCGGGCAAGTTTTAGTACCGGGATATATTGAACCACATGCACATCCATTTCAGTTATATAATCCCCATTCTTTTAGCCGCTATACATCATCTTTTGGAACGACAACACTTATCAATGACAACTTGCTATTGCTCCTTCAATTGAATAAAAAGAAAGCGTTTTCTTTTTTGAGGGAACTCCGAAATATCCCAACATCAATGTATTGGTGGATGCGCTTTGACTCCCAAACAGAATTAAATGAGGAGGAGAGCTTTATTTCTCATAGTGCTGTAAAGTCTTGGCTTGAGCATGATGCTGTTCTTCAAGGGGGAGAGTTAACAGGGTGGCCGCGATTGTTAGCGGGGGATGACATGATGCTTCACTGGATTCAAGAAGCAAAACGAATGCGTAAAAAAATTGAAGGGCATTTTCCAGGAGCATCTGAGAAAACATTAGCGAAAATGATGCTGTTTGGGGCAGATAGTGATCATGAGGCGATGACGGGGGATGAAGTGATGAATCGTCTGCTGCAGGGCTATTCTGTATCTTTAAGATATTCATCGATTCGACCGGATTTACCTAAATTACTACAGGAAATTCATGAATTAGGTATTGATCAATACGATCACCTTTTTTTAACAACAGATGGTTCTCCGCCTTCTTTTTATGAGCAGGGGTGTATGGATGTATTAATTAAACTAGCGATTGAGAATGGCGTTCCTATTATTGACGCTTATAATATGGCCACTGTGAATATTGCTCGTTATTATAATATTGACCATTTGCATGGCAATATTGCAACGGGGCGAGTAGCGAATATTAACTTTTTAACGGATGCTATGAGTCCAGCACCTGTGTCTGTACTAGCCAAAGGACAATGGGTGAAACGAGACGGTGTTTCTATGGAACTGGACCGACCAATTAGTTGGCAAGAGTTCGGTTTCGACCGTCTTGAATTAGATTGGCAATTAGATCTTGCAGAGGACTTTGAATTTTCGATGCCATTTGGAATTGAAATGATGAATAATGTAATTACGAAGCCTTATTCAATTGCTTGTGATGTTGGAAACGAAGAATTGCCTTTTGAGCACGATGAGTGCTTTTTTATGCTGATTGACCGAGAAGGAAAATGGAGAATTAATACAATTTTAAAAGGGTTCGCTAATAGACTATGCGGGTTTGCAGCGTCATACACTAGTACAGGCGACATTATTTTGATTGGAAAACGAAAAAAAGATATACTTGTTGCTTTTAATCGGATGAAAGAACTAGGTGGTGGCATCGTTATTGCAGAATACGGAGAAATCATTGGTGAGCTGCCTCTTGTATTAAGAGGAGTAATGTCTGATAAATCTGTTCCTGAATTGATTCAAGAGGAAAATTGGATTAAACAATTATTAAAGGAAAGAGGCTATCGGTTTGCAGATCCGATTTATACGCTGCAATTTTTCTCGACGACTCATTTGCCTTACATTCGTGTCACGCAAAGAGGGCTTTATGATGTTATGAATAAAACTGTACTCTTTCCTACGATAATGCGTTAAAATATAAAAGAAACCAAGGGAGTGGGATGATGAAACGTAACATCGTGCTGTGTCTATTGGTTGCAGGGGTATTGATAACAGGGTGTTCAAAAAAGGAAGAAGTTCAGGAGCCGGTTCCAGTAGAAGAGGATGTACAAAAGGAAGAAGCTGAAGCGCCCGAATTCGTTCATACTTACCCATTAACTGGTGTCGGTACAAATGATTCAATCGATCAGCGCGCGGTTGCGGTGATGGTGAATAATCATACGAAAGCTCGTCCACAGTCGGGTCTTACCAAAGCGGATATTGTTTATGAAATGCTGGCGGAAGGCGAAGTTACACGATTATTAGCGGTATATCAAAGCGAAAAACCAGAAAAGGTAGGCCCAATTCGTAGTGCACGCGATTATTATATAGAGCTTGCCAAAGGATTGGATTGTATCTATGTTTGTCATGGAAATAGTCCAGATGCTGAGAGGATGCTTAAACAAGGATATATCGATCATTTGAATGGTTTGTATTATGATGGTACGCTATTTAAGCGTTCGAGTGAACGAAAAGCTCCGCATAATTCTTATATTAGTTTTGAAAATATTGAAAAGGGAGCAATGGAAAAGGGGTATAATTTGACTGGTGCACCAGCCTCTTTCGTTTTTTTAAATAAAGAAGAGATAAAAAGGTTAGAAGGAGATTCTGTAACAAAAGTTAGTATTAACTATGGAGTCCCGGCCTATAATACGCAGTTTGAGTATGATGTACAACAAGAAAAATATAAAAGATATTCAAACGGCGAGCAAACAAAGGAGGCAGCGACATCTGTTCCTGTACTTGTCGATAATGTCTTGATTATTGAGACAGCACATCGAGTAATAGATAAAGTTGGCCGCCGCGATATTGACCTGCAAAGTGGAGGAAAAGGCTATCTGCTTCAAAAAGGGAAAGTGAAGGAAGTAGAATGGATAAATAAAGACGGAAGAATTGTTCCAGTTTCAAATGGGGGAGATGTTGGCTTGATTCCAGGGAAAACGTGGGTTAACATTATACCGAACCAACCTGGGTTGACCCAAAGCGTAACCTTGAATGCTGCTGGAAATTGAGGAGGAAGTATTATGCAAATCGATAAGATAAGAGGAAAGGAAACCGATCAGTTATTCAAAGCGATCCAGTCCTTACGTGATCTTGATGAATGCTATCGATTTTTCGATGATTTATGTACGGTAAATGAAATCCAATCCTTAGCGCAGCGACTTGAGGTAGCTCGTATGCTTGAAGAAGGAAAAACGTATCATAAAATCGAAACAGAAACGGGAGCCAGTACAGCGACGATTTCTCGTGTGAAACGTTGTTTAAATTATGGAAATGATGCTTACTCAATGGCTCTTAATCGTATTAAAGAGGAACCAACTGAATGATAATAAAAGGATTACAAAAAGCCGAGGAATCGTTCCCGGCTTTTCTTTGAGTTCTAAAAAATCTTAGTGCTATAATGGTGTAATGGCAGAAGAGAATGGAGGATAACCATGTACGATTTTCGCGAGTGGAAACATGTGTTTAAGCTCGATCCTAATAAAGAAATAACAGATGAAGATCTTGAAAAAGTGTGTGAATCGGGGACAGACGCCATATTGGTTGGTGGGACAGATGGAGTAACGTTAGAAAATGTTCTGCATTTAATGGCTCGTATTCGCCGCTATACTGTACCATGTGTGCTGGAGGTTTCGTCTATTGAAACCGTTACACCAGGATTTGATTTATATTTTATTCCGAGTGTACTCAATAGTAAGAATCCGGACTGGATGATGGGGCTGCATCAGAAAGCGGTCAAGGAATATGGGTTACTGATGAATTGGGATGAAGTATTTGTTGAAGGGTACTGTATTTTAAACGCAGAGTGCAAAGCTGCACAATTAACCGAGGCAAATACAACGCTTGATGAGGAAGATGTGGCGGCCTATGCGATGGTGGCTGAAAAGATGTTTAACTTGCCAATTTTCTATTTGGAATACAGTGGGAACTATGGAGATGTGTCGGTTGTTCAAGCGGCTAAAGAGAACCTAGAAAATACGGTTCTTTTTTATGGTGGAGGTATTATGTCAGCTCTTCAAGCAAGCGAAATGGCTCAATTTGCTGATGTTGTCGTTGTTGGTAATATTGTTTATGACGATTTAAAAGCTGCTTTAGAAACAGTTAAAGCTGTTAAATAGCTATAGATGTAGTATAATTCAAGAACAAACGTTCGTAAGGTGGTGCAATGATGCAATTTTTAGTAGAGAAATTATTAAATGGGTTGAATCCACAGCAGCAACAAGCAGTTAAAGCAACAGAAGGTCCTCTATTAATTATGGCAGGAGCAGGAAGCGGAAAGACACGTGTGCTGACTCATCGGATTGCTTATTTAATGGTAGAGAAGCAAGTCGCGCCGTGGAATATTTTAGCCATTACGTTTACAAATAAAGCCGGTGTGCTCTGTTCTCACACAATCTGATTCAGAA
>NZ_QWVS01000051.1 GCF_003570725.1 Peribacillus asahii
GGTGTGCTCTGTTCTCACACAATCTGATTCAGAAATGAACAGTAAAAGTGAGGGGTAATTAAATTACCTAACTCTATATCTGATAAGAAAGGTGAAAATCCTTTCCTTGATTTAAGATTGGAAATCTTGCCTAAGCCCTGCGACGTGCATTTATTGCTTACATGATAAGTGTACGAGAGCTCGCTGAAGTCGGCGAAAACATAACCTGAGACGGTTATAAGTAGTCGGGGTGCTATAAAGATGCTATGCCTAGAGAATGTTCATAGAACATTGGAACGAACCTGCGGATGTACGGCTCGTAAGTTCGGAACGTGCTTAAATGAAGGCACGTGCCCCATCATTGGGGTTCAGTCGTGGTTATCGTATTCTGGCTTTGCGATAACGACATCAATACCTATAAAGGATTGAAGCCTTGCGTCCATCCAATCGAGGGCAAAAAGGTGGCTGACGGGTCAGAGTAGGAGGCTAAGGCATCTATGTAAAGCTAAGATATAGGGAACAGAGGAACTACAGAAGGAAATGGCAATGGGTGTAAGACCAGATGTTCCTAAACAGGAGGAAATGACTGTTGAATCTGTAGGGCAGCAGCCCGTAGTAGTGTTGAAACAGGGTAATGCTTGTGGAGCGAAGGGGCATAGTCATATGAAAGCTAGTTGAAGTCGAAGTCTGATAAGGAAGCCGATGGGCATAACTGGTTAACTCCAATACAAAGCCAAAGGTGGTGGTTGTATTGGCTCAAGAACTTATCTATCCGCACACGGAATCAGATTTAAGGAAATTCCAAGATGAATTATATGCCATAGCAAAAAAAGCCCTAGCATCAGGAGAAAATCCAAGAATAAAGCATTTGCTAGAACCAATCAAAAGTGTATCAAACATAATGACAGCCATCCATAAAATTAAAGGCAATAAAGGAAGCAGAACACCTGGTAGTGATGGCGAAATTATGCAAAAACATATCTTAGAAGTAGGTTATGACGTAGTAATACAAAGAGTTCAAAAACTTCTTGATGACTATAAACCTAAACCGGTTAGAAGAAAAATGATTGAAAAACTGGGAAAGAAAGAAAAACGTCCTTTAGGAATTCCTACAATTATTGACCGAGTTGTTCAACAATGTGTAAAACAAATCATTGAACCGATTCTTGAAGCGCAATTCTTTAATCACTCGTATGGTTTTAGACCAATGCGTGAAGCAAAACATGCGATAGCACGTACAACTCATATGACGCAATCAACCGGATATAAATGGGTTATTGAAGGAGATATCAGTAAATTCTTCGATGAAGTAAACCATAGTATCTTAGTTAAGAAATTATGGAATATGGGGATAAGAGACCAAAGAGTGCTAATGATTATTAAGAAAATGCTTAAAGCAGGAATAATGAATGAAATACACAAAAATGAAATAGGAACTCCGCAAGGTGGTATTATATCACCATTACTTGCAAACGCCTATCTTCATAAACTCGATGAATGGATTGTTCGAGAATGGGAGCAAAAGAGGACGAAAAGGGAATATAGCGAAAGAGGAAACAAACTTAAAAGTTTACAACGTACAAACTTAAAACCAGCTTATTTTGTAAGATATGCTGATGATTGGGTGCTAATAACAAACACAAAAGCGAATGCAGAAAAATGGAAAAGACGAATTTCAAAATATCTAGGAACAAACCTAAAGCTTCGATTATCAGACGAAAAAACATTGATAACAAATATGAAGCAAAAAGGTATCAAATTTCTTGGATTTGAAATGAAGTTAATCCCTGATAAAAAAGCAAGGAAAAAAGTAATAAGTAGAATAAAACCCGATGAAAGTAAACTAAAGCTTAAGTTAAAAAAGTTATATAAAGAGGCATTCAAATTGAGATATTCAACCTCA
Organism: Peribacillus asahii; assembly: GCF_003570725.1. Classification (GTDB taxonomy): domain Bacteria; phylum Bacillota; class Bacilli; order Bacillales; family DSM-1321; genus Peribacillus; species Peribacillus asahii. The sequence goes on from NZ_QWVS01000051.1 coordinate 1,883, forward strand.
ACTGAGTGGCTTATTAACGACATTCTGAACTACAACTCCATGGTTAGAGGAATCATAAATTATTATCAAACAGCAACATGGGTAAATATAGTGATGAATAAGTACAACTACAACTTAGATAGAAAAGTTTATTTTTCCCTTGAAAAAAGTAGAAGGCTATCTGTCGAATGGTTTCCAGCAAACGAAGTCGATAACCTCCATTCTGTCCATAAGAACTATACGACAAAAATACCGACTATAAAATATAAAGGGTTGAAAATTGGGGTAACAAGCTTATTATTTTGTAAGTGGGACATGGCATATAACAAACGTCAGGAAGAAACACCTTATACATTTAAAGGAAGACAACTTTATGATAAACGTACAAAGACGAAAAATCCGTTAGCTCGTGCGGATGGAATTCTTTCGAAACAGTACGCAAGGTATATAGCTAAAGGTATGACTGAACCAATTTATAATTTTGAATTTGTTCTAAATAGGGCATATGCCTTAAATAGAGATAAATGCAAATGTAATGTATGTGGAGAAGTCTTGAACAGTGAAAACCTTGAAACACATCATAAAAGACCATACCTTCCTTTAGATAAAATTAATAAGGTGGATAATTTAATAAGTTTGTGTATGAGGTGTCATAATCTTATACACAGTGAACTAGACATAAATCTTGGAACAAAAGAAACAAAAAAGATTCTTTTGTATAGAGAAAAACTTCGACCTTTAACATAGCTATATATGATGGAACGCCGTATGATGGGAAACCTTCACGTACGGTGTGAAGTGGGGGAAAAGAGCTCCTAACATATTTAGTTTGCAAAAGCTGAATGATGAGGATGGCTCTTACCTATCACTAT
>NZ_QWVS01000052.1 GCF_003570725.1 Peribacillus asahii
AAATTTAAAAATAAAAGGTTTCTCTACACTCTGGGGGTTTTTTCTTAATAAATTCTTTTATACACAAAACTGTAAAAATTTAATTTCTATGATATTAGATTGATTATGCGTATTCTGATATGATAAAAAGGGAGGATGCGAGGAAGGATGTAGTAAAACGGAATGAATATAACAGATTTAATTAAAGCGGATACAATTATTATGGATTTACAGGCTACATCAAAACGAGCTGTTATAGATGAGTTGGCGAACCAATTAGGAGCTGTAGATCGAGTAATAGATGTTGAACAGTTTATTACAGCACTTTTAGAACGTGAAGAACAAGTGACGACAGGAATTGGGGATGGAATGGCTTTTCCACATGCTAAATCAGAGGCTGTGAAACAGCCGGCGATTTGCTTCGGTAAATCCGAACCCGGTGTTGATTTTCAGTCGCTCGATGGAAAGCCTGTTCATTTGTTTTTTCTAATTGCGATTAATGAACAGGAAGAGATGGATTATCTCGACACACTTTCTACCTTAACGACTTTTTTATTAGATGAACAATTTCGGACACAATTAATGAATGCAAAAAAGAAGGAAGAGGTTTTAACTTTGTTTCGGGCAAAAGAATACGAAGCAAAGAAGGCATCTGCGAAAAAAATTCTTGCGGTAACCTCTTGTCCAACAGGCATTGCTCATACATATATGGCTGCTGATGCTTTAAAGAAGAAAGCGGAAGAGCTAGGCATTGATTTTAGAGTTGAAACGAACGGCTCAACGGGTGTTAAAAATGCCTTAACAGCTGCAGAAATAGCAGATGCATCGACGATTATTATCGCTGCTGATAAACACATAGATATGACTCGTTTTCGTGGAAAAAGAGTAATTGTTGTACCTGTTGCAGAAGGAATTCGACATCCAGAAGAGCTGCTGAATCGTGCGGTATTAGAAGAAGTACCGATTTATCAAGGACATGAAGAGATTAAATTTGCGACGAAAGGATTCTTTATTTATAAGCATGTAATGAATGGTGTTAGTAATATGCTGCCATTTGTTGTTGGTGGTGGAGTGTTACTTGCTTTGTCGTTTATGTTTGGCGTGAATCCTGATGATCCAAATTATCACCCATTTGCAAAGGCTTTAAATGATATTGGTGGAAGTACAGGAGCTTTTTTCTTACTTGTTCCCGTACTTGCGGGATTCATTGCTAGCAGTATTGCCGATCGACCCGGATTTGCTCCTGGAATGGTTGGAGGCTTACTTGCAGCTAATGAAGGAGCCGGTTTTCTCGGTGGACTTGTAGCTGGTTTTTTAGCAGGCTACATTGTTCTCTTGTTGAAGAAATGCTTTGGTTTTTTACCTTTTTCACTACAAGGAATTAAACCTACTTTGCTCTATCCGGTATTCGGGGTTTTAATTACTGGTCTATTTATGATTTTTATTGTAAACGAGCCAGTAACCGCAATCAATGAGGCGTTAACTGGTTGGTTGAAAGGGCTTTCTGGGACCAATGCAATCATGCTCGGTATGATTCTTGGAGCGATGATGGCGATTGATTTAGGGGGTCCGCTCAATAAGGCAGCATTTACCTTTGGGTTGGCTGCAATCGAAGCGCACAGTTTTGGACCGCAGGCGGCGATTATGGCGGGAGGGATGGTCCCTCCACTTGGAATTGCTATGGCGACAACTCTTTTTAAAAATAAATTCACGGAAACAGAAAGAAAATCGGGTATGACCAATTATCTTTTAGGTGCTTCCTTTATAACAGAAGGAGCGATTCCTTACGGAGCAGCAGATCCAATACGTGTTATTGGGAGCTGTACCATTGGAGCGGCTATAACAGGTGCACTAACTATGCTATTTGGAATTACATTGCCTGCTCCACATGGCGGAGTATTTGTTATTCCTCTTGTGAATCATCCATTATTGTATTTAATCAGTATATTGATGGGTTCGTTTATTACAGCGTTGCTATTAGGTATATGGAAGAAACAATTATAGACAATACAAGGAGCTACTTCATGATAGCTCCTTTTTTAATCCTGTATAATAATTCCTTGTTTTCCTTGGTAATATTTTAGCCCTGAATTCTCTCTTTAAGTTTGTTATTCTAATTAAAGAGCCCAAACAAGGAGGGATACAATGAAATACACGTATATAATGTCATTTATTGTGACAGCTATTATTGTTGTTTTAAGTCTTTTTACTCCACGCGAAATGCCGTCGAATACATTATCCGCTATAGAAAAAAAACCTCATATACAATCCAATAAAAAAGAGAGTAATCAGTTCTCCAAACCAATAAAGAAAGAAGAGAAAGAATTATTAGCAAGACTTGTTCACGCAGAAGCAAAGGGTGAACCATATCAAGGGAAAGTTGCTGTTGCAACGGTTGTGTTAAATCGTGTAGAGCATGAAGATTTTCCAGATACGGTTCATGAGGTAATTTATCAAAAGAATCAGTTTCAACCAGTGGCGAATGGTCATATCAACCAAAAGCCAAGTAAGGAAGCTGTTCAAGCCGTGGATGATGCTTTGAAGAATCATGATGAATTAACGGATGCTCTTTACTTTTGGAATCCAGATATTTCAGATGTTGAATGGATGAATAAACTGGATGTTGTAAAAGTGATTGGGGATCATCATTTTGCCATTTAAATGGAGAAGAGAAGAACCGTTTACACAGTTTGAGACGTTGTGTTTACGGTCTTTTTTATTTATGTAGAGTTTTTGGATGCATAGGGTATAATAGGGAAAGGAAGGAGGGCTTATATTATGGCAACTACACATGTGTTTACCCGAAAAGAAGAGCTTGTGAATGCTATCACACATGGAATTGGTGTATTACTTAGCATCGCAGCTTTAGTATTTTTAATTATTTATGCTGCACAGCAAGGAACGGCTTGGCACGTTACCTCTGCAACCATTTATGGGGTGTCAATGCTCCTGTTATATGCTTCCTCTACGCTTGTCCATAGTTTTCCTGAGGGGAAAGTAAAAGATTTGTTTGAAATTTTTGACCACTCTGCTATCTATATCTTTATTGCAGGAACGTATACGCCGATTATGTTGCTTGTTATTAAAGGAGCACTTGGCTGGACATTGCTCGGTATCGTGTGGGGAGTAGCTGTTATTGGTGTAGTATTTAAAGCCTTTTTTGTGAAAAAGTTTCTTTTTATTTCAACGATTTTGTATATTGCTATGGGGTGGCTCATTGTACTTGCTTGGGAGCCTTTAACAACTGCGTTACCATCGGAGGGGATTCAACTTCTTGTTGCAGGCGGCTTATTGTATACATTTGGAGCAATATTTTATGTATGGCGCGCTTTTCCTTTTCATCATGCTGTATGGCATATTTTTGTATTAGCGGGCTCTGTCGCTCATTTCTTTGCTGTATTATTTTATGTGATCCCTCAGTAAGAAACAGATTTGTGATAAATCTGTTTTTTTATTTTGGAGTATTTTTAATTGGGCCTTTGTTTGAGAAGTGAATGATTAGGGAATAACTAATGTATACAACTTAAGGAGGGGTAACAATATGAAAAATATACTAAAACTTGTACCATTCTTAGCCGTTATAATGTTAGCTGGTTGTGGAGATCAGGATGAAGTGAATAATCCACCAGCAGAGAATAATACACAAACAAATAATAATGAGACAGCAGCATTTTCATTTAAAGAGTTCGAATTAGATGTGGATTACAAAGGAACGAATCAAGATTATGAAGTTGAATATGATACTTTAGAAGGAAAAATAGAGGCATCTATTGAAGATTCTATAAATGACAAAAATCTTCATGGAGATGAAGCAATGAAAGAGTTAACTCCACTGTTTGATCAATTAACATTTAATCAAGATACACCTCAAGCGGAAGTTATTCAAGAAGTATTGAAGGTGTTTAACTTAAAAGATGATTATCAAGAATTTGACCTTGAAGTAACATTTGAGGATGGCATGAAAAAACAATATGAGCAGCACCAGTAATTAAGGAAGAATAACGCAACATACATACGTTGTCAAACAAGTGTTAATATAGTAAAATAGTCTTTATGTAACAAAGGGGTTATATAAAGACTATTCTACTCGGACTTATGGGGATAGGGCCGTAATCGATAGTGAACTATCGTTAGTAAAAAAAGCTACCACTAAATTGTTTAGTGGTAGCTTTTTTACTAGATATTTCCTAAGAAATAGTAGCTTTTTTTGGAAGCATTTTGGCACTTTCAAGTCTCGACCGAATTAAAATACCTATCCACGCAGCTAAAAAGGCCTTAATAATACCTCCGATAATAAAAGGAGCAAACCCCCCTAGAAAAGCAGCTTCCCACGTTAAAGAAGCAAAAAGCTTTAACCAAATAGTACCAATTGTTAGGTTAATAATCATTCCAACGATGTTTGCAACAAAAGCCATCGAAATATTAAATCGTGTTTTTTCAAGAATGAATCCGATAATGAAAGCAGAAATGACAAAGGAAAATAAGAATCCGCCGGTTGGCCCAAACAGTTTGCCTAGTCCTCCAGTCATTTGAGCATACACAGGTACACCCGTTGCACCAATAAATAAGTATAATATTACAGAATATGTACCATAACGTGCACCTAATATGGTTGCCGCAAGCCCAATGGCAAGCGTTTGACCTGTGATTGGGACAAGCGGTAAGGGGATGATAAGTTGAGAAAAGATTCCTATTAATGCAGCGAATAAGGCGATAATCATCATCATTCGCAGTTTTTCATGGCTGTTAGTCATAATAGCCTCCTATTGTAAACTATTTTCGTATAATCAGTTAACAAATAAAATTTTAATAGGATTTAGGAAAATTGTCAATTTAATTATGAATTTTATCATAATTGTGAAACCCTAGGAAGGAATGGTACGTATATAATGGTGTATTCAACCAAAAAAGGGGGATAGTTGAAGAGGTGGGTGATTATATATATAAGGGTGAAGCTTATGGAGATATTTGGGGTGTCGTTGCAAACGTTTTATCTTTATGGACTTATTATTTCAGGAGCAGTTACATTTCTTTTTATTTTATTTCATGATGTGTTTAGTGGTTTTGAACTCCCCGACATGTTTAATCCAACGCTTGTTTTTAGTTTTTTTACACTCTTTTTTGCTACTGCCTTTCTCTTTACATGGGGTACAGGACTTCATGAATGGCTCGTAGCTAGCTTATCATTTGTCATTTCCTTAATAATGGTAACTTTATTGAATCTATTTATTCTTATACCGATTTCAACTGCTGAGGAATCGCTTGCCTTTACAGAGGATGATCTTCAAGGAAGGGTAGGACGTGTTTTGACGGCTGTACCGGTAGATGGATTTGGTGAAGTGTTAATTGAGAGTAATAGTGGGAATATTGCTAAACCTGCTGCAAGTTATAACAATGAGGCGATTCCTTTTGACACGAAGGTGCTCGTTATTGAAGTGAAAGAAGGCGTTTTATATGTTATTGCTTATAAGCAAATTTAAGGGAACTGAGGAGGTTTGCTATGATTTGGATTGTTATTGTGGTAGTTGCTTTTTTATTGATTGCTCTACTAGCCGTTTTTGTGACCAAATATCGTACAGCGGGTCCAGATGAAGCTTTAATTGTAACCGGGAGTTATTTAGGCAATAAAAATGTGCATATTGATGAATCCGGCAATAAAATTAAGATTGTTCGTGGTGGAGGTGCTTTCGTACTTCCTGTTTTTCAACAAGCGGAACCTTTAAGCTTATTATCTAGTAAGCTTGAAGTCTCAACACCGGAAGTATATACAGAACAAGGTGTACCTGTGATGGCAGATGGTGTATCCATCATTAAAATTGGTGGTTCAATTACAGAAATTGCAACGGCAGCCGAACAATTCCTTGGGAAATCGAAAGAAGATTTAGAGCAGGAAGCACGTGAAGTATTGGAAGGTCATCTTCGTTCGATTTTAGGGTCGATGACCGTTGAAGAAATTTATAAAAATCGTGAAAAATTTTCGCAAGAAGTGCAGCGTGTAGCTTCTCAAGATTTAGCGAAAATGGGGCTTGTTATTGTTTCTTTCACGATTAAAGATGTCCGAGATAAAAACGGTTATTTAGAATCATTAGGAAAACCAAGAATTGCTCAAGTGAAGCGTGATGCAGATATTGCGATGGCTGAAGCGGAAAAAGAAACGAGAATTAAGCGAGCGGAAGCCTCTAAGGATGCCCAAAAAGCTGAGCTTGAACGCGCTACAGAAATTGCGGAAGCCGAGAAACAAAATAAACTGAAAATTGCAGAATATCGTCGGGAACAAGATATCGCCAAAGCTCGTGCCGACCAAGCATATGATTTAGAAACAGCACGAGCGAAGCAGGAAGTAACCGAACAAGAAATGCAAATTCGGATTATTGAACGTCAAAAGCAAATTGAACTAGAAGAAAAAGAAATTTTGCGCCGTGAGAAGCAATATGATTCTGAAGTGAAGAAAAAAGCCGACGCTGACCGCTATGCTGTTGAGCAAGCTGCATCTGCGAATAAAATGAAACAAATTACAGAGGCGGATGCTAATAAATATAAAGTTGAAGCAATGGCCAAAGCGGAAGCAGAACGAATTCGTATGGATGGACTTGCTAGAGCTGAAGCACAAAAAGCACAAGGGGAAACGGAAGCGGAAATTATTCGCTTAAAAGGGGTTGCCGAAGCGGAAGCGAAACAAAAAATTGCTGAAGCATTCGAGCGATTCGGCCAAGCGGCTGTGATGGACATGATTTTGAAAATGCTTCCCGAATATGCAAAACAAGTCGCTAGTCCACTAGGGAATATTGATAAAATTACAGTTGTGGATACGGGGGGCAGTGGTGAAAATGGCGGTGCCAATAAAGTGACAGCTTATGCAACGAACCTAATGTCTACCTTACAGGAATCTTTAAAAGCTTCTTCAGGTATTGATGTAAAAGAACTGCTCGAAAACTTTGCAGGAAAACAAACGGTATTATCAGCTCAAAAGAATGAAGGATATACGGAAACGACAGCAGTAATAGCAGAAGAAAAAGAATAAACAGGGTAAAGTGGCATTTCCATTAGGGATGCCACTTTATTTTATTACGTCTAATCAACTGTGTTGTTTAATGGGTCTAATATTTTCAAAATTTTAGTTACCTGCCTAGACGGACTGTATACAGGATGCATAGTGTTAAAGGGAAGAGATATTTGACTACTATGAGGAGGTACAGGAGAATGAATCCATATTTACAACCGGTTTCTATTGATGCATATGATATGAGACGTCCATGGGGAAGAAGGCCGTGGGGAAGAAGACCTTGGGGCTGGGGTGGATTTGGATTTGGAGCACCATTTGTCGGTGGCCTATTAGGTGGCTTAGCTGCAGGTGCTTTAATTAGTGGAGCACCATTCTATGGTGGATATCCATACTATCCATACTATCCGTACTATGGGTTTTAGTAATCTATTCATTCGGTTTCATTAAACAGGGACTGCAGGTTTCTTTTGTCTATGTAATATTGAAAGGTTCTAAAATAATAAGAAAAATCATCATAGTATAGCCGTTGATCTTCGTTAAAACAATAATGTTCTAAAAAACTTTCGATAATTGCTGTTTGTTCAACTTTGGCGAATAAATCACTCACATAAAATTGATATTTAAATTTTTCGTATAAAAAAGAGTACCCTGTATTATCAAAAGATTGTTTAATTGATTGCATGTCCATCAAATTTTCGCCTCCGGTATCAATATACCTGTTTTTTATCTCTTTTATTCAGGGAGAGACGCGAAAAACGCACAGCTAAGATTTGAGCTGTGCGTTCTCTTACGAAACTTATTGATACATTTCAGTAATTTGTTTTTGCAAGTCTTTATTATTTAAATACTCATCATATGTCATTTGTTTATCAATAATGCCTTTAGGTGTGATTTCAATAATACGATTTGCAATGGTTTCTGTAAACTGATGATCGTGAGAAGCAAAGATTAAAGAACCTTTAAAAGCAATCAGTCCATTATTCAAGGCTGTGATAGATTCTAAGTCAAGGTGACTCGTTGGTTCATCTAACATTAATACGTTTGAGCCGCTTAACATCATTTTAGAAAGCATACAACGTACTTTTTCCCCACCGGATAGAACACTTGCTTTTTTCATTACTTCTTCGCCAGAGAACAGCATGCGGCCTAAGAAGCCACGTAAGAAACTTTCTGTTTGATCATTTGGTGAGAATTGGCGTAACCAATCGACTAATGATAACTCGCATCCTTCGAAGAATTCTGCGTTATCTTTTGGGAAGTAGGCTTGAGAAGTCGTTACGCCCCATTTGAATGTGCCGCTATCAGGCTCCATTTCACCAGCAAGAATTTTAAATAATGTTGTTTTAGCAATTTCATCTTTACCGACTAAAGCAATTTTATCATCTTTGTTCATAATAAAACTTACATTGTCTAATACTTTGACGCCATCAATTGTTTTAGAAATGCCTTCGACACGAAGAAGATCATTTCCGATTTCACGGTCCGGTGTAAAGGCTACATACGGATAGCGACGAGAAGATGGTTGGATATCATCTAACGTAATTTTATCGAGTAATTTTTTACGAGAAGTTGCTTGACTTGATTTAGACGCATTTGCACTAAAGCGTGCAATAAAGTTTTGTAATTCTTTAATTTTTTCTTCTTTTTTCTTATTTGCATCTTGTGCCATTTTAAGAGCAAGTTGACTAGATTCATACCAGAAATCGTAGTTACCAACATAGATTTTAATTTTACCAAAATCAAGGTCAGCGATATGTGTACATACTTTATTTAAGAAATGACGGTCGTGTGAAACAACAATTACGGTATTTTCAAAGTTAATTAAAAATTCCTCTAACCATTGAATGGCTTGTAGGTCAAGGTGGTTGGTCGGCTCATCAAGAAGAAGAACGTCTGGTTTTCCAAATAACGCTTGAGCAAGCAATACTTTTACTTTCTCTCCACCTGTTAGTTCGGCCATTTTTTTGTAATGAAGATCTTCACCAATTCCTAGTCCTTTAAGAAGGATGGCTGCTTCTGAATCTGCTTCCCAACCATTCATATCAGCAAATTCGCCTTCCAGCTCAGCTGCTCTCATACCGTCTTCATCTGTAAAATCTTCTTTCATATAGATTGCATCTTTCTCTTGCATTACTTGATACAATCTCTCGTGTCCCATAATAACCACTTTCAATACTTCTTCTTCTTCATACTCGAAATGGTTTTGTTTTAAGACAGCAAGGCGTTCGCCTGGTCCCATGTGAACGTCGCCAGATTGTGGTTCAATTTCACCAGAAAGGATTTTTAAAAATGTAGATTTACCAGCACCATTTGCGCCGATTAATCCATAACAGTTACCAGGTGTGAACTTTATATTAACATCTTCAAATAGTTTACGGTCACCATAGCGTAAACCAACATTATTTACAGTAATCATGTATTTGCATTCCTCCAAAAAGACTGTTATATCAACGTTTCTATTAATTTATTTTACTAAATTTGACGTTGAATTGCACGAGCCGCAGTTTACAACCGTGTATATTTTAAACTGTGCCTCGCTAAATTGTACCTTATTTCAGTGAAAAGTTAAAGGATTGTTCGGTAAGGGTGGAAAGATATACTAACTTATAGGTAACTGAGTATGAAAGAACTCATGGATATTTTAAAAAACAAGAGCAGCGGGCATCCTACAGGGTGCTTTTTTGTGTGCCAGACATGGCCAACTATCTAGGTGGTGAAAGCCCACCTAGGGGTACACATCGAACAACCACTAAGGGAGCGCAAGGATTTAAGGTGCATAATGAATCATAAAATAAAGCTCGTTAGAATATATAATAGAGGCCATATACAGTTTGTGTATGCAACGACCACTGAAAATAGACTTTTCATTAATTATTCAAGGGCTATTGTTCTTTACATTCCTTGGGATAGAGGCATCTCTGTTAATTTTTTGATAAATCATCTTAAGAGGAGTTTATAGACTCTATAGGGGGCGAGGAATTATAAAAACTTCTTTTAAAATTAATAGGATAACAGGACTGAAATGAGGGGGTTTTAGGTTATTTTTCAATTTTTATGAAACTTTTTGATAGGTTTATTCGTTTAACTAGTAGGTAACGTCAACTAACACGGTTCATCACCATGTAACAGTGTTCTATACATAGCTACATATTATAAAGGCAGTTTGAAAGGAGGGAAGTGTAGGAAGTGCCGATAAAATATATAATGGTTCTTATATATGCTTGTTTTCTTTTAGTTTCCTGTTCAACTCCTATTTCACCATCCGCTCAAGAAGATAAAGAATTAGCAATGATTGAAGAAAAATTGTCTTTAAAAAGGAGGTTAGGTGTAAAGGGAGCTGGACAGCCTCCCTTTACACCGTTACTGCTCTCATTAAATCATGAATATTTTCCCAGGCATAAGCTACTTGAATTAGTTCTTTTTCATAGATAGAAATTGGTTTTGACGCAATAAGTTGTCCGCCCATTGAGCTATAAAAAACGCGATGTACATTCTCTTCTAATGCCCAGATGACGACATTTTTATACTCCTTTGTGATAAAAATATCAAGAATTGGCTTGATAAGCTGTTTGCCAATGCCTTGTCGTTGATACTCCTTTAAAATATAAATCGCGTAAATTTCCCCTTGATAAACAGGGTCTCTCGTTTGCTCGGTTCCACCGGCAGCAAAACCGATAATTTCTCCATCGGCATTTTCCGCTACAAAGATCGCAGAATGGATGGTCTTTAAATTTCTTCTCCAATGTTTTGCCCGGCTCTCAATTGTTAATGAGTTTAAATAATCATCGGGAATAATGCCTGCATATGTAGAGCGCCAAGTTTCAACGTGAACATGGGCAATGTCGGTTACATCTTCTTCCGTAGCTTTTCTAATGTTCAAAAAATCACTTCCGTTTTTTGTTTAGTTACAAATATGATGGTGTGGATTTTTAAGTTTCTCTCCTGTTTATGGAGCTTTTATCAACCAGATTATTTAACATAACCCTAATTATATTAAAACGTATAGAAACATGTCATCTTCTATGTTTCTTAAACTGTACATAAGTGGTACACTAGTATACTGTTTAAGATTATAAAGTAAAAAATATAGAGGAGTTTTTTATGAATATTCACTTGAAAAGAGAACAATATGAAACATTACTTAAGCTTGTTCAATATGGATATTGGATAGCTTCTTCTGACCAGGAAACGAATGAGGCTCAAGCGTTTGGTGAAATGGAACAGCATATATTGTCACTGGCAAAAGACTTCGGTTTTGACGGTGTTGAATGGGATGAAGAGTATAACTTATATGATATGACAGCAACATGTAAAAATGACATACAACAGGTAATTGATCAGTATGAAGAGATGGTGTTTAAAGATAAATTAGCGTATTATCTTGCACGCCGGGACTTGGCTCATGAAATGGCGGAGCATGTATATGATGAGGAACGTGCTTTTGAGCGCATTGTCGAACTAGAAGAAGAATATCATCTTCACTTAGAGAAGCATGGAGTTAGTCACTTACAAATTGATAAAATTAAATGATAATGAGCATAATAGTTGCTGTATACTCGCTCTGTACATTGAGTGTAAAAAGTGATAGATTCAACTATGTTGAAAAATACATATTGGGGTACAATGAGAAGTAAAGGAACGTACGGGAGGAAATTATACATGCAAATGATACAGGTCGGAAAGGCCGTTGAATTAGAAGTCGATCGCGAAACGGAATTTGGCTATTTTTTAACAGATGGCACAGATGATGTATTGCTTCATAATAGTGAAATAACAGAAGGAACAGAACTAGAAATTGGGCAGGAAGTAACCGTTTTTATTTACTTAGATAAACAAGGTCGTTTAACGTCAACGATGAAGATTCCAAGTATTCAAGTTGGTACATATGGCTGGGCGGAAGTAGTGAATGTTAGAAGAGAGTTAGGTGTATTTGTCAATATCGGTCTATCTAAGGACATTTTAGTATCATTAGATGATTTACCGAATTTGCAGCATCTATGGCCAGCAGTAGGTGACCGTTTATATGTTTCTTTAAAAACAGATCGTCAAGAACGTTTATTTGCTAAGTTAGCAACGGAGGACGTCATTCAGGAAATGGCGGTAAAAGCGCCGTTAAAAGGTGTACGTAATACGACGGTTAAAGGAAATGTATATCGCTTATTAATGGTTGGATCGTTCTTCGTTTCAGAAGAAGGCTATCGTTGCTTTGTACATGAAAGTGAGCGAAAACAAGAGCCGCGATTAGGAGAATTCGTAGAAGGCCGCGTCATTGATAGCAAAGAAGATGGCACATTAAATGTGTCGTTAATGCCATTTAAACAAGATAAAATGGTGGAAGATGCCGAGGTCATTTTCCGTTACTTAATGAATCGTGGCGGGGCGATGCCATATGGGGATAAAACGCAGCCAGAAGACGTTCAATTTCATTTTGGGTTGAGCAAAGGAGCGTTCAAACGCGCATTAGGGAAGCTAATGAAAGAAGGAAAAGTTTATCAAGAAGACGGTTGGACGTATTCGTCTGATCGAAAATAAAACATATACATTGAAACAGGCCATGAATTTTTTAGAATTCATGGCCTTGCTCGTTTTTCTTATGACTTATTTGAAATCTTGTAAAGGTACGTTTAAAATCGGATACTTGCTCCAATTTGTATCTTCATAATGCCGCCACTCACTGTTAATAGTTGAAAAACCATGTTTTTTCATGACTTTTGTTAAGTAATCTAAATTTTTCTTTAGTGTATCATACATAAGCGAGAAGGTTGAACCTAGCGTATAAAACTTTTGGTTCTGATTCTGGGGACTAGGGGGCTACGCAAAAAGTTAAGCATTAGCTTGGGTTCATAGAAATCCCCCACTTCAGGCTGGATTAATAAGTGGGGGAGGTTCAAAAGTATTAAAAAATCTTTTTCCTGTTTTGTTCTTCTTTTAAAATTTCGACAGCTTCTCGAAAACGCATAGAGTGTACAATTTCACGTTCGCGTAAAAAACGTAATGAATCGTTAACATCTGGGTCATCGGAAATGTCAATTAGCCATTGATAGGTAGCCCTTGCTTTTTCTTCGGCGGCGATATCTTCGTATAAATCGGCAATGGGATCTCCTTTTGCTTGAATATACTTTGCGCTCCATGGCTCTCCAGCAGCATTTTCGTAGAAAAGAGCACCATCGTGATTTACATACCGCTCAGCAAGGCCAGCTGCCCGCATTTGCTGCGGCGTGGCGTCTTTTGTTAGTTTATACACCATTGTTGCAATCATTTCGAGATGCGCAAATTCCTCGGTTCCAATGTCTGTAAGTAGTCCGATTACTTTATCTGGAATCGTGTATCGTTGATTTAAATAACGGAGAGCAGCGGCGAGTTCACCGTCTGCACCTCCATATTGTTCAATGAGATATTTTGCGAGCTTTGGATTGCAAGTGCTGACTTTCACAGGATATTGTAATTTTTTTTCGTAAATCCACATATTTTTCCCTCCTCACACTTGCCATGGCCATGGGCCGCTTCCCCAGTCCCATTGTTGACCAACCGGGCTATTTCCATATTGTAATAACGGACCATATCTTGGCTCGAAGATGGCTTTTAATTGTCTCGAATACTCCGAGTATTGATTGAATTGCGTTAATGCATTTTGATCATCTGGGTGTGTATCCAAGTACAGGGTTAATTCAACGAGAACAAAGTCGGCGGCTTGGATTTGCTCCAGCAGTTGATAGTACTCTGCATCTAGTTTCTTGTTCATTTAAGAATCCCTCTCTCGATATGGGTTTTCATAATAATCATAAAAAACTTTCCAAAGTGTGCCGCTCCTTAATGCTTCTTGTGGAGAAAATTGTTCAAGGTTTGGTGGTTGAAAGGTCATATATATGTTAATAGGAGTTCGGTAAAATTTATTGCCGATAGGTGGACATGGGTCAAATGGACTGTGGAAAGGTTGCCACGTTTTGACCTGTGTAAACGATTGTTCATGCTGTTGATCCATTATAAAATCCCTCCTTCACAGAAAAATTCTGCCTATACAAAACTATGCACATTCTACCTGTTTATGCTTAAATCGGTAAAATAGCTACTAGTTCACGTTATTAAAAAAGACATGTACAATATAACTATGAATCAGCAGTGAGGAGGGCTTTTTATTGATTGAAAAAGCACGTGAATATTTACAACATTATTTTGGATATGAGTCGTTTCGAAGTGGTCAGGAAGCAATTATTGAACGGGTGCTTGCAGGAAAAAATACAGCAGGAATTATGCCAACTGGTGGAGGAAAGTCGATTTGTTATCAAATTCCAGCTCTTTTGTTTCCAGGCATAACACTTGTTATTTCGCCTCTCATTTCTTTAATGAAAGATCAGGTGGATGCGCTTGTACATAATGGAATTGAAGCGACGTATTTAAACAGCTCGATTTCTGCTAGTGAAGCATCTATGCGAATGAACGATATTAAGCAAGGAAAATATAAGCTGGTTTATATTGCTCCGGAGCGTCTAGATCATTCCGCTTTTCAACAAGAATGGCAGCATATGAATCTATCCTTAGTAGCTATTGATGAGGCTCATTGTATTTCGCAGTGGGGACATGATTTTCGGCCAAGCTATTTAAAAATTAAAACCCTTTTAAAAGAGTTGCCATCGAAACCAATTGTGCTTGCTTTAACAGCGACAGCTACACCGGAAGTAACAGCAGACATTTGTCAGTCGCTTGGAATTGATAATGAAACGACGATTTCTACAGGGTTTGCTCGGGATAATTTGTTTTTTTCGGTTGTGAAAGAGGAGAATCGCGATCAATTTCTCACGCGTTATATAGAAAAGAATAAGCAGGAATCGGGTATCATCTATGCGGCAACAAGAAAAGATGTTGATTTGCTTTATCAACGGTTACAAAAAGCAGGCATCCAAGTTGGACGTTATCATGCGGGAATGAATGAAGGCGAACGCTCTTTCATGCAGGATCAATTTATTCAGGATGACCTATCGGTGATGGTCGCAACGTCTGCATTCGGAATGGGGATTGATAAATCGAATGTCCGATATGTGATTCATTATCAAACTCCTAAAAACATGGAAAGTTATTATCAAGAAGCGGGACGTGCTGGACGAGATGGATTAGATAGTGAGTGTATTCTCTTATATTCTCCGCAAGATATGCAAGTGCAGCGTTTTTTAATTGAACAATCTCACCCAGATCCTGAACGAAAAGAAGAAGAGTTAAAGAAATTAAATAAAATGAAAGATTATAGTTTTACCGAAGGCTGTTTACAAGCTTTTATTTTACGCTATTTTGGCGATGCAAACCCTGAAGATTGTGGTCATTGTGAGAATTGTACAGATCAACGCCATTCAATGGATGTAACAACGGAAGCTCAAATGGTACTATCTTGTATGATTCGTATGGGGGAACGTTTTGGAAAAACATTAATTAGTCAAGTGTTAACAGGCTCGCGTAATAAGAAAATTGAAGAGTTTGGTTTTGGGCGTTTATCAACCTATGGTATTATGAGGCAGCAAACAGCGAAGGAAGTAGCGGACTTTATTGATTTTCTTACCGCTAAGCAATATATCGAAATGACAGGTGGGCAGTATCCGGTATTAAAAGTAACGCATAGTGGGAAAGAAGTTTTAATGGGGCAGAAGCAAGTGTACCGTAAGGAAAGAAAGCAAGTTGCTGCCCTTACAATGGATAATGTCTTGTTTGAACAATTACGTCATGTGCGTAAAGAATTGGCGAGTGCGGAAAATGTTGCACCATTTATCATTTTTTCAGATGTAACGTTAAAGGATATGGCGGCTAAATTACCGCAAACGAAGGAGCAACTCCTGAATGTGAAAGGAGTCGGGCAACAAAAGCTTGAACGATATGGTCAAGCTTTTATGGAGAGTATTCGAGCATATGTCGCTGAGCACTCCGATGTAGCGCATATACCCCAACCGAAGGAGAAATCACGACAAAATGGAGGAATACCAACGCATCTTGAAAGTTATCAATTGTATCGTGAAGGCAACGCGATAAAGGACATTGCGACAACTCGCAGTTTATCAATTGTGACGATTGAAAGTCATATTATCAAGTGTGCTGAAGAAGGTTTGGAAATAGACTGGAATCAAATTTTTTCGGTAGCGGAATATCAACAAATTATTGAAACAGCCAATCGGCTCGGTGCAGACAAGCTTAAGCCGTTAAAAGAAGCGTTACCTGAGGAAATATCCTATTTTATGATTAAAGCAGCCCTTGTAAAAGCGAGGATAGAAGAGTAATTAAATTTTTTTCAGTTCATAAATAAGTTATAAACGTAATGCGTATACTATGGAAAAGAGGAGGTTGCCCATGTATTTTGCTAAGAGAAATTCAGAGGAGCCTGAAATAGTTATTGAGAATACCGTTGTATACGCATGCGAATCAGCTAGTTGTAATGGGTGGATGAGGAAGGACTTTGCTTCTGAAAATTATGTATGCCCAATGTGCGGCAGTCAGTTAATTGAAGAAGTACGAGAACTGCCAAAAATCCAAACAGACTTTAATTCATTTAAGTGAGGGGTGAGTTGTTCACCTCTTTATTTTTTTTGTAACTCTTTACATGTAGAAAAATATATGTTATTATTGAAATTCAGTGATTTGAATGGTAAATCGCTAGAGGGTAATTTTTTATAAGGCACAGTTTGTGAATACTATTGATTGACGTAATTTTTAGCTTAGTGTGTACACAATTACTGTTTCACACATAGCTGTATGAAAAGAAACTAACAATCAATCGCCTCATATAACATAGCCTTTTATAAAGTAGCATTTCTATTAAATTATGCTCGTGAGTTGAGTATAAGCATGAAAGATTAATCAATTGATTTCTCCACATTTATTTAGCCTTCAAGATTTTCTACAACCCTTTTATGTGTAAATTTCATTTTCCATTATTATGAGAGATTTTGTGAATAAAGATGTGCTTTGTGTCCTAGAACTTGATTCTCACAGGCGCGGCTTTGGAGCCGTATGGATGAGAGAGAGGCAGGGCTTTCATTGTTTCAGGTTTGGGCAGAAATTACGCTCGTGTATAAAGTAGCTTAATAGGAAATGCTTTGTTTATATACCAGTTGGGACTTTTATCCAAATAGTTGAGCTGTAATATGATATAATAGAATTAGATTTCTTGTTCATACTAACGGGTTCTCGTATCTCGTTCCGCTTGAATGAAAAATAGCTTTTCAAAGAATCTAAGGAGTGAGATATATTGTATAGACGAAATAATGCAGAAGAAGTTGTCCCAGAAGAAACGAAAGTATGGGAATGTGTAGCTGATGATTGTAAAGGATGGATTCGTGATAACTTTACAAGCAGCGATGATCAAAAGTGTCCGTTATGTGGTAGTGAAATGAAGGCCGGAACACGCATGCTGCAAGCAATTAATAATCCAAAAAACTATTAAGTGGAAAAAGAGCAAATGCTTAAAACAGCATTTGCTCTTTTTTAATGAATATCTTTTTTCTTAAAGCGGCCGCCGCGTACTTCAGCAATATCCCCAACGGCTAGAAAGGCAGAGGGATCGTATTCTTTTACGATATCTTTTAACTTGGCTTCTTCAAGACGGTTAATGACACAGAAGATAACTTTCTTATCATCCCCAGAGTAAGCACCTTCACCAGTTAAATAGGTAACCCCGCGGCCAAGTCGATGGAGAATGGCATCGCTAATGTCATGAAAGTTGTCACTAATAATCCAAACGAATTTCGATTCATCAAGTCCTGCAATCACGACATCCATTGTTTTATAAGCGACGAAGTAAGCAAGAATAGAGTACATAGCACGATCCCAGGAGAAGACAAAACCAGCGCTTCCTAAAATGAAGATGTTGAAAAACATGACGATTTCGCCAACAGAAAAGGGCAATTTCTTACTGGCTAAAATCGCCATAATTTCTGTACCGTCGAGAGAGCCGCCATATCGAATAACAATCCCGATTCCAACACCAAGAATCATACCGCCAAAAATTGAAGCGAGCAGAATGTCCTGCGTAAAGGCAGAAACATGATGTAATAAGGTTGTTGAGATAGAAAGAATGATAATTCCATAAAGGGTGGAAATAGCGAAGGTTTTACCAATTTGTTTATAGCCGATAAAAAAGAAAGGAAGGTTTAAAAGAAAGATAAATATCCCTAATTTCAAACCGGTCGTGTAAGATAACATAATCGAAATTCCAGTAATGCCTCCATCGATTACATTATTCGGTACTAAAAAGATTTCAAGACCGATACTCATTAAGATGGCGCCTAGTGTAATAAGAAAAGCACGTTGGATAATTTGGCGCATTGTTAAGCGTTTATGCTGCGCTTTTTTTTGGACAGCTTCCGCTGCATGATGGCTTATTATGTCTGACATATGCTTGTCCCACTCCTTTTCCTATAAATATACGTAATATGTACTACTAATTATAAACATAGAGAGATTTGTAAATAAAGGACTTTACATCATAAATGTGAAGTTTTTTGCTGATATTACTTATTTTGGGCCGAAAATGGGAGAAAAGGAATATTATAAAATGAAATAAAAACAAAAAAAGTTTTTAATATAGTCACTTTTTCCATTACAATATAAAGAAAATAGATGTAGAAAGGTAATATGAAATAATGGACGGACTTATTGTATCACCCAATTCAGTTATTTTTATTACCGCGGTAATGTTGACTTTTATTTCGACATATACAGCGATTGAGCTATTATTGATGATGCGGACAACGAAAGGGCATATGAAGCGTTTCTTATATGTAGGCAGCAGCTTTGCGTTAGGAATTGCGATTTGGACACTTAATTTCTTTAATAGTTTAATTGGCGGTGACAATCGTATCGTTTCAATGAACGTAGCTATTAGTGTTTTAGCTTTTGTACTTGGAACGGCTTTAGCAGCAATGGGTTTCTTAAGTTTATCTAAAAAAAAGCTGCGTCTTTCCCAGTTGTTAATGGCCAGCTTTTTGCTCTCCATGGCTGTATTGTCTAGTTATATTATTGGAATGTATGCCCTGCAGCATTCATTTGCGTATAATGTAGTCTTACTCGGTATACCATTTGCTATTCTTTTTTGTTTATTTGTTGTGGCCCTTCTTATTTTATTTTATCCAAGCAGATTTAATCGAGGGAATACGTACTTTTTGAAGTTGGTTAGTACGTTGGTCATGACGGGGGCGATTACCCAAGGGCATTTTTTGCTGTTAAGCGCGTTCCCTGTTAATCACGCAATCGGCAGTATTAATGAACTTTTGAGTGAGATGCCTTTTATTATGTATTTACTCTTTTTTGTTTCGCTTCTTGTATTATCAGGTTTGATTACGTCTAGTACGATTATTAATCGTCGTTTAGCCAAAAGTGATAATTATGTAAAGGATATTCGCTTTGCGCTTGATCAATCTTCTATTATTGCGATTACCGATCCAAAAGGTATTATTACGTATGTAAATGATAAGTTTGTTGAGATTTCAAAGTACAGTGAAGAAGAGCTGCTTGGACAGAGTCATTCTATTATTAACTCGGGATATCATCCGAAAGAGTTTTTCGGGAATTTATGGAGCACGATTAAGCAAGGACGCACATGGAGCGGGGAAATATGCAATAAAGACAAATATGGCAACTTCTATTGGGTCTATACGACGATTGTGCCTTTTATGGAGAATGGGAAGCCATATCAATTTATTTCGATTCGTTCGGATATTACGCGTCGTAAACAAGCAGAGCAGGATTTGAAAACATCGATTCGCGAATTACAAGATATTTATAATGCACTTAATCATTCGTCTATTGTCATGATTACGGATAAAGCAGGGAAAATCGTTCAAGTGAATGACCAATTTATTGCTATTTCTGGATATACAGCAGAGGAACTAATCGGTCGTTCACATTCCATCCTGCAATCGGATTATTATACAGAAGCATTATTAAAAGAAATTGGGGAAACGGTTCGGTCAGGAAAAGTATGGAAAGGGGAATTACGCAATCTGGCGAAAGATGGCGGGGAGTATTGGGTAGACGCGACCATTGTTCCGTATCGTTCTGAAGCAGGAAAACCGACGTACTTCTTATCCATTCTTCATGATATTACCGAACGGAAAAAATCAGAAGAGCTATTACATCAACAAGATAAATTAGCCGCCGTCGGCCAATTAGCAGCAGGTGTGGCCCATGAGATTCGTAATCCGCTTACATCGATGAAGGGATATACAGAGTTTTTACAATTGGATGAAAAAGACCCAACAAGGCTCGAATATTTGGATATTATCTTAGATGAAATTGACCGTGTAAACCAAATTGTTGAGGAGTTTCTTGTGCTTGCGAAGCCTCAGTCTGTTAAGTTAGAAACAAAAAATATTGTTCCAATCATTCAAAATGTTTTATCCTTAATGGAATTTGATGCGAGAAAGAAAAAGGTCAATTTTTATTTTGAAAACATGTATGATTTCATTTTCGTTCGTTGTGATGAAAATCGTTTGAAGCAAGTGTTTTTAAACTTTGTGAAAAATGGAATTGAGGCCATGCCTAATGGCGGTCATATTAAAGTGACAACAGAGCTTAGAGAAGGCGAAGTACAAATTTCTTTTGAAGATACTGGTGTCGGCATTCCGCCCGATCGTTTGAAAAAGCTGGGCGAACCATTTTATACGACGAAGGAAACCGGAAATGGCTTAGGGTTAATGGTGAGCTTTAAAATTATTGAAAGTCATCAAGGGCGTATAGTTGTTGAAAGTGAAGTGAATAAAGGAACCGCTTTTAATATTTTATTACCGTTAGAAACGGCATAGGGGTTTATCAAATTATGATGTGTGAGTAGGGATGATAGATGAATACATTTCATTGTTGCGCAACATGTGAACACTTTCGCAGCGAGAGAGTTGATGATAAGATGCGTTATTATTGTTCAAGACTTCGTTATGAAACGCATCCAAAATATCAATTTAATTGTTGGTCTCCGACAGAAATCGTTCAAAAATTGATGGAAAAAAGAAAGCAAGAGAGATAAAGACAGAAGAAACTTTCTTCCTGTCTTTTTTTTTGTCTTTTTATAGAGATGTGTTTTAATGGAAACATTAGAATGTTTTGGAGGGATGAAGGTGAGCAGATGGAGGGTAAGAATCGTCACGGTTTTCTCGGCGCTGCTCGGTCTGTTGTGGATAGGCTGTCTTAGCTGGGCAATCGTTGATTATTATCATGGAGAAGCTTCTGGTGTTGAAGATCTATCCGCACAACCGATTGAAAAGCGTCCAGACGAGTTTATTGTTGTTGCTTTAGGAGATTCATTAACCCGGGGAACAGGTGATGAAACAGGAAAAGGATATGTAGGCACTGTGACTGAAGAGCTTGAAAAGAAATTTGATCATCCTATTACGGTTCAAAATCTTGGGATTAAAGGATTAGTATCTGCTCAATTAGCAGAACAAGTACAAGAACGAGAAGTGAAACGACAGCTTCAACGAGCAGATGCGATTTTAGTAACCATAGGAGGCAATGATTTATTTCAAAAAGGAGAGACGTTGCTAAATCTAGATTCAACAAAGGTTTCTAAATTACAAAAAAATTATTTAGTACATTTAGATGCAATTTTATCGACAATTCGTCAGAATAACAGTTCAGCTCAACTGTTTATGCTTGGGTTATATAATCCGTTTATTGAATTGGATGAAAATGGGGAGCTAAATGCCATTGTACGGCAATGGAATAATGAGACAGCTGAGGTGTTAGCGAAATATGAAGACATGGTGTTTGTGCCAACTTTTGACTTGTTCCAATTATCGGTTAATGAGTATTTATACTCGGACAAGTTTCACCCAAATAGTGCTGGATACCGCTTAATGGCTGAACGAATTGCCCCATTAATTGAATGGGAGGCAAAAGATGATGAGTAATGTGACATTAGAAGTAAACTCTGTAAGAAAGACAATTAGAAAACGAGAAATTATTAAAGATATTAACTTCACTGTTAGAAAAGGAGAGGTCTTTGGATTTTTAGGGCCAAATGGTGCAGGTAAAACAACGACCATTCGAATGCTCGTTGGACTAATTAAACCAACAGCAGGTTCCATTCGCATTTGTGGCTATGATGTGAAAAAGGATTATAAGAAGGCCATGCAGCATTTAGGCTGTATTGTTGAAAATCCTGAACTATATCCTTTTTTGAGTGGCTGGAATAACTTACTTCATTTTGCGAGAATGCTGCCGAATGTAGGGGAAGAGCGAATGATGGAAGTGGTCAAGTTAGTTGGGCTAGAGCAAAGAATTCATGATACGGTAAAAACGTATTCTCTTGGTATGCGCCAACGACTTGGAATTGCCCAAGCGATGTTAAATCGTCCCAAGTTATTAATTTTAGATGAGCCAACAAATGGTCTTGACCCAGCAGGAATTCGTGAAATGAGACAATTTATTCGTATGCTTGCAGAAGAGGAAGGAATGAGTGTGCTCGTTTCTTCACATTTATTAAGTGAAATTCAACTGCTCTGTGACCGCGTAGCGATTATTACGAAAGGTGAAATTGTGAAGGTAGGTACAGTTAGTGATTTATTAAGTGTACAAGAGCGGATGAGCTGGCGTGTTGAGCCCATAGAACTTGGAAAAGAAGTATTACGTTCATTAACAGAGGTAATGGAAACAGAAGATGGTTATGTACTGACAAGTTTTGATGAAGAGGAAACGCCGAAATGGAATAAAGCGCTCGTAAAGCATGGTGTGAAAATACTTGAAATGAACAGAAGACTTCCGACGTTGGAGGATTTATTTTTAGAGCTTACAGACGGAGGAGGTGCAGGTATTGAGTAACTTAATTCAAAACGAAATGATGAAGCTGTTGGCGAAGAAAAGGCTGCTTATTATTGGTGTAATTGTCGCTGTATTAATCATTCTATTTACATATGCTCAATATAAACAAGCCGAAGAACAAAGAGAGAAGCTTGGAACAGATGATTGGCGTACAGCTGTACAGCAGCAAATTATCGATATTCAAAATCGTTTAAGTTCTAGTCGGATGTTAGATGAGTGGAGAGAACAGCTGCAGGTAACGGTTAAACAGCAGCAATATTATCTTGATCATAATATTAATCCATCTGAACCTGGAGCGGCTACATTTACGAGAATGTTTATCGAAAATGCGAGTTCTTTATTCATTCCTTTATTAGTCATGATTGTAGCGAGTGATTTAGTCTCATCTGAAAGTAGTCAAGGAACGATTAAGTTATTGTTAACAAGGCCTGTGCTGCGTTGGAAAATATTAATGAGTAAGTATATTACGTTACTCTTATCGATTTCCATAATTGTAGCGATGACAGGAGTTTTAGCATATGCATTATCGGGTGTCGTTTTCGGTTATCATGGTTGGAATGCTCCAATTATTACTGGATTTACAGTGGAAGCTGGAAATGTAGATACAAGCGGTGTTCGTTTAATTAGCCAATGGCAGCTATTATTGATGGATTTTGGATTAGTTTGGTATATCGCTGTTGTCGTTGGTACGCTTGCGTTTATGTTATCTGTATTGATACGCAGTACTCCTGCAGGGATGGGAATTATGCTGGCAGCTCTTATTTCGGGGGCTATTCTGAATAATATGGTATCGTCTTGGGAGTCTGCCAAATATTTTTTTATGGTCAATTTACAGCTTACTAATTATTTAAGTGGAGTCGCTCCACCGATTGAAGGAATGACGCTTTTATCGTCTGTACTTATTCTTTTTGTGTGGTGGCTGGCGGCGTTGATTGTTTCATTTATCGTATTTATTCGAAAAGATGTATATTAGACAATTTTACCTCAAGCTTAACGGGCGGTAATCCTTACCTCAAACATATGAGGAACTAAAGAGGGTAGGTGGGGGGAAGGAACCTCGCTACTGATGGTTAGTTTCACTTTATTCTTTATAGAGGCTGTTTTCATTTTCCACGTGTATGAGATTGTAGCGTGGATAATAATAAATTTGTACCAACTACAGAAGTGGAGGAATTCTCATGCAAACAGTAAGAGATATTATGACAACGAATGTGGATTGTTGTACAACACTAGATAATATTTATGAAGCGGCGCTAAAAATGAAACAGGATAATGTGGGGATGATTCCTGTTTTAGATAATGATAAGTTAGTCGGCGTTATTACTGACCGTGATATTGTTATTCGCTGTGTCGCTGAAAAGAAACCAAATTCAACAAAAATTACTGATGTGATTTCCACACGTCTAGTAACAGGCACACCAGATATGTCTATTGATGATATCGAAGAGTTAATGGCGACCGAACAAATTCGTCGTGTTCCAATTATTGAGAATGATCGACTGGTTGGTATTGTTGCACTTGGGGATTTAGCTGTTCGTAAAGAATCGGATCAAAGAGCGGGCATAGCCTTAAGTTCCATTTCGGAACAGCATAATCAAATTCAGCATTAACAAAAGAAACCTCTGTTAGCGAGTGCTAACAGAGGTTTCTTATATATTTATTAAACCAATTTTTAATTTCTTGAAGATGCTGCAAGCGCATATCTGGTGAGCCTTTACGTGTAATTTCATGTGTTTCATCTGGAAAAATAACGAAAGTAGTTTCTTTCTTTTGTCGTTTTAAGGTAATAAATAGTTGCTCGCTTTGTTCCAGTGGGCAACGTAAATCCTTTTCACCATGTAGTAGAAGCAAAGGCGTTTGGATATTAGCGGCATACTTTAATGGTGAATGATTCCATAGCTTCTCTGGTGTTTGAAAAATATCGCCTTCGAGTTGCCATTCTGTAAAATAATAGCCAATATCACTTACCCCATAAAAGCTAAACCAGTTGGAAATGGAACGTTGGCTGACAGCTGCTTTAAAACGATCCGTATCCAACAATCCAGTTTGTCATGAAGCCGCCGTAGCTGCCGCCACTAACTCCTAGTCTATTGTGGTCTATAAAGTCGTATGTGTTAATCACATAATCAACAGCAGACATTAAATCTTCGTAATCCATACCGCCATAATCACCACGACAAGCGTTTACAAATTGTTGACCATAACCGACGCTGCCACGCGGATTTGTATATAGAACTGCATATCCTTCGTTTGCTAATGTTTGAAATTCATGCATGTAGCTGTTTCCATACATTAAATGAGGTCCACCATGAATCTCTAAAATAAGGGGATAGGTTTTTCCTTCTTCGTAACATAGAGGCTTTATAAGCCAACCGTGAAGATTCAAGCCATCTTTCGCTTCCCAGCTAATCGCTTCAGCCTCAGCTAATGATTTGTTCTGTACAAAGCTTGTATTTACAAAGGAGATTTGCTCCTGTTGCCCGGTCATTAAATTAAAATAATACAGTTCTCCAGGATTTGTTGGGGTACTGATTGCTACAACGGCTTGGTGGTGATTTGGATCAATAGAAAGCCCGTAAATATGCTGATTTTCTAAGATAGATGGATACATAGCGCCTTCAATGGAGCCATAGTATACTCCTGTGTTCCCATGATCACTCATTAAAAAATAAAACCCTGTACTGTCATTCGTCCAAAGAATACCCGGGTCGACAGCCCCTATTTGAAAATCGGTAATACAAGAATTTCCTAATTCTACATCCCAGCCTTCCGTTAAGCAAGAAGTAGCTTGCTTGTTTATGTCATATAGCCAGATTTTAGCTAATGTCGCATTGAGAAATTCCCGCTTATGTCCAAGAAAAGAGAGGTATTCACCGTTAGGAGACCATTTGGGGTCATAAAAAAATCCAGCTCCATTTGTAATGTTGACTGATTTCTTTGTTGAAATATCCATAGTGAAAATATCAGAAATAAAATCGTATTCACCTTGTTCTATCGTTTTACTAACGTATGTAATATTCTTTCCATCTGGAGACCATGCACTTGGAGAATAATGTTGTCGTCCTTTTGTCAAAAATTCGATTTCTTCCGTCATTACATCAACAACAGCTAGATGTTTATACAGCCCGTTAAAATACCCTTGCCCTTCTGACTTATATTGAATGCGTTCAAATCGAAGTGCCGTTTTCTTTTCTTCATCTCTGTACTCTTCTTGGCCGCTAGCTGGACGACTAGTTGAAACTAAAAGCTTCGTTGAGCAGGGAGACCAGATGGGGTGAGATACTTCAGATTTCAAGTTGGTTATTTGCTTTGCTTCTCCTCCCGTGGAGCTCATTACATACAATTGGTTACTTCCTGATTGGTTAGAGATGAAGCTCATATATTTACCGTCTGGAGACCAACGAGGGCTGGAATGTCTGTTTTGTCCAGTCGTCCATTGTTTCGTTTCTTTTGTAAGGATATTATATAAATAAAGATTAGATATATATTTCTCGCTTGCTCGATCAATGCTCGTTTGAACATACATGACTAGATGTCCATCAGGAGAAAGTTGAGGGTCTGTTACGGATTGTAAGTGAAATAAGTCTTCAGCAGTCATACCTTGTGTATTCATTTTTATCATCCTTTCCATTAAACTAGAATATACTATTCGTTATGTACTGTCGAATCCCTTGTTTGAATAAAGTGAAACATATTATACAGCCTGTTAAGTGAAGGATAAAAAAATCCGACCGTTGTCTGGTCGGATTTTTTTAGTGATGATGAGGTTTATGGTGCATATGGTGAGGTGGATATTGAAAGCCTCGTTCTTCAATCATTTCATATCGTTTCTCTAAATGTTCAATTATTTTATCAGCTTGTTCTTGCTTGAGAGCGCCATATTCTACGTATTTATTCAACAGCTCTTTTTTGTCTGTCAAAATCTTTTGATGCAGTTTGCTTAGTTCTGATTTTTGCTCTTCGGTAAAGGTGACTTCTGGTGTTTTATTCTCTGTTTGTTTCTCTTGTGAATATACCTGGGCCATAGGAGATAGAGAAAGTAGTATGCAGGTTAATCCTAATATAAGTAGTTTTTTCATAGTGACTGTCTCCTTTTTATAAATGAATTACGATACACATGTTTATTATTTGTATAACTGGTTTGTTTATACAAAACTATACTTCATGTAGAGTAGTTTTTATTAGGAGAATTTATCCATATATAACAGAGGAGAAGTGGAGAGGTTTTTTTAATAAGGTTCTGTTAAATCAATAATACTGATTTACATAGCCTAAAATCATTTTAGAAGAAGATAGATAGGGCCCTTCTGCTATAAAAGGGCCCTACGTTTCATCTTATAATTTGGAGCTAATCCGTATCAGCTCTTACGATTCTTCTTCTACTGATTTAATCCAGTCTGATGACCATTGTTGAATTTCATTAATGACAGGTGCTAATGCAAGCCCTTTTTCTGTTAATGAATATTCAATTCGAACTGGTGTTTCAGGATAGACGTCTCTTTTTACAATGCCTTCTTGTTCTAGGTCTTTTAAACGTTCCGAGAGAATTCGACCACTAATTGGGAAGGCGGCTTCAATTCTGCAAAACCGTTGAGGGCCATTCAGTAATTGGTGGACGATTAATCCTGTCCATCGTTTGCTTAAAATTTGCATCCCTTTTTCAAACCGAGGACAAATCGTTGTATTATTCATAAAATCACCCCCTCGATACTATTATAAATCATTTACTGTTTATGTAACAACTTTACATATTAAAATAAAGTTACTTCATAAAGGGTATTAATAAAAGGTTCGTTACTTATATTAAGTAAGTTTTGTGTTAAATTTCACAAAATGTATAAAGTAGTGCAGCGAATCGAGGGAAAAGATAGTAAAAAATATGATACCTTATAGAAAGAGTATGTAATTGTGGAAGGGGTTGGATAGATGAACCTTATATTTCAAGAGGCAGAAGCGTTCATCCGTAGCAGTTATTTAGAAATGGGGAAGACGGAGGATGAAATCAATAGCCGAATCATGGATATCCAAAAAGAAATAGAAGAAACAAATACATATGAGCATACGCTAGAAGAGCTTGAAATAGGAGCGAAACAAGCATGGCGGAATAGCAATCGCTGCATTGGCCGATTATTTTGGGATTCGCTTCGTGTAATTGATCAACGCCATCTTCGAGATGAAGAACAAATTAATCAAGCATTGCGTGATCATATCCAATTTGCTACAAATGGTGGTGCCATTATTCCGACGATTACAATCTTTAAGCCAGCAGATGACAAATTCTCGATTCGCTTATGGAACCATCAATTGCTTCGTTATGCAGGCTATGAGACAGAACATGGGATTGTTGGTGACCCAGCTTCTGTTGAATTTACGAAGGTCTGTCAGGAGCTAGGTTGGAAAGGGAGTTTGGGGTCTTTTGATATATTACCACAGGTTATTCAAGTGAATGGGCAACAGCCAGCATGGTTTGAAACACCTGCTTCCATTGTAAAGGAAGTACCGATTCATCACCCCGATTTTGAATGGTTTAGTGAGCTAAATCTAAAGTGGTATGCCGTTCCTATTATATCAGATATGTGTTTAGAAATTGGAGGAATTAAGTATTCGGCGGCACCATTTAACGGCTGGTATATGGGAACGGAAATTGGAGCGCGAAATTTTGCGGATGAGGGTCGCTATAATATGCTACCGCAAATCGGAAAAATGATGGGGCTTGATATTAAACGTGATGCAACACTTTGGAAAGATCGCGCGCTAGTTGAATTAAATGTGGCTGTGCTGCATTCCTTTAAAGAAGCGGGCGTAAGTATAGTGGATCATCATAATGCAGCCAAGCAATTTAAACATTTTGAAGAAAAAGAAACAGCATGTGGACGGAATACAACAGGAGATTGGACATGGCTAATTCCACCTGTTTCACCTGCAACCACTCATATCTTTCATAGGCCATATCGTAATCAAAAGGTAAAGCCTAATTTCTTTTATCAAAAAAAGCCTTATTAAACAATATAGCAGCTAAACATAAAAATCATTAGGTTAATACTTGGCCTAGTGATTTTTTATGTATAGAAGCTTGTTGGGGCTCTAATAATACCTGTATTGAAACGAAAACAGGTGATGAAAGATGAAAGCCATTATACGTATCTTTCAAGATGATTTACGAAGTATATATACAAATTGGGCAGTCCTTATCGTGGTATTTGGGCTGTTATTTTTACCCGGTCTGTATGCGTGGATAAACATAGAAGCTTCATGGGACCCCTATAAGCATACGAATACGATTCCAATCGGAGTTGTGAATAATGATAGAGGGGTTGTGTTTCAAAATAAAAAAATCAATATCGGAAAAAAAATTACTGATGCTCTCAAGGAAGATCAATCACTTGGGTGGCATTTTACGAGCGAAGCGGAAGCAAAGCAAAAAGTGAGACTAGGTGAATACTATGCCTGTATCATCATCCCAGAAAATCTGTCTGAACGGATTACAACTGTATTAACCGGCGAGCCTGTTAAGCCGGAAATCATATATTACGTGAATGAAAAAAGCAATGCGATTGCTCCGAAAATCACATCTAAAGGTGCAAGCGGCATTGTAGAGCAAGTGAGTAAAAGCTTTGTGAAAACATCCAGTATAATGCTCTTAACGGTATTTAATGAAATAGGAATTGAGCTTGAGCGAGAGTTACCAACCATTCAAAAGGTGAAACAA
Organism: Peribacillus asahii; assembly: GCF_003570725.1. GTDB lineage: Bacteria > Bacillota > Bacilli > Bacillales > DSM-1321 > Peribacillus > Peribacillus asahii. The sequence goes on from NZ_QWVS01000052.1 coordinate 29,481, forward strand.
ATGGTATATCGGTTAGAAGATACATTTCCGGAAATAGAACTTATTACAGAGCAGGCATTGACAGATGTTCAGAAGGTAGAAAAAAGAATGGATCGAGCAAACGCGGTCCTTGATAACATCAAGCAAGTTACCTCAAATGGGGAAGCATTACATAAAGCGATAGAGAACTATGTATCTACGACAAACGAGACGTTACAGGCTCTTGGTCCTAATCTTAAACAAAATATAGAAAATCTATTGCAGCAGGAAATGACGATAGCTGCGATGATGGGAACGTTGGATATAAACAATCAAGAGGCGGTACAAACTGTATTGGATAGAGTTTCTAGCAATAGGAATGTGTTAGTTGCCATTCAGCAGATGATTCAACGTCTAAATGTTTTTGCCGGTACAAACTTATTTCAAACCGAACAGGGTGCGCTAGAAAGGGTGCTTGCTAATCAAAATAAACAGATTGAGGGGTTAAGGCAACACAATCTGTCGGTTTCAGAGCTTCAACAATTAGCTGAAGCCAACGTAGGTGAATGGGAAGGATTACAAGAGAGATTTGCTTTAGAAACAAGTCCAAAGCTAGCCAAAGTGGTTAATCAAGCAAGAACAACGATGAAAGAATTTGAGGTGTTAAGTAAGCAAGGGCAAAATAAGTTAAATGAAGCACAAGCAATGCTTCAGCATACAAAACAACTTGTTGTGACTGGTAGTAAAGACCTTGCTCTTTTTCAAACTCAATTACCTGAATTAAAAAGAAAGATTTCAGAAATAGCGAATCAAATGCGTGCATTTGACAAAAATCATGATTTACATGAAATTATTGATTTATTACGAAATGATATTAAAAAAGAAAGTGATTTTTTTGCGGAACCTGTATTGTTAACTGAACATAAACTATTTCCAATCCCTAACTATGGTTCGGCGATGTCACCATTTTTTACAACGTTAGCTCTTTGGTTTGCAGGTCTTGTACTCGTTTCTATTTTTGGAGTCGATATTCAGGATGTAGAGGGAACGTATAAATCTTACCAAATTTATGTTGGGCGTTATCTAACTTTCTTTTGTATAGGTATCTTACAGTCAATCATTATTTCCGTTGGTAATATTGTGTTCCTTCACACATATGTAGTTGAAAAACTATGGTTTTTTTTGTTCTCGGCTTTCATTGCTACAGTGTTTGGCATGCTGATTTATACATTAGTAGCGCTCTTCAGTAATGGAGGGAAAGCTGTTTGTGTAATTTTACTTGTGTTGCAAATTTCGTCCTCAGGCGGCACGTTTCCAGTTCAAGTGACTCCGCCATTTTTTCAATTTATCAATCCGTACTTGCCTTTTACGTATGCAATTAGTTTATTACGAGAAACTGTTGGAGGAATGGTTTGGAGCGTTGTGAACATGGATGCGTTTATTTTGTTTTTGTTTTTCATAATAACCTTTTTCATTGGGTTTTTCTTTAAAAAACGATTGCTACAAAAAACAGCAGCATTTCGACAGAAACTAGCTCAAAGTCGTATGACAGAACATGAATGATGGAAAATAATTAATTGGTGGGTTAATTATTTTTGAGTATATGTACGAATTCACGGTTGTGCTTTAAAAATATTAGCATTAAGATAGAAGAATCAAGAAGGAGGAGATGATACGATGGGCGGAAGTTCTTACGACCCTGAACCCAGTAGATATGAGAAAGCTTATCTTATTCTAAAGAATCGAGTTTGCGTATTCTTCTCAGAGTATCCTCTCGAACAGACAGATAAATAGGCTTTCTCTTTAAAGAAGAGGAGGTCGAGCAGATGATAGAAATTTTCAAAACAGTGGAAAACCGAGAATTAATAACTGTTGATGAAATTGTTAAAGGTTCTTGGGTGAATATGATTGCCCCGACAGAGGCTGAAATTAATGAAGTTTGTGTGAAACTACAATTGCCGCTGGATTTTATGAAGGATCCTCTTGATGATGAGGAACGTCCAAGGATTGAAAGGGAAGACGATCATTTATTGCTTATCGTTGACTATCCTTATATGACACATGATGAAGCGGGTTCGCGCATTTATGAAACGATTCCAATTGGGATGATTTTTACTCCCGATTGCTTTGTTACGATTTCGCTTAAAGATACTCCTATTCTAGCAAGCTTTAAAAATAATAAAATTAAACAATTTTATACGAATAAAAAAACAAGGTTTGCCCTGCAATTATTATTTGAGATTTCATTATATTATTTACGCTATTTAAAGCAAATTAATAAAATGACAACGGAATCAGAACGAGAGCTTCATCAATCGATGAAAAATAAGGAGTTATACACATTTTTAGCATTGGAAAAAAGTTTAGTCTATTTTACGACTTCCTTAAAATCTAATAAAGTAGTATTAGATAAAATTCTTCGCTTCAATTATTTAAAAATGTATGAAGAAGATAAAGAATTATTAGAAGATGTAATTATTGAAACGAACCAGGCGATAGAGATGACGGAAGTATATGCATCGATTTTGAATGGAATGATGGATGCATTTGCTTCTATTATTTCTAATAATGTAAACAATGCGATGAAGTTTTTGACCTCGGTTACGATTATTTTAACGTTGCCAACGATGGTCGCTAGCTTTTTCGGCATGAATGTTAATTTGCCATTCTCTCATAACCAGCATGCCTTTATGTTTACTTTAATGATTGCTTTAAGCTTAGCGGGGACAGTCGCTTTTATTTTTTGGAAAAAGAAATATTTTTAATTGTTTAGGCCAACTTCATTCAATTGGAGTTGGTCTTTTATTTGCATACATAGATAAAAGAAAAAATGGACAATTTAACAGAGAGGAGGTGTAACCTTATTATGTCAAAAATTGGTGTAGAGCAATCATTAACGAATGTGCAAGACGCATTGCGTGCAAAGGGTTACGACATTGTTGAACTAAAACAGGAATCAGATGCACAAAATGTAGATTGTTGTGTTGTTACGGGATTAGACAGCAATGTACTTGGCGAACAAACGACATCTATTAAAGGATCAGTTATTGAAGCGAATGGTCTGACTGCGGATGAAGTTTGTCAGCAAGTAGAGCAAAAACTAAGACATTGATGTGTAAAAACAAGCCAGGTCTTAAATGATGACCTGGCTTGTTTCATTACAACAGGGTAAGCTCTAATTCGATATCTACATTTCCTTTTAGTGCTTTCGAGATCATGCAAGAAGATTCTGCTTTTATAGCTAGCTTTTTTGCTCTTTCTCTATCCCGCTCGGTTGTCGTTGGGGAAAGAGTGAGAGTCGGTCGATGGATAATTTTTTTATACGTAAACACTCCGTTTGTTACATCAACAATGCCCTCTGAATTCATATGTAAATCTTTTTTTTCAATGTTACTTCGCTCTAACATTGCGGCCAGTGTGATGATATAGCAGGTTGCCGCAGCCCCTAGCAGCATTTCGTCTGGATTTGTACCAATTCCAGGTCCGTTCATCTCTGGCGGGATACTTACTTTTGTTTGTAACTGGCCGGATGAAATAGTCCCTGAACCATTTCTGCCATCAGGCCAGTGTGCTTGTAAATGAAAATGATGTGTTGCCATGTTAAACCTCCTTTTTGTTGTTGTTTATTATACTACAACAGATAAAAAAGACAGGGATGGTGCTATTTTTTATTAAGACACACTCGTTAGGCTATAAAATAAATTTTTTATACCTATCTTTAAATTGTACATTGCTTTATTAGGTATGAGGATTTATACTCTTCTTATACCTAATAAAGCAATGTATGCGAGAAGGAGAAAGATTTTGAAAGTTGATAAGGAAATATTACGAGGATATATCGATACAATTATCTTAAGCTTGCTTTATCAAACTGATCTTTATGGTTATGACTTGAGCAAAGAGGTCAAGAAAAAAAGTCAAGATTCTTTTGAAATCAAGGAGGGGACTTTATATCTTGCTTTTAAGCGTCTTGAAAGTAATGGATATGTTACAAGCTATTGGCAAGAAGGAAGTACTGCGGCTAGAAGAAAGTATTATCATCTAACGAATAGTGGAAGAGCTTACCTTAATTACAAGAAAAAAGAGTGGCTTTTTATGAAACAGTTAATGGATCAATTTTTAGAAGGAGTTGAATAGCATGGCTTTAAGTAAAGACATAGAACAAAAGATTAAGAAATTTGTAAAGCAAAATACACAGTTAATAGACAATGAAGAATTAACTTATTTTGAACAGCTTGCTCTTCATGCCAATATAAAGTTGGGGGAAGCGAAAAAAACGGCGGCTAAATTTAAATGGACATCGAAAAAGAACAAAGAGGCGCAAGAGGATTTAATGAGCTATATGATTGACTATATTCAGGATTTGGTTGTGGAAGGTGGATATACGGAAGCAGATGCTTTTGAAAAAGCGAAAGTAACATTTGCTGTAGAAAATCCAGAGAATCCATTGTTAGATAGTGATGCCAAATGGTTGCATCATTTTGAATCAAATATTGAAGAGGCGATCGGTTTATATTATGCTGCGTTCATGTTTATTGGTTTAACAGCGGGTGCATTGTTAGGTGTTATTTTGCAGATGGTTGTTTTGAAAGAAGGAATCGGTTTATTGTTTTTTATTGTAACGGGCATTGGATTTATGTTTGGCCTTGGTTTTGGGCTGTTGAAAAATGCAAAAATTAGTCTTAAAAATAGTTTAAACTAAAAAATAGTAAAATTCTTCAATATTGCTTTACGTTAAGTTAAAGAAGTTTCTGTGATAATAGAAGATTTGTTCAGAAGGTTGAGTACAAGCATGTTTAATTTTTTTACTAACGTTGTTTGAGAAGTGCGAACTTTTCCATAATCGAGCGCCTTTTAAGAAGGCGTTTTTTTTATTTGGGTTATGTATTTAATTAAATATATTGCGCTGTAGCTTTCTCATACCTGTCTTTAATATTGTTCATACTATATTAGATAATTCTACATAATGAATCAGGCTTTCAATATTATTGATTTTGTTGACATTTTCATAAAAAAGAATTATCTTTAAATCAAGATATTTAAATTTAAACTATTTAAGTGGTTATCGAATATGGAGGGATTATATATGCAACTCAAAGGAATTCATCATTTATCAGCGATTACAGCAGATGCCGCTGCAAACTATGATTTCTATACAAAAACATTAGGATTACGCTTAATTAAAAAGACTGTCAATCAAGATGATGTTCGTGTCTATCATTTATTTTACGGTGATGAAGTAGGTTCACCTGGAACAGAATTAACGTTTTTTGAAATTCCACATGCAGCACGCGTGCACGAAGGAAATAATAGTATTTCTGAAACGTCTTTACGTGTAGCCAACGATGCGGCACTTCAATTTTGGAAAAAACGTTTTGAAGAGTATGAAGTAGAGCATGAAGAGATTGGTGAACGCTTTAATCGGAAAGTTCTTTCGTTTAAAGATCCAGAAGGTCAAAGATTGCTTTTAGTATCCGATGAAACAAACAAAGGGGTTGCCGGTGGTGTACCGTGGGATAAAAGTCCAATTCCAAAAGAGTTTGCAATTCTTGGTTTAGGGCCGATTAAATTAACGGTACCAATTATTAATCCGACAGCAGAAGTATTAACAGACGTGTTAGGTTTTCGAAAAGTTGGCTCCTATCCAGCGCTTGTAGCAGGACAAGGGAGTATTGAAGTATATGCAACGGGAGAAGGCGGAACAGGTGCTGAAATCCATATTGAGAAAAGAAATGATCTACCGCCAGAATATTTAGGACGAGGCGGCGTGCATCACGTAGCATTCCGAGTTGATAATGAAGAAGAATTGCAGCAATGGATTGAACGAGTGAATTATGCTAGATATGCAAATTCCGGATTTGTTGATCGCTTCTTCTTCCGTTCACTTTATTTTAGAGAGCCAAATGGCATCTTATTTGAATTAGCTACGGATGGACCTGGATTTGCAACAGATGAAGAATTAGAGCATTTAGGTGAATCTCTTTCTTTACCACCGTTTTTAGAATCGAAACGAACGGAAATTGAGGCGCACTTAAAGCCATTAAACACAACTGTTGAAGAATAAGATAGAATATGGAGAGGAGAACGTACATGAATAGGCAAACAACAGGCATCCATCATATTACCGCTATAGTCGGTAATCCGCAGGAAAATGTAGACTTTTATGCAGGTGTATTAGGGATGCGCCTTGTGAAAAAAACGGTAAACTTTGATGACCCAGGTACGTATCACCTTTATTTTGGAAATGAAGCAGGCTCGCCCGGAACGATTATTACTTTCTTCCCTTGGCCAGATGCTTATAAGGGACGTATTGGCTCAGGGCAAGTTGAAACTACTACGTATGTCGTTCCAGAAGGGACGTTAGATTTTTGGGAAAAACGATTAGGGAAATTTAAGATTGTCTTTGAAAAAGTGACACGTTTCGGCGAAGAATTTCTTAAATTTAATGATCCACATGGCTTACATTTAGAGCTAGTTGCTCGTCAATCTGGACAGAACAGTGAATGGGCATTTGGTGGTGTACAGGCGGATCAAGCGATTAAAGGATTTGGGGGAGCTATTTTATTAACGGCAAATCCTGAAAAAACAATGCAAGTGTTAGAAAATGTGATGGGTCTTCAAAAGGTTGGGGAAGAAGGAGAGTTTGTCCGCTTTCAAGCAACAGGAGATATCGGAAATATCATTGACGTGAAGAAATCGACTTTACCAATGGGACAAATGGGGGTCGGAACGGTGCATCATATTGCTTGGCGTGCCAATGATTTCGATGACCATAAGGAATGGCGAGAGCATGTAAGCAGCTTTGGTATAGGGGTAACACCCTTTAAGGACCGTCAATATTTTGACGCAATATACTTCCGTGAACCAGGAGGTATTCTGTTTGAAATTGCGACAGACCCGCCAGGATTTACTCGCGATGAGTCGAAGGAAACATTGGGAAGCAAGTTAATGCTGCCGCCGTGGTTGGAAGAAAAACGGGAATTTTTAGAGGAAACGCTTTTACCAGCTATTCCGCGAGTTCTTGAGGAGGATATAATATGACCATGAAACATATTTATCAACAAGGGAGCAATCCGAATGCACCTGTATTGCTGCTTTTACATGGAACAGGTGGTACGGAAACGGATTTATTACCATTAGCGGAAATGGTATCTCCCGGCTCTTCTGTTTTAAGTGTACGAGGAAATGTGTTAGAGAACGGAATGCCACGCTTTTTCCGTCGTTTAGCAGAAGGAGTTTTCGATGAAGAAGATTTAGTGTTCCGTACAAAAGAATTACAAGAGTTTCTAGACGCTGCATCGAAAGAATATGGATTTAATCGTAGTAATGTTGTAGCAATTGGCTATTCAAATGGTGCCAATATTGCAGCTAGCTTATTATTCCATTATAAGAACGCTTTAAAAGGAGCGATTCTTCATCATCCAATGGTACCTCGCCGTGGTCTAGAGCTATCGTCACTTTCTCAAGTACAAGTCTTTATTGCTGCAGGTAAAAATGATCCCATTTGTCCAGCTCGTGAAACAGAGGAATTAGCGGAGTTACTTCAATCAGCCCATGCGGATGTAAGTGTAATTTGGGAAAACTTTGGGCATCAGCTGACTCGTTCTGAAGTAGAGGCAGCCGCTAGTTGGTTTCAAAAAAATTTTAGTTAAGGATAATAAAGAGGGGGGTTACAGATGATTTCTATTACTCCAGAAAGTATGAGTCAAAGAGAGAATTATAAATTTTTAACGGGGAGTATTATTCCCCGTCCAATTGCGTTTGTCACGACACAATCGGACGAAGGAGTGGTGAATGCCGCGCCGTTTAGTTATTTTAATATTGTCAGTGCCAATCCCCCGCTTATTTCAGTATCGGTTCAACGAAAAAATGGAGCGATGAAAGACACCGCAAGAAATGCATTAAAGTTAAAAGAGTTTGTCGTTCATATTGTTGATGAAGACATTGTTGCGGATGTGAATGAAACAGCGGCTGAATTGCCAGCAAATGAAAGTGAGTTATCACGAACTAATTTTACGTTAGTGAAGAGTGAACGAATTGCTGTACCTGCTGTGAAAGAGGCAAAAATTCGCTTTGAATGTAAGCTGGAAGAAGCGATTCAGCTTGGAGGCCAAAGTGGAGAAGTTGGTTGCGATTTATTAATTGGCAAAATCGTCTGTTATCATATCGAACCGTCGCTCTATCAAGCGGGCCGAATAAATGCTGAAGCATTAAAGCCTGTAGCCCGACTAGCTGGAAACAATTACAGTAAATTAGGTCAAACATTTGAAATAAAACGCCCAACCTCTTTGTGAGTGGTTAACGATATCTCCTAATATTAGCGAATCGGCTGATTTAGGAGATATTTTATTGAAACTTTGAACGTTGACAACATACCTGCAAGGGTATATATTGAGTGTAGTAGTTTTCTTTCATAATGAGCTTGTATAATAGGGTAACCTACATACAAGCAGTAAAGGAGGCCGTTCCGCATGGAATACGATGCTCAAGTGAAAAATCGAGTCAAGCGAATTGAAGGTCAACTTCGCGGTATTCTGAAAATGATGGAAGAGAATAAAGACTGTAAAGATGTTGTAACACAGCTTTCAGCCACACGTTCCGCGATTGATCGTACAATTGGTGTAATTGTTAGTTCTAATCTTGTAGAATGTGTTCGTATGGCAAATGAAACAGGTGATAAAAATCCTGAAGAACTTGTCAAAGAGGCAGTGAATCTACTTGTGAAAAGTAGATAAAATAAAAAAAGGCTTGCAACCTTTTTTATTTTATATATAATATACCCTGTGGGGTATAAAATGACACTTGGAGGAATGAAACATGAAAGTAGATAAATTTTTAGATGCAAAAAGTTTAGCGTGTCCAATGCCAATTGTTCGAGCGAAAAAGGCGATTCAAGAGTTAGAAGAAGGACAAATTCTTGAAGTGCATACAACGGATAAAGGATCAAAAAATGACTTTGCAGCTTGGACTAAATCAACGGGTCACGAATTAATAGAAGTGACAGAGGAGAATGATGTCATTCAATTTCTAATTAAAAAGCATTAATTTTTTTATATTTCTATATACCTATAGGGGTATGTATGTAGAGAGAGGGTAAACAAGTGACTGAAAAGAAAAGAACAACGATTATCTTGTTTAGTGGAGATTACGACAAAGCGATGGCAGCTTATATTATTGCGAATGGAGCAGCGGCCTATGATCATGAAGTGACAATTTTTCATACATTTTGGGGATTGAACGCGCTTCGTAAAGAGGAAGAAGTGAAAGTAAATAAAGGATTCATTGAAAAGATGTTTGCAAAAATGATGCCGCGTGGAGCAGATAAAATGGGCATCTCTAAAATGAATTTTGCAGGATTCGGTCCAAAAATGATTAAACATGTAATGGCAAAGCATAATGCGATGACTTTACCACAATTAATTGAAATGGCTCAGGAGCAAGACGTGAAGTTAGTGGCTTGTACGATGACGATGGATTTGCTTGGCTTACAGCAAGAAGAATTGTTAGAGGGCATTGAGTATGCAGGCGTAGCTGCCTATTTAGCCGATGCAGAAGAGGGACATGTTAATTTATTTATTTAAATGAGGAGGAGTATAATGAAAACTATTTCAGCGGAAGAAGTGAAGTCTCTTTTAGAAAAAGGGGAGCAACTACATTTAATTGATGTACGTGAAGCGAAGGAAGTGGCAGAGGGAAAAATTCCGACCGCTTGTCATATTCCTCTTGGTTTATTAGAATTTCGTCTTCAAGATTTAGATAAAACGAAAGAATATATTATCGTTTGTCGTTCGGGTGGACGCAGTGCTCAAGCTGCATTATTTCTAGAACATCGAGGGTTTAAGGTGATAAACATGGATGGCGGCATGCTTGCTTGGGAAGGCGATGTAGAATAAAGTGAAATTTACATCAGTCATAGGGCATTGCTTATGAAGTATGAAATAAAAAATTTTAATTTGAAATATACCCATACAGGTATAGTGGGAGGTTTGAAATGGCTATTCAAACAAATGTAACACTTGATGCAATAGGATTAGCTTGTCCAATGCCCATCGTGAAAACAAAAAAAGCGATGAATGCGATGGAACCCGGGCAAGTTTTAGAAGTGCTAGCGACAGATAAAGGATCTAAAGCAGATTTACAGGCCTGGGCTGCTAGCAGCGGGCATCAATATATTGGAATCATCGAAGAAGGTTCAGTGTTAAAGCATTATTTACGTAAGTCTAACGGAGAAGAAGAAACAGAGAAAAAACATCCCTATGTAATTTCAAATGAAGAGTTGGTTGAGAAGTTACAAGATTCTTCCGTCATTATTGTAGATGTTCGTGAAGCAGCAGAGTATGCATTTACTCATATACCTGGTGCTGTATCTATTCCAATAGGAGATTTAGAAAAAGAAGCATCTTCGTTAAATAAAGAGGCTGAAATTTATGTGGTATGTCGTACCGGAAACCGAAGTGATTTGGCGGCTCAACAATTAGCGAAACAAGGCTTTCAACATGTTATAAATGTCGTGCCTGGAATGAGTCAATGGACTGGGGCAACGGAATCGTTATAAAGCATAAAGGAAAGCTTTACTTATTGAGGAGATTGACTTGCTGTTAATCTGAAGTAAATAACTACTCCTAGTTAATAGGAGTAGTAAAAAAATACACTTTTGAATACTATAGGGGGTATATAGGGTGACGTATCAACCAATGACAGCTAAAGAAGTAACGAAAAAGATTTTTAATAAAGAGCCACTTTTTATTTTAGATGTACGAAATACAAGTGATTTTGAAGATTGGAAAGTGGAAGGAGCTAATTTCACACATTTAAATATTCCTTACTTTGACTTATTAGACGGAGTAGAAGAAGTACTGCCGAAGCTTCCGACTGATCAAGACATTCTAGTCGTTTGTGCCAAAGAAGGATCTTCGGTCATGGTAGCTGACATGCTTTCTGAAGCTGAGCGAGATGTTAGCTATTTACAAGGTGGTATGAAAGCGTGGAGTGAACATTTAGAACCAGTGCGGGTTGGGGATTTAAAAGACGGTGGCGAGATTTATCAATTCGTTCGTATTGGAAAAGGCTGTCTTTCTTATATGGTCATTTCAGATGGTGAAGCTGCTGTGATTGATGCGACAAGAATGACGGATGTGTTCCTCCATTTTGCTAAAGAAAAACAAGCAACTATTAAGCATGTATTTGACACACATTTACATGCAGACCATATTTCTGGCGGCCGAATCATTGCGAAAGAAACAGGTGCGAGTTACTGGTTACCTCCAAAAGATGCGGCTGAGGTAACGTTTGACTATAACAAGCTTGAAGGTGGCCGTGAAGTAATGATTGGAAGTACAGCTATTTCAATTGAAGCACTATACTCTCCAGGGCATACAATTGGTTCTACTTCCTTTGTAGTCGATAACACATATCTATTATCAGGAGATATCCTTTTCATTGATTCGATTGGTCGTCCTGATTTAGCAGGCTTAGCAGACGATTGGGTGGGGGATTTACGTGAAACATTATATAAACGTTACCGTGCACTATCGGATGAGTTACTTGTTCTACCGGCTCATTTCATGACTGTGAGCGAGCTTAATGAAGATGGTACGGTTTCTGAGAAATTAGGCAAACTATTTGCTGAAAATCATGGGCTAAATATTAAAGATGAAGCGGTATTTCGAAGCGTTGTATCGGAGAATCTGCCGCCACAACCAAATGCGTATCAACAAATTCGTGAAGTTAATATGGGGAAAATCATACCGGATGAAGAAGAGCAAAGAGAAATGGAGATTGGCCCTAATCGCTGTGCTGTAAGATAAAGTGAAACTTCCATTAGTGAGGGCCCCTCATTCCCCACCTTTCTTCTTTGGTTCCTCATCATAAGCTTGAGGTCGGGGTATTACTGCCCGTTAAGTGTGGGATAAAAAACAACCTTTATTCTGTAAAGCTTATTGTCGGTTACAGAATCAATTTGAAAAGGGCCCCTTATTTGGTCCCTTTTCTTAAAGGGAGAGTTTAAAATGGATATAGGATTTATGATTGTTATTTTTCTAATTGGATTTATCGGCTCCTATCTTTCGGGGATGATTGGAATCGGCGGGTCCATCATTAAGTATCCGATGCTGCTCTATATTCCGCCTCTATTTGGCATTGCAGCATTTAGCGCCCATGAAGTATCCGGTATTAGTGCCGTACAAGTATTGTTTGCTACGATTGGCGGTGTTTGGGTTTATCGAAAAGGCGGCTATTTAAATAAAACACTCATTGGCTATATGGGAATTAGTATTTTATTAGGAAGCCTCATTGGCAGTTATGGATCACGCTGGATGTCCGAATCGGGGATTAACGTTATTTATGGCATTCTTGCTTTGATTGCCGCTGTCATGATGTTTATACCGAAGAAGAATATAGACGACCAATCATTTAATCAAGTTACATTTAATAAATGGGTAGCAACAGGATTGGCGTTTATTGTTGGAATTGGTTCAGGAATTGTTGGTGCGGCAGGTTCTTTCTTACTCGTGCCGATTATGTTGACCGTGTTAAAAATTCCGACAAGGATGACGATTGCTTCTTCTTTAGCGATTACGTTTATTTCCTCTATTGGCTCAACAGTTGGTAAGGTGTCTACTGGACAAGTAGATTTATACCCAGCTGTTATTATGATTATTGCAAGTTTAATTGCCTCCCCGCTTGGTGCAAAAGCAGGTAAGAAAATGAATACAAAGGTTTTGCAAGTGCTCCTTGCGTTCTTAATTTCTGCGACAGCAATAAAAATATGGATTGATATTGTGTGAGCAATAATGGAGTCACTTGATTTTTTGCCGTTATAGAAAGAGGCTTTCCATAGTTTTTGGATGGGTCTCTTGTTTTTTTTAGTGAAATGGTCCTTATGAAACGACGTTTAATTCTTTTTTTAATAAGAAATGAATGTTATCCTTAACAGAAGAAGATAAAACTTGTTTGTGAGGATTTAACTATGTCAATTACATCGATTTTCCTTATTTTAATTCTCATTTTAAATCTTTTATTTGCGACGATTGTTATTTTTATTGAAAGAAGAGAGCCGAGTACAACATGGGCTTGGTTATTAGTGTTATATTTTTTACCTGTTGCTGGCTTTGTTCTTTACCTTTTATTTGGACGCACATTACGCCGCTCCCATTTATTTTATTGGGAGGATAAGAAGAAAATTGGAATTGAAAAGATTTTAGATCGACAGTTAACAGGCTTAACAAATAACCAATTTTTATTTAGGAATGATTCCACTAGAGACTATCGCGATTTAATTTATATGCATTTATGGACAAATGATGCCGTGTTAACGGAAGATAATGAAGTTTCGATTTTTACGGATGGTAAGCAAAAGTTCGAGCAATTGTTTAAAGATATTGAGCAAGCGAAAAATCATATACATATTCAGTATTATATTATTCAAAATGATTCTTTAGGGAAGCGATTTATTGAAGCGTTAACAGCTAAGGTTAGAGAAGGGGTTAAAGTTCGCGTATTATATGATGATTTAGGATCGCGAACGTTGAAGAAGAAGTTTTTTAAAGAGTTCCGCGAAGCCGGTGGACGTGTGGAAGTGTTCTTTCCGTCTAAAGTAAAGTTTTTTAATCCGCGTCTTAATTTCCGTAATCACCGGAAATTAGTCATTATCGATGGGGAAATTGGCTATGTTGGAGGCTTTAATGTAGGGGATGAGTATTTAGGATTAGTTCAAAAATTCGGCTATTGGCGTGATACCCATTTACGGATAGAGGGTTCAGCGGTATATGCGATTCAAACTCGGTTTATTCTCGATTGGAATCAAGCGTCTAAACATCATGATATTGTGTATCAACCAAATTATTTTCCTGTGCTTGAACCAAATGGCTCTATTGGTTTACAAATTGTCACAAGCGGCCCAGACTCAGAATGGGAACAAATTAAAAATGGGTATATTAAATTAATTACATCAGCGAAAAAGTCGATTTTGATTCAAACACCATATTTTATTCCGGATTCCAGCTTGTTAGATGCACTAAGAATTGCGAGCCTTTCGGGAATTAGCGTGAAGCTTATGATTCCGAATAAGCCAGACCATGTGTTTGTGTACTGGGCGACGACGTATTATGCAGGGGAGTTATTAAAGACTGGAGCACAAGTATATATTTATGATAACGGTTTTATTCATGCCAAAATGATTGTAGTAGATGAAGAGGTTTCATCGGTTGGCACAGCCAATATTGATGTAAGAAGCTTTAAATTGAATTTTGAAGTCAATGCCTTCATTTATGATGAAAGTATTGCCCAGACGCTGACAGCTGTTTTTTACAAAGATATCGAGGTGTCCACAGAATTAACGAGGGAATTGTATGAAAAACGTTCTAGAAAGATACGTATGAAGGAATCATTATCGAGATTATTATCACCAATATTATAAGGATGAAAAAAAGCAGTCAGATTAAACATTTGGCTGCTTTTTTAGATTCTTTGCAAACTTAGTTGGCAAAAAATTAATTGGTAGATGTTTTGGCAGTACAGATTAATAAGAATAGATCCAAAGAGGATTTATACCTTTGTTCATTGAATATTTAAAATGAAGTTCGTAAATTTACACGATATTCTCCATTATCAATTTAGATGTTCGATTCCAATTGAAGTATACAGGATGGAGTGAATAATAAACATGCAGCAATATGGAATGTATGCAATTTTACTTGTTATTTTTGGATTGATACTTTGGAGGCGAACAAGAGCGATGGTCCGCCCAATTAAAGGTTCTGGTTTGCGAATTTTGTTACCGCTGCTCTATATGTCACCTGCCTTTTCTGTAGTGATACAACCTTCCGTACATATGGCTTCAATAGAAATTGTGGTTTCTGTGATATTTGGTATCATCCTATCTGCTCCATTGATTTATACAACTGGTTATGAGATTCGAGAGGATGGGAAAATATATGCAAAAAAGAGCATAGGTTTTGTAATTGCTTTAATCTCAGTATTTATTAGCCGACGATTAGTTAATTACTTTTTGTCAGACATGGATGTTTTGACATTAAATGCCCTATCCATCATTTCTCTGTTTGTGTATGTTGGGTTATGGAGAATCATAAGTTATGTGAAATTCAAAAAGGTATATAATACACATGTAGCCACGTAAGTCTTCGGAGTAATAGCTAAATTATATTGCTAAAGTTTTGGATAATTAATAAAAGTTTGATATCAAGCCCTTTTTAATCGAGAAGGGTTTTTTTATTTAAACCTACGGGCACTTCGAAGTAAGAGCCAGTGTCCTCTTTCTAAGAGTTTCGTGGAGCGGAGCGAGTAGAAATCAATAACGTTCTATAATATAAAGAAGAAAGACTCTGGAGGTTGTCCCATATCCAGAGTCTATTACATTAAATGTATAGTAATTTTATTTAACGGCTTCTTTTAATTCCTTACCTGGTTTAAAAGCTGGAACTTTAGAAGCAGCAATGTCTATTTCTTCACCTGTTTGTGGATTGCGACCTTTTCGAGCTGAACGTTCACGTACTTCAAATGTACCGAATCCAATTAATTGGATTTTTTCATCTTTAGCAAGTGTGTTAGAAATCGTTTCAAACAATGCATCAACTACTTTTGCGGCATCTTTCTGTGTGATTTCAGCTTGTGCGGATACAGCTTGTACTAATTCGGTTTTATTCATTTTGATACACCTCTTTTTTAGATACTATATGGAAACCAAAATATAACATAAATTTTCTTTGTTTGCCACTTTAAGGTGTTCGTTTTTTCTTTTTTATTCCTCTTCCCCAAATACTTTTATAAAACTTGTTGAATTTGTTGCTTTTAAATAAAGTTTGATCATTCTTTTATTCATACACTTCGCAATATATAATTTTCTAAATGTAATATATATATTGCAAAAAGTTAAATAAAGTATATAATAGTGGTAAGTGATGGAATAAAACAGGAGGTTGATACAAAATGAATCTATTTAAACGAACGAAAAAAACAACGGATGAAAGAATTGAAAATGTTGGAAATAAAATTTATAGAGAAATGTATCATGTTATTATGGCGATTTGCTTAATCAGTTTTGTCGTGAAAATGTATAAGTATGGTGCAGGCATTGAAGAGGTAGTTCTAGAATTAGTGATTTTGATTGGCGGAGGAGTATACTTTTTAGCTCGTTCTATTTTCTTAGGAGTATTCTGGGATGAAGTCGAAATGCATGATCGTACTAGCAAAACATCTATGAGTATGAAGACTATTTTTAGTAGTATTGGTTTAGCGTTTATTATAGCTGTAGTGATGGGCATAAATAGTGCTGTATCCTATGCAGATAGCAGTTCTCAAGGTTTATGGTATTTTACATTAGTATCATTTGTTTCCGTTATAATCTATTTGCCTATTTTACTGCTCTTGTTTGGCGGTATATACTTGCTGGCCAAGAAAGTTAGTATGAGAAATCAAGAAGATGATAAAGAGTTGTAGGTGAAGTCTTTTGAAAAATATGAAATTGAAGCTTGCGAGAGTAGAGAAGGACTTGTCGCAAGAAGAGCTAGCCAAGATTGTTGGTGTTTCTAGACAAACAATTGGATTGATTGAATCGGGAAAGTATAATCCCTCATTAAGTTTGTGCATTAATATTTGCAAAGCATTATCTCGTACGTTAAATGATTTATTTTGGGAAGAAGAAGAAAAGTGAAAGGTTTACTACCTCATCATTTCATGGAGCTAGAGCAGGCAGGAGACAGGAATTGTTCCGCTGGCTAGATGGGATAATGTCAGAAAAATCAATTTGGACTTATATATTTTTTGTCCAAAATAAAGGGAAGCCATATGGTAACAACATTTATCCCATCTATTTCTTGTAAAAATAACAGCCTTTTTCCTATATAATCTATTAGGAAGGAGGCGTGATTATTGAAAATATTATTGATGTTTGCTTTAATGATTATTCTTTATTGTTTCATTAAAAAAGCATATAAAAACACGAAAGATATCGTGATAAATAAATTGAAAATCAATGCACAATCATCCAATCAACACCATCCAAAATTAAATATTCTGCAGCTTTCTGATTTGCATCTCGAAAATATATCAATTTCCCCTAATGAATTGTATGAGAAGTTAAAAGACGAACCGATTGATTTAATTGCACTCACTGGAGATTTTCTCGATCGCAAACGTACAATCCCCAAGCTTATTCCGTATTTAAAAACAATAAACCAATTACAGCCAAAGTATGGCATTTATGCTGTCTTAGGCAACCATGATTATGTATTACGCTCCAAAAATTTAAAGGTATTAATTGAAACACTTGAAAAATATAACTGTAAGGTTTTACAAAACGAAACGGATATCATTTCGGTCCAAGGTACACGAGTCAATATTATTGGTATCGATGACTTTAGTACAAAACGAAGCAACATTGAAGCCGCTTATAAAGGAATTACATTTGGAACAAACTTAGTATTAACTCATGATCCAAATATTGTTTTGAATATGAAGAACTATCATTTTGATTATTTGCTTGCCGGTCATTTTCATGGTGGACAAATTTGCTATCCAAAAGCGTATCACCTTGTAAAAATGGGGAAACTGGCACGAATGAATATTATTAAAGGATTTCATATGCGGGATGGAAAGCCATTCTATATCAGTGAAGGACTTGGTCAAACAGGTGTTAATATCCGTGTAGGAAGCCGACCTGAAATGACTCTTCATGAACTAACATTGGAAATTGCTAATAGAGAAGTAGTGAAAGTCATATAAGGAAAAAAGCTGTTATTTATTAACGGCTTTTTTTCTTATTGGCTGTGTTAAACCCTATTGTTTGTTGATTAAACGATTTTTGGCTCATTTTAGCTCAGGCTCCACGAAATGACCCAAAAATCAACAGTATCATAATAACATAGCTTTTTTTAATGAAAAAGCTCAGAAGAAGATGATTCAGCTTTTACTAGAATGTCTGTAGATACTTGATAATTTCTTCGCGGTATAGAAGAAACTCTATTTAAAAATGTCCCACAAAATCGTAAATAAATTCGGAATTTTCGGTTGCGCTATAGGAATCCTCTTTTTCTTCTCCCATTCTTCTTTATCTACTGATTACTTACTTTTTACAAAAAAATGATTTTCTTTACTTAGTTAATATTGAGTTAACATTACTAGTCTATCTTATATGTATCAAGTTTCTGTTAAATAAAATCAGTTGAGGAAAATTCCCCCTCAAAAGATTAGTTTTCTTCAGACAAACTCTTTAAAACGCTAGGCAGCTATCCTTATGTAAGTTGTTATGATTCATTAGGTCGTCATAGCAATAAAACGACAAACCTATGAAATTTATTTAAGAAAGGAGAACCATTTATATGCCGATTCACACTTCATTTAATCCAAACGGTCGACAAGAGTTAAAGTATGGGATTTCTTATATTGATTACATGCTGTTAAAGAATAAGCTAAGGCATGTAATGAAACTCGACCCTAACGCTGGTCCAAAAGGTAAATATCTCATTCGATCTTGCTATTTTGACAATATTAATAACAAAGTTTTGAATGAGAAAAAAGAGGGCTACCTGAATCGCGATAAATACCGTGTTCGTATTTATGGAAAAAGTGCAGAGGTTGTAAACTTAGAGAGAAAAAGCAAAAGAAATAACTTGACATTTAAGTCGAAATGCAAAACTTCGAGAGAAGAATTTGAAAAGATTCGTGTTGGCGATATTGATTGGATGAAGGGTGATGACCGTGAGCTAATGCGTGATTTATATATCGAAATGATGCAATATCAGCTGAAGCCAATGACAGTGGTTGATTATGAACGTGAAGCCTACATTTATTTATATGGTAATGTTCGTGTAACTTTTGACAGCAAAGTGCAGTCTAGCCTTAGGAATACTGATATGTTCAATAAACATCTGCCAATGGTAGATGTACTCGAGCCAACCGAATTCATTCTTGAGGTTAAATATGACGGGTATTTGCCAGAAATCATACGGTATATGCTGCAAGGCATCAATACTAAGCATGAGGCCTATTCAAAATACCAATTAAGTCGAATGTACGTTTAATTTAGGATTTAATTAGAAGGAGTGACATGATGGATAAAAATACAATGAATTTCAATGATATTTTCAAATCAAGCTTCATAGAAAAAACAACTTCATTTTCACTGACAGATTCTTTGCTAGGATTACTATCTGCTTTTTTACTTGGCTTATTTGTTTATGCCGTTTACAAAAAGACATTTAACGGAGTCATTTACTCACATTCATTTAATATTTCACTTATGATCATGACAATGGCAACTGCTTTGGTCATAATGGGGATTAGCTCAAATGTTTTATTATCTTTAGGTATGGTTGGTGCATTATCAATTGTTCGCTTTCGTACACCAATTAAAGACCCGATGGATTTAGTCTATTTATTCTGGTCCATTATAGTTGGTATATTGTGTGGAGCCGGATTCATTTTATTAGCTGTAATAGGATCCATTGTTATAGGGATAGTATTAATTGTGTTCGCAAACAAAATTACGGTTCAAAATCCCTATCTAGTTGTCGTAAAGTTTGACTCAGAAGCAACAGGCCAGGAAATTGAAACGATTTTAAAAGAGAAAACTAAAAAATTTAGTTTAAAGTCAAAATCTATAATGATGACGAGTGAAACCGAAGCCACATATGAAGTACGCGTAAAAGAAAATGATTCACAGATTGTAAATAGTATTGCCAAGGTGAAAGGCGTAGCCTCTGCTGTCATGCTAAGTTATGATGGTAACTTTACAGCGTAACGTAGTCTTTAGGAAATCTGTTTCGGCAGGTTTCCTATTTTTAAAAGGAGTGCAATAGATGATAAGTAATAAAATTGTATACTCAATAATGGCTGGGTTAATCGCTCTTTTTTTAATCGTCCTCATGGTCCTGCCGAATCTAGGTGTTGAAGCTGGGAATGATGAATTTTCTTATGAAACAAAACTGTTTAATGATAAAAAAGTTACCACAATCAATATTGAAATAAACGAAGAAGATTGGGCAGATATTTTAGAGAATCCGACTGAAGAGGAATTCAAAGAAGCTGCAGTAACAATCAATGGCAAGAAAATCGAGAATGTGGCAGTCAGAACAAAAGGAAACTCATCTCTTACGTCGGTAGCGAATAGTGATTCAAATCGTTATAGTTTAAAAATAGATTTTGACTATTATGATAGCACACAAAGCTTTTATGGGTTAAAAAAACTGAATTTAAATAATAATTTCAGTGATACAACCCAGATGAAAGAGTATATGTCTTATGAAATGATGGAATCAATGGGACTAGCCGCTCCAGAGCATTCCTATATGTATGTTACGGTCAATGGTGAGGATTATGGACTGATGCTGGGAGTAGAAGTAGTCGATGAGACCTTCCTTGCTAAAAACTATGGAAGCAATGACGGCTTTTTGTTTAAGCCTGATGGAACTGGAAGTGATTTGAAATATATAAGCTCAGATATTGAGGATTACTCAGGTCTTAATCCGAAAACAAACGAAGACAATCTCGATCAATCCAATATTCTGGACATGATTGATGTCATTAATAATGGCGGAGACATAGAAAAATATATCGATGTTGATAACATGCTGCGCTATTTTGCCACAAATACAGCTCTTGTCAGCATGGATAGCTATCAGGGCATGATGAAGCATAACTACTATTTATATGAAGAGGATGGCCAGTTTTCCATAATCCCATGGGATTATAATATGGCATTCGGTGGTTTCGGTATGGGTGGCATGATGATGCCTGAAGGAATGGCCCCTTCAGAATTCAGTAAAAAGGACAAACCAGACATGCCTAGCGGAGAAATGCAACTTCCTGAAGGACAAGAAATGCCAGAAGGCTTTAAAGGTAAAAACATGTTGGATGGATTAACAAATGAAGAGATTATGACAGACGAAGCCATTAACTTTGATATTTATAATCCAGTTCAAGGCACTACTTTAGAGGATCGCCCTTTATTGAATGCTCTGTTAGAAAATGAAGAATATTTAGCTAAATATGAAAAGTATTTAGAAGAAGTATCCACCAAATATTTTACAGAAGAAAATGTAAGTAGTATAACAAAAGAAGTGTCAGCAACCATTTTAACGTATGTAGAAGCGGATCCATCCAAATTAGGGACGACAGAACAATTTCTAGAAGGTGTAAGCGGCGAAAATAGCTTGGCCGCTTTTGCCGGTGCAAGGTCAGATTCCATCTTAAAGCAGCTTTCTGGAGAGCTGGTCATTGAGAAGAATGCTACTAAAGAAGATCCAGTTGCTGATAATAATGCGGAACCAAAGGAATTCCCCCAAAACCAATCAACTCAAGATGGTTCTGGTCAAAGTGAGAAACCCGAGGGGATGAATCCTCCTGAGGGTTTCGACCCAAGTAATATGCCTGAGGGGATGAATCCTCCTAAAGGGTTCATCCCAGATACTATGCCTGAAGGAATGGGCCCAGGACAAATGAGAGATGCAGGTGAGAATGTTGATCCTGTCTCTTCTATGAAAAGTTTGGCATTGACCCTAGGTTCACTATTCATCTTACTTCTTGCCATATTTGGGGTAAAGAAATTCAACCGTCGCGGCCTTCGTTAGAACTTTAAATGTAGCCTGAAGATTTCAATAAGTTTGTTTAAAAAAGTGATGTTTTGTACAATCGTACAACTACATCGCTTTTTTATATATACTAATCAAAGGTATAAAAGATTAAAAACAGAGGATATTTCAAGATAAAATGGTCAAGGGAGGACTAATATTGATTAAAATTTTGATTGTAGATGATGATATGCACATTCGTGAATTAATGAAATTGTATTTAGAAGATGAAAATTTTGAAGTCATTGAGAAAAGCAATGGGCAATTAGCGTATGAATATTTAGAAAAGCATCGTGTTGACCTTATTATCCTAGATATTATGATGCCTAAAATGGATGGTATTAAGCTTTGTCAAGAAATTCGGAAACTATATGATGTTCCTATTTTAATGATTACTGCAAAGGATCAAACACAGGATCGGATTAAAGGATTTCAAGCCGGTACGGATGATTATTTAGCAAAGCCATTTGATCCAGTAGAAATGGTTCTTCGTGTTAAAGCGCTGTTAAAAAGAGCGCGTTTACATACAGATCAAATATTAACGATAGGCAAAATCTCACTAGACCGGACAACTTATGAAATCACTTACCCAACTGGTGAGAAGGAAATCCTGCCTTTAAAAGAGTTTGAGCTTCTTTTCCTGTTGGGTAGTTGTTCAGGCCAAGTATTTACTCGAGAAGTGCTGCTCGAAAAAATCTGGGGTATGGATTTTATTGGAGTCGACCGAACTGTAGATGTGCATATTCGCAAGCTAAGAGAACGTTTAGAACCTTATGATCTAGCAAAGCAAATCGTCACACTCAGGGGAATTGGTTATAGAATTGAGGTACAGGATGGTTAAAAGCTTATACATTAGACTTGCCGTTACATTTGTTGGAATTGTTGCCCTAAGCTTTCTCATTGCATTTTCAGTAACTTCGTATTTTTATAAAAATCGTTTCGAAGAAGTAATGAAAAATGAAATATCAGATGTAAAACAATCGATTGAAGCGCAATTGCAATATGCAAATATCAATGAGATAAAAGAAAATATTCAATTAATTTATCACTATCAAGTTGATTTCATTCCATACGGAAAGAGTTCAGACGATATCCCAAAAGATGAATTGGAAGAAATTTATTCCGGTAAAGAAATTTATAACCCAATACCAGGATCGAATATGTATATTGGACTGCCTATAACAATTGAAGGTGAGAAAGTTGCTTTAATTCTTAAGAAAAGTGATATTGGAATGTCTATGTTATTTAAATCCCTCTTCGACATTACTTGGATTGCTATATTGATAGGAACCATCTTTATACTTATCGTCACAAGAAGCATTGTCTTTCCTGTTACAAAGTTAACAGAAGCAACAAAACAACTCGCACAAGGGAATTTTGATGCAACCTATCAAACGAAGCGAAAAGATGAAATTGGCCAGCTTTCAGAAAGCTTTAACGAAATGGCAAAGGAATTAAGCTTACTCGTTAAGATGAGAGAGGATTTTGTATCGAACGTATCTCATGAATTTCAAACCCCTATTACATCGATTTTAGGTTTCACCAAGGCACTTCAGCACAAGCAGCTTACAGAGGAACAACGAAAACGTTATTTATCCATTATCAGAAGCGAAAGTGAGCGATTATCATATCTCAGTAAAGATATTTTAAGATTATCTCATTTGCAGCATGGACAATATCAACTCGTACTTTCTACGTTTTCCCTTGATGAACAAATACGCAATGTATTGATCACCCAAGAACCCCAATGGTCTGCGAAAAACTTAAAAATATCACTTGATTTAGAACGTTCTTTAATCAAAGCTGATGAGAGTTTATTACAACAAGTATGGGTGAATCTTATTAGTAATGCTATAAAATTTTCTCCTGAAAACGGTGAAATATATGTATGTGGTAAGCAATTAGATATGGATAAAATTGAAATCTCCATTAAGGATCTTGGTCCTGGTATTCCAGAGAGTGAACAAAAGCTTGTTTTCACTCCTTTTTATAAGGTTGACCAAGGAAGCGATGTAGCTGTTAAAGGGAATGGACTAGGACTAACAATCGTGCAACAAATAGTAGCCCTGCATCGTGGTACCATTCAAATTGTCAGTGGGGATGGAATCGGTACAACCTTAATTGTAACCCTTCCAAATAAGCTTTTAATTTAATTTTTGGATAAATGCGAATGTATACTCATAATTGAATCTTAGAGTTTTGTATGCAGGTAATCTTGTAAAATATATTTTATAAACGCTGGTCTAAATGAAAATTCCTTTACTGATTAAAATTTTACTTTATTCAATACGAACGGGCACTTTAATTAAACAAGTAGCTAAAAGGGTCTTCAAAACTGAAGATCCTTTTTTCATACCAATAACATCGGATTATGTGAACTAGGTTTGTGTACATATCTCTTTAGGGATCTCCTTCAACGAACGAGGGAGATTAGTCAGATAAGGCAAACGTTATAGACTGCAAGGTTACCCTTTAAATAAACTGTGTCATTTACCTATGTGGAACATAACTTAAATGAAGTAGTTAGAAAGTTATATAGGAGTGTAAAAAATGAATGATGAACTTCAAAAGTTAATTAACAATTTAATTCAAATTGAACATGTTTCAACAACGCTATATCTTACAATGTCTGCGTATATGGGTAGGTTGAATTTAACAGGCATGGCACACTGGTTACGTTTGCAATCAGAAGAAGAAAGAACTCATATGCTTAAATTGATTGATTATGTTGTTGATAAGGATGGAACTGTAAAACTTAATAATATTCCTGCCCAACCAAGCGACTTCGGAACACCATTAGAAACTTTTCAAAAGGTATTAGCTCATGAACAATTTGTTACAAATTCTTATCGCAGAGTCTAACAATTGTTAATCGTCTAAAGCTTGCTGAAAATAATCCGTCTGCTCTTTTATTATTGGATCAAGAATTAGGAAAAAGGACAAATACAACGACACCTGCTACTGGTTAAAAAACTTAAATTTACAACGAAAGATGTTAACCCCTTTGGCGCTCAAAGGGTTTTTAGCATTCTTACTTCCTGAAAGATCGGTTATATAAACTAGCAGATTTTTTTCACTCTTATTTTTTTTTTATAGACTCCTACTCAATCCTATTTCTATCATCACCATATACTATAAAAAAGAGGGAGGGAGTGCTAATCGAACACATTTCATTATTATTTAAGTTATGTATCGCTTGTATAGGTGGATTTACAAGCTATCTCTTCGGTCCGATGTCTCTACTTTTAGACACACTTGTTCTATTTATGATTGTGGATTATATATCTGGAATGATGGCATCAGCATATGAGGGGAAACTTTCCAGTTCATTTGGCTTTATAGGTATCTTTAAAAAAATATTTATGTTATTTATTGTTGCAATCGCTCATTCACTTGATAAGTTTTTGGGAGGACATATTATCAGAGACGTTACTCTTTACTTTTACTTATCGAATGAATTATTGTCCATTATCGAAAATGCAGGAAGATTAAACATACCAATGCCTGAGGTCATTAAAAAAGCAGTAAAAATACTTAAAGGAAAATCTGACGAATAGACTGAAGGGTGACTCTGTAACGTAACCAGAATGATTCCGACGAAGCAACCTTTTTTGGTTGCCAATAAGATTTATTATATGGTAACTAGGAATGTATGGATTATACATTAAAGTGGACTATGAAAAACTAGTCTTTTTTTTATACCTAAGCGTATGATTTACGAAGAAGTGACTGCTGATAAGGTGCTTTATGTGGTTCTGGTGCAAGGATTGTATTTGTTTTCCTCAATGGTTTGATAAATAAAAGGAATATGACAATATATTAGAGAATAATATGAATGGTATAAAAAGAAAAAAAGGAGGTTGCTAAATGGCCGTAGAAAACTGTCCAGAATGTGATGGTGAAGGAGTAATCACTGTAGATGTTGGATGGGGTGAAACAACGGTGACTTGTGGTGATTGCAATGGTAGGGGTTATTAATTGAAACTTAAACAGAGTTAATACTTTTCCTATTAGATGCCCAGTCAATTGATGACTAGGCCTTATTTGTGTTTATATATGCTTTTTCTTAATAGCTATTATACTCAAAAGTTTTTCAACTACCAGAGTGGTTTTGCTACTGTGTTTACTTAATAAGGAATCTACGCTGAATGAATGATAATGGTACATACTTACATAAAAGTAATCGAAGTGTAAGCGGTGCGTGAAATTTCGTATTTCCTTGACAATTCCTCTATAGTGACCCCTCATTAGTGAGCCTTCCCTGTACTAAAGAATCATTTAAGATCAAACCATATGTTGAAGAGGAAGCAGGACCATCGATTAATAATACATATTCAATCCTATAGTCACCTGATTTACGAATTATTAAAGTGTCGCTAGGAGGGCTAAACTGTATATTATTTAATAAACCGTTTTGATTAAATGTTATACTTTCACCCGACTGAACCATGATGGGCTTGGAACCTATGAGGGTAACGTAGCCATAGGCGGGTGAGGATTTTTTCCGTTTGTAATCTGACACTATTGGTCACCTACTCACTTATTATTTCTATTACTGTATGTAAGTAGATTAAAAATGATTGTACTACTGTACTACGCTTTATATCATTAGTTCTAATAGATAAAGATGAATACTATATATAAAATTGCTTTACATAAGTTTTATTTATCGGCAATAAAAAGGGACCTTCCATTGAAGAACTTTTACTGCTTATTTAATTAAAGCTCCACTTATTCACTTTCTAATAAGACTCGTTTTAAAATATTATCGTTGTGGAAAAACAATATTTATTTTTCATGAGTGCTTAACGCTGCAAATTGTCAAAATCCTGACGCTCCCCCTTGTATTGCAAATTCTATCCTGGATGGCGGAAGAGTTTAAACAAGTCTATCACCGGTGGAAAAATGGGGAAATGACAGCTGTTAAAGCAATGGAGGAGTTAGGGATTAAAAAGACGACTGTGTATAAGTTGGTGAAAGAGTGCGAGAGAGATTCAAAGAGTGAGATTATATAATGGAATACTGGAGAGTTTTAGAAACTTCAATCTCACACAGAAACCTCGATCGCTCTTATTGAAGTTATCGAGGTTTCAAAAGTTTAGATTCAAAATATGAACAATTGCGTCATATTTAAGAGGTCACTAATTTCCTGCTCTTTTAAGTGCTAATTTAATTCCTTGTTTAAGGGCACCTATCATTGCTTCTCGTTCAAGTAAGAGTCGTTGTGCTTGCTGAACAGAGATTTCTTGAAAGGATAAGACGTCACCTGGCTTTAATTGAGCGATGAGCGGCAGGTCGACTGATGCGACTTCACCGATTCGTGGATAGTTATCTGTTGTTTGATGATCAGCCATTAAAAGAATTGGGCGGCCATTAGTAGGAACTTGAATCGAACCGAATGTAACGGGTTCAGACAAATATTCTTTTGGCGCTGCTAATGATAGAGGAGTTCCTTTTAAACGATAGCTCATACGATCTGAGTTCATGGAAATGGTAAAAGGTTTCGTGAAAAGTTGTTCTTGGCTATCTCGTGTAAACTGTGAAAAATGTTTTCCTTTCATAATAAAAACGATACGCTTCTTATTGAAATGCGGGATACATTCATAAGCAATATGCCATTTTAATGGAAGGTAGTTTTTCATCGTCATGCAAGTAAATCGTTCGATAAGTTTGGTTATGTAGGGAGAGGGAGAATAACTTGATAATTGGTCGCCGCTTTGAACGGCGCGTCCTTGTATACCTCCTATGCGTGCTTTTAAAAAAGTGGAGCGACTGCCCATTACTTTTGCAACATGGATTCCTCCTGCAATAGCTAAATAGGAGCGACAGCCGTTTTTGCAAAAGCCAAATGAAAGCTTACTGCCTTTGCGAACAAAAATCGGTCGCCATAATGGCAATGGTTCATTATCAATGGTTGGAGACAAATCCGCTCCACAAATAGAGATAAATGTATCTTCCTCGAAAAGGATGGCGGGGCCAATAAGGGTCATTTCTAGCGTCGCTTGCTGTTCATCGTTTCCAACTAAGAGATTGGCGATTCGATGGGCAAATGTATCCATCGCTCCAGAAACGCTGACCCCGTATTGTTGATAGCCGTGACGTCCTAAATCTTGTATTGTCGTTAACATGCCAGACCTGATAATAGTAAACATCGTTTTATACAACTCCTTATCCTCATTATCTACCCCTCTTTGTTTCGTAAAGTGGCGTATTCTGCTTCTGAAATTGGTACAAACCGTATTTGATCGCCGCTTTTCAGTAAAGACGGTGGTTCAGCATTTTTAAGAAATAGTGTAAGAGGTGTCTGACCGATTATCTGCCAATCCCCAGGTGAATCGAGCGGGTATACGCCCGTTTGCTCACCGCCGATTCCGACAGAGCCTGCTGGAACAAATAGGCGAGGGCTCGTACGTCGCGGGATATGAAGTTTTTGATTTAATTCACCTAAATAAGGAAAGCCAGGAGCACAGCCAATCATATAGACGGTGTATGTACGCTCAGAATGAAATTGGATGACTTCTTTCGGCGTCAGCTTTGTGTACTGCGCCACATCAAGTAAATCCGGTCCTAGCTGCCCACCATAACAAACAGGGATATCGATTTGTTTAACTTTCTTCATTGTATGAGGAGGCGTTTGTTTGAAAAGGATGTTTATTTCCTCACAAACGATTTCATAAGGAGAACGCTTTGCTCCGTATTGTTTTTGTACAATTAGAGGGTTATATACGATGGTGAGCGTTGGCATGGCTGGGATATACTCAATCAGCCAATCAGGTTTGAGGTTCTCTAATGTTTGTGTAAGCTGATGTAGTTTTTGCCATTGTGCAACGTGTAGCTCAGATTCTAATTCAATTGTGAGTGCTTGATCGCCAAGTGGATAAATGGAATAGGTCATTCTTTCACCTCCAAATCGTATAGAATGGTTATATAAGAACTTATTCAAGTGCAGCTAATTGTAATACTGATAGTGAGAGGAAGTTTGAGTACATTGGTTTCTGAATAAACACACAGTTCAATGAATTTGCAACGAGGTAAACTTTTGCTAGAATAAGGACAGCTAAATATTTTAGGAGTGTTGTGTTGTGGATCACAGGTTATCGAATGGTATATGTTATATACCGCCTAAGGGTGATTTTATTACTTTTGAGAACGCGGAAGCTTATATTGCAAAAGGTATTGAGTGGAAATTGTTCACAGAACGTTCAGTTAAGAAAGAACTTGTGTATAAATCAAACGGTTATCAAGCAAAGGTTAAGCTAGTTGGGTATGAAGAGTATGGCGGCAGTACACAAACTATCGTGGTGGAGTTTGAAGGTGGCAGCCTTGGCTGTATTCATCCTGCCTATTTAAAGGAAATGCAAAGCGCTAGTTTTGGAAAAGACTCATTTATAGAAGAGGCGACACCGGCAATAGATTCCCATGCAGAACAAGCAGAGGTAAAGTCCGATAAGAAGCCTAAATCTAGGGCTAAAAAAGAGCCGGCACAACCGAAACTTGTGCTGCCTGAAGATAAGGTTCATTTCACCGCAACGGTTAAAGAATTCACAGCGAAAATGAATCATTTTACCGGAGAAGAAGATGAAGTCATTCTTCTTGAACATGTCAAAATAGAAGGCGAACAAGAATTAGAAATTGGAGATGCTTGGTGCAGCTATAGCAAAACGTTAAAAAAACTAGAATTAGCAGAAGGAGACAGTCTTGAATTCGATGGTAAGATTGTTGATAAAAAGTTTGACAAAGCAATTCGTTATAAAATAAATAATCCATCCAAGCTGAAAAAACAACAACATCCTAATTAGGAGTTTAAGGGGGAATAGGGCAGTGAAACTTCGCGTTTCTGCAGTGCAGTATCATTTGCATACGATTAGCTCATTTGAGGAATTTGCTAAACAATGTGAACATTATATAAAGACAGCTCAAGAGTTTGAAGCGGAATTTGTTTTATTTCCTGAGTTTTTTACGACTCAACTATTATCAATTCGTGATGAACAAGGACACAACTTAACGATTCAAGATTTACCAAGTTTCACGGAGAAATATCACGCACTGTTTAGTCAGCTTGCGCAAGAAACAGGGATGCATATTATTGGAGGCACTCACGTTATTGAACGAGAAGGGCGTTTGTATAATGTAGCTCATTTATTTTATCCAGATGGTCGGATTGCGGGGCAAGCGAAGCTTCATAGTACGCCGACTGAAGTGCACGAATGGAATATGCATAAAGGTGATAAGTTGAATGTGTTTGATACGGATAGAGGACGGATCGCGATTTTAACATGCTATGATATCGAATTCCCGGAAATTGTAAGAATGGCGAAAGCGAAAGGAGCCGATGTTATCTTCTGCCCATCCTGTACAGATGATCGTCATGGCTTCCATCGCGTTCGTTATACAGCGCATGCTCGTACAATTGAAAATCAAGTGTATGTTGTCACGACTGGAACAGTTGGTTCGCTTCCGACGGTTGACTTTATGCGTGCCAATATCGGTCAGGCAGCGGTCATTACACCTAATGATATTCCATTCCCACCAAAAGGAATTTTATGTGAAGGTGAGCTGAACCATGACATGATTATTACAGCTGACCTTGATTTAGACTTACTATATAAAGTTCGTGAAAAAGGTTCCGTGACAACATGGCGAGATCGCCGCACGGATCTATATCCTGATTGGGAGACATCCGATTAATAATGGCATACTATAGCGGTTTTTTTGTGTTCGATCAACAGAAGCCACGGCGTGCCGTTTTACGGAATTATACAGAAGCGGATTTTGATGAATTAATCAAAATTCAATCGGAGTGTTTTCCGCCTCCTTTTCCAGAGGAACTATGGTGGAATCGTGAGCAATTAAACAATCATGTTACACTCTTTCCAGAAGGAGCTATCTGTGTGGAAGTAAACGGACAATTAGCTGGTTCACTTACGACTCTTTGCGTGGATTTTGATCCAGCTCATCCCACACATTCCTGGTCTGAGATAACGGATGATGGGTATATTCGTAATCATCAAGGAAACGGAAATACACTGTATGTTGTCGATATTAGTATTCGACCAAAGTATCGAAAGTTTGGACTTGGAAAATGGATGATGCAGGCGATGTATCAGCTCGTTATTGAGAAGAAGCTTGATCGCTTATTAGGTGGTGGCCGAATACCTGGATTTAAGCGGGTTTCCGGCAGGATGACAGCGAAAGAATATGTACAAAAGGTTTTGTCTGGTGAGCTAAATGATCCAGTCATTAGCTTTTTATTAAAATGTGGCCGAACGCCCATCGCTATTGTTGAAAACTATTTGGAAGATGATGAATCACAAAATTATGGCGTGTTGATGGAATGGGAAAATCCGTTTAAATAGTGAAGGCTAGCGTAAATAAGGATAGCTGTTATGTTTTTTATTGGTAATTAAGTATTTTTATATAAAGCTAGGTCCGTATTAATGGATCTAGCTTTTAATTTTTTACCAATTTTCATGATGATAACTACCTTTTATATGTTTTTGTAAAAACACTTGAAAGATAAATGATATATGTATTCAGAGTATTCTATTAATAGAATGTGTTTTTTTGAAAAATACATTTGTGTTTTTATGAGTTGTTTATTATTATAAAATAGGAAAACGGTTGCGCGTATTAATCTTGCTAATAAATTGAGAATCAGCTAAGAAGCTAGTATAGAGAAGTATAGCCGCTAATTTGTAATTGAAGGAGTCAATCATGTCAAACAAAGAACTAAAGAGAGGATTAGAGGCACGTCATATTCAGATGATTGCTTTGGGAGGTACCATTGGTGTGGGCTTATTTATGGGCTCAGCTAGTACAATTAAATGGACCGGACCATCTGTCATGCTAGCGTATGCTATCGCTGGTCTTTTTATATTTTTCATTATGCGCTCAATGGGGGAAATGCTTTATTTAGAGCCTACTACAGGTTCATTTGCAACCTTTGCGAGCAATTATATTCATCCTTTAGCAGGGTATATGACTGCGTGGAGTAATTGGTTCCAATGGGTAATTGTCGGAATGTCTGAGATTATCGCTGTTGGGATGTATATGAAGTATTGGTTCCCTGACTTGCCTGCATGGGTACCAGGAGTAATCGCCATGGTTATTCTAGGAGCTGCGAATCTCATTTCTGTAAAATCCTTCGGAGAATTTGAATTTTGGTTTGCGCTTATTAAAATTGTAACAATTGTACTTCTGATTGTTGTTGGCTTGGGCTTAATCCTCTTCGGATTAGGAAATGACGGCCAGGCGATTGGGTTATCAAATCTTTGGGAAAATGGTGGTTTCTTTACAGGAGGATGGACAGGCTTCTTTTTTGCACTTTCTCTTGTTATAGCAGCCTATCAAGGGGTTGAACTGATTGGAATCACTGCAGGTGAAGCGAAAAATCCACAGAAGACTATAACAAAAGCAATTCAAACCATTATATGGCGTATTTTAGTCTTTTATATTGGTGCCATTTTTGTTATTGTAACAGTCTATCCTTGGGATCAATTGGATGAACTCGGCAGCCCCTTTGTTTCAACGTTTGCTAAAGTCGGAATTACTGCAGCGGCAGGTATCATTAACTTTGTCGTCATCACAGCAGCAATGTCAGGATGCAACAGTGGGATTTTCAGTGCTGGGCGTATGCTTTACACGCTAGCCATGAACGGTCAAGCTCCTAAAATTTTTGCGAAAGTATCTAAAAATGGTATTCCAGTCTATTGTACGATTGCTGTCCTTGTAGGTTTAGCCATTGGTGTTGTCTTGAATTATCTTGCTCCCCCAGAAATCTTTGTCTATGTTTATAGTGCCAGTGTTCTACCTGGAATGGTGCCATGGTTTATGATACTGATTAGTCAGCTTAGATTCAGAAAGGTAAAAGCTACTGAGATGGGTAAGCATCCGTTTAAAATGCCTTTTGCCCCGTATAGTAACTATGTGACAATTGCATTTTTACTAATCGTACTAGTTGGGATGTGGTTTAACCCTAGCACTCGTCTATCTCTTATTGTTGGAATCGTTTTTCTAGCTCTTGTCGTAGTAAGCTACTACATGTTAAAAATGGACAAGCGAGTACCGTTAGAAGTTAAACCGCATGATGATATTTCTAAATAACAAGGTGATGCATTTTGATAAAGGAGTTCGTAATACAAGTGATTTTGTTGTAAGGGATTAAAGCCCTGTCATCTGATTCAAGGAAATATAAATAGTTGCAATCATTATTCAAGCGAGGTTGCAAACTTAATGTTTGTTAAAATAGAAGGAAATAGGAAGGAGAGCTCGGTTTTTTAACGACTGAGCTCTCTTTGTTTTACGAAATAGCTGTTTCAAGGTAAAGATAGCTAGTATATACACATACAATCATCTTATATTTCTAGGATTCTTTCTATAAAAAATCTACCAATATTTTTTGGGGACATAAAATGGTTGTAATCACCATTTGGAATGATTGAAAATTAGGAATTCGCATTCTTTAGTTTTTTATATAAATTTGTTAATATAGAAGTTAACTATTATACCAATCATAGGAGTGAACAATCATGAGTGTACACAAGGCTATCACGTTACATGCCCAAAAACAAAATCAAGATTTCACTAAATTTACTCGTTTAGACCAACAACGGGAAGAATATATTCAAGAGGCCGTAGAGTTATGTAAAACAGGAAAGGACTTTACAACAGACAAAATTAATGAAGTCACTTTGCAAATTAATGTTCTTGCAAATGAAAGATTTATTCCTACTCGTAAACTCGTTACGCCCGAAATGGTTCGTGTTTATGTCGAGTCATTGAACTAAGAAATCCCATGGCTTTTTAGCCATGGGATTCCATCTTATTTACCCATCCTTCATAGGAAGAGGCGGGGTAAGGGACTTATAGAATTTAGATTCCATGCTGTTCGCAATATTCATTAATTAGCTGTTCAATTTGATTAAGTTCTGGATATTTCCCAGAAAAGGAAAATTTAACTTCTTCAACGAACTGTCCTTTATTATATACGTGAATTGCCCCATTTTGCTCGATTACACTATACTCGGGTTCAAATCTATACCCATTCCGTTCTATAGCACCCATCTTTAAAAAGCATCTCCTTAAAATTCAATTTATTCACTGTTATTATTATTTCATGTTCTGGCTGGTAATAATCTAGAAGTTTTATTTTTCTTTTAGGGATTTAACTTAACTAATCAACAAATTCTAACTGGCCTTTTGCTAATGTTGCTGGGTTCTTCAAACTTTCAATAGGAAAAATAAATGTCCATGGCATACTAGTCTCTTGCTGAATGACTAGTGGTGGTAAGGTGAATATATGCTCTGCAATGATTTTCTCATTTTCAATATAACGTAGTTTTTTATTATGGAATAAAAGTACTCGTTGACTAAAATTATGAACAAGTACGGTAACTAATAATTCTCCTTTATGATTAATGGCTTGCCGTAAAGGGGTTAGTTCAATATTAGCGTGGTTCGATAATCTAGTTTCAAGAAAAATTCCCTCAATTATTTTACGATCTTTAGGGGATAAGGTTTTATCCCATGATGGTTCAAACTGAAGCTTTTGCATGTAGTGACACCTCTTCTTTTAAACTAACTTTATTTTAACATAGCGGTTGATATATCAACTTTATAATCATTATCATTGTAAAGCCCTTTAAAAAACTTCCTTCTTTAAGTGTATTGTATAATGATTTTAAATCTTCCATGATGACATGCATAAGTTCTTTTTCACGTACTATCGTTTCCTTCTAAAGTTTTGATGGAGTTGTCTAAGCAGGTGATATGAATGTTATTGAATGACCACTTCTTAATAGTACCTTAGGGAGGGGTTTTTCATTTAAAATTTATGAATGTTGACAAAGTGTATATACTTTTAATCAAATGTTTGGTGTATACGAATGTATACAAAGGTGCACGAAAGTATACATATGCTTTGATACAATATATAAGAGAACACCTTCATATTACCGATTTTCTGAACGAGAAAGCCCATTACAGTGTGAGTCACACCCCCTTTAGGGATGGGATGAGAGTGAGGTCGAACCGGGCGTGTTTTATGACACGTCAGAGGTTCGATTTTTTATAGGATATACTCTTGTGTCAAGAACGAATGTTCTGCTATAATGAGGGTAAGTAAGAGAGAAAGGAGGCAAAACGATTTGTTTGTCACTC
>NZ_QWVS01000053.1 GCF_003570725.1 Peribacillus asahii
ATGGCGGTAGCACCGATGGCGGTAGCACCGATGGTAGCAACACTGATACAGGAGAAGGAAAACAATATAAATATGATAAAAATTATAAAATGCCCGATGTTAAAGAGTTAACAATACCGGGAGATGCATATTTCGAAAGAATTAATGGGGGAATTCAGGGCTTTACGTCGTTTCATATAAGTGGAAATGCAACTTTCAAAATTATTAAGGGGGCAATTCATAACTCTAATTTGTATATAGATGGAAATGCAACTTTCGGAACTATTGATGGAGAAATTAACAAGTCAAAGATTTGTGTAGGTGGCACTGTTACGGGAATTTCTGGAAAAAGCAATCAGGTATTTTCTCCGTCGATTGATAAAGAAAAGTATATAGCCAATTGCCCAGCATTTTAAAATAACCCACAAAATTAGTGTAGATTTCAGTCCTCGAGGTTTATTAGTTTTTTTGTAAAAACAATAGATATTCTTAACAAGGAAACAGGCTAATTCACATCAGCCTGTTTCCTTTCACCCTATTTTTTCTCATCTACAGCTTCTTCATTTACCTCAGGACTTTCCTCTTTCTCTTCGCTCTCTTTTACCTCTTCATCCTGATTCGTCTCTTCATCGGCACCCTTAGCTTGCTCCTCATTATCCACTACAGGTTCTTCCGTGACTACTTCCGGTACTTCTTCCGGCACTTCTTCTTCCTTCGTTTCCTTCACAACTACTTCATTAACTGGCAAGTAAAAGTCTTTTGCCATGAGCTTGTAGTCGATAATCTCTCCGGAACTATCATGGACATCTCGGTAAACGGAGACTGAGTAACCTTGTTTTCCTGGTGAGGCTGCTGGCTCGGATGGGTCCGATGTGTATCGAACAATTGTTTTAAATGGATATGTTTTCGGATTTTCTTGTCGAACTGTATATTTTTTTCCGTTCGGATAGCCTCTTATTTCAGCAACTAACACGCCTTGTTGTTTCAATTTAAACGTTACGGTTAATTCCGTATCATTTGGATTATTCACAATAAAATCTAAATCGCTTTCGTTAACTTTCGCTTCATATCCTGCTTCTACACCACTTGGAAGCTCTACACTCTTATGTCTTTCAATAATTTGCAGGTTAGTCGCTAAACTTGCTTTATAAAGAGCCGATGCCGCTTCCGTTAAAAAGGCTTCTGAAAATGTCTGATCGTTTACCATCACATCTTTCATAAAAGCTACGGTCTGAAAAGCCGGAATCGTGAACGTTGAATGATGCTCTACGAAAGAAGCTGCATCTTCTGCATCGGTTACATTCATTTCAGCACGAGATAACACTTTCGTTTCTAGATTATCACGCAGGAACTTTATCGCCACAATTTCATTTCCATCCTTGCCTAATAATCCTGCTTTTCGTTCTATTTCGGACTTAAGCTTTGTAACATCTAGGTTAGAAACAAACTCCTCGCCTGCCATTTCAACCAATACACTACGAACCGTTTTTTTTGAAATATCCGCATACAACGGATTCGTTACTCCATCTTCTGCCGACCGAATTGACTCCTGCAAAAGAAACTTCACATCCATCGCCGGAATCGTTCTTTTTTGATCTGAAAATGATACTGTGATCTCTTGTTTATTCTGCCAAATTCCCATAGCCTCCGATAGCTTAGACGCCGCTTCATCCTCGGAAAGATTCCCTACATCAATTGGTCCAATCACTGTCCCATTAGCGAAAATCCTGCTCGGCGGAAAGGCTTTTTCATAAGCAAATACCGCTAACTGAGAGAAACAGGTGATAAACAAAGTACTGCCTATTAAGAGAATTAAAGTTCGTACATACCCCTTCTTCACTTACACCGTCTCCCCGTCTTTCTTCTGTTTATGTTTTAAATACCGTTCTTCTAAATCCTCAAACGAATCAAGGCTTGTGCTCGGAAACGCATCTTCATCCTTCCCTGCAGAATCTTTAATCGTTTGTGTTTCTACTCTCTGAATCTCTTCATTTTTTCGAGCTTCATTTGACAACTCTTGTATCTCATCGAGTTCTTCAAACATTTTCATTCTTGTTTTCATGACATCATTCGATTCATCTTCTGTTTCAAATGACGTTTGTACCTTGTCTTCTTCCTGTTCTTCTATCATTCTTGCTTTCATATCGATAAAATCCAGCTCATCTTCTAACATAGATGCAGCCTCTTCTAATACAAACTGACTTTGGTCTTCTACTTTCTCCTCTGTCCCCCTTACTTCCCTATCCATGAACTCCATATCATCTTCCGCCATAAACGTAACCTCTTCTAGTGTAAGCTGACTTCGACTTTCTTCTTGTTCTTGAGCTATTTGAGCCTCCAAATCTATGAATTTCGTTTTCTCAAACGTTTCATGCTCTATATCAGAAAGGTTGCCAGCCTGCGGTTCTGCTTCAGAATGCTGAGCAGACAACGACTCTTTTTTGATAAAAGAGATAGGCTTTGAAGGAGCCCCATATTGATCCGCTGTATTTGACAGATTTGCTTTCTCCAAAAGCTCTTCATAACGAAACAATGGCTGTAGTTCTTTCTTCTGAAAAGCCGACTCATCTTCATCTTCTTGAAAAAGCGCAAGTCGTTTTGTCAGCAGATAAGCAAGAACAATGGCAAAACACAGTTGGACAGCAAGCGCTCCCCAAATCGAAACTTGATTCATAACGGCCAATCCAAGGAAACTTGTACAAACACTAGCTAAAAAGAAAATGGCCTTCCCTTTTAATGTTAAGTTCAAAGGAAGGAAAATGAATAGCAATGCTAAAAAAAGTATAGCAATGATTACGGAAAAAATGAGAATCAATCTGCTTCACCTCGCTTATGCAACTATATTCCTATCATACTTTATCCTTACGTTCTTTCATATACCCTCTCACTAAAGAAAGAAAATAAAGCGAACCTGTAATGACAACAATCTCATCTTCTTCTGCTGTTAGAGCATGCGTAAGACACGTTTGCCAGTTAAAATCGATATGTTTCTGTTTAGCGTTGCTCGTTTCATAAAGAATCGTCGCCTTCTCTGCCCGCTCATGTGTAAATTCCGTAAAGAAAATCTGTGAAGCAACATTATCCACTAATCGAATCATTTCTGAATAGTTTTTATCTCTTAAAGCCGAAAAAACAAAGCGATACTTTTGCTTTGGATATTGCTCTTTTAATGTTTGAATCAATACACCAATCCCCGCCGGATTATGAGCTCCATCTAAGATAACAGTCGGCTTGTCCTGAATTTTCTCAAACCGCCCATTCCATTTCGCCTCACGTAGTCCTTTCCGAATGCTTTCTTCAGAAACGGCAAAAGAGTCTTGTAACAGAACAACTGCAGCAACCGCTAACGCTGCGTTAGCGACTTGATGACGACCAAGCATTTGCAATTCAAGCTGTTCAAGCACTGTATCTCGGAAAGCAAAGGTAAAGCTTTGAGCGGCTTCTCTATGCTCTAGGTTTCGAATGACGATGTCCTTTGTTAATTGAAAATAAGGTGCATTGAGCGATTGTGCCTTTTGCTGAATAACTTGTGCTGGTTCCTCTTCCGTCACCCCACTAACAATAGGAGCACCATTTTTAATAATCCCCGCTTTCTCAGAAGCGATTGCAGCAAGAGTGTTGCCTAAAATGTTCGTATGTTCAAGTGAAATAGATGTAATAATAGAAAGAAGCGGCTCGATGACATTCGTAGAGTCCAATCTCCCTCCAAGACCAGCTTCCAACAGAACAATATCTACTTTACAATTCTTAAAATAACAAAATGCCATCACCGTTAAAATTTCAAATTGCGTTGGACCGTTTTCCGCTTCATCCATTTCTTGAATAACGGGCCAAAGCAGCTGAAACACAGCAACAAAATCTTCATCCCGAATCATCTCATCATTAATCTTCAATTGTTCATTCATTTTCTCCAAATAAGGAGAAGTAAACGAAGCAATTGTATACCCTTCTGCAATCATCATTTCTTTTATATAATGTAAGGTGGAGCCTTTTCCATTTGAACCAGCAAGATGAATGTATTTCAGTTCTTTATGCGGGTTACCGAGTTTCGCTAATAGCTGTTCCATCCGCGAGAGCCCGAAGTTCATCCCTAATTGGACAGATCGATGTTCAAAAAATTGATTGATTTCGTTCATTGTTGTTAACATTTGGTTCATGCCTCCCAAGTTACGTTACATATATTTTATCAATATATCATTCATTTACCTATATGAAAGGAGTTATTTTAGATGAATTCATCGACTCTTTCCTGCTGGATTGTTGTCAATGGCTATTTACAGCACGAGAAATTTTCCGATTTGGCTCTATTCGTCAAGGAAGCTGCAGAGAGAAAAGGAATTGCCGCATCTATTGTGCGAAACAGCGAGCTAATTGTCAGCCTTGAAAACAGCACAGCTACACTCATACATAATAGGAATTCGCTGCCTGATTTTGTCCTGTTTCTCGATAAAGACATTCACTTAGCACGTCAGTTAGAGCTGCTCAGCCTTCCTGTATATAATAGAAGTGAGGCCATTGATATTTGCGATAGTAAAGCAAAAACCCATCAAGCACTAGCGAATCACGACATTCCGATGCCAAAAACATTTTTTCCACCCTTTACATATGAAGGAATTGAGCGCCAACACTTTGACGCCTTTATCAACATCGGCCAAGCACTCGGTTACCCGCTTGTCGTCAAAGAAGCCTATGGCTCTTTTGGACAGCAAGTATACTTAATCGAGACAGAGAGCGAATTAATAGAGCTTGTAAAAAAATTAAAACATAAACCTTTTATTTTACAAGAATTCATCGAAAACAGTCGAGGTCGCGATATTCGCATCAATGTTGTCGGAAACAAAGTCGTAGCCGCGATGAAACGAACATCGAAGCATGATTTCCGGGCCAATATGACAAATGGCGGTCAAAGTGCCCCTCATATACCAACCGAAGCGGAAGCGGAACTTGCCATTAGGGCTGCTCGCATTCTAGACGTTGATTTTGCCGGTGTTGATTTATTATACGGCGAAGATGGGCCTCTTCTTTGCGAAGTAAATTCCAATTCGCATTTGCTTAATATTTATGAATGCACCGGTATTAATATTGCCGATGCTATGTTTGATTATATGATACAAAGGACGTCTAACCAATGAAGAAAATCGGATGGCTAATTTATAATCGTGAGGATGCAAAGAAAAATAAAGCATATATAGAGTGGATGCTAGCGGAAGCAAAAGAACTAAACATGGAGCTACGGTTTCATTATCGTGAGGACTTACAAATTGGTCATCGTCAGCACAAACTATTTGTTGATTTTCGAAACGAACCTGTTGCACCGCCTGCCTATGCAATCATTAGAACTATTGATCCATTTTTCACTAAGCAATTAGAAATGCTTGGCACCGTTTGTTTTAATTCTTCTTTCGTGTCCGAAATAGCAAACAACAAAGCGAAGACTCATCAATTCCTTAGCACTCTTGGCATTCCGATGGCAGACACTGTTTACTGCCAAGATTCTGTTCAAGCACACTTTCCCTTCCCTTTTATCGCAAAGGAAGTGCACGGACGCGGCGGAAAGAGTGTCTATTTAATTGAAAATGCGGACCAATTAACATCATTGCCATCAGGAGGCGAATGGTTAATTCAAAAACCCGGCGTTTTTGGCAAAGATGTACGCGTCTTTGTTGTCGGAAAAAAAATCGTTGCTGCTGTGTTACGAGAATCCAACTCAAACTTCAAAGCCAATTATACCCTTGGAGGCACCGCTTCCCTGTACAAATTGTCAGATGAAGAAACTGCACTTATCCAAACAATCATCGATGCCTTTGATTTTGGTATGGTCGGCATTGATTTTATTTTTGATGAAAAATGTCGATTTTTGTTTAATGAAATTGAAGATGTCGTAGGGAGTCGAACGTTAAGTGCGTTAAGCGACATCAATATTGTCCGAGAATATTTACAATTTATTCAGTCTCATTTCGCTTAAACACTGGGGTGAGTGCCATTGTCGCACTCGCCTTTTTTATTTTTTTACGTAATACTACTGTTTTTAAACGCTTTTAAAAATTTGAACATTTCGTTACATAATATAACAAAATATTGCAAAACACCCTCTTTCAAATTATACTCCTTTTATAGATGTTACATTTCATAACATAAATTGATAGATAACATTTCTTTACATAAAAGGTTCATCTATCGTTACCCACCAAAATAATTGGTCACACTTTCGCACCTTTCTTTCCCCGCTTGACTCCCCGTACCCTTCCCCGCACAAAAAAGGAAGAACGAGCTTCACACATCCGCTCGTTCTTCCTTTTTTATAGTTGTTTCAATTCATTAATTCGGTGAATTACCGCATCACGTTTTTCAACGTAATCTTTTTCTTTTGCACGTTCTTCCTCAATTACTTTCTCTGGTGCTTTTTTCACAAAGCCTTCATTTCCTAGTTTCTTCTGAACGCGTTCTACTTCTTTGTTCAGCTTATCTAGTTCTTTTTCTAGACGTTTTACTTCTTCATCGATGTTGATTAAGCCTTGAAGCGGTAAAATAAGCTCAACTCCTGTTACAACAGCTGTCATTGCTTGAGCTGGCTCTTCTACTTCAACACCAATTGTCAATGCTTCTGGGTTACAGAAACGCTCAATGTAGCTCGCATTTTTCTCTAAGATTGCTGAAATGTTCGCATCTTTGGCTTTTAAAATTAAGTTTACTTTCTTGCTCATCGGTGTATTCACCTCAGCACGGATATTACGTACTGCGCGAATGATTTCAACAAGAAGCTTCATTTCTTCAGCTGCATCCGTATCTGTTAATGCAGGATTTACCGTTGGCCAAGCAGCTACTGTAATGGACTCTCCTTGGTGCGGTAGGTTTTGCCAAATTTCTTCTGTAATAAATGGCATGAATGGATGTAATAAGCGCATTGTGTTATCTAACACGTAAGCAAGAATAGAGCGTGTTGTTTTCTTCGCCGCTTCATCTTCACCGTACAATGGAAGCTTCGCCATTTCAATATACCAATCACAGAAATCATCCCAGATGAAGTTATATAGTGCACGCCCTACTTCACCAAACTCGTATTTATCTGCAAGTCGTGTAACCGTTTCAATCGTTTCATTTAAGCGTGTTAAAATCCATTTATCTGCTACGGATTTTTCGCCGCTTAAGTCAATTTCATCATACGTTAAACCGTTCATATTCATTAAGGCGAAACGAGATGCATTCCAAATTTTATTCGAGAAGTTCCATACAGACTCTACTTTTTCGTTACTGTAACGAAGATCTTGACCTGGAGAACTTCCTGTTGATAAGAAGTAGCGTAATGAGTCAGCCCCATATTTATCAATGACATCCATTGGATCGACACCGTTACCTAGAGATTTACTCATTTTGCGTCCTTGCTCATCACGAACAAGACCATGAATTAAGACATTTTCAAATGGACGTTCACCTGTAAATTCAATCGCTTGGAAAATCATTCGTGATACCCAGAAGAAGATGATGTCATAACCTGTTACAAGCGCATCTGTTGAGTAATAGCGTTTAAAGTCCGCTGCATCAACATCTGGCCAGCCCATTGTTGAGAACGGCCATAACGCTGAACTAAACCATGTATCTAATACATCTTTATCTTGTTGCCAGTTTTCGCTGTCAGCAGGTGCTTCTGTACCAACATACACTTCACCTGTTTCCTTATGATACCAAGCTGGAATACGATGTCCCCACCAAAGCTGACGAGAAATACACCAATCGTGGATATTTTCCATCCAGCGTAAGTATGTTTTTTCGAAACGATCTGGAGTGAAATGAACTTTTTTATCATCTTCTTGTTGTTGCAGTTCAATTGCTGCATCAGCAAGCGGCTGCATTTTAACAAACCATTGTGTAGATAAATACGGTTCAACTACAGCACCGCTGCGCTCAGAATGTCCAACTGAATGCATATGATCTTCAATTTTGAATAATACACCTGCATCTTGTAAATCCTTCACAATTTGCTTACGGCATTCGAAACGGTCCATTCCTTCATATTTACCTGCACGGCCGTTCATTGTTCCATCTTCGTTCATCACAAGAATGCGCTCTAAGTTATGGCGATTTCCAACCTCAAAATCGTTAGGGTCATGTGCTGGAGTCATTTTAACCGCACCTGAACCGAACTCCATATCTACATAATCATCACCAACAATCGGAATTTCACGACCGACAATTGGAAGAATAACCGTTTTGCCGATTAAGTGTTTATAGCGCTCATCTTCAGGATGAACAGCTACCCCTGAGTCACCTAGCATCGTTTCTGGACGAGTTGTAGCTACCTCAATATAACCAGAGCCATCTGCTAATGGGTACTTCATATGATAGAAAGCACCTTGCACATCTTTATGAATAACCTCAATGTCAGATAGCGCTGTTTTCGTCACTGGATCCCAGTTAATAATATATTCCCCGCGATAAATTAAACCTTTTTCATATAATTTTACGAATACTTCACGAACGGCTTTTGATAACCCTTCATCTAAAGTAAAACGTTCACGTGTATAATCAAGACCAAGACCTAGCTTCGCCCATTGCGCACGAATATGACCCGCATATTCTTCTTTCCATTTCCACGTTTCTTCAACGAATTTCTCGCGTCCTAAATCATAGCGACTAACGCCTTCTTCACGCAGTTTTTGCTCTACTTTTGCTTGAGTAGCAATCCCAGCATGGTCCATACCTGGCAGCCAAAGCACGTCATACCCTTGCATTCTTTTCATACGCGTTAAAATATCTTGCAGTGTCGTATCCCAAGCATGACCTAAGTGAAGCTTACCTGTTACGTTTGGCGGTGGAATAACGATTGTATACGGCTCCTTTTGTTCATCGCCTGTTGTTTCAAAAAACTTTCCTTCTAACCACCACTGATAACGACCTTTCTCAATCGACTGTGGATCGTATTTCGTCGGCATTGAAATTTGATTTTCTTCCATTATAAATTCCTCCTTTTAAGCGCATAAAAAAACTTCCTCTGTCATAAAAGGACGAAGGAAGTTGTTCGCGGTGCCACCTTTTTTCCGAAAAAGCAAATAAACCTTTTCCGGCTCTCAAATAAAATAACGGTTGTTTACCGATTTTCGCTACTGCAGTTGTTCACGAAAATTGCTCACGGACGACTTCTGATGCTGCTTACTTAGAAACCTCTCAGCTTATAGTTTCCTCTCTGAAAAGCGCCATTCATCATACTATTTCCGATCTTCGCTTTACGCAATATGTATTTTTCAAACACATAATCTATAGTACATAAAAACAAAGGATATCGTCAATCATTCTTTCCGTTTTTTTATTATTCTATACAAGAAGCATCTATTCGTGACAGCCTCTTCACGTTTCTCCGCACTTCCCCATATGATGAAGCAAGACGATATAAAGGATGACATGATATAAAGGATGACATACTGATGAAACGACAAAAGAAATTTAACCCAAACAATCTCCCTCCTTGGACCAAGAAAGCGAGTGTTGTCGTACAGCAATTTATTGTCCCATTTACAATCTTTCAAGCAGTTCGAACGCTTATTTTCCCGACATTCATTGATATTCTCTTGCTGGCCCTGTTTATTTTTCTCGCTGCATTCTTCTATGTAAATTGATGACAGCACAAAAAAACATGAATGGTTGACTCCAAACATGTTTTTTGAGCTA
This sequence comes from Peribacillus asahii, assembly GCF_003570725.1. Lineage (GTDB taxonomy): Bacteria > Bacillota > Bacilli > Bacillales > DSM-1321 > Peribacillus > Peribacillus asahii. The sequence goes on from NZ_QWVS01000053.1 coordinate 9,643, forward strand.
ACTTTGAGGTGACTGCTCTTCTTTGGCAGCCGCCTTCTTTTGGTTCTCGATTTCTTCTATCTTCATAACAACATATTCAACATTCTTCAAAAACCAATATTGACGTTGAAGTTCCTTTACTGAATCTAATTCCGTTTTATTCCCTTTTCGTTCCACGTAATTTTTAACCGCATCAAGAGCTGACCCTGGATAAGCAAGATAGCTCTGCATCAATAACATTTCATCCTCTTTTAATGGAAAATAGCGAATATAATTATATAGCCAATCCACACAATCATTGCATTGAATTGGAAATGTCTTCATCGACCTTACAAGAAAAGGAAGTATATCGAAATGCGGCGGCGCTACCCGTGAATTTTCAAAATTGATAAAATAACCGTAACCCCGATTATCACTAACAAAATGCTTCAATGACACTTTTCCATGTGTTACAACCGTACGAACCTTCTCTTCTTCCTTCGTTTGTTCAAACCACTCCTTAAACTTCCTAATTGAATATTTCAACGCCTGCGAAATATCGTTGTAATAGACACAAAACATCATTTCCGTCGGTGACATATACCATTTCTTCTCACAGCTTACGATCCATTCATCTAGAAACTCTTGCTGCGCTTCCCATGCCTGAAGCGTACGTTCATAATGCGCCTCCCTATCCTCCTTATCTACTTCAATCTCTTTAATAGAAAGGCTGTGCATCCGTGCCAGTTCTCGAAACATTTGCTTATGTCGCACATCTCGTTCTCCGCTTTCTAAACTTTCCAACCACGGCATTAAATAATAAAGTTTATTATGATGAAGAACCGCATAACGCCCATCTTTTGACTGATAGATTGGCACAATCCTGTTATAACCACGCTGATACAACGTTTGAACATTACGGATAAAATCAATGCCAACATGAGGAGAAATCGATTTTAAAGCAAATACACCGCGGTCGCTATAAATTTTCTTTACACGTCCAAAGTCCTCAATATATTGAATATGAAGTGCATATTGTTGCAAAACCGCTATCGTTTCAGCATGTGAATTCTCCGGCATAACATCACTCACTTTCCTAACAAAAGCGTAAGGCACGTGAAGCTACTACTAAATATATTGACATTTTATTCCGCACTTAACAGACAGTAAGACCTCAAGCTTTTCAGAGACAAGGAAGATAGGCGGGGTACAATTGCCCTCGTCTAGCTACAGATTTTCCCCTCGATCGAGTTCATAAGCTGTCATACTCTATGGCAAACCGAGCCACGCCGCATTGCATCTTATGTGAACAGTCGCCTCACTTTTGTAGTAAAGATTCAATCGGTGAGATAAAGGGAAACGTACCTTTGCAAATTTCAACTAATTAGGTTCGTACAGGCACTTGAGTGAAGTTAAGCCAGGGACCTTAGTGACCGCAGAACGTGGCTAACCATCAGTAAGGGATGAAGCCCTAGCTGATGGAGGTTGGTTTCTTTCCTGTAGAAAAAACAGCAAGCAGCTTCACTGCTCACTGTTCTAGCGTAATAATTAGTTTTTATACGAGGCGGATCTCGGAATGTACAAGACTTGCCCTTCATAAATATCTTGATGCGGTTCTAACTCATTGCTTTGAAGCAATGTTTGCGGATTGACTGAATAACGCTCTGCCAGGTCATCAATCGTTTCTCCCTGTTGCACAATACAAACCTTTACTCTTACATGCTCTTCTTCTTGCTTTCTACTGAAAAAGTCCATAATCGAAACAGGTTGAGATTCATTGGTCCTCGCTTTTTGCTCAGACTTCTCCACTTTTTTCTCCTCTTCTTGCTGCGGCTCTCGCTTATCTTGTTGAACGATAACAGAAGGTACTTCTCTCTTGTTCACTAAATGCAGTAAGTTAACTTTTTCTAGCTCCCCTTTTATTTCTTGTTCAAGGACCGGCTCCACCTGTTGTTCTTCTTCCACTTTCCTTTCAAGCACCGGCTCTGCTTTTGGTTCCTCTACTTTTCTTTCAAGCACCGGCTCTGCTTTTGGTTCTTCTTCTTTTCTTTCAAGCACCGGTTCTGCTTTTGGTTCTTCTTCTTTTCTTTCAAGCACCGGTTCTGCTTTTGGTTCTTCT
>NZ_QWVS01000054.1 GCF_003570725.1 Peribacillus asahii
GTAGGTTCGAATCCTACCTGCGGAGCCATTTTTTTATAGTTAAGAATTAATATATTAATCCTAATAAGGGTTATTTTTTTTGTTTAATAAATAGTAAAGAACCAGCCCTTTTGAAGAAGTGTTGGTTCTTTTTTTATTTTATCCATTGCAAATATACGTTATGATGTAGAGAGCTTTGTATATAATAATGGATAATTATATGATGGAGAGATGAGATGGAAGATCAGAAAAGTTTGAACAGCATTATAGATGTATGTTTACTAGCAGGGAAAATCATGCTTGAGAATGGGGCAGAGACATATCGAGTAGAAGATACGATGATTCGGATTGCATCTGCATTTGGATGTAAGGAGTCTCAAAGCTTTTCAACGCCAACGGGGATTATTTTCTCTCTAGATGGCGATTATCCTATTTCTAAAGTAATTCGAATCTCTCATCGCTCGACAGATTTACATAAAGTAACGTTAGTTAATAGTATTTCAAGGAGTGTTACGAATAAGGAGTTAACAGTAAGAGAAGCCTATATCAAACTGAAGGAATTAGAGAAAGCGAATGTAGCGTACCCTCTTTGGATTCAGATTTTTGCAGCGTTTATTTCAAGTGGCTGTTTTACCATTATGTTTAATGGACAGTGGAATGATTTTATTTGGGCTTGTATCGCTGGTGGCTTAGGATTTGCGTGTTTACTCTATTTACATCGGCTATTAGAAGTCAGGTTCTTTGCAGAATTTATTGCTTCTTTTGTAATTGGGATAGCAGCGTTTTTGTTTATGTATGCGGGTCTTGGGAGTGAGTTAGATAAAATTATTATCGGCGCTGTGATGCCGCTTGTACCAGGGCTATTAATTACAAATGCTGCTCGAGATTTAATTGCCGGACATTTAGTTTCAGGTTTAGCGAAAGGAGCCGATGCAGGCTTAACTGCTTTAGCAATTGGAGCAGGAATTGCTGTTGCTTTCGTTATTCTATGAGGAGGGAAAGGGTGTTTGAACAGGTTGTAACTAGTTTTATTGCCTCGGCTGCTTTTGGTGTTCTCTTTAATGCTCCAAAGCAGTCTTTAATAAAGTGCGGGCTTGTTGGTATGATTGGCTGGGTTTTATATTATGGACTCGTTGAGATAGAATATGATAGTATTTTTGCCACCTTAGTGGCAGCTTTTGTTGTTGGGGTCATTAGTCAGTTTTTTGCAAAAAGATATAAAATGCCCATTATTATTTTTACCATTGCAGGCATTATCCCGCTTGTACCGGGCGGCTTGTCTTATGATGCGATGAAGCACTTTGTTGAAAATGATTACAATGTGGCCGTTCAATTGGCCGCGAAAGTATGTATGCTGGCTGGAGCAATTGCGATGGGGATTATTTTTGCAGAAGTAATGAATCAATTAATAATTAAATATAATAGAAGGAAACAAAGTGAGAAAGGGGCTCCGTTGAAATAACGGGCCCCTTTCTTTTTTTAATCTTAATGTTTTAGGATAGTTGTTTCACCGTTTTCTTTAAATCCTGTATGAGCTGTAACTAGGATTTCATCATACTTCTTCGCATCAGCTTTTTCACTAGATACGAGTGTTCCAATAATAGCAGCCAAGAAGCCAAGTGGAATAGAAATAATCCCTGGATTTGTTAATGGGAATATTGCTTCACCAACAAGGATGGCACTTCCATCTGGAGCCCAAACGTTTGGACTTAAGATTACGAGTACAAGTGAGCTTATAAGACCAACGACCATGCCAGAAATCGCACCTGTCGTATTAAATCGTTTCCAAAAGATAGTGAAAAGGATAACCGGTAAGTTTGCACTCGCAGCAACAGCAAAGGCAAGTGCTACTAGGAACGCTACATTCATACTTTGAGCGAATAAGGCAAGAATAATAGACAATACGGAAACACCGATAGATGCCCAACGAGCTGCGATAACTTGCTCTTTATCTGTAGCTTTACCTTTACGAATAATGTGACCATAGAAGTCATGGGCAAAGGCAGAAGCAGCAGATAGAACAAGGCCAGCAACAACAGCTAAAATGGTAGCAAAGGCAACAGCGGATACAAAGGCGAATAAGAAGTCACCGCCAAGGGCCTGTGCAAGCAGTGGAGCGGCCATATTACCAGCAGCATTAGCAGCCACAATCTTATCGTAGCCAACGAATGCAGCAGCACCAAAGCCGAGGAAAATCGTCATAATATAGAAGAATCCAATAATCCACGTAGCATAGATAACAGACTTACGAGCTGTAATTGCATCTTTTACTGTAAAGAAACGAATTAAAATATGTGGTAATCCTGCTGTTCCTAGCACAAGCGCTAGATTGAGCGATATGTTATCAAGCGGGTCTTTAAACTTATTTCCTGGATTAAGGAAACTATCTCCAAGAGGAGTGGCCTCTTTCATTTGGCTAAACATATTCGCGATACTGAAATCAAATTTAGCGAATACGATAATGGAAATGATGAAGGTACCTGCCATTAATAAAACAGCTTTTGAGATTTGTACCCAACTAGTAGCTGTCATTCCACCGAATACTACATACACGGTCATTAAAATCCCAACAATGATTACAGCGTATACATAATCAATACCTAGTAATAATTTTATAAGTGCACCTGCACCAACCAGTTGGGCAATCATATAAAAAATAGAAATAGTGATTGTGTTAAAAGCAGCGACCCCACGGACCTTCTTTTGATCAAAACGAGCCGTAATCATGTCAGCTAATGTATATTTCCCCAGATTTCGAAGAGGTTCTGCAACAATATACAGTACAACAAGGTAGGCAACTAAGTAACCAATACTATAGAAAAAACCATCAAAACCTGAAAGCGCTATCATCCCAGCGATACCTAAAAATGAGGCGGCTGACATATAATCTCCGGCAATGGCCCAACCGTTTTGGGCACCTGTTAGACTGCCATCGGCTGTGTAGAAATCACTGGATGTTTTCGTTTTACGTGAAGCAAAATAAGTAATTACTAGCGTTAAACTTACGATAGCTAAAAATAAGACGAAAGCAAGTACGTTCATTGTGTTCCCCCCAGTTATCCTTTAATCTCTTGTTTAATTTCTGTAGCAATCTTATCAAAAGACCGAGCCTTTTTTGTATAAAGCGTGCACAGTGTCCAAGTCATAACGAATTCAGCAAAGGCAAATACCCAAGCCCAGCTCATGTGTAAAAAAGCTTCTTGGTTAAGTACTGTAGAATAAGCTGTTAATACCGGTAAGGTGAAATAAAAAACAAAGAAGAAGATGGATAATGGCAGGATGAAGTTGCGTTTCTGTCTAAGGAGATTTTGAAACTTTTGTGATTGGACGATTTGTGTGTAGTCAATAGTAGATTCTTTTCCTTTTTTTCCTAATGCCCCGTTTTGAGCCATATGTGTTCCCCCTTTTCCTAATTGGTAATTACTAGGAATCTAGTAACTGGAATCATTATATAGTCTCTTGAAAAAAATGTAAATCATGAATTTGTATTTTATTCTCATATATTCATATAAAGTGTTTGATGGTCATTCATTAACCTAGCGTCATATCTAGGTTTTTATTAATAACTTTATGATGAAAATGATTTATAGAAAAAGAATTCTTTAAGGAAAATTTGTTTCAATTGGTCAAGGTTCCTTACAATCTGTTAAAGATCAAATTGGCAGCTTAGGTACGAATCTATTGACGGTCAGTGTAACGGATACCGTTGCGGTAGAGTTAACCGATCAGACAGTAGATTCGTTTAAGGAATTAAGCGGGATTGAGGACGTTGCTCCTGTTATTACGGGGCGAGTATCAGCGAAAAATGGAGAAAATTCTACACAGGTCTCGATGACGGGAACGAATTCAGCTTATTTATCTGTTCGAGATTTAGAACTTAGCCAAGGGAGATTCCTAGCTGATATGGATGTTGAGTTGCGGCAAAAAGTGGCTGTCCTTGGATCCGATACAGCGGAAACCTTATTTTAAAATCAAAATCCAATAGATCAGTCTATTCAAATTGGAGGTACATCTTACCGGGTAATTGGTGTACTAAAATCAGTCGGGACATCGATGGGAACAAGCGGTGATGATGTAATTATTACTCCAATTTCCACAGCAACACGAACAACGGGGAGTACAACGATTAGTACAGTATATTTGAAGGCTAAAAGTGAGGATGTAAGCGGGCTATGTATCAAGTACAGGGGACGATGACGACAACATATCCTAATCAAAGCGATAACTATTCTGTATCCAATCAAGAAGATTTAATGGAAACGATGAGTTCGGTTTCGGATACGATGACGTTGATGCTTGGAGGGATTGCGAGTATTTCACTGCTTGTTGGCGGAATTGGTATTATGAATATTATGCTTGTGTCAGTTTCAGAGCGGACAAAGGAAATTGGAATTAGAAAAGTGATTGGCGCAAACCGCACATCAATTTTGCTTCAATTTTTAATTGAATCTGTTGTGTTAAGCTGCTTAGGCGGACTGATTGGAATCGGTTTAGGACTAGGTATTGTTAAATTAATTTCTATTTTCTCAAGTTTGACCATTCATTTTTCTTTCACTATTACATTACTTAGCTTTCTATTTTCTTTATGTATTGGTGTTATCTTCGGTGTATTTCCGGCGAACAAGGCATCTAAGCTCCGCCCAATTGAGGCACTTCGCCATGAGTAAGAAAAGCGAAAGCGCCTTGTCAGTTTTACTTTATTAATCGATAGCAGGCTTTAGTTAGTCTGCTTTCTTTTGTATAGGGGAAGAGCTACAATAATGTCACAGCACCTGTTGGAAAACTTGTGAGGGGGAGGAGTTATGTTGAAGGTATTAGTGGTAGAAGATAATGCGGCACTCCTAGAATCGATTAAACAAATTTTAGCCGATGAGTATGAAGTAGATACAGCGGACAATGGTGATGATGGTTTATTTATGGCACAGCAAAATATTTACGATGTGATTCTTTTAGATGTGATGCTGCCAGGGATGGACGGATTTGAAATTGTTCAACAAATAAGGAGAGAGAAGATTAATACGAGCGTTCTTTTTTTAACAGCGAAGGATGGATTGGAAGATCGTGTACGTGGATTAGAAATGGGCGGCGATGATTATTTAGTGAAGCCATTTCAAGCCCCTGAATTGAAAGCGAGGATTCGTGCGCTTTTAAGGAGAAGTGGTATTCTATCATTAGAAGCGAACATTACGTATCGTGGCATCGAACTGAGGGGGAAAGAAAAGGACATTCTCATAGATGGTGATTCGATTAAGCTGACGATGAAACAGTATGAATTACTTGAATATTTAATTCAAAACAAAGGGAAAATCCTGACTCGTGAACAAATTTTCGATCGTATTTGGGGATTTGACTCGGATACAACCATTGCCATTGTAGAAGTGTTTGTACATCATTTGCGGAAAAAACTTGAACCATACCAGTATCATAAAGATATCCAAACGGTTCGAGGAGTTGGCTATATGCTAAACCAAGCTTAAGGGGACAAATATGTTTCAAAAGACACGGCTTCGTTTAACAATTTTAAATTCAATTGTTTTTATTATTATTATTATTCTATTAAGCAGGATCATTTACTTTTATACGGAAACGCAAGTATATCGTGAAGTTGATGAATCACTTTTGCAGCAAATGGATAGCGGAAGGTTAAAGTTGCGTTCAGGAGAATTTTTATTAGGACCTGGTCCGAGTGTAATTATTTGGGGTCCTGAACAGACGATTTTAGAGCCGCAATTAAGCCAGGACAATTTCTTTAAAGTAAATGAGGAGAAGTTTTATCCAACCCAATTTGATGAAATCGAAGAGATTCGGGTTCAAGGAGCAACGTATCGAGCCTTGTCTACAAAAGTAGATACAGAATATGGGAAGGTGATCATCCAATTTATTCGAAATGTGGACGCGGAGCGAGTGATGCTTGATCAATTATTTATGATTTTGTTAGTGGGTGGCGGTTTAGGCAGTTTAGTGGCTATTGCAGCAGGTTACTTTTTAGCAGGAAAGGCACTTATCCCTATTAAAAAATCATGGGAACAACAACAACGCTTTGTTTCTGATGCTTCGCATGAAATTCGTACACCGCTTGCCGTTATCCAATCAAGAACCGATTTGCTCTTTCAATCACCAAATGCCACGATTCAAGAAAAAGCGGTCGATATTTCAATTATTTCGAAAGAAGTACGACGCTTAAATAAATTAGTGAACGGATTACTGACATTGACGAGAACAGACTCTAATCAAATGGAAGTGAAAAAAGCAAATTTCTTTTTAGACGAGTTAATTGCAGAAATTGTCGAGCATTATGCAGATATTGCATTTTTTCAGAAAAAAACGATGACGAGCTATGTACCAGAGCAAATTGTTTTTCTAGGTGATAAAGAACGTATTCATCAATTGCTTGTTATTTTAATTGATAATGCGCTAAAGTTCACTCATGAAGGCTGTGGCATTCATCTTTCCTGTACGAAAAATGCTTCTTCGATTCAGCTTGTAGTTGAAGATAATGGGCAGGGCATTCCGCAAGCTGACATTCCAAGGATTTTTGACCGTTTTTATCAAGTGGAACAATCGCGTACAGCTAATGAAGGCTCTGGACTCGGTTTATCGATTGCGAAATGGATTGTAGAGACTCATCAAGGAACAATTAAAGTAACGAGTGAGGAAAATAAAAAAACGCGGTTTGAAATGAACTTCCCACGAAATCAGAAGAATAAATAAGGAACCTGCTGATAAACAGGTTCCTTTTCTTACGCACTTAGATTTTAAATGAACTTTTTAATTCAACAATTTGGTTAAAGACGATGTGGTCAGCTGTTGAAAGCTTCGGATCGACATTGTAGTAACCATGACGGAAGAATTGATATTTATCTTGTGGTTGAACGTCTTTCATATTTGGCTCCACAAAGCCTTGGAAAATTTCTAATGAGTTTGGATTGACTAGCTCTAAGAATGTTTTTTCTTCTTGCTCTTCATCCTCACCATTTTCATCTAAAATTAATGGTTGATAGTTACGGAATTCAGCTGGTACAGCATGAGTAGCCTCTACCCAATGTAATGTCCCTTTTACTTTACGGCCTGTAAAGCCTGATCCGCTCTTTGTTTCTGGGTCATATGTGCAATGAAGTTCTACTACATTGCCATCTTGGTCTTTAATCACTTCTTCACATTTAATGAAGTAAGCGTGCTTTAAACGCACCTCATTTCCTGGGAAAAGGCGGAAGTATTTCTTTGGCGGATTTTCCATAAAGTCATCTTGTTCAATATAAATTTCACGAGAAAACGGAATTTGACGAGTCCCCATTTCTGGAACTTCTGGATTGATTTCTGCTTCCAACCATTCCACTTCTCCCTCAGGATAGTTCGTGATTACGACTTTAAGCGGTTTTATAATCCCCATTGTTCTTGGTGCTTTTAATTTTAAATCTTCACGGACAAAGTGATCGAGCATTCGGCTGTCTACCGTTCCCGATGTTTTGGCTACACCGATTTCATGACAAAATGCACGAATTGCTTCCGGTGTATAGCCGCGTCTTCTTAACCCTGAAATGGTTGGCATACGAGGGTCATCCCAGCCATCCACAAATTTCTCATCGACAAGTTGCTTTAACTTACGTTTACTCATAACGGTATTTGTTAAGTTGAGACGCCCGAACTCATATTGACGCGGCACGTTCGGCATTTCACAATTTTCAACTACCCAGTCATAGAAAGGACGTTGATCCTCAAATTCTAACGTACAAATAGAGTGAGTAACTCCTTCAATAGCATCTTCAAGAGGATGAGCAAATGCATACATTGGGTAAATACACCATTTGTTCCCTGTGTTATGATGTTCTGTATGGCTAATACGATAAATAACAGGGTCACGTAAGTTAATATTCGGTGAAGCCATATCAATTTTTGCACGAAGAACTTTTTCCCCATTCGCAAATTCGCCGCTGCGCATTCTTTCAAATAGTTCAAGGTTTTCTTCGATTGTACGAGTACGATAAGGACTATCTTTTCCCGGTGCTGTTAGCGTTCCGCGGTATTCACGGATTTCATCTGCATTTAAGTCATCAACGTAGGCTAAGCCTTTTTTAATAAGTAAAATGGCTCTTTTATACATTTCGTCAAAGTAATTAGATGCAAAGAATAAGTTATCCCACTCATAGCCGAGCCATTTAACATCTTCTTTGATAGAGTTTACATATTCGATGTCTTCTTTTACTGGATTGGTATCGTCAAATCGTAGATTCGTTTTGCCGTTAAACTCATCTGCAACACCAAAGTTTAAGATAATAGATTTAGCATGACCGATATGTAAATAGCCGTTCGGTTCCGGAGGGAATCGTGTGATGATATGATCATGTTTTCCAGATTCTAAATCTTCTTTAATGATATTTCTAATAAAATTCGAAGAGTTATGTTCCAACTAATTCGACCTCTTTCATTTATATACTTCTTTTAATTTTACCTGTATATGTATCATAAATACAGACTTTTTTCCACGTTTGACTCTTGAAGGAGCAATTTGGACATGATTTTGTTTATATGTAGACAGTCGTTTCCTCATTTCTATTCTACCCATTTTTAAGGGCGTTCAAATTAAGAAAAATCTAAATTTTTACTTCTTATAAACAAGTAGTAAAGAGCGTTGTATAGTTACTTTCCCTCTATGACCATATTGAAGTATAATGTATCAATAACAAGAGAAGGGTAGTTGGGAAAAGTGAGCAACTTTGTGCAAGAACAATTACGAGAATATCGTAATAAAAATGAAAATATCGGTCGTTTAATTATAAAGTGTCCAGATCAACCAGGAATTGTTGCTGCGGTCACAACGTTTCTAAAAGAGCATAATGCAAATATTGTTGAATTAAGTCAGTATTCCATGAATCCTGAGGGCGGCACATTCTTTACAAGAATTGAATTTGAATGTCCAGATTTAAAGAAGCAGGGGGAAAAGCTGGAACAGGAATTCCAAGAAGTAGCTGACCAGTTTTCAATGGAATGGAAGTTTAATTATGTAAGCGATTTAAAGCGAGCAGCGATTTTCGTTTCAAAGGAACCGCATTGCCTGCTGGAGTTGCTTTGGGAATGGCAAAGCGGCGATTTAATGATGGATATTGCGCTTGTTATTAGCAATCATGAAGATGCAAGAGCAACGGTTGAAGCGCTGCAAATCCCTTATTATTATATTCCAGCTAATAAAGACATTCGTAAAGAAGTAGAAGAGAAACAGTTGAAATTATTACAAGTATTTGAAATTGATTTGATTATTTTAGCCCGCTATATGCAAATTTTAACGCCAGATTTCGTAGCGGCTCATCCAAATAGAATTATTAATATTCATCATTCATTCTTGCCTGCTTTCATTGGTGCAAGACCGTATGAGCGTGCGTATGATCGTGGTGTAAAGCTAATTGGAGCGACTTCTCATTACGTAACGAATGATTTAGATGAAGGTCCAATTATTGAACAAGATATCGGCCGTGTGAATCATCGTGATTCAGCTGAAGATATGAAAAAAGCAGGGCGTACAATCGAACGCCGAGTGCTCGCTCGTGCGGTTAAATGGCATATTGAAGACCGTGTAATTGTTCACGGTAATAAAACGGTTGTCTTCTAATAACTATATTCAACTCGAATGGTTGCTGTAATAGCAAGTTCTCCTGGTTTAAAAGGTGTCGGTGCAGAGCTTTCCTTCATATAGGTGCTTGCTTGCAAAACTATAGGTGGGCGAGTCGCTGATAGTTCTTCAATCTGAACAGGGAGCGGATGTAAGGATGTTCCTAATGTCTCTGTTAATGTAAGAGCTTTTTTATAGGCATTTTTTAAGGCTAGTGATAGTGCTTGGTTATAATAGGTGTCTGGATTGGACAAGGAAAAATGGACATTGGAAACAGAATTGGCTCCTTGTTTAACAGCCGTATCGACAATTGCACCAACATGTTCAATATCGTTTGTTTTGATTTGAATCATATGAAGAACTTTGTACTTATGAAAGATCTCTTTACCGTCTACGTAATTGTATTGAGGTTCAATCCGATAGTCACTTGTTTTGATATTGTTTTCAGGGATCCCCATTTTACGTAAAGCATCTATAATTTGTGCAATCGTTTGAGAATTTTCTTGCTGTGCAATTTTAGGATCTACATTTTCCGTCACAACGCCAAGTGTAATAATTGCTTGGTCAGGGGCTATTTGTAATGTTTCTTCCCCCGTTACTTTGACTGTTTGCTGATTAGAACGATGTGGAGTAGTGGAAAAGGGATTGATATGATTCATTCTTGTCACCAACCTTTTTGGAAATACTATTAAACATTGTACGAAATGGTTGCAGAAAACATGACTTAATAAAAAGTAAAAAAAGATGAATGCGTGTAGAATGACGCATTCATCTTTTTTGTTTTTTAATCATGAATCACTTGCACGCGTCCGACTTGTCCATCTGTTAGTCTGACTTTGATTCCATGCGGGTGGGTGCTTGATTTTGTTAAAATGTCCTTTACGATTCCCTTTGTGAGTTTACCGGTACGTTGGTCAGCTTTTAAAACGATTTCAACGGATAGGCCAGGGGTAATGTCTTTTCGATTTTGTCCATTCATGTTTAATCCTATCTTTCCTCTTGTTTTCTGCTTTCATTAGGCAGTGCTTTAAGTATAAATGAAAAAGATTGGATTGTATTATTCATTTTATAACTTCTTCAATGGTTCGACGGCAGGTCCATCCAATACTTCTCCCTCAATTGAATAGCGCGAACCATGACAAGGACAATCCCAAGTGCGTTCTCCACTGTTCCAACTTACTTCACAGCCCATATGGGTGCATGTTGAATCAACAATATGCAGCTTGCCGTCGGGATCCCGATAGCAGCCTGCTTTCCGCCCGTTAAAGTTAATAATTGCTCCTTCATCATTCATTAAATCCTCTGCGGTTGTATAGGCATAAGTAAGTTTCCCGCCAAGGAGATGCTTCGCCACATCTAGATTGTCCTTTATCATGTTCCCCCAGCCATTTACACGTGAAGGGCTATATAATTCTGCATATCGATTTGGTTTTTCTAAAACGTAATCAGCTAGTATTTTTGCAGCAATTGTTCCATTCGTCATCCCCCATTTTGCATAGCCGGTTGCAATAAGTACATCTGGATGTCCATCGGTTACAGGACCGACAAATGGAAGATTATCAGGTGTAACGATATCTTGTGCTGACCAACGATATGGAATTTCTTTTACACTTAAGTACTGCTCGCTGAAGTCCTGGAGAGCGGTATAATGTTGATAGGTTGGCATACCTTGACCAGGCTTATGACTTTCGCCGCCAACTAAAATCAGCTTTTCCCCGTCCATTTCTGTATAGCGAAGTGAGCGAGCAGGGCTGTCAGCGCTATAGTACATTCCGTTTGGAAAGTCTTCTTCTAATTTAATACCGAGTATATAGGAACGTTCTACATGCACTCGGGCAAAGTATAATCCTGTTTCATCATTAAATGGAAAATGAGAAGCGACAATAATTTTATTGGCGGATAACTTATGTCCATTTCTTAATAAAATGGTTAATTTTTCATCCTCAACAATTTTCATGGCAGTTGTTTGTTCATATAACGTACCCCCGTTTTCTAAAATAGAAGGGATGAGTTCTGTTAAGTATTTTAATGGATGAAATTGAGCTTGATCTTTCATGATGAGTGCTGCTTGACAAGGGATGGAAAAAGGAATGGAATCCACATATTCCCCCTCAATATTAAGCTCTTTATAGGCTTGGAGTTCACTTTTGATTTGTTGAACAGATTGCTCTGTGTTGCCATATACATAGGCATCTTGCGAGCTAAAATCGCAATCTATGGAATGCTTTTCAACTAACTCCTTTATGTAATCGATTGCTTCGCGATTTGCCTCATAATAGAGTTTTGCTTGATCTACGCCGTGCTGCTGAATTAATTGATGATAAATTAGACCATGTTGAGCGGTGACTTTTGCCGTCGTATGTCCAGTTGTTCCAGTAAGAATATTACCTGCCTCAATGAGTGTTACTTTCTTCCCCTGTTGAGTCAGTAAATAAGCCGTAGTAATCCCTGTAATACCACCTCCAACAATTGCGATATCGGTTTCTAAGTCTTCTTCTAGTTTTTCAAATGTTGGAATTGTAGTTGAATCAAGCCAGTACGGTTCCGGAGTTTTCGGTAGTTGTTGTTCAGAATCAGCCATCAAAATATTCCTCCATTGTTCGTAATATAGTCTTGTATTATTCTTTCCAAATGCTTCATTTTTAATCGATGCATACATTTTCGTATACATGTAAACAGATTTTGTATGCATGTATACGAAATGTGTACACATGTTTACATTTTTGTATACGTGTACACAAAGATGTAAACATGTAAACGAAATTTGTAAACTTGTATACATGTATACGAGTTTCGTTTACATGTTGATATGGCGCGATGTGTACACAAAAGTATACAAATCGGTCTAATGTTTCATGGACAACATGTAAAATATTACCTATAATGATAGTAGTTTGATTATATTTTCATAGAAGGGAATGTTTATGAATGAGTACTAGAGTTGCCGCAATAGACGTAGGAAATGATGCCGTTAAAGCGATTTTTGGAAAGCTAGACTCTGAATTGTATATCCCAAATGTGATTGCTAGAGATATTGAAGACCGTCCGATTATTGGGATTGAAGACCTCAATGAAAACAATCCGTTAGATGGACTTCATATTAGACTCCATTCTCCAGCACTCCAAGCGAATAATGTGATTTATCGTGTTGGCTATTTAGCGACGAAAAGTGATAATCCAACTGAGCTGGATATTGGAAGTAGTAAATCTGAAGAAGATCAAACATTAGTTATGCTGTTTGCTGCTCTTGCATTAGATGCTGTTCAGCAAGCGAGTATAGGTGTATTTAAAGTAAACAAATCCGTAGTAGAAGCCAATTATACGCTAGGAACAGGCTTGCCCCTTCGTGAAGTAAAGGAAGGAAAAGACGTTGGTTACCGTTCGAAGCTTTTAGGTTCTGTTCATCAAGTTGAATTTTTAGTGACACCTAAATATCAGGGGATGAAGGTAAACCTTAAATTTGACGAGGTAAAAGTGTATCCGGAAGGTTTTGCTGCTTATATTAATCTAGTTATGGATAATGAATTAAAGGTTATTAACCGTGATTTAATTGATAAACAAATTTTGATTCAAGATATCGGTGGACTATCTACAGATATTGCTGTGATCAAAAATCGAAAAGTAGATGATGATAAAGCAAGAGGTTTTAACTTAGGAGTTGCCGAGGCATTAGAAGCTATTCGTGAGGAAATTCGTAAAAAACATGGTGTAGAATTAGACAGCCGTCGTGATGTCGTTGAGATTATTACAAAGAAAAACGATCGCAACCATATTATGGTACGTGGTAGCCGAACAAGTGTGCATGATATTGTCGATCGTATTTTAGGAGAACTAGCTAAGAAGCAGTACCGCCATCTGCGTAATGTTTGGCAGAAGAATTCTCAAACGGAAATTTGCTATTTTGTCGGCGGTGGTTCCCTTGTATTAAAAGAGTATTTGAAAACGTTGAATAATAGTTTTGATGGGTACAATATTGATTTCTTTGAAGATGAAAAGGAAAGCGTTTGGATGATGGCTAACGCTTATTATAAGCTTATAGCTGATTTTCATCGTCGTGAAGAAGCTAATAAGAAAAAAGTCGTTACAAATAATAAATAGGTGGCCATATGAGAAAACTAACCTCTGCCGAAATTAAGAGGGGACAAGCGATTACTTTTCGTATTCCTTCAGATACACCAGATTATGCATTAAAACAGTTACAAAGATTAAAAGAAACAGAGGGGCGTAATTTTTCAAGTAAAGTGGCTCAATTTGTTTTATCCGGGGTGGGCAATGGCCCGCATCAAGATAAGGAGTTCGTTACGCTGCCGTTGCCGCGACGTCTAAGTAAGGCTCAGCGGGATTGGTTAAAGCACGCTCATTCAGAAGCATTGCTCGGTAATATTCTTTACGAGCTTTTGGAGAACCCAATGCGTACGACGGCCTTGCTCTCAGCCTTAAATGGCGGCGAAATAGACGTTCCTGAACCTCCTATCACTCCTATACGGCGCGAAGCAGAGCGTGAACTGGCGGTTGCAGAGATGCCAGATATCGTCATTGCTCCAACCATTGAAAATGTGCAAGAGAATGAACTGGAGCAACCAGCACAACCAGAGCAAACGGAGCATCTGGATGTAGAAGAAGGTTTGGATGATCTTTTAGGTGACTTTTTAGCGCAAATGAATAGATGAAAAAAGCCGTGATTTAGGTTAGGGATGACTAATCTAAATCATGGCTTTTATTATGCTAGAAAAATAAGGTGATATAAAAATAACACTGCGAAAAGATAGAGAAGCGGATGGACATTACGAGCTTGTCCCTTTGCTATTTTCATAATTGGATAAGCAATAAAGCCAAGTGCAATCCCGTTTGCAATGCTAGAAGTAAGCGGCATAGCTACGATAATTAAGAAGGCAGGGAATGCTTCATCAAACTCTTTCCAATCAATTTCCGAAATGCTTCTAATCATTAAGCTACCAACAATAATTAAGCTTGGCGATGTAATAGCAGCAACATCGGAAACGGCGCCAACGAGCGGACTGAAAAAGGCTGCAACGGCAAATAATATGGCTACCACTAATGCTGTTAACCCTGTTTTGCCGCCAGCTCCAACACCAGCCGAAGATTCAACAGAGGCAGCGGTTGGGCTCGTACCAAACATTGAGCCAACGGTTGCACCGATGGAATCAGCAAAGAAGGCACTACCTGGTTTTTCTAGCTTTCCTTTTTTCAGTAGTCCTGCTTGACCGATAATGCCGAGTAGAGCGCCTGTTGTATCAAATAACATGACAAGTAAAAAGGAGAAAATAACTCCGTATAAGCCAAACTCAATCACATCATTAATGGATTGAATCGGATTGTAAACGAGTACGCCCTCAGGCAAGCTGGGTAAAGATATAAAACCGTTTGTAAACTTTAGTTGACCTGTGAAAAAGGCAATAATAGCGGTAATAATCATTCCAATAAAAAGAGCACCTTGTACATTGAGTGTCATTAAAACAAGGGCAATGACAAGTCCAATTAACGTTAGGGCAACACCAGGATCACTAAAATTGCCGATTGCTACTAAGTTAGAGTTATGATTTGTTACGATACCAGATAATCGCAAGCCGATGAACGTAATGAATAAGCCGATACCAGCACTAATAGCATGTTTCAAATTATTGGGAATTGCTTCAATTAATTTAGTACGGAAAGAGGTGAGAGAAATTAGTAAGAAGATAATTCCTGTCACAAAAACAGCTGAAAAGGCAATCATGTAAGAAATATGATGTGCCCCAAGTACGGAATAAGCAAAGTAAGCATTTAATCCCATTGCCGGGGCAATAACGATTGGATAATTAGCTAGGAAAGCCATGCATAAGGTTCCCACCAAAGTTGCAATAATAGTTGCAGTGAAGGCTTGATTAAAAGGAACACCGGCATCTGCGAGAATCATTGGATTGACAATAATAATGTATGCCAACGTAAGGAAGGTTGTAATTCCAGCCAGCACTTCCGTTTTGACATTTGTGTTTCGTTCTTGAAGTTTAAACATGTTTTCGCTCCTTTTTATATACAGAAAACTCCTTGCTTTGGGCAAGGAGGGGGGTCACTACTCTCGCTTAGAGTAAATAATCGTTATGTATGGATTGTTCGTGATACAAAACATAATAAATTATAGTAGAAAAACGATGGAAGAACAATAGTTGATTTCATAAAGAAGCTAGCGAAAATATTGGATGAGGAACGTTTTTTAACAAAGGAGAAATGATATACTAACAAAAACAGCTTTCGATGAAGTGAAAATTAAAGAGAGTAGGCATTTATACAATGAAATCATTTAACGAACTTGGCATGAGTTCAGCAGTTGAATACATATTACAAAAACAAGGAATTGAACAGCCGACACCGATTCAGGAACGAGCAATTCCAGAAGTAATGGCAGGAAGAGATGTCATTGCAAAGGCTCAAACTGGAACAGGTAAGACATTGGCTTTTTTACTTCCGATTATCGAACAGTTAGATGTGCAAGCAGAGAATATTCAAGCATTGATTGTTACTCCAACAAGAGAGCTTGCATTGCAAATTACAGCAGAAGTTCAGAAATTTGCTGCGGATATTGAGCATCTTACAGCGTTAGCAGTGTATGGAGGGCAAGATGTCGAGCAGCAATTGAAAAAGCTAAAGCGAACGATTTCTATTGTGGTTGCAACACCGGGAAGACTGTTAGACCATGTGCGAAGAAGAACAATTGATTTATCGCAAGTCAAAACACTTGTATTGGATGAGGCCGATCAAATGCTTCATATTGGCTTTTTACCAGAAGTCGAGGATATTATCGAAAATCTCCCGGCAGAGCGGCAGACGCTTCTTTTTTCAGCGACGATGCCAGAGCAGGTGCAATATTTAGCGAAACGATTCATGAAATCACCTCTTACTGTTGCCGTTCAAACAGAGCAAGTGACGGTTAAACAAATTCGTCAGCTTGTAATTGAGACGACAGACCGAGCTAAGCAAGCTACTTTAATAAAAGTAATGCGGGAAGAACAGCCGTTTTTAGCTATGATTTTTTGCCGCACAAAGCGCCGCGTATCGAAGCTGAATGAGGCTTTAAAAGAAGCAGGTTTTCTTTCAGATGAACTTCATGGTGATATTTCACAGGCTAAACGTGAGCGTGTGATGAAGAGCTTCCGTGAAGCGAAGCTGCAATATTTAGTAGCGACAGATGTAGCAGCACGGGGGCTGGATGTAGAAGGTGTCACACATGTGTTTAATTATGATATTCCAGAGGATGCAGAGAGTTATATCCATCGAATTGGACGAACAGGACGAGCTGGGGAACACGGCTTAGCCATCACATTTATTGCAACAAAGGATTTAAAGCAATTAGAGGAAATTGAATCTGCCATTTCTATGAAAATTGACCGGAGAAAAATAGAAGGAGTGACGATGTTCCAACCAACTGAAGTCGAGGAAAAAAGGAGTCGAAGAAGTGGGCGCTCTTCAGAAAGCCGCGGTCATTCTAGACAAGAGGACAGAGAGAGAACTCGACGAAGTTCAAGGAGGGAAGGAGTGCGAGATGAACGAGGGCGTGATCCGCGAAGAGTTGATACAGGGGGAAATCGCGGGGAAGACTCAAGGAGTGGAAGAGGACGCGACTCGGGACGAATGGACACGACGGGTGAAAGGAGTCGTACGGCTAGAAGCGGCGGCTCAAGAAGAAGTGACAGCGGCCGCCGTTCGACGGGGCAGTTAGGCTCTCGCAGTGACTCCGCTTCCCGTACATCCAGAGGAAGAAACGATCGTAGAAGGTAAGTAAGGAGGGGGAGGCAATGGAAAAGCCGTGGTTGGCGGATTATCCAATGTCATTAGAGAAAGCGAAACGATTAATTAATCAGCAATTTCCTGAAATACATATTCGTGATATCCGGCTTTTAGGAGAAGGGTTTGACAATACCGTTGTTCAAGTGAATGAGTATGTATTTCGCTTTCCTCGTCGTGAGTTAGCGATGCAATTAATGGAAGTTGAAAATAAACTTCTGCCATTGATTGTTGGGCGAGTACCTTTAGAAATTCCAGAGCCGCTTTTTTTCGGAAAACGGAGTGAGAGCTTCCCTTATTCTTTTACAGGATACAAAATAATAAGCGGAAGGACACCATACCGAGAGTCTTTGGAGAATAAGATTGCCTCTGCACAGAAATTGGCTTGTTTTCTTAAAGTATTACACGACGTGCCCGTCACTCAAGCAGCGAAATGCGGCGTAACCTTTGATCAGAGAAGAAGATTAGAACTTCCATTCCAAAAGGTTAAGCTGTTGGAAAATGCTAAGCTTGTTAAGCGTTTAGGATATGCAGAGCAAGCTAATCTAGTATTCAATTATGCAGCTTCTGTACAAGGTATGAAACAAACCAGACACATATCATTTGTTCATGGAGATATTCATATTCGGAATGTTTTACTAGATCATAGCGGTGTTCTAACAGGCATTATTGATTGGGGAGATGTCCACCTTGGTCATCCAGCGGTCGACCTTTCTTTTATATACAGCTATTTCCCTAAGCAAGCACGCGAGGCCTTTTTTGATATATATGGTGAGATTGACGATGAAACGGAGAGACTAGCAAGATTTCGAGCTGTTTTTATGCTTGTTACTTTATTTACATATGCAATTGATCGTGATGATAAGCCGTTGATAGAGTTAATTACAGAGGGGCTGCAGCTTGCTGTTGAAGACTAAAAAGTGTCTGATTCTTTTATAAGGAATCAGACACTTTTTTTTATGATTGAACTAGTCGTATGACAAGCTAAGCCTCAAGTCTTATTTCAAAATATAGCTTAGGCTCATTATGAACTCTTTGAAAACTAGATAAGATAGAGACAAGAAAGGAGGACGTGAAAATGAAAAAGTTTGGTTTATTCCTTGTAGGCTTAATTGCTTTGATGGTGGTGTTAGCACATGTCGGGCCGCTTATTAGCTTAGCGCTTTGCTTGGTCATTTTATACTTTGGCTTTAAGCAATATGTGAAGGCTGAGTCAAAAGGAGCAAAGATTTCCTGGGCAATACTTTCGATCATTATGCTTATGGTGTCCATTTCTCACTTCCCGTCACTAATTGGGCTTGTAGCAGCGTACATTTTGTATCTTGTGTATAAGAAGTGGAAGGAAGAGGATGAAGTAGTGGTTGAACCGGCAGATCCATTTACAAATTTTGAAAGACAATGGCAAGAATTAAATAAAAAATAATAGAGAAGGAGCGAACAAATATGGGCTTATTTTCAAGAATTAAGGCGACGGTTGAGGCAGATTTTCACGAGTTACTAGATAAAAAGGAGCAGAAGAATCCAATTGCGATGCTGAATCAATACTTGCGTCAATGCGAGCAGGAAACAGAGAAGGTCCGTAAGCTTATCGAGCGTCAATCGCTTTTACAAGCAGAGTTTACGAGAGAATATAAGGAGGCGCAAGACCTAGCTGAAAAGCGTAAGCGCCAGGCTGAGATTGCGAAACAAGCAGGTGAGGCAGAGTTAACGGAATTTGCGGTGCAGGAAAGTATTCAATATGAACAGCGTGCACTGCATTTACAAGAAGCATTGCAACAAGCAGTACAGCAATTGACGGAACTTGAGAGAAAATATGAAGAAATGAAACATAAGCTAAAAGACATGCATATTAAGAGAATGGAATTAATGGGGAGGGAGAATATCGCCCGAGCTAATCATCGAATAAATAAAGTCTTATCTGCCAATGATCGTTATACGCAGCCGATAGCTAAGTTTGAAGAAATGGAACTTTACTTAGAGCGCATTGAGCAGCAGGTAAACACTGATTATCATTGTCACACGATTGATGCTCGTATTGCTCAGCTTGAAAAGGAAAATAAACAATAAGAAAGCCATTCAATTTCTTACTGTTCTCGTGGTATTCTTAAAAGGCGTAGGCTTCTACGCCTTTTAACATCTAATGAAATGAAGGAGGGAAGGCCAATGTTTCATAAAATGAAAACAGATTATATGAGTTGGATTTTTCTGATTGGACTGGTGTTATTGATTGTCGAGCTTTCATTTTTTGGCGGCGGCTTATTGTATTCCCTTGCTTTTTCAATTGGATGCATCTTCGTTGGTAAGAAATTTTTCAAACGGACATTAGGGAAAATTGTATTTATCCTTGGAATGATTATGACGGTTGCAACCGTTTTAAATATGATGGTATTTCGTTTCTTTCTCGTGGTGCTTCTGATTTACTGGTTGCGTATGTATTATAAATCCAAAAAAAATCCGCAGCGGATGAAGCCCGCTTTTAATGAAATGAATGAGGGAATGATGAAAGAGAATCTAGTGAAAGTAGATGTTCTTTTTCAAAATAAATGGTTTGGTCATCAACAAACACCCGATACGGTATATGAATGGAATCCTGTGAATATCCAAACGGGTTTTGGGGATACGATAATTGATTTAAGTCAAACACTTCTTCCGAAAGGGGATGCCGTTATTTCGGTTCGCTGTTTGGTAGGGAATATGCAAATCCTTGTTCCATACGGAGTAGAAGTGCGTGTTCATCATTCCGTTATGGCTGGAAGGGCAATGATCTTTAATCAAGCTTATGGGGAGCGAATTTTTAACCAAATTGTCTCTTATCAAACGGAAGGGTTTACCGAGGCTAAACAAAAAGTGCATATTACGACAGCCGCCATCGTCGGCGATTTAGAGGTGAGGCGCGTATGAGTATGATGACACGTCAAATTTTATCTGCTTTAGGTGTCTCTTTCGTATTGTCGATTGCCGTACCAGCGCTTGTTTTTCTTGTTTTTCCTTTAGATCATTGGCAGTTACTGTGGGAGAGACGGGTAATGGATCTTCCATTTGTTATTTTTGTCCCTATTATGATGATGGGAGCAGGCATTGTATATGGTGTTTTTTCCGGTTTGTATTGGAAGCGCCAATGGAAGGAGCTAGATGAACAACTTTATTTACTCCAGCAAGGCCGAGCATCACAAAAAACTCCGGTCTTTTCTCTTCAAGAACTGAAGCGGATGGCGGAGCGAATTGGGCATGTGCAGAAGCAAATGAATGAACAAGTGAAGCTTTCACAAAAAATGGCCAATGAAAAAGCAGTAGATCAGGAAAAACAAATTCAAGAAATTATCTCCCAAGAGAGAAATCGCTTAGCGAGAGAGCTCCATGATTCTGTTAGTCAGCAATTATTTGCAGCATCGATGCTGATGTCGGCCATTACAGAATCGCATGCTGATACCGAGTCGACAGAAAAGAAGCAGTTGAAATTAGTCGAAGGGATGATTCATCAATCTCAGCTGGAGATGCGTGCATTATTATTGCATTTACGCCCTGTTGCCTTACATAATAAAACATTGCAGGAAGGGATTCAGGAATTACTCGTGGAATTAACACAAAAAGTACCAATGGAGATTGCGTGGAAGCTGGAACCCGTTATTTTAGACAAAGGTATTGAAGATCACCTCTTTCGCATTGTTCAGGAATCTGTTTCTAATACATTACGTCATGCGAAAGCAAATTCACTCGAAGTATTATTGATGAGCCGCGATGAGCTGCTTATTTTGCGTATTGTGGATGATGGAGTCGGTTTTTCCGTTAATGAAGCAAAAGCAGGGTCCTATGGTTTGCATAATATGTACGAGCGAGCTGTGGAAATAGGCGGAACGATGAAGATTGTAAGTGTGCCGAATCAAGGTACACGACTGGAAGTGAAAATTCCATTCATGCATGTGGGAGATGAAGAAAATGATTAAAGTATTGTTTGTCGATGACCATGAGATGGTAAGAATAGGAGTAGCCGCCTATTTATCTGCACAAAGTGATATCGAAGTGGTAGGTGAAGCGGATAATGGGCGCACGGCAGTAGACATGGCAATTGAATTGCGTCCTGATATTATCCTGATGGACTTGGTGATGCCGGAGATGGATGGAATTGAAGCAACCCAAGCTATTTTAGAAAAATGGCCAGAAGCGAAAATTATTATTGTAACAAGCTTTTTAGACGATGAAAAAGTGTATCCAGCCCTAGAGGCGGGAGCAACAAGCTATATGCTGAAAACATCGAAAGCGAGCGACATTGCCGATGCTGTTCGGGCCACGTATCAGGGGCAAAGCGTGCTTGAGCCGGAAGTCACGGGAAAAATGATGGAAAAGCTCCGTCGCCCTAAAGCTCAAGCATTGCATGAACAATTAACAGCACGAGAAATGGAAATCTTATTATTAATGACACAAGGAAAAACAAATCAAGAAATTGCAGATGAATTGTTTATCGCATTAAAGACAGCGAAAGTTCATGTGAGCAATATATTAAGTAAGCTTGGAGTACAAGATCGTACACAAGCTGTCATTTATGCATTTAAGCACTCGTTAGTTCAATAGATACGAGTGCTCTTCGGAGGTTTTTATGGAAATTTCATATGTACATACAGTGCAACAGATTGGACAAGCGCTTGAAGAAGCATCGATTCCTTATCAATTTATCGGTCAAGCCGCTTTAGCCGTTCAGCAAGTCCGCTTACATGATTATAGTGAGATTGAAGTAGCCGTTCAATGGGACTTGTTTAAAGAAGCGTGTGATACATTACACGCTTATTCATTGTCTAATATCGAAAAAACAGTGGAACGAGCCGTAGCTCACTTGGAGCAAGAGCATATTTCCATAAGGGTCAGCTGTTTATTTAATACAACCATTAAAACAGACCCGTACCGAATTTCGTATCGTTTCGATAATCAGGAGCTTTGGTGCCGTTCTCTATATAGTTATTTATATGATGAAGAAATGGCCGCTTATGAGAAAGAAATTCATGACTATTTAATGAAAGAACAGCAAGGGTTTACAGCCAAAAATGAACAAGCATGGAATCAGAATAATTACATCGCTTTAGTGAATCGATATGGCGAGCCAACAGAGCTTGCTGAAAAGATTACGCAAAATCCAAAATGGCGCTTACATCCATTTTATAAATATTTGCATGACGTGCAGGGAAAGAAAATCACTCATTTAATGGGGTCAAATGGAGTCAAAGCTGTTGCGCTTTCTCTTTTAGGAGCAGATGTGAAGGTGGTCGACTTTTCAAAAGAAAACGCTATGTTTGCTAATGAATTAGCAACAGCTGCAAATGTGGATATAACGTATGTTGTTTCAGATATTTTATCTTTACAAGAAGAGCACCTTAACAGCAACCAAGATATTGTATTAATGGAACTTGGTGTTCTGCATTATTTAATTGACCTACATCCGTTATTTGAAAAAGTGAAAGCGATGCTAAAGCCGGGTGGTTTGTTTGTTCTGCATGAATTTCATCCGATTTCGACAAAACTGATTACGTCTACAGGTAAAAAACATAAAGTCACGGGGAATTACTTCACACCGACAATGGAGAAAAATCCTGTTGCGTTCACAAAACATATGCCAGATGATGCAAAAGAGACATTGGCACAAGTGGTACAAAGAAAATGGACAATCGGGGAACTAATTACAGCTGCCGCTCAGTCAGGGCTTATCATTAAAGTGTTAGAAGAAGAACCAAATCATAAGCTGCATGATATTGGATTACCGAAAACCTATACACTAGTCGCTGAGCGTGCTTAAGATTGCGCTTTAATCGACGACTTTTTTTGATTTATCAACGCAAATTCAATTTTATCTACTGAAATCATTCATTTATCAATAACTTTTGCAATTTATCCACGAAAGAGGGCTGTCCATCAAATGGACAGCCCCTTTTTACTTATTGATTTGCCCATTCCTCTACATCCCATACTTTTGTGATCCAATCTTCATAGAAGTCAGGTTCGTGACAGACAAGGAGGATGGTTCCTTTATATTCTTTCATCGCACGTTTTAATTCTTCTTTAGCAACAACATCTAAATGATTAGTCGGCTCGTCAAATAGAAGCCAGTTGCTTTCTGTGAGCATTAATTTACAAATACGGACCTTCGCTTGTTCTCCACCGCTTAATTGATTCATCGGACGCATAATATGTTCGTTTTTCAGACCAACACGAGCGAGAATAGCGCGAACTTGCGGTTGATCTAAGTGCGGGAAGGCATTCCATACTTCATCAATCGGTGTTGTGCTGCCAGCTTTTACTTCTTGCTCGAAATAAGATGGGAATAAGAAGTCACCGAGTTGTCTTTTCCCGCTAAGCGGCTCAATTTTACCAAGAATCGTTTTTAATAATGTCGATTTACCAACACCATTACAGCCAACTACAGCAATTTTTTCCCCGCGTTCAATATTCATTGTCAGCTTTGGTAGAAGAGGGCGGTCATAGCCAATTTCTAAATTTTCCCCTTCAAACACATAGCGGCTGCTAGCACGTGATTCTTTAAAGTCGAATGTTGGTTTCATCGCTGTTTCAGGGCGATCAATACGTTCGATTCGATCCAATTGCTTTTGACGGCTTTTTGCGCGACCAGTTGTTGAGTAGCGCGCTTTATTTTTCGCGATGAAGTCTTCTTGTTTTTTAATAAACTCTTTTTGTTTTTCATAGGCATTAATATGTTGATTTTTGTTGATTTCTGCAAGCTCTAGGAATTTTTCATAAGTCGCAGTATAACGCGTTAATTTTGAAAATTCTAGATGGAAAATGACATCAACAACACCGTTCATAAACTCTGTATCATGCGAAATTAATAGAAATGCATGTGGATATTCTTTTAAATAGCTGCTTAGCCAACGAATATGTTCAACATCTAAGTAGTTTGTTGGTTCGTCCAATAGTAAAACTTCAGGTTGTTCTAGTAATAGTTTTGCTAATAAAACTTTTGTACGCTGTCCACCGCTTAGTGCAGAAACATCACGGTCAAGGCCAATCGCATCTAGACCTAAACCACGGGCCGCATCTTCAATTTTTATATCAAGATTATAAAAACCGCCAGCCTCTAGTTTATCTTGAATGATGCCCATGTCTTCAAGCAGTTGTTCTAATTCCTCAGGTGTAGCGGTTGCCATCTTTTCCGTTACTTCATTGAGCGCTTTTTCCTGCTCAAAAAGGGGTAAGAAGGCATCTCTTAATACGTCACGAATGGTTTTCCCTCTTGATAATACAGTATGTTGGTCAAGGTAGCCGTATTGTACGCCCGGTGTCCATTCAACGCGGCCTGTATCGTGAATTAATTGACCTGTAATAATATTCATCATCGTCGATTTTCCGACGCCATTTGCCCCAACTAACCCGACGTGTTCGCCGGCTAACAGTCGAAAAGAAACATCTTTAAATAATGTACGATCGCCAAAGCTATGGCCTAACTTATCTATAGAAAGTAAGCTCATTCTGTTTGTGAACCTCCTAAATAATATGCAAAATCCCTACGAATTATCATACTAAAATATATAGTAGATTACTATCTAAACTAGGAAGTTATATATGGAAATAAAGTTAAACTGTTATAGTACTGTATTAATAAATTGTAACTGTATAAGTCCAATTGAAAAATTGGTTATATCCAATGTTATTTTTTTATAATATTCTAAATATTAAGTGAAAACGTATGCAAAAGAGGGGGAAACAAAAGAATGAAAAAGTATATGAAATGGGGAGCAGCAGCATTGCTTGCACTTGGTCTTGCGGGTTGTTCCAACAGCAGCAGCGGAGAAAAGGATGATCAATTAAATGTGAAGGTCAGTATTTCTGTATCTGAGCAAGATACTTGGGGGCAAGGTGTTAATAAATGGGCCGAGCTTGCTAAGGAAGAATCTGATGGAAAAATCAGCATTAAATTATATCCAAATGAATCTCTTTCAAATGGTAATCAACCTAAAGGGTTAGAGGCAGTTCAAAATGGTTCAACGGAAGCTTCTATTCACTCTATGATTATTTATAATGTACTAGATCCAAAATTCGCCGCACCTTCTTTACCTTGGTTAATTCCAAATTATGAGCAGGCGGATAAAGTAATGAATGGTGAAGGTGGAGAGAAATTAAAAGAGCTAATTCGCAGTAAAGGAATTGAACCTTTAGCATTTGGTGAAAACGGATACCGTCAAATTACGAATAGCAAACATGCAATTGAAACACCGGAAGATTTAGAGAAGTTAAAAGTTCGAACACCTTCCATGGAGGCAATGGTTGATACATATAAACAATTTGGTGCAGACCCAACGGTTATGAACTGGTCGGAAGTGTTTACTTCTCTTCAACAAGGTGTCATTGATGGACAAGAAAATCCACTGCCAATTATTCTGAATAATAAATTATCTGAAGTTCAAGATTATTTAACAATCTGGAATTACATGTACGACCCGCTTGTATTTGGTATTAATAAAGAGTTATATGATGGTTTGGATAAAGAAACACAAAAAATTCTAAAAGAAACAGCTGAAGAAGCTGCACAATATCAAATTCAGTTAAATCGTGAAAAAGATAAAGAAATTCTAGCTGAATTAAAAGAGCAAGGCATGGAAGTAACAGAATTAACTCCGGAGCAAATTGCGGCTTTCCAAGAGAAATCGGCTCCAGTTATCGACCAATATGAGAAAGTGATTGGGAAAGAGTTCTTAGATGCATTCCGTGCTGAATAAGATATTGGCAATGTAAGCAGCTTGTAGAAATAGTACTCGGAAGGAAGCGAGTTTCCTTTCGAGTCTTTTCTTATTTAATCAAGATGGGGGAAGTACAGTGAAAATCTTTGTTAGGCTAGAGGAGTGGTTGTTAGCGATTTTAATGATTGTCATTTGTGGAGTAACGATGGCTAACGTGTTATCTAGATACTTTTTAAATGTATCGCTTTCAATGACAGAAGAGTTAACAACAAATTTATTTGCTTATGCAATCTTTATTGGAGCGTCTTTACTTGCCAGGGAAAAAGGGCATTTAGGTTTTAGCTTATTAACAGATTATTTGCCGCCAAAATTGCAAATAATCATCGCAATCTTAATTGGTTGTTTAACAACTGTATTCTTTGCTGTTCTGTTTTGGTTTGGGCTAGAAATGGTGATGCAGCAATATGAATATCAGCAAAAAACGCCAGCTTTAGGATTAGATGAATGGATTATGGGTTTATCAGTTCCACTCGGTTCCTTTCTATGCGTTCTTCGTTTCTGGGAAGGGTGTATCTTGGAAATTAAAACGATTAGAGGGAGAATGAAGTCATGAGTGCAACAGCGATTTGTTTATTTGCCAGCTTTTTTATATTATTATTTTTAAATGTGCCAATAGCCGTTGCTCTTGGTTTATCCACGGTTATTACGATGTTTGCGTTTGAATTACCGTTACCATCTTTACCGTCTACGATGTTTTCATCAATGACCAAATTTACATTACTTGCAATTCCTTTCTTCTTCCTAGCAGGATTAATCATGGAGAGAGCGGGGATTTCTAAGCGTTTAATTGCCTTTGCTCAAGCAATGACAGGCCATTATCGAGGCGGCATGGCAATTGTAGCCGTTATTGCAGCTACTTTCTTTGCATCCATGTCAGGTTCCGGTCCAGCAACAATGGCCGCTGTCGGTGCGATTGTCATCCCAGCCATGGTAAAGCAAGGATACCGAAAAGACCAATCAGCAGGATTACTTGCAACGGCTGGTGGAATGGGTATCGTTCTTCCGCCAAGTATTGCCTATGTTGTCTACGGGGTCGTTGCAGAAGTTTCAATTGGTAAACTATTTATTGCGGGTATCGTTCCCGGTTTATTAATGGGGCTTTGTTTGGCGATTACTGGATATGTAATAGCGAGAAAGTACGATATTCCAACATTGCCGAAAGCAAGCCGCCAAGAAAAGTGGAAAGCGTTTAAAGAAGCTTCTTGGGGGTTACTGGCACCTTTAATTATCCTAGGTGGGATTTACTCCGGTTTATTTACTCCCACTGAATCAGCGATTGTAGCTGTATTTTATGGTTTATTTGTTGGTTTATTTATCTATAAAGAGTTTAGTTTGAAAGAGATTCCTGGTTTATTAATCGAGTCTGCGAAGAATACATCTATGATTATGTTAATCGTCGCAGCGGCTTCCTCTTTTGCTTGGTTGTTGACAGTAGAGGGAATCGCTCAAGATATGGCTAATATGCTAATGGGATTTGCCGACAATAAATATACGATTCTATTAGTCATTACCATTATTTTATTGATTGCAGGGATGTTTGTCGATGCGATTTCTGCGTACTATATTTTCCTGCCAATCTTTTTACCGATTCTTGTTGCAATGGGAATTGACCCGATTCATTTTGGGGTGTTAATGACATTGAACCTAGCGATTGGTTTAGTAACGCCGCCTGTTGGATTGGATTTATATGTGGCCTGCGGATTGACAGGACTCTCCTTAAAACAGATTTCAAAAGGAGTTATTCCATTCCTTTTAGTTGCTATTGTCGTTTTACTGCTCGTTACTTATATCCCGGCTTTGTCATTATGGCTTCCAGGCTTAATGGATTAAAACAGAAGGGGGTGCTCCATGACTGGAATTTGGCAAGATATCAAACTCGACAGTGAGCACAAGCTTCCGTTATATAAACAAATATCTGAGCAAGTTGAAAAAATGGTCTATCAAGGCAAGCTAAAGCCAGGCACTCGTTTGCCAGCAGAAAGAAAATTGGCAGATTACTTGCAAGTGAGTCGAATGACCATTACATTGGCTAATGAAGATATGAAAACGAAGGGGATTATTCGCAGTCAACAGGGGAGTGGGACCTTTATTATGCGTGGGCCGCGTCGAGAGCGAGTTCACACGAAGACTAAGTGGCAATCCAACTTCGTTTATGAAACAGATACGATGAATCATGGGTTAGAAGCGATTATAAAGTTTGGACAAAACTCGGAATCTATTCAGTTAGCAAGGGCAGGTACCGCTCCTGAAATTCATCCTGGTATCGGGATAAGCGAGTGCTTAGCCGAGTGTTTACGGAAACATCCAAAGCTTATACAGCTCCCATCTCCTACACAGGGATATGAACCACTTCACTCTTATATGCTTGAATGGTTAAAGGAAAGTGAATTATACCCTAAGAAAAGTGAAATGATGATTGTTTCAGGAGCAATGCAAGGGTTGGACCTAATCAGTAGACTATTTTTAGGTCCAGGAGATTATGTCATCGTCGAAGAACCAGGATTTCAAGTTGCCTCTGATGCCTTTACCGCAAGCGGTGCGCAAATTTTGAGAATAACATTAGATAAAGAAGGAATGAAGTTAGATAATTTAGAACAACTACTAAGGAATTTCCCAGTAAAGTTTATCTATCTAAACCCTACTTTTCATAATCCGACTGGAATCACGATGTCACAAAAAAGAAGACAAGATTTATTAGTACTTGCTAAGAAATATCATGTTCTAATAATAGAAGATGATCCAACGGGCTTGCTCTACTACGGGAAAAAACCTGCTCCTCCTCTAAAGGCGAGAGATGAGGAGGGTATGATTATTTATATTCGATCATTCTCAAAATATTTATTTCCAGAACTTCGTGTAGGGGTCCTTGTTGCACCAGAGGGCGTCATTACGAACCTAACGAAAATTAAGCAGCGTATTGATTTACATAGCAATGTTTTAACACAAGCAGCTGTGTATACATTCTTATCTGAAGGGCGTTTAACTCCTCATTTACAACGCGTCAGAAAGGCGTATAAGGTGAGGGTAGACATGGTTCAGGAGGCTCTTAGTAAATCGAAAGCGGTTAGTGTGCAAGTACCGGAGGGCGGCATTTTTGCGTGGTGCAAGTTAGAGCATGGACTTTCTTCGGAAAGGCTCCTCGATTTAGCTCTGCCTGATGTATCGCTTGTTCCAGGGAATTGGATGAGCGGAACAGGAATGTATGAAAATTATTTCCGCTTAGCCTTTACAAATCCATCGCTTGAGCAATTGAAACGTGGATTGAACAAGATTGTGGAGATTATAGATCGAGAAGATATGAAAACATGAGTCTAAAAGAGGCTCATGTTTTTTTATCATTCATATGGAGCATAACCCTACTAAAACACCATATAAATGTATATTGGTTGTTGGTAAAATGAAGGAGATGACAATAGTTAAGGAGGAGCTTATACAATGTTTAAAAAAATTGCTGCGGATGCGTTAGGCCTATCTGATATTGGTAAAATTATTTCCCCTTCTGATTACGATAAAACAGATGCTGATGATTATGTCATGCATGAAGATAACGAAAAAATCTACTTTTTAATTAAGACGAAAGCGGATGAATATTGCTTTACAAACTTAGCGCTTATTCATGTGGATGGAGCAAGTGCGGTTTCTTCGAAAAGAACGTTGAAGCGCTACCCATATGCGCAATATTCCATTTCTAATGTGCTTCTTGAAACAGCTGGAAAAATTGATATGGATGTAGAGATTAAATTTAGTATCGGCAATATTCAATTTGATATCGATGTACGTAAAGATCAAATTGAACATCTGAAGGATTTATATAAATCGCTGCTGCGTATTGCTGAAATCACCTATGAGAATAAGATTTACTTAGAAATGGGTTCACGAAGCTTAGATAAAGCGGTAAGTATTCTTCAAAACTCAAGAACAGATGATAACAAACTAGCTGATACGTACAAAGAGTTAACCGATTTTGGTTTTACTTGGCTGACATCTGTTCATGATCAGTATCATTTGAAGGATTTTGGAGATGTGTTTGAGAAATATATTAATAACTAATTGAAAAAAAAACACCATTTGAGTGAAGGTTATGAACTTCAACTCAACATGGTGTCTTTTTTATTTATCAATATCAACGAGAGGGAGCAGGTTATACTTTCTAGCTTTTGTTAAAGCCTTCGTTTGAGAAAGGAAGACAAATGATTTTAATTTTCTAGATAACGATACAGAGTTGACTTACTAATCCCTGTTTCAGCTTTAATCTCAGCCAGACTATATTTTTTACTTTGATACATAATAATAGCACGTGTTACATTTTCATCAGGCTTTCTTGGTCTGCCTGGAGTAGCTCCTTTTTGCTTGGCTCTATCTATGCCTTGTTTAGTTCTTTCACTGATTACGTCACTTTGAAATTCTAACAGGTGCTTCGCGATTTCATTAAAACTGTACCCTGAAGCCCTGCTTGTATCGATTCCTTCTGAAATAGAGTAAAGGTGAGCTTCTTTAGCAGCCATTGTATCTAATACTTCGACTAAATGACGTGTGGAATCAGCAATAGTGAAAAGCTTAGTAATGACTATTTTGTCACCTTGATTGAGATGATCTAGCAAATGACGTAATTGCACTCTTTTTTTAGCTGAGGAATGCTCTTCTGAAATGATAGTTTGACAATTGACCTCTGTTAAATAGCTATGTTGCAGTTCACAGTTTGGATCTTCTTGGGAAGGCCTCATATACCCGATTAACATTGTATATTCTCCTAACAATCCTTTGTTTAGTGTATCATATCATAAAAAATTTCTTTAATAAAAAATTCCCAAAATAGTTCTTTTTCGGGGCGAATGGTGATACACTCATTTTATTGATTATCGATTCTTGACTTTTAGGAGAAGTAAAAGTTGAAAAAATCTACGTGAGGGGTAAATAACGAACATGACAGAAAAGTGGAAAAAAGAATGGTTTTCAAATATTAGAGGAGATGTTCTTTCTGGGATTGTTGTCGCATTAGCATTAATTCCGGAAGCTATTGCCTTCTCCATTATCGCAGGAGTAGACCCCATGGTTGGGCTGTATGCTTCTTTTACTATGGCAGTCGTTATTGCATTTGCGGGCGGAAGGCCTGGAATGATTTCAGCCGCAACTGGAGCTATGGCATTATTAATGCTTCCTTTAGTGAAGGAACATGGATTGAACTATTTGTTCGCCGCAACCCTTTTAACAGGAATTATTCAAATTATTTTTGGTGTTTTTAAAATAGCTAAATTGATGAGGTTTATTCCGAGAGCGGTCATGATTGGTTTTGTTAATGCCTTAGCTATTTTAATTTTCATGGCACAGGTGCCTCATTTTATTGGAATTTCCACTATGACATATGTTTTTGTGGCTATTACATTAGTGATTGTATATGTAGTGCCTAAATTTATTAAGTCTATTCCGGCTCCGTTAATAGCGATTATTGTATTAACCATTGTTGCAATTTATTCAGATGTGGAGCTGCGTACGGTTGGTGATTTAGGTACGATAACGCAATCATTACCGACGTTTTTTATACCAGACGTACCGTTAACATTTGAAACGTTGAGCATTATTTTTCCTTATTCTATTGCTTTAGCTATTGTAGGTTTATTAGAGTCCTTACTGACGTCCTCAATTGTTGATGATATGACGGGAACGGAAAGTGATAAAAATAAAGAAGCCAGAGGACAAGGTATTGCGAATATCGTGACTGGTTTCTTTGGAGGAATGGCAGGTTGTGCGATGATTGGGCAGTCCGTCATCAATGTAAAATCAGGTGGACGCGGCCGTTTATCTACTTTTATCGCAGGTATATTTTTAATGTTTTTGATTATTGTATTAGGCGATTTAGTCGTGCAGATTCCAATGCCTGTTCTAGCTGGAATTATGATTATGGTCTGCATTGGAACATTCGATTGGTCTTCTTTCTCTTATTTAAGAAAAGCACCAAAAAGTGATGCAGTAGTCATGCTAGCTACGGTATCTATCGTAGTAGCCACGCATGATTTATCAAAAGGTGTCATTGCAGGTGTTATTTTAAGCGCAATTTTCTTTGCAGCTAAAATCTCTAAGATTAAAGTAACGAAACGTAACGTAAATCAAAATTTAGTGTTTGATGTCGAAGGTCAATTATTCTTTGCTTCTGTTGAAGGTTTTGTAGACTCGTTTGACTTTACCGTTAAACAGTCCAATATTATTATTGATTTCTCAAACTCTCACATATGGGATGACTCGGCTGTAGGAGCTATTGATAAAGTTGTGATGAAATATCAAGAAAGCGGCAATACAGTAACGATTAAAGGCCTAAATACAACGAGTCAAAAGCTTGTAGATAAACTATCTATATATGATGATTCTCATGCAAAGTTAGGTACACATTAATCTTTCAATAGGAGTGGGATGATGTATAAAAAAATCTTATTAGCTGCGGATGGATCGGAAAATTCATTGAGAGCAGCTGAAGAAGCTGTAAAGGTAGCTTCTTTAGATAAACAATGTGTGATTGAAATTGTATATATAGTGAATTTCACAAAATCTAGAAGTGAGGTTCTTCACGCTCAAGGAAAAGAAGAATTAGAATTATCGCGTCGAAAAAAACTTGAATCAGTGGAAAAACTGTTAAAGTCCCATGAACACTCTTACCGAATTAATATTATGCATGGAGAGCCTGGTCCAACGATTGTTGAGTATGCGAATAAAGAACAATTTGACTTAGTTGTCATTGGAAGCCGCGGACTTAATTCTTTACAAGAAATGGTGCTGGGAAGCGTAAGCCATAAAGTGGTAAAAAGAGCTAATTGTCCAGTTCTTATTGTAAAGTAAGTACAAATGTTCATCTTTGCTTAATTTAGAGAGTATTTTACTTAGCTGCTTATTTGTTTGACTTAAATAAATAGGGAATAAAGAGACAAAACCACCGATTAATGATCCGGTGGTTTTGTTTATGAGTTGGATTATGCTTAGTCATAAATAAAAGTAATTCATTGTTATTGATTTGAATAAAATACATAGTAAAGTTAAAATGAGTAATCAATCACTTCTTTATAAATGGAGGTATGATATGTGAATATAAGCATTGCAATCGAACGAGTTAGTAAACGTTTCCGTAAAAAAGTGGTCTTATTATTCCTGTTGTTGTGATTCCACAAATCTTTTTTGCTGGTATTCTCCCGCTTGATGGAATGGCGGATTGGCTGCAAGCAGTAGGCAGGATTATGCCTATCTACTAGGCGGCTGGTGCTTTGAAGGGCATCATGTATCAAGGACTGAGTTTAAGTGAAATGAGCGGAAATATATTTACCCTAGTTGTCTTTGCTATAATCTTTATTACTCTCAATATATTGGCATTGAAAAAGTATCGTAGGTTATAATTAAGTCCAGAGGATAAAGGAAGTGATCTTAATTGTCTGAAGAAAATCTATTAGATGCAATTATTGCCCAAGCAAAGTTGTCAAAGAAGCAAACTACTAAACAACGAAAAATCGTTGAAACTGCTGTTAAATTATTTGCTGAAAAAGGGTATGCCAATACGTCAACGAGTGAAATAGCAAAATTCGCTCAAGTAGCTGAGGGTACGATTTTTCGCCATTATGGAACGAAGGATAATTTATTGCTTTCGGTTATTCTCCCGTTTATCAAAGATGCAATGCCTACTATGGCTGAATCGGTTTTTAGTGGGATTATGACCCAAAACACAGCTTGCTTTGAAGACTTTTTAAGAGCTTTGATCAAAAATCGACTCCTTTTTATTAAAGAAAATAAAGAAATATTTCAAGTGGTAGTTAAAGAGTTACTATATAATGATGAATTAAGAAAAGAGCTGCAACCTTACTTTTTTGAAAATATTATGCAGCGTATCAGCAAAGTTATTACGATGTTTAAAGAACGTGGTGAGCTTATTGACGTATCAAGTGATACACTCTTAAACATGATATTCAATGTTGTCGGCAGCTATTTCGTATCACGTTTTGTATTACAGCTTGCTTATTCAGATATGGATGAAGAAGCAGAGGTAGAAAATCTAGTTCGATTTATTATGGATGGAATAAGAAAACCAAGCCAGGGGATGTAATTTCCTTTGGCTTGGTTTGTTTGGGATAAAAGTTAATAGTAAGTTGGGAGTCTATTAAGCCTCTTTGAGAAGGCTGTAGCTTAGTCTATTCTTTTTTCTTTTTGTTCATTTCGATTTTTTAAAAGAGTTCCTTTTCGCTCTTGGTGGCTTGCCCACTTCTCTGATAATGGCTTCCACGCAATTGCAATAAGGGCCCCTAGAAATGTATTCGTAATCATATTTGCAACAGCTGGTACAGCAGCAATCGGACTAATATGGTGCATAGCAAGGATGGAGGCAAGCGCTGTATTACAGATTCCAAACTCATAAAACATCGAAATTCGGTCCGATTTTGGCATATTGAAAAAGATTCCATATATATAGCCAAGAATCATTGGAATCATAATTTGCAAAAACACACAGAAAAAGATAAGTGGAAGTAGACTAATGTTTTTCTCTAAGATGCCTTGTGCACTCGATACAATTGCTAAATTAATAATAATAATCGCAATAGATGAGAGATACGGTAAAATTGGTTTCACTTTTACGGTATAGTGCTCCCATTTGTATTGAATGAATAGTCCAAGTGCAATAGGAACCAATACGACAAGCACCATTTGTTTAAACATTGATAACGCATCAATCGGAATTGTACTATTGATAGTAACTTTCATAAGCAAGGGTGTTAAAAACGGCCCAATTAACGTATCGACCGCCGACATCATAATACTAAGCGCTAATGTTCCGCCTGCCATAAATGTGTATAAATTAGCCGTTGTCCCACTCGGAACCGCTCCTGCAAGCAGCACACCTGCTTTTAGTTCGGGATGATTGGTAAAAAACAATGTAGCTAACAGAAAAGAAATCCCAAGTGTAATAGTCCATTTTCCTAATACACCGAGAAATGCATTTTTCGGTTTGGATATTACTTTCTTCAAGCTATCAATGGACAGTGTTAGCCCCATTGTAAATAAAATAAAAGCTAAGGCGAAAGAAGGCCATTTTCGAATAGGAATAAAAGTATCAGGAAAGAAGTAGGCCGAAACAGAACTACAAACAATCCATAATGGTAGAAGTGTGACAATGATAAAATGTAAAAAGCGTCTCATTATAACCCCTTGTTCCTCTTTTCTTCAGCTCGATAGGAACCGATAATTTACAATATTTCTCCTTATTATCTCGCGATTAGAACAAAAAGGCTAGAGCCAATGTAAGATATTGGTCTATATGAATGACGCATGTTTAGTTAATGTTCATTTCCCCATTAAATATTTATCTAATTCATTAATATTTGTATGGTGTTTCTCTTTCATTTCTTGTAAAAATAGTTCTGTATCAGGGTGGATATCATAAGCAAGGGCTTCGTCAATTTTGCGTGCGACCCATGCTTGACCTTTGTTGAGAAGAGTCAGCTTTTCTTGTAAAGTATCAAGAGCAATCACTTTATCAGCAAATGCGCCTGTTTGTTTGCTCGGAGTGCCGCCTTCTCGTAAGATTGCTTGGTGGAGACCAGCACAACTCCAAGCTTCGTCTTTTTTTACTTGCTTATATTGAGCGTCCAGTTCCTCTGATTGGTGTTTTTCTAAAAGATAATTAGCTGTTTGTACACCTGCTCGTTCGGCTTCGAGTAATGCATTTAAAAGATCCAATAATGCTTGCTTTTTGTCCATAATTCTTCCCCCTTACAATTTTTAGGATTAATATGTTAAGTTAATTATAAGCTTTTATCGTGATTTTATAGTGATATTTATCATTGCAAACAGGTGGTAAGTTACAAGGGGAGATTACTATGCAGGCTAATATGAATAGAAGCGGCTTTATTTCACAAGAGCTCTTTCAATTATTAGAAGAAATCGGGACAATCAAAAAAATTGAAAAAAATACATATTTATTTCAAGAGGGGATGGAGGCCAATGAATTGTATCTGATTAAATCCGGTATGGTTCATTTGCATCATCTAACAATGGAAGGGAGAGAATTGACGTTACGAATATGTAAGCAACATGATCTTATAGGAGAACTCATTTTGTTCGCGGAACATGCAAAATATATATTAAGTGCCAAAGTAATAGCGGATGGCGAGGTACTGATGATTCAGAAAGATCAACTTGAAAGAAGATTAAGTTCAGATGGAAAGTTAACGTTTGAATTTATGAAATGGTATAGCGACCATGTAAGAAACATTCAATCGAAACAAAAGGATCTTTTGTTAAACGGCAGAAAGGGTGCTCTTTATTCGACATTGATCCGTTTGGCAAATAGTTACGGAGTCGAGCATCGTGATGGCATATTAATCGATATGTTGTTAACAAATCAAAATTTGGCTGACTTTTGCGCTTGTACTCGCGAAAGCATGAATCGGATGTTAATTGAATTAAGAAAGCAGGGCATTCTTTCTTATAATCATTCTGGAAAAATTGTTATCCATGATATTGACTTTTTACGCCAAAGAAATGGATGTGACAGTTGTCCAATTGAGAAATGTAGTATTAATTGAAATATGAGATAATCAAGCTGTAAGCTTTAAATGGAAAGGATGTTTTTATTGAGTAAAACCGTTGTTCTAGCCGAGAAGCCGTCGGTCGGAAGAGATATAGCAAAAGTCTTGAAATGTGGGAAAAAAGGAAATGGTTATTTTGAAGGAGACAAGTATATCATTACATGGGCGCTAGGTCATTTAGTGACTCATGCCGATCCAGAAGCTTATGATGAGAAGTATAAATCATGGCGTTTAGAAGATTTACCGATGCTTCCGTCACCTTTAAAATTAGTTGTCATTAAGCAGACAGGTAAGCAATATCAAGCAGTTAAAGCGCAATTGAATCGAAAAGATGTAAATGAGGTAGTTATTGCAACAGATGCAGGCCGTGAGGGAGAACTTGTAGCACGCTGGATTTTGGAAAAAGCAAATGTGAAGAAGCCAATTAAGCGTCTATGGATTTCTTCTGTTACGGATAAGGCGATTAAAGAAGGATTTAACAAGCTAAAAAACGGTAAAGAATATGAGAATTTATATGCGTCTGCGGTTGCTCGTGCTGAAGCAGACTGGCTTGTTGGGATGAGTGCGACACGTTAGGTAGTGAAAAGCTATC
>NZ_QWVS01000055.1 GCF_003570725.1 Peribacillus asahii
TCATGGTGGTATGGGGTATGTATCCGATTATCCAGTAGAGCGTTTTTATCGTGATGCCCGCATTACTCAAATTTATGAAGGAACAAATGAAATCCAAAGATTGATTATTTCTAGAAACGTGCTTGACGAAAATTAATCTCTAGAGAGTGAGGCGAAGGTATGCGTTGGATAGTTCTCGTTTTATTGTTTTTTGGTATGATGATTAACTTCGCAGATAAATCGATCATTGGATTGGCAGCGGTTCCAATTATGGAAGATTTCAAACTATCCTACGCAGAGTGGGGACTTGTTGGAAGCGCTTATTATTGGTTATATCCTGTTACTGGAATTTTCGGTGCAGCATGGGCGGATAAAGTAGGAGCCAAAAAAGTATTAGGGTTTCTAATGCTAACATGGGCTGTCCTTCAGTTCGGAGTAATCGCCATTACAGCCCTTCCATTATTAATCGTGTATCGCCTCTTATTAGGTGCTTTTGAAGGACCGTTCAGTCCTGTCGCTTATAGTCATGCAGATAAATGGTTTCCTCCAAAGCAACGTGGATTCGCGAACTCTGTTGTTGTATCTGGCGCGACAGTTGGCGCGATGATTGTTGCCCCTCTTCTTGTAGCGATGATTACAGCGTGGGGCTGGAAATATGCTTTCGCTGCACTAGGTCTTGCAAGTCTTGTTTGGGCTGTAGCCTTCAAATTCTTAACGAAAGAATCACCAGTGGAAGCGTATGAAAAAGCTAAGAAGAAGGCTGCCCCTGAAAAATTTAAATTAAAAGATCTTAAGTATATCCTTACATCACGCGTCGCTTTATTTACGACACTTGCTTATTTTTCCACGTATTTCATCGTTGTCTGGTTGGCGACATGGTTGCCACTTTATCTTGTTGAAGTAACAGGAATGAGTAATGGACAAATGGGCTTTGCAGTAGCGGCTGTCGGGATTGCGTCTGTTGTACTTTATATGGGAGTGTCTGTGTTATCCGACGCTGTATTTAAGAAGACTCAAGACTGGAAAATTTCACGTGTATATGTAACTGGTGGTGCGATGCTTATTGGTTCATTGAGCATGTTATCTATTCTAGTGTTTCATAATCCGATTTGGGTCATTACCGCGATGTGTTTAGCGAAAGGGCTTACGTATGCGATTCTGCCGATTGGTCCAACGATTATGATTAATGAAATGCCGGAACGCCGTGGGCTTATGACAAGTATTCTAACTTCTTCTGGTAACTTGGCTGGTATCGTTGCCCCTATTTTAACAGGGTTCATTGTGAATTTAGCAGCTACAAAAATATTTGGATATAACCTGTCCATTGCCTTTATGGCTGTGCTTGTTCTTATTTTCTCCGCGTTGTTTATGATTTTTGTCAGACCTACTGAGCAAGTTCAATCAGACGAATCAGAATTATCGGAACAGGTTGGATCATAAAAGGAAGGTGAAGTAATCTTGGAAACGGAACAAGTAAAGCCGTGGAACAAATATTATGAAGAAATAAAAGATACGTTTCATATTCCGAAGATTTCATTGTATGCCATGTTCGAGACTTCGGTTCAGCGATTTGGAGAACAGCCGGCCATTATTTTTGAGAATCGAGAAATTACGTATAACGAACTTAAACGAAGAGTGGATTGTTTAGCTCAGGCATGGATAAATAAGGGCGTTCGGCAGGGAGAGCGAATCGGCGTTATGGTCGCCAATCATCCAGATTATATCGTTTCTTATTATGCTGCTCAGGCAATCGGTGCGATTGTTGTTCAAATCAACCCTGCTTATACACCAAGAGAATTGCTGCAAATTGTCCAAGATTCTCATATTGCTTATATCGTGGTAGATGCTCGTTCTGTCGCAACAGTTGATACGATTCGTGAAGTCTTTTCTTTTAAGCAGGTAACGTTATCGACAACCGTAAGTGCTCATGAAGTTGAATGGGGAGACTCGATGAAGGAATTAATCGAGTCAGCTTCCCCGCTTCAACACGCTGCACCGATTAATCCTGTAGAAGATGTTGCGATTATTCAGTATACAGGGGGAACGACAGGGAAAGTGAAGGGTGCGATGTTAACGCACTATAACTTAGTTGCAAATGTTTATCAAAGCTTTGTGCTATATCGTCAACGAGTGGAATTTGGCCAAGAAACGGTTCTAACTGTAACTCCTCTCTATCATGTGTATGCGATGACAGCTGCTATGAATCTAGGGATTTATTTAGGTGCCCGGTTATTAGTCATCGAGAAGTTTAATGTAGATCACGTTCTTCAACAAGTAAAAAAACATCGACCAACGATGTTTCCAGGTGTTCCTAAAATGTATATTTCATTCGTCAATCATCCAAACGCATCTACTTCGGGGTTAGAGTCGTTAAAAGTTTGTTCTTCAGGATCGGCTCCTTTGCCTGTAGAAATTATTCATAGGTTTAAAGAGCTGACAGGTGCCTCTATTTTGGAAGGGTTCGGTATGTCAGAAACATCACCGACTACACACCGTACACCAATTAATGGAGAACACAAGGTTGGGAGTATCGGTATTCCTGTCCCTGAAACAGATTGTAAGATTGTGGATGAAGATAACAAAGAGCTTGGTACCAATATGGTAGGCGAACTTTTGATTAAAGGACCTCAAGTGACGAAGGGATATTGGAATAATGTGTCTGAAAGTGCCCAAGCGTTGCAAAATGGCTGGTTGCACACAGGGGACCTCGCTACGATGGATGAGGAAGGTTACTTCTATATTGTTGGAAGAAAGAAGGAAATGATTATTTTAGGCGGATTTAATATTTATCCTCAGGAAGTAGAAGGAGTCCTATATGAACATCCAGATATTCAGGAAGCGGCCGTTGTTGGAATACCTGATCGAGAAAATGGCGAAATGGTGAAAGCTTATGTTGTGCCGAAAAATGGTTGTACACTCGATCTTGATGAAATTCGAGGGTATTGCTATACAAAATTAACGCCATACAAAGTTCCGAAAGTCATTGAAGTAAGAGATCAATTACCGCGAAATGGTGTAGGGAAATTACTAAAGCGTCTATTAATCAAAGAAGAATTAGAAAAAGGAGGAGAATAATAGTGGGAAATCAAGAGATTAAACGAGTAGGAGTAGTCGGAGCTGGAGCGATGGGGTCACAAATTGCGATGGTTACCGCCCTTGGTGGATATCCAGTTATTTTACAAGATATTGCAACGGAAAGTTTACAAAAGGCCGAAGCTTTTCTAAGAGAACAAATGGAAAGACGTGTGAAAAAAGGGAAGTTTACCGAAGAACAGGTTGAAAGCGCATTCGCTAGGCTTACGTTTACAACGGAACTAACAGACTTACAAAATAGTGATTTAGTCATTGAAGCAATTGTCGAAAAGTTAGAAGCGAAACAAGCATTGTTCCAACAGTTGGATCGCATCGTGCCAGAGCATGCGATTTTGGCAACGAACAGTTCGACTATCGTAAGCTCTAAGCTAGCTGATTCGGTTCGTCGTCCTGAAAAAGTATGTAACATTCATTTCTTTAATCCTGTGCTCGTTATGGATTTAGTTGAGGTCGTAAAAGGACCGCATACATCTGATCAAACAGCGGAAAAGAGCGTCGATTTTATTAAATCGATTGGTAAGATACCAGTGTTATTAAAGAAAGAGATTTCCGGCTTTATTGCGAATCGTATTCTTGGGAAGTTAATGGATGAAGCGGTTTTCCTATATGAAAACGGCTATGCCTCACATGAGGAAATCGATCTTGTTGTGACGAAGGCGCTAAATCATCCGATTGGACCGTTTGCTCTTATGGATTTAACGGGCATTGATGTGAATTACTTTGTACGTATGCAACGCTACTCAGAAAGTGGTGATGAGAAAGACCGACCAGCAGCGGTGGT
The DNA here is from genome assembly GCF_003570725.1 of Peribacillus asahii. Taxonomy (GTDB): domain Bacteria; phylum Bacillota; class Bacilli; order Bacillales; family DSM-1321; genus Peribacillus; species Peribacillus asahii. The sequence goes on from NZ_QWVS01000055.1 coordinate 3,854, forward strand.
AGCGGCGAAAGTAGAAAAAGGGGAGTTAGGCAAGAAAACGGGTAAAGGTTTCTATGAATACGATGAGAACGGGAAACGAATTGAACAAAGAGTCTAAGTGATTGGGGAGAGAGAAATGAAGAACATTACAGTAATTGGTGCAGGCACGATGGGAAGAGGAATTGCTCTTGCTTGTGTACAGGCAGGATATGATGTTGTCGTACAAGATGTAAGTGAAGAATCTTTACAGCGATGTGAAACGTATATTCGCAAATTTACAGATTCTGTGTCCATTCAGTTTGAAACAGATTTACAACAAGCGGTAAAATCTGCTGATTTAGTGATTGAAGCTGTACTAGAACTGATGGATCTAAAAGTGGAGATTTTCAAAGCACTTGATACATTTGCTCCTCCACACGCTATACTCGCTACGAATACATCAACAATGAGTCCTACAGAAATTGCTTCACAAACATCTAGGCCGGGTCAATGTATCGCTCTTCATTTCTTTAACCCTGTTCATAAGATGAAACTGATTGAAGTTATTTGTGGACTTGAAACAAGTGAAGAGACAATCCAAACGAGTATGGAGTTTGGGCAAAGCCTAGGTAAAGAGTGTGTAAAAATTAATGAATTTCCTGGTTTTGCTGCCGGTCGAATGAATTGCTTAATTGGAAATGAAGCGATGAATATGGTCATGGAAGGTGTAGGGTCGATTGAAGATATCGACAAAGCGATGAAGCTAGGCTTGAATCATCCGATGGGCCCGCTTGAATTGGCTGATTTAGTCGGTCTCGATACACGGTTACGTAATATGGAATATTTATATGCAACATTAGGGGAGAAATATCGTCCTTGTCCGATTCTCAAGAAATATGTGAAAGCAGGCTGGCTCGGCAAAAAAACTGGTCGAGGATTTTATACATACGATGAGGAGGGCAATAAATTATGAATTCAACAATCAGTGAAGATATTCAATTATTAAAAAAGAACGTTCGCGATTTTATTCAAACGGAAGTAGAAGCGGTTGCGATGCAGATTGAAGAAGAAAACCGTATTCCTGAGAGAATTGTTCAACTATCTAGAGAGATGGGATTGTTTGGACTAAGTATCCCGGAAGAGTATGGCGGGCTGGGACTCGGTATGGTCGGGAAATGTGCGCTGTATGAAGAAATCGGTGCTACACATAACGGCTATACGACCTTGATTGGTGCACATACAGGAATTGGAACGGTTGGAATTGTAGAGATGGGCAATGAAGCGCAAAAGAGAAAGTATTTGCCTGATATGGCTGCGGGAAATCGGATTGGTGCCTTTGCTCTGACAGAGCCGCAAGCAGGATCGAATGCGACGAATTTGAAAACAACGGCCGTTAGAAAAGGCGATAAATATATTTTAAACGGCTTGAAACATTATATTACAAATGCGCCAGAAGCCGATATATTCACAGTGATGGCTGTAACGGATCCTTCAAAAGGTGCGAAAGGAATTACTTCTTTCATTATTGAAAAAGACTTTCCAGGTTTTCATGTAGGAGCTGTCGAGAAAAAAATGGGTCTGCGTGGTTCCCATTCTGCAGAAATCATTATGGAAGATTGTGAAGTACCTGTTGAAAATGTGTTAAGTGAAGAAGGACAAGGGTATGTTAATGCACTCAAAATTTTAGCTAATGGCCGTGCAGGTTTAGCCGCTCGAAATTTAGGTTCCGCTCAGAAGCTGCTTGATTTATCGATGATGTATGCAAAAGAGCGTGTTCAGTTTAATGTGCCAATTATTGAGCATCAAGCTGTTGCTCATATGTTATCCGAAATGGCCGTTGACATTGAGGCGCTAAGATCTTTTACATATCGCGTCGCTCAGATGGTCGATGAGGGGAAGAAGGTTATTAAAGAAGCAGCAATGTTAAAGCTATTTGGTTCAGAAGTCTACAATCGTGTTGCTGATAAAGCCGTACAAATACATGGCGGAATTGGTTATATTGCGGACTATCCAATTGAACGTTTTTATCGTGATGCCCGTATTACGCGTATTTATGAAGGAACTTCAGAAATTCAAAAAAATATTATTATCGGTCAATTAAATAAAGAATATAACTAAGGGGGAAGAAAAAATGAAAAAGAATCGAATTGTTATTGTTGATGGAGTACGTACACCAATTGGACGTTATGGCGGAGTATTAAAAGATGTAAAATCAGGATTCTTAGCTTCAAGAGTAATTGAAAGTGTACTAGAAAAAGCGAATGTGTCTCCAACAATTGTGGATGAAGTAATCTTAGGAGAAGTTCGTCAAACGTCAGAAGCTTCTAATGTTGCTCGTGTGGCTGCACTGCGAGCAGGTATTCCTTCAAGTACACCAGCTTTCACTGTTAACCGTCTTTGTGCATCTGGTATGCAAGCTATTGCTTCAGGTGTTCAACAAATTCAATCAGGTCAAGCGAAAGTTGTCATTGCAGGCGGGACAGAAAGCATGAGTAATGCACCGATTTTCATTCGTGGTTCACGCTTTGGCGGCGATCAGACTCAGTTGGTCGATTCAAATAAGGAAAATGGACAACAGCCTCAAGAGACGTACGGTTATCAATTAGGTATGGGGATAACAGCAGAAAATGTTGCTGAGAAATATAACGTTTCACGAGAAGACCAAGATAAGTTTGCTTATGAAAGCCAACAACGTGCAGATCGAGCAATTAAACAAGATGTATTTCGTGAGGAAATTGCTCCAGTAACTGTCCAAGTAAAACGCTCAACGATTGTTGTGGACACAGATGAACATCCACGTCCGGAAACGACATTGGAGAAGTTAGGAACATTGAAACCTGCTTTCAAACCAGACGGTTCGGTTACAGCAGGAAATGCATGCGGCCGTAACGACGGGGCAGCTGCGGTTTTACTTATGTCAGAGGAAGAAGCAGCCGCTCAAAATCTTCAACCATATGCAGCTATTGTGGATTGGGCAGCGGTTGGTGTACCACCAGAAATTATGGGAATTGGGCCTGTACCAGCTGTTCAAAAGCTGTTAGAGCGCACGGAATTATCAATTGAAGATATTGATTTATTTGAAATCAATGAAGCGTTTGCTTCACAAGCGTTAGCTGTTCAGAGAGAGCTAGGAATTGACCCTGAGAAATGCAATGTAAATGGTGGAGCAATCGCATTAGGACATCCACTAGGTGCAACAGGTGCACGTATTGTCGTGACATTAATGCATGAATTAAAACGAAGAGGCGGACGTTATGGAGTTGCAGCTCTTTGTATAGGCGGCGGACAAGGAATGGCAATTCTTATTGAAAACCTACAAACTAATTCATAAGGATAAGGGGGACTCGGAGTGACAATTTATGAAACGATTTTAGTTGAACGAGAGGGAAATCTAGCTTATATCATTATTAATCTACCAGAAGTAAGAAATCGGTTAAGTAAGGAAACGTTAGCGGAGATTGTAGAAGCACTAGAAGAACTAAAAAACGATCGCGAAGTCGGTTGTGTCGTGTTCCGTGGACAAGGAGACAAAGCTTTTGCAGCCGGTGCTGATATTAATCAGTTGAATGCGCGTCAAGCATTGGATATGTTACAAGCCGGAGGAATGCAAGAAGTCTATGATTATATTGAATCGTATGAAAAACCGACGATTGCGATGATTAATGGGGTTGCGCTAGGCGGCGGCTGTGAATTAGCGATGGCTTGTGATATTCGCCTCATTGCAGATCATGCGAAAATGGGATTGCCAGAATTAAATTTATCGATTATTCCAAGTGCTGGTGGAACCCAACGACTTACACGACTAGTTGGGAAAGGAAAAGCAATCGAAATGATTTTACTAGGCAAATTTATTTCAGCGGAAGAAGCGAAACAGATTGGCTTAGTGTCTGAAGTCGTTCCACTTGCTGATTTAAAGGATAAAGTAGAAGAAACAGCGAAACAAATTTTAGCGAAAGGTCCTCTTGCGGTGAAGCTTGCGAAGGTTGCGATTCACTTAGGCTCAGATGTTGATATGAAAACAGGACTCATGATCGAGCGCCTTGCTCAAGCGGTTCTCTTCTCTACAGAAGATAAGTCAGAAGGAACAGCAGCCTTTATTGAAAAAAGAAAGCCTGTATTTCTATCGAAGTAATGAAATAAAAAGACCATTCCATTATAATAGGGAATGGTCTTTTTATTGTTTGATAAATCATAAAATTCTTGAGTTTCTGTTGGGGATTTTGATACCGATTGAAAATATTGTTATTTTAATACAGTAAATTCCACTAAATAATAGTAGAATATTTGACTAAAACTATTGAATATAGAAAGGTTTTAAAGAAGTAGGTAAAGAATATAAAATTATTTCTTAACAATATTGACGAAATTCATAGGATTAATTATGATTTAGAAACAACATTGAAATTAGACAACTTAGATTTGAAGCGAGGTGTGTTGCATGTATTTAACGATTAATGGAATTGAAAAAAGCTTTGTTAATGAGAAGAAAGAACGAGTAAAAGTACTCGATAATATTAATATTGAAGCTGAAAAAGGAAGCTTTGTTTCGATTGTTGGACCATCGGGCTGTGGGAAATCAACGCTGCTCTATTTAATTGCAGGACTTGATCGGCCAGATGCTGGAGATATACGAGTGGCAGGCCAAAAGGTGAAGAAGCCTGGGCCAGAGCGAGTTGTTGTCTTCCAAGAGGCGGGATTGTTCCCATGGCTAACTGTATTAGAGAATGTTACATATGGTTTGAAGCTGAAGAAAATGTCGAAAGCAGAAGCTGAGGCAAAAGCGTTAGAAGTGTTAAAGATGGTTCACCTTAGCCGTTATGTAGATTCGTATCCTCATCAGTTATCAGGAGGTATGAAGCAAAGGGTTGCTATCGCAAGAGCGTTGGTAATGGAACCGGATATTTTATTAATGGATGAGCCGTTCTCAGCACTAGATGAACAGACACGAATGGTGTTACATAAAGAGCTTATAGAAATTTGGAGAAAAACAAAAGTCACGATTTTCTTTATTACTCATAATATTCGAGAAGCTGTTCAACTTTCAGAAAAGGTTGTTGTCTTTGCTACTCGTCCAGGGAAAATCAAAGACATTATTTCGGTCCCATCGATGAAAGACGGAGTTATGCCCGATAGTGTTACATTACATACGGAGCAGAAAGTTTTGAGTATTTTACAGGAGGAAATTGAAAAAGTATTGAAGGAGGAAATGGGAGATGACTACAGCTTTAAGACGGGTCCTGTTCATCGCAATGATAGCGGTGATATGGGAAGTCACATCTAGACTTTCAAGCCTTCCTGATTTTATGTTTCCAGGCCTTCTTCAGGTATTAGATACATTGGTTAACGGTATAATAAGTGGACAAATTACGGAAGCTATTTTAAAAAGTATAGGCCGGATTTTACTTGGGTTTACGATAGCTATTGTTATCGGGCTTATTCTAGGCTATTTTATTTGGCGCTACAAGCTTGTGGAAGATACGCTCGGCTTTGTTGTGACAGCTCTGCAGTCCATTCCAAGTATTGTTTGGTTTCCGCTTGCGATTATTTGGTTTGGATTAAATGATTTTTCCATTCTTTTTATCGTAACGATTGGGGCTACTTGGACGATGACAGTCAATGCTACGAGCGGCTTCAAAAATGTTCCTCAGCTATATCAACGGGTTGCTAAAACATATGGATCAAGCGGTTTTCACTTTTTACGTACGGTCATTTTACCGGCTTCCGTGCCGCAAATCATTTCTGGTTTACGTATTGCTTGGGCGTTTTCTTGGCGCGCCTTAATGGCAGGAGAGCTGCTTGGCGGAGGCGGCGGCCTTGGTCAACTATTAGAAATGGGCCGATCACTTGGTCAAATGGATTTAGTTATTTCGGTTATGATTATTATTGCTATTATCGGAACGATTGTAGACAATGTTGTATTTTCTCGCTTAGAACGCAACGTTCAATTAAAGTGGGGAGTTAGTTCACGCTAGTTTGTAGAAATTACTCATTTAAAAAGGAGAACAGAAGATGAAAAAGTTATTGTTTACACTCATTGCTTCTATACTATTTATTGGTATATTAAGCGGTTGTGCACAATCTGATCAAAAAGAAGAAAAAGCAGAAACTGGTTCTGATGAAAAAACAGTTAAAATTGGTTACTTCCCGAACTTAACGCATATCGCGACAATTGTAGCGCTTGAAAAAGGCTATTTTGAAGAAGCATTCGGTAAAGATGTGAAAATTGAAACAAAAACAGTTAGCAATGGTGGATTATTTATGGAAGCGATGGCTACAAAAGCAATCGATGTTGGTACAGTTGGTCCTGGACCGCTGCTTAACTTCTATGTGAAAAATCCAAATTATCATTTGATTTCTGGAGCAGTTAATGGCGGGGCTGTACTTGTTACAAGTGAAGCGAGCAATATTAAAGATCTAAAGGATTTAGACGGTAAAAAAGTAGCTATTCCGGTTATTGGTAGTACACAAGATATCATGCTTAGAAAAGCGCTTCAAGAGGTGGATTTAAAACCAACAACAAATGGTGGTTCAGTAGAATTATTTGCGTCAGCTCCTGCAGATACGGTTTCTCTTTTCGTTCAAAAATCAGTGGATGCGGCAGCTACTCAGGAACCATGGGGCTATGTGTTAGAAAATCAAGCAGATGGTAAGTTACTTTTAGATTGGGATAAATTCGCTTGGGGCAAAGATTCTACGAATACAGTAGTGGCTGCTAGTAAGGAGTTTTTAGAGAAAGACGGTCTGGCTGCTTCTTATTTAAAAGCCCATAAAAAAGCGGTAGAATTTATTCAAAACAACCCTGAAGAAAGCCAAGAAATCGTTATGAAGCATTTGAAAGATTTAACAGGTAAAGAGTTGAAGAAAGATGAAGTAGAGGCGGCGTTCTCCCGCTTACAAGTAACAACAGATGTAAATGAAAAAGTAATTCAAGAAATGGCTGATATTAGTAAAGAAGCCAACTATATTCCAAGCAACGATATTAAAGGCTTGATTGATCTTTCCGTTCTTGAAGGAATTAAATAATAAAAAGTGAACTCCGATACGATTATGTATCGGAGTTTTTTGACGATGTGCGAGATGTTACAGTACAAAAAAGTAAACACTCATAAAGTGGGCTAAGCTTCCTAACAGAATAAAAATATGAAAAATCTCATGAAACCCCCAGCCCTTATAAGTAAGCCATTTGGGTTTAACTGCATAAATGAGGCCTCCTAATGTATAAATAACTCCACCAAGAATTAAGAGAAATACGCCTGTCATACTTAAAACATCGGATAAAGGAATAATAGCAACAATAATCATCCAACCCATGGCAATATATAAGGAAGTAGAGAGCCAGCGGGGACAATTAAACCAAATCATTTTAAAAGAAATTCCACATATCGCAATGAAAGAAATAATGAAAAATAACGCCCATCCTGTTACTCCGCGCAAACTGATTAAGCAAAATGGAATATATGTTCCAGTAATTAAAATGAAAATCATGGAATGATCTAGTTTTCTTAAAAAAGTAATCACTCTGTCTTTGGCAATAACCATGTGATACGCAGCGGATGCAGAATACAGAAGAATCATGCTTAAGCCAAATAGGATGACAGCGGTAATTGTCAGGGGAGATCCTCCTGTAGAGGATGCTTTGATGACTAGTGCCAGCAATCCAATAAAAGCTAAAATCGCTCCAGCTAAATGGGTAAATCCATTAATAGGTTCTCGAATATATTGGTTCATAATATCAACACGCCTTTATGTAGTTTTAATAACTACATAAAATCATATATGTATAACGATATATAGTCAAGGTTTACGAAGTGTTTTTAATGGGATAAAATAATAGCTATAAAAATGAATATGGGTGGTTTTTGGATGAAAAACATACAGGATATTTTAAATCAGCTAGAACTGGAAAGTCATATTTCTTTAAATGACATTCCAGAAATTGATTTATATATGGACCAAGTGATTCAGTTATTTGAGAATAAATTTAATGGGACGAAAAGAAATGAAGAAGAAAAAGTTCTGACAAAAACAATGGTTAACAACTATGCAAAAGGAAAATTATTTTTTCCAATTAAGAATAAAAAGTATTCTAAAGAGCATCTGATTTTAATCAGTCTTATTTATCAATTGAAAGGGGTTCTATCTATTAATGATATTAAAGAGCTGCTTGAAGGCTTAAATCGGAAGGTTGTGGAGGAAGAGTTCCGGTTAGATGACTTTTATAATAGTGTTCTGACTGTGAATACGAAAAATGTTGAGAATTTTTATGAAGAGATAAAGGAGCATATCAAGGATGTAAAAGAGGAAATGCAAGCGCTAGAAGATCGTGATCAGTCCTATCTGGAGCAAGTTTTATTGATCGCTTCACTTGTTCAGATGAGCAACGTATATCGAAGAACAGCAGAAAAATTAGTTGATGAAATTATTGGAGAAAAAGAAGGTAAGGACGAGTAGGGAATGATAAGATGATTAAAAATAATGAGTAAGGTTACATAGTTACCCTATTTCTTATGTTTTGAGGGGAGTGCTTGTTTTGAATGGTAAGTTTCAGTTATCGTGGATTATTATTTTAGGCATTGTATTCTTGATTGGGTTTAGTATGATGGCATTGTTATTTAGTCAAAATGAAGTTACGGCATTTGATCGTGCAATCATTGCCTTTGTTCAAGGGCTGGAATCGCCATCTTTAACAGCGGTTATGAAATTTTTTACGTTTATCGGATCATTCAAGGCAATTATTGTTATTTCTCTGTTCACGATGGCACTTTTATATGCAGTATTGAAGCATCGAATAGAGCTTATTTTATTTACTATCGTGCTTGTTGGTACGCCTATTTTAAATCGTCTCTTAAAAGAGTTTTTTCAACGAGCCCGCCCGGATTTACATAGGTTGATTGAAATTGGAGGGTACAGCTTTCCGAGCGGACATGCGATGAATGCGGCGTCTATGTATGGGATTCTTGCTTTTTTACTATGGCGTCATATTCCTACTAGATGGGGACGAAGCTTGTTGATTATCTTTAGCAGTGCCATGATTGTTACGATTGGAATAAGCCGAATCTATCTAGGTGTGCATTATCCTAGTGATATTATCGCTGGATACTTGGCGAGCGGCTGCTGGCTTGCGATTACAATCGCTGTTTTTCAAAGATACCAAGAAAAGAGGAGTTCTTTTAGAGTTGACCGGAATTCGGCATGAATTCGACACAGATTGGCGGGACTCCAACACAAACTATAAAAAAGGGGAAACCCATAAGACAGCAGCTTATGGGTTTCCTTTTTTATTTTAGATTCGATTTCTCCAATGCTCCAACCGCTAATTCATAGAAATACTGTGAAGCTGGGAAGAGTGCTGTATCATCTATTTTGAATTTTGGGTGGTGTAAGTCATATGGTCCGCCTGAGCCAATCATGACGAAGACACCAGGGATTTTTTCTTGATATAAAGCGAAGTCTTCGCCGATAGAGCTAGCTTCGAGGGTTTTCGTGGTATAGCCTGTTTTATCTCCAATTTCAAAGGCGAAATCGGCCCATTCCGGTGTATTATCAACGGATGGCGGTCCTGGATGCCAGAAGAATTCAATGTTTGCATCAAATGTGACACCAATACCATGTAACACTTGCTGCATACGCTTTTCAATAAATGCTCGTTCTGTTCTACTAAATGTACGAACGGTTCCTTCTAAATAAGCGGAATCTGGGATCACATTCCATGTATTTCCGCTATGTATTTGCGTAATACTGAGCACAGCTGCTTCTCGCGGTGCGACGTTTCGGCTAATAATCGTTTGAAGCGCCGAAATGATGTGACTCGTAATAATAATCGGGTCATTTCCTTCTTCCGGTTTTGCTGCATGTGCACCTGTTGCTGTTACCTTTATTTCAAAACGGTCCACAGCGGCTGTTAATACCCCATGTTTTGTCCCCAGCTCGCCTACTCGTAAAGTTGGGTCATTATGAAGTCCGAATATCGCATCGACATCATCCAATGCCCCTGTTTCTAAAATTGCTTTCGCACCATGAGATGTTTCTTCTGCTGGCTGGAAGATGAAGCGGATAGTTCCTGCTAACTTTTCTTCTACTTGCTTTAATAAAAAAGCGGCTCCTAATATAACAGACGTGTGAAAATCATGTCCACATGCGTGCATGATTCCTTTGTTTGTAGATGGGAACGCCACATCCGCCTGTTCTAAAATCGGGAGTGCGTCAATATCGGCACGAAGCGCAATAGTCGGACCAGGTGTGCTTCCTTTAATTTCCGCAATGACGCCTGTTTGCAACGGTAAATCAAGGATGGTAATGTTTTGAGACTTTAGTGCTTCTTTAATTTTTTGAGTTGTTTCGTATTCTTCATTTGATAACTCTGGATTCATATGAAGGTCACGTTTGAATTCTACTAAATATTTCTCTAATTCTGTATTGTTTATAGTCAACGATTTCCCCTCTCTTTCAATGAAAATATGTATAAGTCCATTTCTTCCTTAATGTACATATTATGGTAGGTACCTAGAATAAGTCAATGCACTTCTTATACATATTTCTTGAATTTCTATCTATTTCATAATTGGCCCTGCTTTTTACATAATCCCTTTCCATAATGGAGAAAATGACTTTGACATCATTTGGACGTCATAGGTTGTAATGTTTCGTTTGAAAGGGGGAGAAGGAATGTTTTTTCGGCGTTCTAAACAGAAAAAAGTAGATAAACATCAACAAATGGAGGAGGAAAGAAGTCCATTATCCTCCAATTTGGACAAAAATATAGAAAAGATCCGTTTACTATACGAGGATTGTTCGGATGTTGTTTTTCGTTCTTTTTTAATTGGCGGCAAAGTAAAAGCAGAATTAATCTACATTGATGGATTGTCGAACATGGAGGAAATTGATACAAGTGTCCTTTCCCCTTTGATGCAGAAGATGGTGGAGAAAAGAAGCAGCCCGTCTAACTGGATGGAAGAGAAACTATCGGTTGCTAAGATAACAGAAGTAAACACCGTGGAGGAATGTATTGAGAACACCTTAATGGGCAACCCCATTCTATTAGTTGAGCATGAAAGCAAAGGACTCGCTTTAGGGCTGGCTCGAGCGGAAAAACGTGCAGTTGAGGAACCAGCCTCCGAATCCGTTGTAAAAGGCTCACGTGAAGGTTTTGTTGAAACGATTAGTGTAAATATAGCATTAATCAGAAGAAGGATCAAAAGCCCGCAATTAAAAATGAAATCAATGAAGATTGGACGTAGAAGCCAAACGGAAGTGGCTGTCGTATATATGAAAGGGCTCGCGAATGAAACGTTAATTGAAGAAGTAAATAATCGATTGCAGCGAATTGATATTGATGGTGTATTAGAAAGCCAATATATCGAGGAATTAATAGAGGATCATCCATCTTCTCCCTTCCCTCAGATTTTAAGCACGGAGCGACCAGATTCATGTGCTGCTAGTTTATTAGAAGGGAAAGTCGTAATTCTTGTAGATGGTACTCCTTTTGCGATGATTACTCCTACAACATTTTTGGCCTTATTGCAAGCTAGTGAAGATTACTATCAACGTTTTGTGCTAAGTACAGCGATTAGATGGTTGCGTTATGTTTACCTCTTATTATCTTTGTTACTGCCATCTCTGTATGTAGCTGTGCTTAGTTTTCATCAGGAAATGATACCAACAAAGCTTATGATGAGCATAGCGACGTCGCGAGAAAATGTTCCTTTTCCTGCCATTGTGGAAGCGTTAATTATGGAAATTACATTCGAGGCACTACGAGAAGCAGGGGTAAGACTGCCGAAGCAAATTGGCTCAGCTGTTAGTATTGTCGGTGCTTTAGTTATCGGACAAGCGGCAATTCAGGCTGGCATTGTATCACCTCCGATGGTTATGGTCGTAGCTTTAACAGGGATTGCTTCTTTTACAATCCCCCGGTACAACTTAGGAGCTACCTTAAGGGTGTTGCGTTTTCCAATGATGTTCCTTGCTGGTACATTGGGCATTTTAGGCGTGATGTTAGGGATTTTAATAATTCTTACACATTTATGTACATTGCGTTCTTTTGGTGTTCCTTACCTTTCACCAATAGCCCCATGGAATAAAAGTGCTATGAAAGATGTCCTTATAAGAGCCCCTTGGTGGCAATTATCCGAGCGTCCTCGTTTAACGGGAGAGTTTAATCAATATCGCCAGGGTCCTAATCAAAAACCTGGTCCTAGAAAGGGAGGAGAGTAAAGTGCTGGAACACGGGAAAATATCGGCAGTACAAATGGGACTGATGATGTACTCTTCCATTGTTACAACAGCCATTCTTTATTTGCCAGCTGCTATCTATGACTATGCAGGAAGAGATTTGTGGTTGTCTCCTATCGTTTCTGCCATTCTAGGTTGTATTCCGGTATGTGTCGTATATGAATTACATCGCCTTTACCCAGGAGATAGTATTATCCAATATAGTTGTTCCATCGTTGGGAAGATTGGCGGAAAACTAATTGGAGCAATTATTTTGCTTCTTATCTTATTTATATCTAACCAAGCGCTTTGGCAGTATGGGGAGTTTGTCAGCGGCTATTTTCTTCCGCATACGCCGCAAGTCGTTTTACTCGGGACGATGGCCTTTGCTAGTGCTTTAGCTGTATATGGAGGGGTGGAAGTGATGGGGAGACTTTCAGATTTACTTACTCCTGTCTTGCTTTTTATGTTTTTGATAATCATTATCCTTCTTCTTCAGGATGTACAAGTAAAGTATATGTTTCCTATTTTAGGAAATGGTGTTCTTCCTGTTTTGAAAGGAGCTTATTTTTCTAACCTTTGGTTTTGTGAGCCCCTATTCATTACGTTCTTTCTTCCTTTTTTAAAAGAACCGCAAAAAGGTAGGAAATGGGGGGGTTATTTCCGTATTGTTATTGTTAGTAATAGTGGTCAGTACGAATTTAGTTTCCCTTTTAGTGTTGGGAAGTGCAACAGGAAGCGTTAGGACCCCATTAATGACTGCTGTTCAGTACATTAGTATAGCTGAATTTCTATCTCATCTTGAAGCGACTGTGATGGCCATTTGGATTGCGGGTGCCTTCATTAAAATGTATGTATTTTATTATATGTTGGCATTAGGCACGGCACAGTGGTTTAACCTTTCTAATTATCGTCCGCTTGTGTTTCCAATCGCTTTTCTATCGGTGGTCTTAGCCATCTGGCAAGTACCGGATACGTCGGCTTTCTCCGTGTATAGCCAAACAATAAACTCTGCAGTAGGACCTGTTTTATTTATAGTGCTCCCTCTCTTCCTTTTGCTGATTGCTTTCTTACGGAAAAACAAGAAGCAAGAAAAGCAGGTGGAACAGCAGCAATGAGAATGATGTTATATCTTATAGGATTGACCTGTACGTTTCTACTAACGGGATGTTGGGATCAAACCGAGATGAGTAATACAGCTTTAATCAAAGCTGCTGGCGTTGACCGAATAGATGATAACACAATTGAATTAACGGTTGAAATAGCAGTTCCACAAACGCAGAGTCAAAGTGGAGGCCAAGGTCAAAGCCAAGGAAGCGGTGGGGTAACACAAGTATTAATTCGATCTAGCAAGGGGAAGACGATTCCTGATGCTTTAGAGAAACTTCAGGAACAATTGCCGAGAAAAATCTTTTGGGGACATTCAGAAGTCATTGTTATAAATGAAAAGTTAGCGAAGGAAGGCATTCGTGACTCCATTGATTATTTTATACGCGATCCAAGGCCGCGTATTCGGTCGTACGTGTTTGTGGCGAAAGAGAGTGCTAAGGAAATCTTTTCTCTTAAAACGCCGTCATACAGTCCTTCTGAAATACTTTGGGATATAGCTGAATCACAGACTTTGATGCATGTGACTTTAGTTGATCTACTTCAAAGGCTTGTAATTGGCGATGTATTCCTTCCAATGGTGGAAAAATTACCACCAGCAAAAGGGAAGAAGTCAAATGAAACGTTTGCTTATATTTACGGCACCGCCATTTTTAAGAAAGATAAAATGATTGGTTCGATTGATGATGAATTGACAAGAGGTGTGAAATGGATCCAAAATGATGTGAAAGAATCTAATATTACATTCTTACCAGAAGGAGCAAAAGGATATATATCCATGAATCTCCAAGAGGCAGACGTAAAGCTTATCCCAAAAATAAAGGGAGATAAGTGGGAATTAACGATTAAGACTAGAACAAGAGCAGAAATTGTTTTAAATGAAACGAATATACAAGTTAAGTCGCCAAAAGAAATAAATTCTTTAGAAAAACAACTCGTTAAACAATGGGAAGGGCGTTTAAAGAGAGCGGTACAAAAAGTACAAAAAGAACAAAAGGCCGATATTTTAGGATTTGGAGAAGCTTTTGAACGGAAGTATCCGAAGAAATGGCGGAAAGTAAAAGATAAATGGGATGACATCTATCCACAAGTAGAGGTCAAATATGACATTGACACAACTATTTTGAGAATTGGTGCAGGAACGGCAACAGAAGCGAGGTGAAAAATATTGGAATGGCTATTTGCACTAGGGATTACATTTTTAGTAGCATGCATGATTTTGTACGAATGGCCAAAAATGAAGCAGAATCAGAAAAAGGAAAAAAAGATTTTCATTGTATTGGTTACTTTCGAATGGCTATTTTCTCTGACCCTTTTGTTCTATCCTGATTTGAAAAATCCATCTGATTTTTTGCTGCCAATGTTTAATAAGGTAGAGGAAATATTGAAATGAAAAATATAATTTATTTTGTCTATAGTAGTTGTTAATTTCTGTTTTTTATTATAGAAAAGCTTTCTTTACTAACGCATTCGCTAATGTAAAGAGAGCTTTTTTGTTCTTGTAGAAGTGTTTTCTTCCCATTTATGATATTAGAATATATACTAAATATTAGAAAAAATTACAACAATAGAAAGGAAGGGTTAGATGGTCTATACAATTGAGGAATTGTTTATCGGACAAATTGCCCGTTTGCAACGAACATTTTCTGAAGCTGACGTAAGAGCATGCAATGAATTAACGAAAGATTATAGTCCAGTATACAGACCGAGTGAAGAGAACTGGGAAAATTATTATCATCAACCCATTGTTCCTGGTTTGTTAACAGAAGGACTAATTAACCAAGTGATTAGTGATAAACTGCCTGGCAGTGCTTGTATTCTATTGCAAAAGGAATTGATTTTTTATCATCCTGTATTTGTTGGAGACGTGATTACGGCTGAATTAGAGATTATTGATATTAATATAGAACGGAATTGGGTCACTCAAAAGGTTACTTGTTACAATGAGGTTGGAAATGAAGTAATTAAGGGACAGGCCGTTATTTTTTTATTATCCAATAAGAATTAACAGGTGATAATCATGAAGAAAACACTTAATTTAATCGACCCGATTGATGAATGGGGTTCTATGAAAGTGGATACTAATGGTCGTTTGATTGACATTAGCGCAGAATTTTGTGAGAACTTTTCGATAAACAAACAGGATTGGATTGGAACATCAATTAATGACATCATTCAAGGTACATTTAATAGAAAGCGTACGAAAGTACTGTTTGGTGTTATTTTTGGATATTCTTGTCTAGTTAAGGTTTCTAAAGTCAATGAGCATCAGCTTTACCGGGTCATTGTTCGGCAAGATGATATTGACCATGTTGAAATGATTTCATTTATGAATTCTATGGATTCTTCTAAAATGAAGAAAAAATCCTCTTTTCAGAGTCGATATAGCTTTGAGGAGATTATGGGAGAAAGCCCCGCGATCGAGCGAATTAAAGAATTATCAGCTCGGATTGCGATAAGTAATTCAACCGTACTATTAACGGGAGAAAGCGGAACGGGAAAAGAATTATTTGCTCAAGCTATTCATGGATTAAGCTCGAGAAAAAATAACCCTTTCGTTGCGGTGAATTGTGCGGCGATTCCAGATGAACTGTTCGAATCAGAAGTGTTCGGATATGAAGCAGGAGCATTTAGCGGTGCCAAAAAGGAAGGAAAGCCTGGGAAAATAGAATTAGCTCATCACGGCACTCTCTTTTTGGATGAAATATCGGAGCTTCCTTATCAAGCGCAAGGAAAGTTATTGCGTGTATTGCAGGAAAGAGAAGTAGAACGATTAGGAGGAACAGCTAATAAAAATGTCGATATCCGAATTATTGCTGCGACGAATCGAGATTTGAAAACGCTTGTTCAAGAAGGGAAGTTTAGACAGGATTTATTTTATCGATTGTACATTTTTGAATTAAAAATCCCTTCTCTCCGTCAAAGGAAGGAAGACATTCTTCCGTTAGCTTATTATTTCATCAATTATTTTAATGAGATGCTAGGGCGTCAAGTGAAATTTATTGATGTCAAGCTTCAGGAATGGCTGTTAAATTATGAATGGCCAGGGAATGTACGAGAACTAAAAGCGTATATAGAACGGGGAATGAATATTGTTGAAGGCGATACAATCATGATGGAAGCTTTATATTTTTCACCTAGTGAATCGGCTCCTCAACGAGAAAGAGAATCAGCCCCTCTTCTTAGTTTAGAAGAAGCGGTAGCGAATGCAGAAATTGATGCGATTCAACGTGCCCTTCAAGAAGCGAAAGGCGACCGGACTGTCGCTGCCCAAAAGTTACATATACATGTCGCTAGCCTTTACCGAAAACTATCAAAATATAATTTGAAATAGTAGAATTTAGAATGTGGGGCTGTCTAAAAATGGACAGCCCGATTCTTTTTTGTTGGATTCTGTCTTTCATGAATACAATGAGGAACATTTCCCAGGTTGGATTCCTCGGTTTTGTCCTTTAACACACTAATAATCTGAGAAGAATAATTGTTCAACTAAATGCGAGGCCTTCCCAAAAGTCATTTTTCATGACTTTTGGGAAGGCCTCATTTTTATAGGCGAGCAAATGGAGGTGTTTTTGCAAATATGCTTCGCAAAATTGCGAAACTATCTCATTTTTGCGAATAGATGTGACGAGATATGTGCTTTTACTAGTAAATTCCAATTGGCACGGTACTTGCATAATTAATATAGGCAAAGGGAGGGATTATGAATGTTGAATTTTTCATTTACAGAAGAGCAGGAATATTTCCGCAAGATGCTGCAAGAATTTGCGAAGGAGGAGCTGCTTCCTCATTACACGAAATGGGACCGAGAAGGAGTTACTCCAAGGCATTTGTGGAAGAAGCTAGGGGAGTTAGGTGTAAATGGTCTTCGAATTCCTGTGGAGTATGGGGGGAGCGGTGCTGACTGCGTTACGACAGGAATTGCTGCTGAGGAAATTGGCAGAGGGGATTTCAATTTAACATATGCGGTCATGCTAAATGCACTGATTGGAGAAATTATTAATAATCATGCTCGCGAGGAGTTAAAACGAGAATGGCTTCCACAAATCGCTAGCGGTGAAAAGATTGTGGGGATTGCAATCACGGAGCCAGCTGCAGGAACCGATGCTGGTGGGATTAAAACAACGGCCGTACATAAAGGAAATGTATATGTCCTAAATGGAGAAAAGTCAGGAATTAGCGTAGCAACGTGTGGAGATGCGTTTATTATCTTCGCTAAAACAGATCCTGAGTTAGGCAATCGTGGGATTAGTGCTTTTATTGTACCGGCTAATTTACCTGGAGTGGAATGCAAAGGGTATGAGGATATGGGGAATATTCCAGTTGGCAGGGGCTCGATTTACTTAAACGATGTAGAGGTTCCAGAGGAATACTTAATTGGTCTTGAAAATAAAGGTTTTTCTCAAGTTATGAATGGATTTGATTTAAGTCGTTTATTAATAGGACTACAGTGTGTGGGAGCTGCCTCTCAAAGCATCGATGAGACGATTGAACATGTGAAAGCTAGACAATCCTTTGGTAAGCCGCTTGCAACTTACCAAGGCATTCAGTTTCCGCTTGTGACTCACTATACGCAATTAGAGCTTATCAAATGGCAGGCATATCGCGGACTTTGGCTTCGTGATCAAGGATTAAAGCATAGTAAAGAGTCATCTTCTGTTAAATGGCTAGGTCCGAAATATAGTGTAGAGGCTATTCATGAATGTTTATTATTTAACGGCCACTATGCTTATACGAAGGAAATGCCGCATGAGCAGCGCTTGCGCGATGTAATTGGATTAGAGATTGGAGACGGAACAGCTCAAGCGAATATGATGGTTATCGCCAAAGATATTATTGGGAAAGAGTTCCGTTCTTATTAAACTAGAGAGCTGTATTGTATAAAAATATAGATTGCTATTTTATCGGTCAAATTGCGAGAGTTCAATGAAAGTAATTAAAGGAAAAATGAGTCTAAAACTATTATAGCGATGGAGGTCAATAATATGGAATTAACAGATATCTTATATGAAAAAACGAATGGGATTGCCAAAATTACAATTAACCGTCCGCAGGTTTACAATGCTTTTCGAGCAAGAACAATCCAGGAATTAATTTGGTCTTTCCGTGACGCATGGGATGATAACCGCGTTGGGGTTGTGATTTTAACAGGAGCAGGCGAAAAGGCATTCTGTGTCGGTGGAGATCAAAAAGAAAAAGGCGATGAAGGTGGATATGATTATTCCGGCGGTTTAGGGGGTGGTATCGGTCTAGAGGTGGAGAATTTGCATCAAACCATTCGAAATATTCCGAAGCCAGTTATTGCAGCGGTAAATGGATTCGCGATTGGCGGAGGACATGTGCTTCATGTCATTTGTGATCTAACGATTGCGGCGGAAACAGCAAAATTTGGTCAAAGCGGACCTAAAGTAGGGAGCTATGATGCCGGATTTGGCTCAGCTTATTTAGCTAGAGTTGTTGGGGAAAAGAAAGCGCGAGAAATTTGGTATTTATGTGAACAATATTCTGCACAAGAAGCAAAAGAAATGGGTCTTGTGAACAAAATTGTTCCTGCAGAGCAACTGCAGCAAGCAGCAGAAGAGTGGGCTGAAAAGATTCTTGAGAAGAGTCCAACAGCGCTGAAAATGCTTAAATACTCCTTTAATGCCGATAGTGCAAACATTCAAGGAATTTCACAATTATCAATGGGCAGCCTGGCTATGTTTTACAACACACCAGAATCGGAAGAAGGCAAGAATGCTTTTCTTGAAAAACGGCCGGTAGATTTCAAAAAATTTAGACAGTAAAAAGGGGATGGAATTTAGTGAAACTAGATACGCTGTTGAATCAGGAATATGTGGAGAAGTACCAGTCTATTTGGCCGAATCGAACAATCTTAGATTACTTAAAGGAGGCAATCGCAAAGTATCCGGATAAGGCGGCGATTATTGATAAGAAAAGTCGCTATACGTATAGAGAAGTCGGAAAGCTAGTAGATCGAGTCGCCTTAGGTTTGCTGGAAATAGGTTTGGGAAAGGGAGATGTTATTTCGATTCAATTGCCTAACTGGAATGAATTCGTCATCCTTCATTATGCGGCTACTCGAATAGGAGCTATTACAAATCCTCTTATTCCGATTTATCGAGATCGTGAAATTGGCTATATGGTAGGCATGGTTGAATCAAAAATGATTGTTGTTCCAGATAGATTCCGAGGTTTCAATTACCCAGCGATGATTGAAAGGCTTAGCCACCAATGGCCGGCATTGGAACATGTCTATGTACACGGGGAGAACGTTCCAAGTGGAATGAAAGCGTTAGCCGCGCTGTTTGAAGAACCGTGGGAAGAGCGTATGGATGTAAAAGTGTTAGATGAAATTGAGCATAATCCGAATGATGTGACAGAGATTATTTTCACTTCCGGAACGACTGGGAATCCGAAAGGGGTTATGCATACACATAATACGCTTTGTGTTTCAACGAATTATTGGATTGAACGTTTACGTTTAACCTCTGATGATGTGATGCATATGGCTTCTACGTTTGCACATCAAACTGGATTTGGCTATGGGGTACGGCTACCGACTCATTATGCAGGAACGGCTGTTTATCAGGATATTTGGAATCCAAACGAATTTTTAGAGTTGATAGAGAAAGAGGGAATTACATTTACTGCAGGTGCAACGCCATTCCTTGAGGATACGATTCGATTAGAAGGGATTGGGAACTATGATCTTAGCACATTGCGTGCATTTGTTGCGCTAGGGGCCCCGATTCCAAGGCAGTTAGTTAAAGAGGCAAATGAAAAGGTTTCATGTAAAATTTTGGCTGGTTGGGGACAATCGGAAAACGGCCTTGTGACCCTGACAAAGCTTGATGATTCAGAGGAAAAACTAACAGGTACAGATGGTGTTCCTTTTTCAGGAATGGAAGTCAAAGTGGTGGATATGAATGGTGAAATATGTCCGCCGCATCAAGAGGGAAGTTTACTAGCGAGGGGGCCTGCGCAGTTCGTTGGCTATTTAAAACGGATGGATGACACACTTGCCGAGCATCAGGATGGCTGGTTCATTACAGGGGATCGTGCTGTGATGGATGAAGATGGATATATTCGTATATCTGGCCGTGATAAAGATGTAATCATCCGAGGCGGTGAGAATATCCCTGTTGCCTATGTCGAAAATGTTCTTTATGAACATCCGGATATTTCTATTGTGCAAATTATTGCGATGCCTGACCGAAGACTTCAAGAGAAGGCTTGTGCATTCATTAGTATGAAGCCAGACAAAACGCCATTAACTTTACAAACTATGCAGGAGTTCCTTGAGCAAAAAGGGATGGCTAAACAGTATTGGCCAGAACATGTAGAAGTCATTGATAAATTTCCGCGAACACCAAGTGGAAAAATTAAGAAATTCCGTTTAAGAGAAATGATTAGTGAACAAGTGTAAAAAGTAAATCGAAAAAATAGATTAAGTGGAGGGGAAGTTATGAGTAAACGAGTGGCTTTTATAACAGGAGCAGGTAGAGGAATGGGAAGAGAGATTGCTAGAACGCTAGCTTCTAAATCTATGAATATTGTTGTTACAGATGTAAATTTAGAAAACGCACAAGAAACGGTTTCTATTTTAAAAGAAGAAGGGGCAGAAGCGGTTGCCGTGTATTGCGATGTAACGAAGCTAGAAAGTGTCCAGGAAGCGGTCGCAACAGCACTTACTCATTTTGAAAAGATTGATGTATTGGTCAATAATGCAGGATGGGATAAAGTGGAACCGTTTTTAAAAAGTGAACCAAGTACATGGAAAGCCATTATTGACATTAATTTAATGGGGCAAATTCATACATCTAAAGAAATTTTGCCAGTTATGATTGAAAATGGTTACGGAAAAGTTATTAATATTTCCTCTGACTCAGCGAGAGTTGGTTCAAGTGGAGAAGCCGTTTACTCGGCTGCAAAAGGTGGAATCGTAGCCTTTACGAAAACATTGGCTAGGGAAATGGCAAGACATAAAATAAATGTCAATTGTATTGCACCAGGACCAGCTGATACACCGCTATTTAAAGAAATTGGCGAAACGAATGAAAAGCTTGTAGCGTCTTTAGAAAAAGCTATTCCGTTCAGACGTTTAGCTCAACCTAGTGATATTGCTAATGCTGTGGCGTTTTTGGCCTCTGATGAAGCAGAATATATTACGGGTCAAACACTTTCAGTGAGCGGCGGATTAACAATGGTGTAAGAATTTCATAGGAATGAGGCTGGATTAAAAATAGGAGATTGGCATGATTTTCTGTGGATTTGGCAGGATTATAAGTCAAATTGGCATGATTTCTCATGAATTTAGCACGATTATAGGCTAAATTCGCATGATTCTACTTTTAAGACAGCCTCGTTCTATTTTTAGAAGGAGGTTATTCGATGAATAGTAGTTTACAAGGAAAAAATGTCTTAATTACGGGTGCTGCAAAAGGAATTGGTCGAGGGATTGCGTTAGCGGCTGCTAGTGAAGGGGCGAATATTGCGTTACATTACCGTGGATCTGAAGAAGAAGCTATGAAAACAGCGAAAGAAATCGAAGAACTTGGGGGAAAAGTAACTCTCGTACAAGGTGATCTTGCACATTTAGAAGATATTAAGAGAATAAAAGAAACGCTTGATGAGAAGTTTGGCCATGTGGATTGTATTGTTAACAACGCTGGCTGGGCGCAAGTAAAATCGTTCTTTCAATATGAGCCAGAAGAATGGAAACGTGAAGTAGATATTTGTTTTTATGGTGTATTGAATTTAGTACATACGTTTATGCCTGCGATGATGGAGAACAATCAGGGGAAGTTTATTAATATTGTCGGGGATTCCGCAAGAACAGGGGATCGAAATTTAATTGTTTCAGCAGCTGCTAGAGGGGGAACAATCAGCTTTTTAAAGTCACTAGCAATCGAAGCCGGTCGAAACAACGTGCAATGTAACACAGTTTCACTTGGACTCATTGACCAAGGTGAATTGAATTTTAATGAGGCAACACTCGCGAAGGTAGTCAAGCAGTATCCACTCAAAAGACTTGGAAAAGTGGATGATGTAACGGGAATTATTTTATTTTTATTATCGGAATCAGCGGATTGGATTACCGGACAGGTCATATCGGTAAATGGCGGGCATAGTATGTTGGGTTAATGAGTGCATGAATAAGGGAGAAGATGCGGCATACACTTCTTTTGTTTGGTAGGGGTTGAGGATCGGACCATACCAAAGAATGAAGTGTTTTTTCTATGTTTACATCGAATTTATACTTCTTTACACATTTTAGTCAACCGTTTATGTTAATATTTAGTATGGGATTATTTTATTGATTTTCCAATGATAGGGGATGTGTATGTGGAATTCTTCACAAAGTGGGCATTTAAGAATAAAGCTGCTGTTTCGTTAGTCACTGTTTTTATTCTATTAATTGGGATGTTTAGCTATTTTAAATTGCCTATGGAATTTTTACCTTCCGCTGATAATCCACAAGTGACGATTGTCACAATGGGTCAGGGGACGGATGCAAAAACAATGGAAACGACCATAACAACTCCGATTGAAAGGGCGGTTACAGGATTAAAAGGAAAGACCTCTGTTTATTCCGTAACAGGAGACGGCTTTTCAAAAGTTGATTTGTTCTTTGAAGCAGGATCGGATATGAAACAAGCAAAGCTGGATGTCCAAGAAGCTTTAGGTAGTGTAACACTGCCTCAACAGATGTCAAAGCCTACGGTTACCCAACTTAATACATCGATGATTCCGATTTCATTTATTGCCGTAACATTTAAAGATGGATTAACAGCGGAAAACTTAGATTTTGTTCAAGAGGAACTGGAGCCTTTATATAAGGATATTAAAGGAGTTTCTGATGTTCAAACATTTGGGGCTGCTGAGTCCGTTCTTTCCGTTAAAGTGAATAATAAACAACTAGCGAAAAAGAACGTTTCGATTGAACAAATTATGGGTGTTTTGAACGGTCAAAATACGGCTCTCGCTGTTGGTGAAAACGTCATTGACGGGAAGACAAGTAATATTAAAGTAATTGGAGATGTAACAAGCGTTGCCAAGCTAGAAGCGCTAAGGGTCAAACCAAGGGTTACGCTCGGTCAAGTGGCGGAGGTTGAAGAAGTAAAAAACGACCATCTTATTAGTCGATTTAATGGAGAAGACAGCATTGATATGAGCATTGTTAAAGACAGTCAGTCAAATGCTGTAACCATTAGCCGTGAAGTAGAAAAAATCACAAAAGAAATTAATGACAAGTACCCTGATCAGCAATCGACGATTTATTTATCTACAGCTGATATGGTAGAAACGTCTGTTCAGACGATGGTGAAAGAAGTATTGCTTGGTGCATTGTTTGCTACGATTGTAATTATGGTCTTTTTACGAAATGTACGCTCGACCTTTATTACAATCGTTTCGATTCCATTGTCTCTTGGTTTAACCCTCTTCTTGTTATCCTTATCGGGTGTAACCTTAAATATTTTAACACTGGGCGGTGTCGCTGTAGCGATTGGTCGCTTAGTGGATGATAGCATCGTGGTTATTGAGAATATTTTCCGAAAAATGCAGCAAGAGAAGTTTTCGCTTCAATTAGTGATGGATGCTACGAAAGAAGTAGGTGTGGCGATTACAGCTTCCACTCTTACAACTGTCGCTGTTTTCTTGCCGGTTGCTTTATTGAATGGAGGGCTTCAAGAGTTTCTGCTGCCTTTTGCTTTAACGGTTACGTATTCTTTACTCGCTTCGTTACTTGTTGCATTAACGGTTGTTCCGCTTATGAGTGCAGGGTTGCTAAGGAGAACGAAGCTTCCAAAACACCGACCAGCTAAGCGTTTTACAAAGGTTGTGAAGTGGTCCTTGAATCATAAATGGGTGGTCCTTCTGATTTCCTTCTTATTGTTTATCAGTTCTATTGCTACATACATTGCGATGCCTAAAGGAGCAGTGGACAATTCGACAGCTGATTATGTGTCAGCGACGCTCGCTTATCCAACTGATCAGCCATTTGATGAAGTAAGAGATAAAGCGATTGAACTCGAAGAAACGATTCAGGATATGAATGAAGTCGATGATGTGTTTATGCAATTAGGAGTCTCCGCTGAGGCCGCTCAATATGGTACGGTGACATCACCTACAGAAGCGACTTTTGGTATTTTAGTGAAAGATAAAGAACAGATTGACACAATCTTAGAAAAAATTGAGCAGCAAAAAGACCATTATCCCGATGCGAAGCTTGAGGTGAGTGCCGCTTCCTTTATGATGGGAGCAGGGCAAACGAATATTACAATCGATGTAATTGGGAATAATGTAGAAGAGCTCGAAGGAACAGCTAATCAAATTAAAAAGAAAATTCAATATATTGAAGGCGTAGAAGAAGTTACAACGAATCAAGATGAAAAGAAAACAATCTACTCATTCAAGGTCAATTCCTCTAGAGGGAATACAGAGCAAATCGCTCAACAACTCGGTGTAATGCTGAATAGAACGCCTATCGGTCATATTACGCTAGAGGAACAGTTAACACCTGTGTATCTTGAACCAATCTTAAATCCGAAAACACCAGAGGATTTAAAGAAAATTCCGGTTATGACAGAGTTTGGTCTAGTGCCTGTATCAAAAGTTGCTTCGTTAAAGAGTGAAGAAAGTACAACGAATCTGTTCCATAAAGACGGTGAAACGTATCTTCAAGTAACGGCAACAGTTGATCCAGCTAAACTCTCTGATATTGCAAGCAAAGTAAATGTTGAGATATTTGGAGATAAAGAGAATAAGGGTCTCGATATTCCGGAAGATGTAGAGGTGTATGTTGGGGGAGCAAGCGTACAGCAAGCCGATGATTTTACCGATCTGTTTGTTACGATGTTCATTTCAATTGGTATTGTTTTTCTGATTATGGTGATTACATTTAAGTCCATGAGAGCACCGATCGCAATCCTATTTTCATTGCCGTTCGCTGCGGTTGGTGCCGTCTTAGGGCTGGTAATTAGTCGTATTCCAGTCGATATGACAGCCCTTTTAGGGGCACTTATGTTAATTGGTATTGTTGTGACTAATGCGATTGTCCTGTTAGACCGAGTGAAACAAAATGAACAACATATGATTATTCGTGATGCGATTGTTGAAGCGTCAGCAACAAGATTTCGTCCAATTGTGATGACGGCTGTAGCCACGATTTGTGCGATGCTGCCTCTTTTATACAAAAAAGCGGAAACAGGAAGTTTAGTTTCCCAAAGCTTGGCCATTGTTGTTATTGGCGGTTTAGCTATTTCTACATTGCTCACGCTGATTGTTATTCCATGTATATATGAATTGTTGTATTTTAAAAAGTCAAAAAAGCAAAGAAGGAAAGCGAAAGTCTTTGCTGATGAACGTGTTGATATGTAAAGCAGGTAAAAAAGTTTGTAGGGGCATTTGTCTCTACAAACTTTTTTTATAGAATTATAAAGTGAAACGGGGGCCTCATTGCCCGTTAAATGTAGGACAAAATGTTAAGAGTTTCTAAAGTTTTTAAAGTTATAGTGACGAAATTTTCTTTTTATTTGATAATATAGAAAAATAAAAGTTATACATAGAAAAAGGAGCGTATATGGAAGAGAAGGTGAAGCGTTCTAACAAGAAAAGAACGAAAAAGTATAGAGAACTTAAGCTTTTTGCATTAGTTATATTATTGATCCCTTTAGGACTGCTTGGTTATGGGTATTTTCAGTATTATGATGCGAAAACAAAAGCGGAAAGTGCACTCGGTTCTGCTCATAAAAAAGAAAAAATAGAATTTAATGGCGATACACATGAACAAGATAAAGTTCATATTTTATTAATCGGAGTGGATAAAAGAAAAGGACAAGTGCAATCCAATTCGGATACGATTATGATTGCTCAGTTTGATCCGAAAAATCAAAAAGTGAAATTAGCTACATTAATGAGAGATATGTATGTTCCAATTCCAGGTTATAGCGATTATTACAAAATCAATGCAGCTAATTTCTTAGGCGGTCCTGAGTTAGTTAGAAAAACAATCAAAGAAAACTTTGGAATTGATACAGAGTATTTTGTGATGGTTGATTTTAAGGGATTTGAAACGATTATCGATACATTAAACCCCGATGGTATAGAAATTGATGTAGAAAAGTCCATGAGTAAGGGGATTGGAGTTAGTTTAGTTGAAGGAACACAGAAATTAAATGGGAAAGAACTGCTTGGATATGCTCGTTATAGACAGGATAGCGAATCAGATTTTGGCAGAACGAGACGTCAGCAGCAAGTGATAAAAGTATTATTGAATGAAGTCGTAAGTACAAACGGAATCTCAAATGCTCCAAGATTACTAGGGGCTGTCCAACCGTATATTTCTACTAATATCAGCAGTGTCGATAGCTTAAGTTTAATTAAAGAAGTGTTATCTAACCGGCCTGAGTCTGTCGACACTTTAACGATTCCAGTTGAAGGTTCGTACACCGATGAACGAGTTGAGGGGAAAAATGGCGGTCATAGTCAGCTTGTGCTGCAAATCGATGAAGCAGTCAATCGTCAAGCGCTGCATGATTTTCTGCTGAATGAATCCGATGATACGGTTGCTCAATCTCACTAATTATAGTGTGTGAATTGGAAATTACATATTTGTTTGGTAATATTTATTTTGAAGCAGTTATTTTTACATCTGTATTATGTTTATCCGACATTTAACGGGCAGTAAGCCTCCCACCTCAAGTTTATGAGGAAACAAGGAAGATATAGGTATGCTTTCATCAATCAGGTTTGTACGGTCACTTACTTTATAAGGAGTGTTGAAAAAATGGATGTTATTACAGCGATTAAAACGCGAAGAAGTATCGGGGTTGTGAAGCCAGATCCAGTACCAAAAGAATTAGTTGAAGCCATTTTAGAAGCAGGGACATGGGCCCCTTGTCATCATCGAACAGAACCGTGGCGTTTTTTCGTTTTAACAGGAGATGGTCGAAATCGTTTAGGAAACCTTTTCGCTCAAATGACACAAGCAAACATGGAGGAGCCTCTGAGTGAGGAAGACCAAAAAAGGTTAGAGCGTGAGAAAAATAAGCCGTTGCGAGCCCCTGTGATTATTACAGTAGCAGTCGAACCTTCAGAGCAGAGTAAAGTGCTTCTTCAAGAGGAATTTGCTGCGGTGCATGCGGCTGTTCAAAATATGCTGCTAACTGCACATGCTTTAGGATTAGGAGCGGTTTGGAGAACAGGTGATATTTGTTATGCACCGGAAGTGAAGGAGTTTTTTGGACTTACAGGAAAATCAGGAGTCGTTGGCTTTCTGTACATCGGCTATTCCGATATAAAGAAGGAATTAAAAGGGAAGAGAAAGCACTTTTCTGAAGTGACACAGTGGATCGATTGAATGATGGAAAAAACCTAAATGCGGAATGGGCATTTAGGTTTTTTTTCTGTTCTATTTTATGAGATAATTTTTTAAATATTAGTTGACACTTGTTATAATAGATGAAACGTATGATAAAGGAGTAGAGTTTAGAATGACGAGTAATAGTGTAGAAAGTAAAGGATACTTTGGAGAGTTTGGCGGCAGCTATATACCAGAAAATCTTCAAAAAGTAATGGACGTATTAGAAGAACAGTTTCTGAAATATAAGGATGATCCACGGTTTTTAGCTGAGTATCAATATTATTTAAAGGAATATATCGGTCGGGAAAATCCATTAACATATGCGAAAAATTTAACAGAACAAATTGGCGGAGCGAAAATCTATTTAAAACGTGAAGATTTAAATCATACAGGTGCTCATAAGATTAATAATGCAATCGGCCAAATTTTATTAGCGAAAAAGATGGGAGCTAAACGTGTGATCGCTGAGACAGGTGCAGGTCAACACGGAGTGGCTACCGCTACTGCTTGTGCGATGTTTGGCTTGGAATGTGTCATTTATATGGGGAAAGTCGATACGGAACGACAAGCACTAAATGTATTTCGAATGGAATTACTAGGTGCTAAAGTTGTAGCAGTCGATAAGGGACAAGGTCGCTTAAAAGAAGCGGTTGATGAAGCGTTAAATGATTTAGTTCAAAACTACGAAAATACATTTTATTTGTTAGGATCAGCTGTAGGACCTCATCCATATCCAACGATGGTGAAGCATTTCCAGGCGGTCATTAGTGAAGAGTCTAAACGTCAAATTCTTGAAAAAGAAGGAAAGTTACCGACTGCTATCGTAGCATGTGCAGGCGGAGGAAGCAATGCGATTGGTTCATTCGCTCATTATATTGATGAACCAAACGTTCGTTTAATCGGCTGTGAACCAGCAGAAGCACCAAGTATTTCAGAAGGTGTTCCAGCGGTTATACATGGTTTTAAATGTTTAACGTTGTTAGATGAAGAAGGAAATCCGAAGCCTACTTTCTCGATTGCAGCAGGATTAGATTATCCGGGTGTAGGTCCAGAACATAGTTATTTAAAAGTAAGCGGTCGCGGGGAATATGTAACGGTTACAGGGCAGGAAGCATTAGATGCATTCCAGCTTCTTTCTAAAACGGAAGGAATTATTCCAGCGTTAGAAAGTTCTCATGCTGTTGCTCATGCGATTAAATTAGCGAAAGAATTGTCACGTGATGATGTAATTGTCGTAACGTTATCAGGTCGTGGTGATAAAGACGTGGAGCAAGTATTCCACATGCTGCAAAAGTAAGGAACATACGAGATAAGACTCTTGCCATATCGGTGAGAGTCTTTTTTTCGAAAGCACGGTTTCCTGTGAAATAAGACAAAATTCAACAGTGCCGTATCACCTAGTCTTTTTTCTATAGTTCAACAGGAAATAAATGGCGTATTATTTTGTTTGTAATGTTATTGTAATATTAGATCTATTTAATGGTAATTAAGAGGTTTTAGTTCGTTTTCATCGTTAACTTAGGCTTATGTTTACATGAACTTTGTCATAATATAGGATTTTTTAGCTACATAATATGAAGAAATGAGTCGAAAAATAGGAGTTTATGTTTAAAATGAAATATAATTGTAATGTGAATAACACCACTTTGATAAATTATGATGTTATACTTCAATGTAGGAAAAAGTTATTTTATTATGTATATTAATCCATTACAAACTTACATATGAAACTAATACATTAAGAACATATAAAAATTTCTAGGCTATTTATAATAAATAAGATTCATAGAACGCCAAGAATCTGTTACTAGATAGCTAGGGAAGAAAGCAGGGAACGATTTTGAAGAAAAAATTTATTGCATTAAATACATCTATTATGATCGGACTAGGAAGTTTATTTTCAATTCCAGCAGTACAAGCAGAAAGCATTTCAAATATTGAGTCTGAACGTACGGTGATCCAAGAAAAAATTGCTGAAGCACAGAAACTTATTAAAGAATTAAATGCAGAGCAAGAAAAGCTGAAAAAACAAATTGAACAAGTTGAAGAAGCTATTAAAGAAAACAACGCAAAGATTACAAAAACGAAAGAGCAAATTAAAAAAACACAAGCAGAAGTAGATGCACTGAAAAAGTCCATTGCAGCATTGGAAGAACGAATTGCAAATCGTGAAGAAGTTCTTAAAGAACGTGCTCTTTCATTCCAAGAAAGCGGCGGCGATGTCAACTATGTGGAAGTATTATTTGGGGCAACAGACTTCAGTGATTTCGTAGGCCGCGTTCAAGCGGTAGCGACAATGGCTCAAGCAGACCGTGCTATTTTAGCTGAACAAGAAGCGGATAAAGCTGAATTAGAAGAGAAGAAAAAAGCAGTTGAGGAGAAATTATCTAACTTGAAAAGCATGCAGGTTGAGTTAGAAGGAATGCAGGTTCAAATTGAATCTCAGAAGAAACAAAGTGAAAGAGCAATCAAGAAGTTAGAAGCAAAAGAAACAGCAACGAAACAGCTTCAAGAAAGCCTAGAGAACGAGGACGATAACCTTGAAGCGCAAATTAATTCTATTCTTGAAGAAAGAAGACAAGAAGCAAAACGTAAAGCAGAAGAGGAAGAAACTTTACGAAAAGCAGCAGAAGAAGCGCAACAATCAACACAGGCATCAACATCTAATAATAGCTCTTCAACACCATCAGCAAACGATAAATCGGATTCATCTGATACATCAAAATCAACTGAAACCAAATCATCTGATGAATCAAAAACAACTGAACCAAAAGCTGCTGCACCTAAACCAAGCAGTGCCAATACAGGCTCAGCGATTACGGCAGGATACAAGTATATCGGGAACTCTACTTATAAATTTGGCGGCGGTAGAACGGCATCAGATATTGCGAACGGTTTATTCGATTGTTCTGCTTTCGTATCTTGGGCATATGGTCAAGCAGGTGTGAGCCTTCCAGCGCATACAGATGCTTTGGCAGCGTCTGGAACAAAAGTCTCAGCAAGCCAAATGCAGCCTGGAGATTTAGTATTCTTTGATACGTATAAAAGAAATGGACATGTTGGTATTTATGTAGGCGGCGGTAAATTCATTGGTTCTCAAAGCTCTACGGGCGTAGCCATTGCGAATATGAGCAGCGGTTACTGGGCTCAAAAATTCAATGGATATGTTGTACGTGTAAACTAATCAAGTAATAGAAGGAATAAGCAGAGGGACGCTCTCTGCTTATTTTTCTGTGAAATGCTATTTTGGTAATATTTTCAACAAAACTATTTTTGAAAAAATAAAAGAAAAAAATGAAACTTATTTTGTTCTATATCGTAAATACTATAAAGTATAAGATGAAAGGTGCTGGGAAAATTCGTATAGGACAATAAGGTACATTTACAAAAAAATGAAACATATATCAAGGAGGAACTTACTTACATGAAAAAATTATTGGCAGCTGTATTAACTGCAATTTTAGTGTTAGCACCTGTTGGCAGCTTTGTATTCCAAGAGAGCACAACAACGGTTGATGCAAAATCCTACAAATCAGGAAAGAAAAGCTTTAATACTGATAGAAACAGCAATATCCAAAATAATAATATAAACAAATCTGATGCGACAACAAATAAAGCAAAGACGAATACTACTAATAAAGGCGGCTTTATGTCTGGCGGACTTATGAAAGGTCTTATGTTAGGCGGACTTGCCGGCTTACTATTTGGCAGCCTATTTGCGAATATGGGTGCATTAGGATCTATTCTTGGTTTCTTAATTAATGTAATCGCAATCGTAGTCATTATTTCCATCATTCGTAAAATCTTCGTTTACTTCAAGGATAAAAAGAAAAAAGAGGATACTAATCCGTGGAGAAATTAATCATTCCAGAACAAGATATTATTAATGCACTATGTGTGTATATGTCTCGTAAAAAACAAATTCAACCTCAAGATGTTGAAGTAGAATTGATGTATGATGATGAGTATGGATTTTCTGCTGAAGTGTATTGGGAAGGGCGCAAGCAAGTTCTAATTACAGTGAACTTAATTGAAGCACTTCGTTTATGGCTTGATGAATTTTTAAACAGAGATCCTTATGCCGGAATTGAGCTAGTGCTTGATGATGAAGAAGGAATTATAGCTGTTATTAACTGAAGAAAAGGATGTACCTATTTATAATGGGTGCATCCTTTTTGTTTACATACCTCATTCGAATGAACGAAATTAGAAATGACGGAAAAGTCTTAAAAGTGAATTGACAAATTTATCTTGCTGTATTATATTTAATTCATAGTTTTTTAATATGTTTAATGTGATAACTACGAAAAAAGTTGTACTATTTTGATAAAGTAATAATATCTATAAGTGAAACAGTAGAATACAAGAAGCAGGTGCGAATTCATGATTATAGGGGGGCTTCGTATGAGCAAGTTAGAAGAGCAGCAATTACAATATATTTTAGCCAGTTTGCAAAATATCCAGTATGGTTCAGTAGTTATTACGGTACATAACGGGGAAATTACACAGGTCGATACAACGGAAAAGAAGCGATTTCCACTTTTAAAAAGTCATACTGCCAAAGCAAAATAGAATAAATCAATAAGAAACTAAAGCATCACAAAGTATAGGGTGGTGCTTTTATTTATTTTCTATATTGCTACATATAATACGGTTAATTATTCAACAATTTCTCCATATCTTGAACCGCTATGAATGGATAGGTCTATAAGTTCTCACTCTTTCCGTGATAGAATAAAGAGAAGAGGTGAGCAGGGGTTCACCTCGATAATGGGAAAAAGGGGGATTTGTATGACTTTACAATCAATTGAACCAAAAATTTTAGAGCTTATTGAAACATTTGATGGGCGGATCGCGTACAAAATTGAAAACGATCGCGGAGAGTCTATTTCTTATCACGAACATGAAGCGTTTCAATCCGCAAGCTTAATTAAAATCCCGATGATTATTGAAGGGTATCGTCAAGCTGAGAACAAAGATATTTATTTAAATCAGCCGTTAACGATTCCACGCAATGAGGTCACTCGCGGGTCTGGTGTACTCCATACTTTGTCAGATAAGGTATTTTTAACAGTTGAAGATTTATTAACGCTCATGATTACGATTTCGGATAACACCTCTACGAATATGATGATGACGTTGCTTACTTTTGAGAAGATTAATCAATGTATTCAAGAGCTTGGGTTAGAAAATACCGTGTTACAACGAAGAATGTTTGACTTTAAGGCTCTAAAAGAAGGGCGCGACAATACGATGTCAGCCGCTGATACTGTACTTTGTTTAAAGGCGATA
Organism: Peribacillus asahii; assembly: GCF_003570725.1. Taxonomy (GTDB): domain Bacteria; phylum Bacillota; class Bacilli; order Bacillales; family DSM-1321; genus Peribacillus; species Peribacillus asahii. The sequence goes on from NZ_QWVS01000055.1 coordinate 36,789, forward strand.
CATACGGGTGATTTTTTAACAAAAGCCAGTCAAGAAAGGATTCTAGACATCTTTGAACAGCAGCAATTTAAGGAACGCCTTCCTGCTATGATGGGAAAAGGTGTGAAAGTTGGGAATAAAACAGGCAGCCTTCGTGGAGTCATGCATGATGCGGCTATTATTCGTTCTGAAACGGAAACGGTTTGCGCGGCTGTTTTAACGGAAGATATGGCATCGGAAGAGGAAAGCCGTCAGATTATTAGTAAGATTGGCAAGTTGATTTATGATGAGATGATGAAGGAGCAAAATTAAGAAGTTGCATAAATAGCAGTATATTTAGGAGGCTTGCTTGAAGAATATGGTTTTGTGTTCTTCGAATAAGCCTTTAAATGACCAACCTGTTCTTTGTGATAACTGAGAGATGACTAAACCTCCACTAACGTTTGGCGCCCAATAAGCAAATTGTAAACTCATGATATCTCCTCCTCCTTCATATTAAATAAAAAAGAGGCTCACATCAGAATCCCTAACGAAAGGAATCGACATGAGCTTCTGGTTATTCAGTGGGCAATATTGGACAAAAAGTAATAAATGATTATTTGTGATTTTAATTATATTAAACCAATATGTCAAGTTTGCTTTTTTGATATACATCAAATCATTTATTTCTGTACATCCTTCTATAAAGTTATTTATGTATTTGAGTTAATAGCTAATAACTTATTTTAGAAGATTATTAGTTAATTAATATTAGATTATCTTTGAAAAATACAATTATTTTAATTTTTAGTAAATTTGATTTTTTCTAAATAACAGGTAAATTGAACTTGACAACTAGGAATAATGGGATTATATTTATTAACAAATAATATAATATTACCGACTAGACAACTAGAGGCTTTCTAAGTATTTGCTTAGGAGGCCTTTATCTTTTTTATAAAACATTTTCAAAAGGAGGTTCATATGAACGCATTACGTCAGTACGCTGATCATTTTATTATCGGCCAGGTTGAGAAAGGGAAGCAGCTCGGAAGAACGATCGGATTTCCGACAGCTAATTTGAATATCGCAAACAATGTCTCCTTAGAAAATGGAGTTTATG
>NZ_QWVS01000056.1 GCF_003570725.1 Peribacillus asahii
GCTAGAGATTAGAACTTTTTTGCGAACCGGAGGTTCGTATGACATAGGAAAACTCACGGCAAATAGATTCTGTGAAAGAAAAATCTATTTAACGAGCTTTGGGGTGGGAATCCCACTGCTTCAGCTGTGGGAGCAGTCAAAATACAGACAAGAACAGTGACAATTTTTGATTTTTTTCACATGAGGAATAGTAAGACGTTTTAATCCTTCCTTAACATGCTTGTGATACACCATTAACATATCATGTTCTCCTCCCCTTTTAAAACTGTATATGTATATGAAGTCCCTACATCGATTTATTAATAACAATTTTTCACAAAAGGAGTTTTTTAATCAATATCATTTAACATAACCTGAAATAAAGAAAAACCCGAATCGGGTTTTTCTTACCACTAAATATATCGAATTAAAAAATCATTGATTCTATGCTTCATATTCGGAATATCATGACTTGTTAAAGATAAACGAACATTCTTTTCACTATCGCCAAACAACGCAGCAAGACCACGAGACTTACGGTCCAATTCGACTAATACTTCTAACGCCTGATCATTTTTCACAAAAAATACGAATTCAAGCTCTTTTAAGTGGCCGCGAAAGGCCCCGCTAACCGGTACAAATTCAAATTCTTGAAAATAAGGTGCATATGTACGAAAACGAAAAGGAGCTTCCTCACAATCCACTTCTCGCAATCGAAATCCTAATTCCTTTACAGCATGTAAAACAGAATCAATTAGTGGATTGGCCACGACTCTAATATAATCCTGATCTGTAGGGTCGATGGCATTTTTTATATCCATTCCTGTTTTAATCCAAATCTTTGTCTTTCCGTAAGTAAGAGGTGTTTCAAATGGAAGTTGAAAGCTAAAAGGGATTTCTTTCGTTTCATTTGGTCCAATTACGAAAGGTTGAGTAATTAAATACCGGTTAATGGTCGCTGTCTTTTGATACGTATGATCATCGTTTTCAACTTCATAATTCGTATGTAGCGTTAAATAAATTTCGTCAATTTTCTGTTCAACTGTTCCACCTTGAACGTCAATGATTCCTGAAACTGTTTCCCCAAGCGTATATTGACTTTTTTCCAACTTCGTATCCACTTTTGCATTGCCAATGCCTATACTCGCTAACATCTTATTAAAAACCCACATCCTCATCACTCCTACTTTATAGAATTTGAACTACCTTTATTATAAATGAATACTTCTAAAGCATGTCTAGTCGTTTGTTAGAAAACTGTGTCAAATGAATACTTCAATATAAAACGACGGATTACTCCGCCGTCATGTATTCTATGAAAAGTAAGGAATTCGGTATCGATTATTCTTCTAATTCCTCATCAATGATGCACTTTTGGATTAAATAATCGAATGTGATGTCAGCAAGATCTTCGGCTTCTAACTCTGTTGGAGCATAACCTCTTTTCAGCAATTCTACAAAAAAGAATTCTGCAATTTCTTCTGTATCAATAATAACCTCAATTTCTCGCATACCATCGCCCCCTCCATACAAGTTCTATGATAATTGCTAAACGAATATTCATAAAATTACTATTTCTAAGAGTTCGTTTTCTTTTTCTTACGATTCGGGTACAATTCTTCAGCTGCTCTACGAATTTTCCCAAGAGCAATATTCATAATATGCTTATACTCATCATCACCGAATTCTTTAAATAATCGATTATAATCATTATATAAATCTAACAAGCCATCAATATGTTGTTTTTGCTCTTTAGTTGTCATTTTCTTATTCCTCTCACCTTTACGAGGATTATTTAGCTTCGGCTGCTCTTTTTCTTTTTTATGTGCAGAGTATAATATCTCTAATTTTTGAATAATCGCTTCTGCTCGCTTGGCATCAGCTATTAATGTCATTTCCTCTTCATGCGCCTCAAGCCATTCTCCGTCAGAAATTCGCGTTAATTCGTAAATGACATCTTCCCAAGCGCTGTCTTTATAACGCCAAATCTCTGTCCGGTAACCAACAATTTTAAAGTAATCGTACTCATACCCATCGACTTGTACTAAATCGCCTAATAAAAATTTATATTCAATATTAATTTGTTCCTTCTCAAAAACAATTTCTCCATCATAATCATCAATATGCTCCAGGGTACTCTCCACATAAAGTCCATCGCTGTAGTTTACTTCATATACATAAGTACCATCGAGAAACTTTACATCTGTAAT
>NZ_QWVS01000057.1 GCF_003570725.1 Peribacillus asahii
GGTTCGGCAGTTCGAATCTGCCCCCCTCCACCATCTTATAAAATTATAGGAACTTCTCATTCATATATTGGGCTATAGCCAAGCGGTAAGGCAACGGATTTTGATTCCGTCATGCGAAGGTTCGAATCCTTCTAGCCCAGCCATCTTTTTAAAATTTCATATGGGGCCTTAGCTCAGCTGGGAGAGCGCCTGCCTTGCACGCAGGAGGTCAGCGGTTCGATCCCGCTAGGCTCCACCATTAACTACATAACACCATAATTTCGTCTTAAACTATATTAGTTTAAGACTTTTTTGCGTTTGTATCTTTATACATCAATTTGTTAAGTTGAACCATTTGTCTTTTCAGTTATAAAATGGAAGAGAGGGGGAGATGGGATGAATATAGGGAAAATATCATTAATCGGTGTTCCCATGGATCTTGGTCAAACACGAAGAGGGGTAGATATGGGGCCAAGTGCGATCCGATATGCTGGAATTGTTGAACGTTTTAAGAATCTGCAACTTGAGGTGGAAGACTTGGGGGATATTATCATTAGTCGCACTGCTAATAGAGCTCCTTCGCACTCTAAGTTGAAAAACTTACCGGTTGTTGCAGAGGTAAATCGATTATTAGCAGATAAAGTAGATGAAATTATGAAGAATCATTCATTTCCGCTTGTGTTGGGAGGGGATCATTCCATTGGTATCGGCACTTTGGCTGGGGTAGCAAAGCATTATCGAAATTTAGGTGTAATTTGGTTTGATGCCCATGGAGATTTAAATACAGAGGAAACTTCCCCTTCTGGTAATATACATGGAATGCCGCTAGCTGTTAGTATGGGGCTTGGTCATCCAGATTTAGTCAATATACAAGGGTATGCGCCTAAGGTTAAGCCAGAACATATTGTGATTATTGGCGCTCGATCGCTTGACGAAGGCGAGAAGAAGTTGATTAAGGAAAAAGGAATTAAAGTCTATACGATGCATGAAATTGACCGTTTAGGAATGGCCATGGTTATGGAGCAATGTATTACATATTTAAGGGAGCGAGTAGACGGAGTTCATTTATCTCTAGATTTAGATGCGCTAGACCCCGCAGATGCCCCAGGGGTAGGGACACCTGTTAATGGAGGGGTTAGTTATCGAGAAAGTCATTTAGCCATGGAGATGTTAGCAGAGTCTCAATTAGTTATGTCTGCAGAATTAGTTGAGGTAAATCCGATTCTAGATGAACGAAATAAAACGGCAGTACTTGCAGTCGCGTTGATGGGCTCACTGTTAGGAGAAAAGCTTTTATAAGTTAGTTTAAGAGGACAGTAACTTCCGAGTCATGAAGTTGCTGTTTTTTTATGTTTGTTCATTTGTATTTTATTGAACAGACTGGTAAAAACTTTGTTAAAATTAAAATGGGGAAATTTTTGAAACCTTTTAGCTTACGATTCGTACTTATCGTATAGCCGCATGAGCGGGGGTAGAAACAGGATGGAAGCACTTATAAAAAAAAGAATTAATCAAGTTCTAAAAGGGGATCAAAACGCATTTGGAGAAATTGTTGAACTATATAAGGATAAAGTTTTTCAACTTTGCTTTAGGATGCTGGGCAATAGGCATGAAGCAGAGGATTTAGCTCAAGAAGCGTTTGTGAGGGCCTTTGTAAATATCCATAGCTTTAAGATTAACATGAAATTTTCAACATGGTTATATCGAATTGCAACGAACCTCTGTATTGATCGACTTCGAAAGAAGAAGCCAGATTATCATTTAGATGCTGAAGTAGCTGGTACAGAGGGATTAAATATGTATTCGCAGATTGCTTCAGATACATTGAAGCCAGAAGAGGAAGTAGCATCCTTAGAGCTTCAAGAATCTATTCAGGAAGAAATTACAAAGTTGCCAGAAAAATATCGATCGGTTATCGTTTTGAAATATATTGAAGAACTATCATTGAAAGAAATTAGCGACATATTGGATTTACCAGTCGGTACAGTCAAAACGAGGATACATCGCGGTCGTGAAGCTTTGCGAAAACAACTGCGCCATTTTTAAAAAGAAGGTGAGTATTTTGAATTGCCATGAGGATATCATTGAATATATGCACGATTATTTAGATGAAGACATTACGTCAGAGCATCAAGAAATTTTACGGAATCATTTACAAACCTGTTCTGAATGTCGAGAGTATTTTCATGAGATGAAAAAGGCAGTTGCTCTCGTACAAAGCACGTCCCATATTAAAGCACCTGATGACTTTACAGCTAGAGTCATGGCCCAACTTCCTAAGGAGAAAAAACAAGTAGGGGCTAAGCGCTGGTTTAAGCAACATCCACTTTTAACAGCAGCGTCCTTGTTTGTTTTACTTATGACAGGTTCTGTTTTTTCGACTTATAATGAAGATCATCAATTCTCTGTATCGAAGCAGCCGAATTTAATTGTAGAAGGTGAAACGGTCATTGTTCCAGAGGGGAAGACCGTTGAGGGAGATATCGTTGTCCAAAATGGAGACATTCGTATTGAAGGTCAAGTGGATGGTGACGTGACTGTTATCAATGGTCAACAATATATGGCTGCAGCTGGGAATGTTACGGGGCAGATTCAAGAAATCAATCAAGTGTTTGAATGGCTATGGTTTAAGATAAAACATACAGTGAAGTCCATCGTGTACCCAGAAGCAGGAGAAAAGTCAGGTGAGGAGAACTAGGTAGGCAAATCTGCCTGAAGCTAGTGCTTCAGGCAGATTTGTCTTTTCCGATTGTATTAAATTTAGGATTATGATATGGAAAATGGTATACTAAAAAGGTTCGTGATATGTGTGCTTACATAGGTTAAATGTTTTATTGACTGGAGGAAATAATATGGCATTACCCGATTTAACATTTTGGGATTACGTAGTAAATTTATTAGATATTATCCTCGTTTGGTTTTTAATATATAAAATATTTAACATTATTCGCGGGACAAAGGCTGTTCAACTGTTAAAAGGGATTTTTGTTATTGTGGTTGTGCGCAGCTTGAGCAGTTTGCTTGGTTTAAATACGTTAGGGTGGTTAATGGAGCAGGTTATGACCTGGGGGGTTTTGGCTATCTTGATTATTTTCCAACCAGAATTAAGACGTGCTCTTGAACAGTTAGGACGAGGAAGCCTTTTTTCACGAAATAATATGCCAGAAGAGGATGAGCAAGAGCATTTGGTAGAAGAAATTGTGAAAGCTTCTGCCTATATGGCAAAAAGACGGATTGGAGCTTTAATTTCAATTGAAAGAGAGACTGGTTTAAGCGACTACATTGAAACAGGTATTCCGCTTGGATCGCATATTACGTCGGAATTATTGATTAATATATTTATTCCCAATACTCCGCTTCATGATGGTGCGGTAATCCTGCAAGATAATAGAGTGGCCGCAGCGGCTTGTTATTTGCCGTTATCGGAGAGTCCTTTTATTTCGAAAGAATTAGGCACACGTCATCGAGCGGCAATTGGGATTAGTGAAGTAACCGACTGTCTGACAATTGTTGTCTCGGAAGAAACCGGGAGTATTTCACTGACCAAAAATGGTGAGCTGTATCGTAATTTAGATCAGGATGCATTTAAAGAAATGCTGATAAATGAACTTGTATTAAATAAAGACAGGCTTACTTCCTCAGGAATCTTGAATTGGAGGGGGAAGAAGAATGGATAAACTTATGACGAATAAATGGTTTGTCAGAATCGCATCGTTTGTGATTGCTGTTTTACTGTTTATTTCAGCAAACTTTGAGTTGCAGTCTGATAAGAAGGCAATTGGTTTTTCAACTTCTCCTGATATCGACACGGTGACGATTGAGAATGTGCCAGTTGAAGTGTACTATGACATGGAGAACTTGGTGGTCAGCGGTATTCCTGATAGTGTTGATGTGACGTTGAAAGGGGCTAAAGCACTTGTTACAGCTGCGAAAAATCAACGTGATTTCAAAGTGTATGTCGATCTGTCTGACCCTAATATTACGATAGGAAGTCGAACTGTAACGTTTAAAATTAGTGACTTAAACGAAAAACTAGTGGCAACAATTGAGCCGGAGTATGTCGAAGCGAACATTCAAGAGAGGGTTACGAAAGAATTCCCAGTTGAAGCTGAATATGATCCCTCTGTGTTAGCCGATGGATATTCAGCAGAACCGCCGACTGTTAGTCCACAAACAGTAAAAGTTACAGGGGCTAAGGAAACAATCGAACAAATTTCTTATGTGAAAGCCATGATTGGTTTAAATAAAGATGTTAAAGAGACAGTAAACGGTAAAGCAACTGTTCGAGCATTAGACCGCAATTTGAATAATCTGGATGTCATTATTGAGCCAGCAAGTGTTAACGTTACTTTGCCGATTAGTATACCATCTAAGAAAGTTAAAATTAATGCTGTTCAAAAAGGGAAGGCCAAAGATGGAATTCGAATTAAGAGTTTATCAGTTAATCCAAAAGAAGTAACGGTATACGGAAAAGAAGAGGATCTAAAAAACATTAACAATATTAATGTAAATGTTGATATTTCAAAAGTGACCGGCGATACGGAATTAGAGGTCAAACTGCCACAGTCTGATGATGTGAAGAAAATGTCAGTAAGTACGGTTAAAGTGAAAGTTCAAACTGATCACGTAGTGGATGAAGATGAAGAAGAAAAAGAAAAAGAAGATCAGGATCAAGAACAAGAAGAACAAATAGAACAGCACAAAGAGGAACAAACTCAAACTCAGGAGCCACAGAAGCAGCAAGAAGAAGAACAAGAGGTATCGGTGGAATCTAAAAAGCTAACTAACCTCATAATTGGGATTACTGGGTTGGATGAGAATCAGGAAGTAGAGGTAGAACCTAAAACGACGGATATTACGCTGATGGGAGCTAGCCAAGACTTGAAGAATATAACAGTAAATGACATAGTCGTAACAGCGGATGTTAGTCAATTAACAGAAGGTAAGCACGATGTACCGTTATCTGTTAAAGTACCTGACAATGTGGAATGGGAACTCTCATCATCAACCGCAACGGTCTCCATTACTCAAAAGGAAGAAACATAGCCTACGCTTACAGGCGGTTATACAATAGAAACGATTCAAAAGAAGGAGCGATTTTACATGGGTAAATATTTTGGTACAGATGGAGTAAGGGGTGTGGCGAACAGCGAACTAACTCCTGAATTAGCATTTAAGCTAGGACGTTTTGGCGGGTATGTATTAACGAAGCATGCTGAGATTCCGAAAGTTTTAATCGGACGTGATACGCGTATTTCTGGCCATATGTTAGAAGGCGCACTGGTAGCAGGCTTATTATCTATTGGTGCCGAAGTAATGCGCTTAGGAGTCATTTCAACCCCTGGTGTGGCTTATTTAACAAAAGCATTAAGTGCTGAGGCAGGTGTCATGATTTCTGCTTCACATAACCCAGTTGCGGATAATGGAATTAAATTTTTCGGACCAGATGGGTTTAAGCTGACAGATGAGCAGGAAGCAGAAGTAGAAGCGCTGCTTGATTCAGAACAAGATGAGCTGCCACGTCCAGTTGGTGGAGATTTAGGCCATGTTAATGATTACTTCGAAGGTGGTCAAAAATACATTCAGTACTTAAAACAATCTGTGGATGAAGAGTTCACAGGTATTCATATTGCTTTGGATTGTGCTCACGGTGCGACATCTTCTCTTGCGACACATTTATTTGCCGATTTAGATGCAGATGTTTCGACAATGGGGGCTTCACCAAATGGTTTAAATATTAACGAAGGTGTCGGCTCAACGCATCCAGAAGCATTGGCTTCCTTTGTTCTTGAAAAAGGTGCGAATGTAGGATTGGCATTTGATGGTGATGGTGATCGCATTATCGCTGTTGATGAAAAAGGAAACATCGTGGATGGCGATCAAATTATGTATATTTGTGCCAAGTATTTAAAGGAACAAAATCGTTTAAAACATAACACAGTTGTTTCAACGGTAATGAGTAATCTTGGTTTCTATAAAGGATTAGAGGAACATGGTGTGAATAGCGCACAAACGGCTGTCGGAGATCGATACGTTGTGGAAGAAATGAAAAAGGGCGGCTACAATCTAGGGGGAGAACAATCTGGTCATATTATTTTCCTAGATTATAATACAACAGGAGATGGTTTATTAACTGGTTTACAACTTGTTAATATTATGAGTGAAACGAAGAAGCCATTATCTGAATTAGCTGGTGAAATGAAGAAGTATCCACAAACACTTGTGAATGTACGTGTGAGCGATAAACATGGTGTTACAGCGAACGAAAAAGTACAAGAAGTCATTCAAGAAGTGGAAGCGGAGATGAATGGAAACGGACGTATTTTAGTTCGACCATCAGGAACAGAGCCTCTTGTGCGCGTTATGGCAGAGGCCCCAACTTCTGAAGAATGTACACGCTATGTCAATCGAATTGTCGCTGTTGTACAAGCTGAAATGGGATTGACTGAATAAGAAAAATTTCACAAAGATATGTTTTAAAAATATGCATAACAGGCACAAGTTTGCCTTTTATGCATATTTTTATGTTATATGGTTCAAAAGAATCACGTTAAATCAAATTAGAGAGTATGGGAAAGGGATGCTCCTTAAGTCATTTTATGATGTGAAAAAGTAATATAAGATTGACCTTTTGTTTAGTTTTGTTTACGATATGCTTATCCTGTTTCCTATGCTTTCTAATATTTGTTAATTAAAAAGCGAGAGGAGGGGGGAAGGTAATAATATAATATAGTAGTTTTACAAGCGCCTGAACTAAGCCTGGACGAAACGATGGCTTAGTTGACGAGGGGGAGGTTTATCGAACAATCGGCGGATGCCTCCCGGTTGACTGTGCACAACCGTCGTAATTTTCACCTTAAAACAGCGGGGCAACTTGCTGCACAAAGGGTGGAAAATGCACAAACAGTGAAATTTAAAAAATAATGAGGTGAGGGGGGAAGTATGTACAGAGTCTGTCTGACGTCTGATACATGCTTACCTCCTCCAACCGGTTTGGAGGAACATCAATATGTGTGGAATCGTTGGCTATACTGGCCTTCAAGATGCGAAGGAGATTTTATTAAAAGGTTTAGAAAAGCTTGAATATCGTGGATATGATTCAGCAGGTATTGCTGTTAAAAATGAGGAAGGTGTAACCATTTTCAAGGAAAAAGGCCGTATTGCGGATTTGCGTGCTGAAGTGGATGAAGATGTGTCAGCACATACAGGAATTGGACATACGCGCTGGGCAACTCATGGTGTACCGAGTCAAGATAATGCGCATCCGCACCAAAGCGCATCAGGCCGATTTACACTTGTTCATAATGGAGTTATTGAGAACTATGCGATTTTAAAACGTGAGTATTTACAAGATGTAACGTTTAAAAGTGATACAGATACAGAAGTAATTGTTCAATTAATTGAGAGATTTGTAAACGAAGGAAGAGATGTTGAGGAAGCATTTCGCCATACATTAACCTTATTAAAAGGCTCTTACGCTCTAGCATTGTTAGATGCTGAGAATACTGAAGTCATCTATGTAGCGAAAAATAAAAGCCCATTATTAATTGGTGTAGGTGAAGACTTTAATGTAGTCGCTTCTGATGCAATGGCAATGTTGCAAGTAACTGATCAATTTTTAGAGCTAATGGATAAAGAAATGGTCATTGTAACGAAAGAAGATGTAACGATTAAAAACTTAAACAATGAAGAGGTTTCACGTGAACCCTATACAGCAGAGCTAGATGCGAGTGATATTGAAAAAGGAACATATCCGCACTATATGCTTAAAGAAATCGATGAACAGCCAGCTGTTATTCGTAAAATTATTCAAGCTTATCAAAATGAAAACGATGAGCTTATGATTGACTTCAATATTGCAGAAGCTGTGAGCGGAGCGGATCGCATCTATATCGTTGCTTGCGGAACGAGTTATCACGCTGGTTTAATTGGTAAACAGTTCATTGAAAAAATGGCGAAAATTCCAGTTGAAGTGCATGTGGCTTCGGAATTTACGTACAATATGCCGCTTTTATCAGAAAAACCGTTATTTATTTTCATTTCACAAAGTGGTGAAACGGCAGATAGCCGTGCTGTTCTTGTGGCAATTAAGGAGTTAGGCCATAAAGCTCTTACGATTACAAATGTACCAGGCTCTACGCTTTCACGTGAAGCGGACTTTACGTTACTTTTACATGCAGGTCCAGAAATTGCAGTAGCGTCTACAAAAGCCTATACAGCTCAAGTAGCAGTACTTGCTATCTTAGCTAATGTAGTGGCAAAGTTCCGCAATGAGAAGATTGACTTCGATCTTGTAAAAGAGCTTGGAATGGTCGCGACAGCTATGGTTGCTCTTTGTGATTCCAAGGAAGAAATGGAATCTATTGCTCGTGAATTCTTATCGGTGACACGTAACTGCTTCTTTATCGGCCGCTCTTTAGACTATTATGTAGGTTTAGAAGGGGCATTGAAGTTAAAAGAGATCTCATACATTCAAGCAGAAGGTTTTGCTGGCGGAGAATTAAAACATGGCACGATTGCATTAATCGAAGAAGGTACACCGGTTGTTGCGCTTGCAACGCAAGAAGGTGTGAACTTAAGCATTCGTGGAAACGTGAAAGAGGTTGCCGCTCGTGGTGCGAACCCATGTATTATTTCTATGAAGGGATTGGAAGAAGACGACGATCGTTTTGTCATTCCAAAAGTGCATGAGCTATTAACACCGCTTATTTCTGTGATCCCTCTCCAACTTATTGCATACTACGCAGCACTTCACCGTGAATGCGATGTGGATAAACCGCGTAATTTGGCGAAGAGTGTGACGGTTGAGTAATAGGAGTATGAGGTTGATTGTAGTTGTTGTGAATCGATAATACTACTTTACGTTAAATAAAAATAACGTTCTTTAAATAAAAAGAACATTCCAGAACCGAAGGTAAACTGAACCGCTTCAGCAGACCTTCGGTCTTTTTTTGAACGAAAAAGTAAGGAAAAAAGGTGAGAAAAGCGGGAACGTTATTATTCTTTAAGGCAGAGAAGAAGTAAGGTAAATCAAGGGTGGCTGATTTTTTAAAATTATCTTTCTTCTAAGGAGAAGTATTTTTTATTTCAAAGTTGGAATACTATCCTTGTATAAAGGATAGGGAGGATAATGAAAATGACATTAGTACCATACGATCCATTCAGACAACTTTCAAATATGAGCAGAGAATTTGACCGTTTCTTTTCAGACTTTCCAATTCGTTTTGATCATGAGCAGGGCCTGGGTAGTATCCGAGTAGATGTTCATGAAACGGAAAATGAAGTCGTGGCAACATGTGATATTCCTGGGCTTGAAAAGAAGGAAGATGTGGATATTGATATTGAAAATAATAGACTAAGCATTAGCGGTTCTATTAATCGTACTGATGAAGTCAAAGAGGAAAATATGTTTAGAAGAGAACGCTATGCAGGTCGTTTCCAAAGAATGATTACATTGCCAAGCCCAGTTTCACAGGAAGGGGTTAAAGCAACCTATAGAAATGGTGTACTTGAAGTAAGAATGCCGAAAATTGCGAAAGACACAAAGAAGAAAATAGATGTAGATTTCCATTAATGTGTTAGTCGGTGCAGAAAGTATCTTTTGTACAAGTTCATTAAGAGTTTGAATATAAGGGCTGAACAAGTTTGCTGTTCAGCCTTTATTGCATTATTTACTTTTTAGCAATGTATTAAAATTTTAAATTAAGTATTGATTTATATATATCAATATAGTATTATATAAAAACCGGCTAAGAAGTCCTGTTGATTTCTATGAATAGTCGTTGTATTAAAAAAACAATTTTATTTTCAATAATTGTTTAAGAAAAACATTCAAAAAACAATTGACGAATTGAAAATAAAAGCGTATAATTAATTATTGTCAGTAAGATAAACTAGTTCTTTGAAAACTAAACAAAACAGAAACGCCAACGTTAATTTTTTAAGTGAGCACACACTATTAAAAAAG
>NZ_QWVS01000058.1 GCF_003570725.1 Peribacillus asahii
GGCGATAACTTCAAAAGCTTACCTATCACTATAATAAAAAGAATTCTGTTCAAGAATTAAAATTGATATTAATTGACGGTTACTTCAACTGCTTTTCAGCTAAATGAAGAGTAAAGACTTAGCTAAAATTCTTCGTCTATATTAAATTTTAAATTTGTTGGAACCTGTGAAAAAATAAAATGTGTGACAGTTTGTGCGATTGGACTAACCTCATCAATGAATTTTTCTGCGTTAGCGAAAGTTTCAAACTGCATTTTAAACATATAACAAGCACTCCCTGCTATTCGATAACAAAATTCTACGTTTGGAAGTTTCTCTATATAACTCTTAAAAGACTTATAGTCACCATTTTTAACGGTTGCTTCAATTATGCATTGAATCGGTAAACCTAATTTTTCATAATCGACCAATAAAGTATTTTTCTTTATAATCCCAAAGGACTCCATCTGTCTTACTCGTTCCGTTACTGATGGGGAGGACAAATTTACCCTTCTTCCAAGCTCACTCATTGATAAACGGCTGTTATTGAGTAGTTCATCTAAAATTTTTTTATCAATTTCATCTATTTTCATTTTTAAAGTTTTCTCCTATTAATCGTTAATTTTAAATATTATTTACTTGATAATCGTTTTGAATTTAATGTAATTTAGTTATTTTATTTTCTATAATTAAACATAACAAGGAGGGACTTAGATGGCAAGAATTGTTGAATCCTGTTTCGGGGAAACACCTTTCCAAAGGCTATTGGGGCATAATAAGGATGTAATGGAAGGGTGGAGTCAGTTAGGTGATGTGTTGGGGAAAGATGGAATGCTAACATCTAAATTAAAGGAACAAGTAAGAAGAACATTAGCTCAAAGTAACGGATGTGAGTATTGTAAGGCCAAAGGAAAACCAGATTCAATTAATTTTGAGGAAAAAACATCTGTTGCAGTAGGATTTGCAGAAGTCTTTTTAAAACAAAAGGGTGAAATAGCTGAATCAAGTTTTGATGTTTTGAGAGAATGTTTCAGTGAAGAGGAAATAAGTGAATTATGTGCATTTATTTCTTTTACGACTGCTTCACAATATTTTGGTGCAATGCTGAAATTAGAACCGTCAAACTAAAATAAATAAAAAACCAACTGTTTTGAGCAATCTTTGTATTGTTTCAAAACAGTTGGTTTTTTCTGTGTAAAATCAGCGTTTGCAGCTTACTTTTTTATAAAGCTACAGTAACGATGCAAGCGGAGGGTATCCATGCTAAACTACATTATATATAAAAAATTGGAGGAATTATGAAGAAATTCAAAAGATTTATAAAAAGATTTGGCCTATTTTTATTGATTTTAGTAGTATTCATGTACATAAATAACACCTCTTTATTTACTAAAACGAAAGATGAAGACCCTCTATTATTAGCGCATAGAGGAATGGCCCAAACATTCCATATGGAAGGAATTAAAAGTGATACGTGTACGGCAGAAAGGATTTATGAACCAGAACATCCTTATCTAGAGAATACGATTCCGTCTATGGAAGCAGCCTTTGGAGCGGGTGCTGATATCGTTGAATTTGATGTCCAACCTACAAAAGATGGTCAGTTTGCTGTGTTCCATGATTGGACACTTGAATGCCGGACAGATGGAAAAGGGGTAACGAGAGAACATACTATGCAAGAATTGAAGTCTTTGGACATTGGATACGGATATACGGCTGATAATGGAAAAAGCTATCCGTTCCGTGGCAAAGGAGTAGGGCTTATGCCGTCCCTTGAAGAAGTGCTATCTTATTTTCCAGATGAATCGTTTTTAATTCATAAGCTACGATGAAAAGTTGTATGCTTCCTTATATCGCTGTAGGATGGACGGGATATGTTCCTGCTGCTTGTCAAAATACACAAATTCACATTTCAGAGACATATGCTTCGTGGATGTGGGGATGGCCGGATAAATTTATCAAACGATTAGAAAATGTAGATACACGAGTATTTATTGTTGCAGGTGATGGAGGATGGTCAGAAGGTTTTGATACAGCGGAGGATGTTAAGCGTCTGCCATCTAACTATTCTGGCGGTGTTTGGACCAATAGAATTGATGTAGTTGCTCCTATCTTACAACAATAAATATGCCTTTGTAGTGGAATTTTTATAAACTGAGTGGTAAAATCGCTCAGTTTATTTTTAAAATATAGTTTAGTAGAACATTTAATATTTAATGAAGCCGCTCAAATTCGTTCATACTAAAAAAGAGGTGAACGGAATTGTTAAAAACAAATCAATTAATAGACGAAATTAAGAACTATGCTGTTAAATTTTCAAGTCCAACAGAACTTCAGCCTTTGATTAACGCAGCAAGTCATGCTAAATATGTTTTGCTTGGTGAAGCGAGTCATGGTACAAGTGAGTTTTATACTATTCGGACCGAATTAACAAAGCAACTTATTCAAGAGCATCAATTTTCTTTTGTCGCTGTGGAAGGGGATTGGCCTGCTTGTTACGAGGTGAACCGCTATGTAAAAGGGCTGGCTCCCGAATATCAAAGTGCGGAAGATGTGTTGAAAAAATCGTTTAACCGCTGGCCAAGTTGGATGTGGGCTAATCATGAAATTGTGAATCTCATCGATTGGTTACATTCGTATAATCAAACACAAACAGAGAAAAAAGTAGGATTTTATGGTCTTGATGTGTATAGTTTATGGGAATCTATGGAGGCAATCGTAGACTACTTAAAAAAAATTAAGTCGCCCGATTTGCAAAAAGCATTAAATGCCATTGAATGTTTTGATCCATATAAACGTAAGCCGGAAATGTACGGAATTTCTTCTGCATTTTATGGAGAAGATTGTATGAGTGAAATCCTCGAGCTATTAAATACTATAAAAGAAAATAAAAGTATTCATCCTGAAGATCCTGAAGCAGCCCTTAATATGAATATTAATGCGATTGTTGCGAATAACGCTGAGCATTATTATCATACGATGGTGACAAATGATAATGAATCTTGGAATATTCGGGATCGTCATATGGTCGAAGCCCTTCACCATATCGGAAGTTTTTATGGTGAAGCAGCAAAAGGAACCATTTGGGAACATAACACACATATTGGTGATGCTCGAGCTACGGATATGGCTAATGAAGGAATGGTTAATGTAGGTCAATTAACTCGAGAAAAATATGGACAAAACAATGTATATGCGATTGGTTTTGGTACATATCAAGGGACTGTTATTGCTGCAAAGAGATGGGGAGACCCTGCTGAGGTCATGACCGTTCCAAAAGGTACAGAGGGAAGTTGGGAAGAAGCAATGCACAACGCTGGTGATTTCAATCAATATTTGCTCTTTACAGAAGAAAACAAACATTTATTTCGCAATGTAATGGGGCATAGGGCCATTGGTGTCGTATATAATCCTGCTCACGAGCATTATGGAAATTATGTGCCTTCTCGTTTGTCTGAACGATATGATGCGTTTATTCATATTGATGAGACAAAAGCATTAACTCTTTTATGAGTTTATTCTATTGAGTAGTACCTGTTACTATAGATATACTTGAATATATTAAAAGCGTGTTTTGAACTATCTTTATTTCAAAACACGCTTTTTTATTTGCTCTTTTATCAAGGTTTATAGTGTACATTCAATCAAATCTCATTTCAAGGATACGACCTCAAATCCAGTTTATATTTAATATAGGTAAGAAAATATATAAACTATAGTTGACAGGTAGGAAAAGTACGGTTATTATCAATAATATAAAATTTATTTATATTTAAAAAATTCTAATTTAATACCTGTTATGAAAAAGAAAATGAGGAAGCGGATCAGATAAACTGAAGGCTCTTACTCTTAACTGCTTAGAGTAGGGGTTTTTTCAAAAAAACAAAATTCTGTATCTTCAGATAATACATAACTAAATAAAAGGCATCAGGAGGAAAAATATGAAAAAGCTGATTGTTTTGGCATTTGTAGGTTTTTTAGCACAACTAATTGACGGAGCATTGGGGATGGCATATGGCGTCACATCATCGTCTCTTTTATTGGCATTTGGTATTGCACCAGCAGTAGCTTCTGCGTCCGTCCATCTTTCTGAAGTCGTGACAACAGCCGCTTCGGGAGTATCTCATATCAAATTTGGAAACGTGGATAAACAATTGGTATATCGTCTGATTATTCCAGGATCAATAGGGGCTTTCGTTGGTGCTTGCTTCTTAAGTAGTTTACCCGGTGATGTCGTTAAGCCTTACGTTTCGACATTCCTTTTACTGCTTGGTTTCTATGTTATTTTTCGTTTTCTATTTAAATTTCAGTCTAGTGAAGAAAAGGTATCAAAACCATTATCAGTTAAGCAATCTATACCATTAGGTTTAATTGCCGGCTTTGCGGATGCAACAGGAGGCGGCGGCTGGGGGCCGATTGCAACACCTGTTCTTTTATCTAAAAAAGGAATGACAGCGCGTAAAGTAGTTGGAACAGTAGATACGAGCGAGTTTGCTATCGCTGTGTCTGCGACTGCCGGTTTTATCATTTCTTTAGGATGGGAAACCGTGAATTGGCTTTGGGTCGGGGCTCTAATGATAGGAGGGATTGTTGCCGCACCGATTGCGGCATGGCTCGTTCGAATGGTTCCAGCTCAACTAATGGGAATTTTAGTTGGTGGTTTTATTATTATAGTAAATGCACGTACAATTTTAAGTACATGGGTAACAGATGAAGTATACTATCCTGCTATTTATGGTTTTCTGTTTTTTGGATGGGGAGTAGCTATTTTCTTTGGTATTCGCAAGATGAAAGCAAACCAAGCTGCTGAAAAAGAAAAAAGTAGAAAGTTGGCTAGTTAATCTATTTATATAATCATTCTATAATTTATTGAAAAAACTATAAAAGAGAAGAATAAGAAAAATATAGAAGAAAGTGGATGGGAATTTGAGTATTCCTGTCCATTTTTTATTTTGTTCTAAAATATCTTTATTCCAGGGGATGAATCGAATTTTTAAAGGAAGAGGAACGGTTATATATTTGATAAAACAAAAAATTTGTCGTTTAAAAATGTGTATCTCGGGAGAAGAATCGACATTTTTTTAAATAATTATTGTTTAGAATGATATATATAAATCAGCTTTAGAACGAGTGAAATCAAAATAGTAGGGGGATTAATAATATGTTTAACATTATCCAAACGAAAAAATATGATGGTTTCTATAATATTATTTTTACATATGAAGACGAGTATTTCTTGGCTGCTGGAGAATATGAGAATGATCAAACTCAATTAGTTATCCTGGATGCTATTGATAAGAAAGATATCAAAGAAAATATGTTGAAAACAGATTATATTTCTTATTATTCATTAATTGAT
The DNA here is from genome assembly GCF_003570725.1 of Peribacillus asahii. Taxonomy (GTDB): domain Bacteria; phylum Bacillota; class Bacilli; order Bacillales; family DSM-1321; genus Peribacillus; species Peribacillus asahii. Next base: position 5,339 of record NZ_QWVS01000058.1, read on the forward strand.
GATGTAGAAAATCACGATGTACTTCAATATATAGATGAAATATTATCAACGGGGCTTCAATTAGATACAGAGCTTGCAAGTTAATAATAACATAAAATTACAATTATTGTAATGGTTTAAAGCTTGGATTATCCAAGCTTTTTCTTATTGTTGGCCCGGCATCTCACGGGGGTGATAACAGAAAAAATTAACAGAAGCTAAATGAAGTATTGATATAATTGAATTTTTAAGGATTGGTATTTTTAGTATGTGGAAATAAAATAATAGAATTGTTACCCTTATATGTGATGATTAGATAAATTGCTAGGGGGTACATATGAAAATATTAAAAAAAATGTTGCTCGTAGCTTCATTAGGGATGACATTATCAGCTTTTCAGGTTCATTCTGTTGATGCTGCAACTAATTATACTGTTAAACCAGGAGATACAATGTGGAAAATTAGTCAACGATATGGAGTACCTTTAATTTCTCTTCAAAAGACTAATAATGAGTGGGATAATAATTTGTATGTTGGTCAACGTTTGACTATTCCTACAATCACATCTGCTGAAAGAACACTTTTAGCTCAATTGGTGCATGCAGAAGCGGCAGGAGAACCTTTTTCAGGTAAGGTAGCTGTGGCAACAGTAGTGTTCAATCGTGTAGACAGTTCGTTATTTCCAAATGACGTTAAGAGTGTTATATACCAAATAGACCAAGGACATTATGCATTTTCACCAGTACAAGATGGACGGATTAATAATACGCCAACTAGTGAAGATTATAGAGCGGTAGATGAAGCGATTGCTTTTCGTGGACAAGGTAATGGTTCTTTATATTTCTATAATCCTCAAAAATCAACAAGTGAATGGATTTTTTCTCGTCCAGTTACTGTTCGTATCGGTGATCACGTATTCGCAAAATAATAGGTTATTAAATAAGCACAAAGGGTTTGTCCCTTTAGTGCTTATTTTTTCACAAAAAAGTTCTACTTCATTTTTCGACATGGCTAGTGATCCAATACATTGGAGCACTAGCGTTGGTCTAGGTTTAATTTCGATTAATGATGAAATTTCTTTGAGATAAATGTTATATAAAAACTTCTCATCCAATACACTAAGAAAAAACAAACGCTATGTTAAGAAGTTCTTGTAAACTATTAGATGATTTCATGTACAATTCCTAAACTTAATCCCTCATCATTCGCGAACATATACCATTCTTCATCTTCCTTCTCAGTATATAGCTCCTCTGAAATATTTGTATTCTCCACAATAAACTGTTTAATGCGATCATCTAAACGATCATAGAAATTCATTGTATTTTTCGCTTTTTTAGAAGTGGATTGAACAGCCATACTCCCATCATGAATAAGAATGACTGTATTAGGATATGCTTTTCTATAATGTCCGCTAATTAAAAGTAAAGCACCCATAGAAGCACACGAACCTACACCAATCGTTTCAACTTTCGTTTCACTTGATTTGATGGCATCGATAGCAGCAAAACCTGCCACTACATCTCCACCATTAGATGTTATATAAATTTGTATTGTTTTTCTTTTATCGACTGGAATATTTAATTCTCTATCTTCTCGATTCCATTCTTGAATCCAATAAACAATTTTATTAACAATGGTTGTATCCACATCATAATTAAAATAAATTCTTCGTTCTTTCAGTCCTAGATAAAACTGATACTCCTCAAGAGAATCAGGTAAATTTGCAACTAACTCCAAATATTCTTTGTCGAATTCAATTTTTTTCATTATAAAACCCTCCTTCATAATATGTGTGCATCATATAGAAAGGAAGAGGATGGTTATGCCATCATACCTATTTATTAATTTATTCAACAAACATAATCTTCGCGACAGCATTCATCCTCAATATCTACTTAAAATGCTGACTTGTAGCCTGTTTTATATTAAGTAAAAAGATGCCATTTACAAGAAAGCTCCCATATTTGGTAGGTGTTTGGCAGAATGCAAGAAATTTGTCGTTAAAAAATGTGTCGTTCAGGAGAGAAATCGACATTTTTTTCAACAAGTATTGTTTAGAATGATATATATAAATCAGCTTTAGAACTAATGAAATCAAAATAGTAGGGGGATTAATAATATGTTTAACATTATCCAAACGAAAAAATATGATGGTTTCTATAACATTATTTTTACATATGAAAACGAGTATTTCTTGGCCGCTGGAGAGTATGAGAATAATCAACCCCAATTAGTTATCCTTGATGCGATTGATAAGAAAGATATCAAAGAAAATATGTTAAAAACGAATTATATTTCTTATTATTCATTATTTGACGATGTAGAAAATCATGATGTGCTTCAATATATAGATGAAATATTATCAACAGGAGTTCAATTAGATACGGAGCTTGCAAGTTAAAAAATCAAACATTTAGCAGTTTAAGGCTTGGGTTACCCAAGCTTTTTTATATGGTGGCTTGGCAGATAGTTCAATATTTAGAAGTAAAGAAAATATAATAAGATATAGAAAACAGAGAAGCGCGGGGACCGTCCCTGTGCTTCTTTTTGGCTCAATGATAACTTATATTAATCTTTTTAAGTCTTATAAACACTTATGGTTGTTATAATATTGTATACATGAGGAGGGGAAGAAATTACAGTGGTTAAACATTTTGGAGTAAATATACGTGAAAAATATGATGGATTAAAACTAACAAGAGACAATTACATACAAGTAAGTAGTAAAAGTTCGTTAGATACAACAAAAGTTTACTCTGACTCAGAGATAAATAAACATATAGAAGATAGTTTATTTAATTATGATTTGAATATAGAGTATTTTGATGTATTATCTAAGCCGGAATTTAATAAAGAACTTATGGCATTTATCAGTAAAACTAAAGTGTTTAAGGAAATTACTGACCTTGTTCCGTTAAGTGAGATTCCTGGATATTATATTATGGTGCTAGATGAATATGCTCAAGCTTATATCGGTAGAAGTGGTAATATTAAAAAACGGATTCAGTCTCATTGGAGTAAACAAAAAGAATTTGACCGGTTAATATTCGGAAGTAAAGAAAATTCTATTTTATCGATAGATAGCTTTAGAGCTTACGATACCACGAGGATATTTGTATATCCAACTGATGAACTTCATGGGCACGAAGACCATTTCATTAATTTATTTAATAAGAAGTATCTTTTAAATAGAACTAGTGGTGGAACATTGGATGGATTAATGGCAGCCATAATCTATAGAAAAACAAGAGAACTGTCTATTTAGGTCTAACACTAATGAAGGCTCTAGTAAAATAAATGAGAAGTTTTAAATATTCCATAAACCCTTATTTTATAGTAAACAAAGAACAATCCATTTTGAAAAAGAGTAATCAAAATGGATTCTCATCTAGCAAATTTATGTTTAGGCTTTATAAAAAAGTTTACTTATTCTGCTAAGCTTTCTACTAGTCTTTTTTCTTTCCACATGACTGTAATACCAAGGCTAATTCCCATTATGACAGCAGCGAAAAGATAAGGATAGTGGATGTTTACGTCAAATAGTATTCCCCCCATCGCTGGTCCGACGATATTACCTAAGCTCGTATAGGTTGAGTTCATACCAGCAACAAATCCTTGCTCTTTCCCGGCAGCTTTTGATAAAAATGTCGTCAATGCCGGACGAAGTAAGTCGAATGCAAGGAAGATGAAGCAAGTTACTACAAGCACTGCTAAAAAGCTAGAAACCACAGTGGACGCCACCGCCAATATAGCACCTATGATTAAACATAATTGAATCAATTTCTTCTCACCGAGTATATCTACTATTTTTCCAAACATAAATATTTGTATAATAACGCCAAAGATTGAGCTTATTGTAATAATGGCTGCAATGTCCTTCGGCGTGTAACCGAATTTATGATCAGAAAATAGGCTAAAAATAGTTTCATATGCTGATAGACCGAAAGCGAGTACAAATACAATGATAAATGCAATAAAGTAAAGCGGATTAATCGATCTTCTTAAATCGCTTATAAAGTTTGTTTGCTTTGTATTAGCAGAAATTTCTGCAAGCTGTTCCTTGGTTAGCGGCTCTTTTAAAATAAATATGGATGTAATACATGCTAAAAAAGCAATAGATGCCGCAAAGAAGAAAGGAAAACGTATTCCGTATTCTGCAATAAAGCCACCAATGCCAGGCCCTATAATAAAGCCCGTGCTAATGGCTGCAGAAAGATAGCCCATTGCTTTGGATCGTTCCTGAACGGATGTAATATCTGCAACATATGCAGTAACACCCGGCATAATAAAGGCGGCACTAAATCCTCCTAGAACCCTTGATAGATAAAGCACCCAAACATTCGTGCCTAAACCAAAGATAAGTTCTGATACACTAAAGAGGAGTAAGCCGATTATGATGATTTTCTTTCTACCATAACGGTCAACAAAGCGTCCTGCGAGCGGTGACATAAGTAGTTGTGAGACCGCAAATACCGCAACAAGATAGCCCATCGTTTTTCCTGATAAATGCATGATGTCCATAAAAGACGGCATAACAGGGACGATAAGACCAACTCCTAGAAATGCAATGAATATATTACTTAGAAGAATAATTAATACCGCTTTTTGTTCTTTTATTGTTTTCTTCATGAATCAACACCTCTTTTCTGTTCCAATCACCGGTGTGAAATACCTCTCCAAAATACTGTCCAAGAGGCTTCTAATTTATCCTTCAGCCGCTTCTCATCATTTCCGTATACAAGCTCCAGCATAATAGAATCGACTACTCCCAAAAAGGCGAAAGTCGGCGTTTTCGCTGCATCTCTGACTATTACTTCAGCATCGATCCAATCCTGAAATTTGCTTTCTAGCACCACCTGCACCTTTTCCTCGAGATTGATTACTTCCTCTTCGATTGCTTTTGAAAGATGTGCTGGTGGAAAAAAAGACATACGTAGCCAAAACTTTAACTGCTCATTTTTTTGGAAAAGATCAATGACCAATTTTAGAAATCCGTATAAATCTTTTTCAGGATTTTTTGAATCGATTTTATTGAAATATTGAAGTTTCGAAGATAGCTCAGTCTCTTTCGCATCACGCAAAACTTGCAGAAAAAGATCATCCTTCCCTTTAAAATGGGTGTAAATTGATTGCTTTTTTATACCGACTTCTTCAGCAATTTGAGAGAGGGATGCTCCTTCATAACCATGAATGGTGAAATATTTTAGAGCTGCCTCTTTAATTTCATTACTTTTCAATATAATCACCTCGTATTTTACGAACGTTCGTCAGTTATGTTAGCAAATCCAATAAACAAAAGCAAGCGGATAGTATGCAAAAAACCATCATCTTATGCAAAAATGCATATGTAAAAAACACATTAAGTCAATAAAAACCTATATGTTAAGCATTTTCATTCTGGCATATCTCTTGCATTATCTAGTAATACAAAAGATAGTAATAGATTTATAGGGATTAGTATCGAGATATTTCTATGGATTTATAAACTTGATAAAATCTATCCACAAATGGGTGCGGGTTTTCAAAAGCATCATCGACCATCACTTCACGTTTCAAAATGAAAGGATGATTATATGCAAAATGTGAAGGGCAATCAGGTTGAAACAAATGTTCAGTTTCTAACAGCTGAAGACGCAATTGCAAAAATACCCGCTAATGGTGCGACAATGATGGTTGGAGGGTTTGGAGATTCTGGTATCCCGGAGTATTTGCTTCAGGCGGTGATGAATCGTGATGAGGTCACTGAATTAACGATTATGAGCAATAATATAACTGAAGGCTCGAATTTAAATGAATTATTTTTATTGAATCGAATAAAAAAAGCTATCGGTTCCTATTTCACAACAAATAAAGCAGTTATGAAAGCATATAACGAAGGGCGTATCGATATTGAGTTAATCCCACAGGGAACATTTTCAGAAGCGTTACGTTTAGGCGGATCTGGTATTCCAGCCTTTTATACGCCGACTTCAGCTGGAACGGAGCTTGCTGAGGGAAAAGAGACTCGTTATTTTAACAATCGTGAGTATGTCCTTGAACATTCACTTAGTGCCGATGTTGCTCTTATTAAAGCGTACAAAGCTGACAAAGCGGGCAATCTTATTTATCGTAAAACGGCTCGAAACTTTAATCCGCTTATGGCGATGGCCGCAGATTTAACCATTGTTGAAGTAGAGGAGATTGTAGAGGTTGGGGAACTTGACCCAGAATCAATCGTTACACCATTTATATTTGTTGATGTCATTGTAAAAAGAGTGGTGAATGCCTAATGAAATTGGAGTCAATTAGACACTATATTGCTTGGCGCGCTGCCCAGGAATTAAAGAAAGGCATCGTGAATCTAGGTATTGGTATCCCGACATTAGTGGCTGATTATCTTACTCCGGGAAAAGTAACCTTACATTCTGAAAACGGTATTCTAGGCGTTGGGGCGGCACCAGCTGAGGGTTTTGCGGACCGGGATTTAATTAATGCAGGAAAACAGCCAATTACTCAGCTGCCACATACCTCTTTTTTTGATAGTTCTCTATCCTTTGCGATGATGCGCGGCGGACATTTAGACGCTACCGTCATTGGGGCACTGCAGGTAGCGGAAAACGGGGATATTGCCAGCTGGGCTATACCAGGAAAAGATGTTTTAGGAGTCGGTGGTGTGATGGATTTAGTTGCTGGCGCGAAAAAAGTAATTGTTACAACAACCCATTTGAATGCGAAAGGTGAACCGAAGATCCTTTCCCGCTGTACCTATCCTTTAACGGCAAAAGGGAGGGTTGATACAGTTATCACCGAATACGCAGTCTTTAAAATTCGCAGCGGACAACTATATCTTGAGGAAATTGTTGCAGGCATTTCCCTTGATGAACTTAAACAAATAACCCCAGCATCCTACGAAGTATCTGCAAACTTGCAACGAGTCAATGCCTTTGATTTGGTGAAATGATTTTGAAAAAATTAGAGAAGGAAAGAAGATATTTTTAAAACATGCTTATCCTGCAAATGTTGGATCCGAAGAATCCCAAAAGGAAATTGCAGATAGTTCAAAAGGCGGTTCGGAAAATTGACAGGGTGGAGGTGAGGGTCCAAGTCCCTCACAGGTCATCATTTAAACAAAGCTCAAATCCTTATGTATCAAGGGTTTGGGCTTTTTCTTTGTTTGCTGACATATCCATTTTATTCCTGGGTTTTTATACATTGCACAAAGACTGCACAGAAACTGCACGAGACTGTTGCTTTGTCTTACAGTTATAAGGATTCCATTGCTTGTTTTTATGTGCTTTTTTGTCTGTTAAGTCCAGAAACGATCATCAAACCGATTGGCTGTTTTCTTCTGCATTTCTTCATTTGTATGTGAGTAGATATCAAGTCTGTCTATTAATCATTATCTTCACGAACACACAGTAATAAGCGGGTTAACCGTAATGAGTTTATAAAGGCCAGTGTAAGTACCATCAGCGAAGTAAATGATGAATCGTGTTAGCTGATTGTATGAGGATGTACAAGTTGTGGAATAGCTTTTTATTCAACTAACCGTTAGTTTAAGTAGAAACCGTGATAAAATCAGTAAATGACTAATTGATGAAATAATATGAGGTGGAAAATGAGAAAAAGATTAAAGAAAAAATGTAAGCCCGAATTATAAAAATTAAGCATACCTTTTCAGTACGCATCACAAATAGCCGTATATCTTTGATTTTTTTATCAGATATACGGCTAGATTATTTTCCGCATGCTGCTTGGATATGTTTTGACCAAGGCATATATTGATTTGAAATTTCTGGGTTTCGATGCATATTTAGATTTGGTAGATCCGTCAGTAACTTCACAAGGTACTGATAGAAATCCACTCCATTCACTTTGGGTATTTATGCGTTTTTTAAATATAAGGTCAACGATTCAGCCTGGTTATTTGCGTCTTTTACATTTATTGTAGGGTTGTCTATACTCGGTCTTTTTGCATTGGCTTCATTTATAACTTCAATGTAGTATTGACCTGTTCTTATAGGGGTTCAGCCGACAAAACGCGGATATTATACGCTAACGGTCACTAAAGATGATTATTTATAAAATAGTCTTGGTATCTACTTAAATAACGACAAATATAGCTTGATTTCATCACAAAAACTCATAACTATTAATTGAAAGGAAAGGAATTACAATAGTTAGTTTGAAAGTGATATTCCATGAAGGGTGAATTAAAGAAATACAAGGGGGGAAGGAATGCAATGAGGAAATTTAGTATCGTAGCTATTTTATTCTTCGTTTTTATATTAGGGGGTTGTAATGGTGTATTTATTAAAAATACGGATGGCAATGGGAATTTATCTGGAAACAAGCCTCCAATTGTGAATATAGAAATTGATGGTGAAAAGCATGAAACGAAACTGGGTTCATATTGTTGGGAATCTAATGGAAAAGCAGAATGTGTTGATACTGCAGGGCCAGTAGATTTGTTAGAGGATGATGAGCCTATACAAATAGAAAGTGGCGAGCAAATCACATTAGCAATGGATTACACGCCAAAACCTAATGAAATTCATCTTTCACAGATAAAGAATAACGATGATATGGAAATTGAAATAAAGAATCAAAAGTTTACAGCACCTGAAGAAAAAGGAATTTATTATTATTCGTACGGAGTGTGGTGGATAGATGAAAAAGAAGAAAATGTATTTCATGGTGATGCGTTCTATGCATTTGTCTTAGAGGTTAAGTAATTCTTATTCTGTTATCGGGCGTTTTTTTGGAATAAAAGGTGCCTTTTTTATTGTACCTGATTCTAAACAACACATTTTAGGATTAGTTATTGTGAAGGTTTCTACTTAAACTATAGGAGTGCTTTAACAAAAAAAGAGAGCGTCTATATGGAGGGCACTGAAAAAGTCCATATCTTTTAACTTT
>NZ_QWVS01000059.1 GCF_003570725.1 Peribacillus asahii
GTCCTGAGCCAGGATCAAACTCTCCGATAGAATTTGAATTAGCTCTTTGCACTTTTTATAGTGTGTGCTCACTTTAAAAATTAACGTTGACGCTTTGTTTTGTTCAGTTTTCAAAGAGCAATTTAGCATCACTTATCTCTCAAGCAACTTTTATATCTTATCACATCAACTTCTTACTCGTCAATATGTTTTTTATTTTTTGATTTCCACTTCGAAACGTGATGTTTCTCAGCGACGTTTATTAATATATCACGCTCTTTGTTTAACGTCAATATCAAACATAATTTTTTAAAAAAATTATGTTTGATAATATCTATGAAAAACTCCCTGCCCTTTTGTTTCTACTTTAACGGATTGGATAACATGCTTTTCTATTAAGTATTGAACTAACACACTTAAGTCCACTGTATAGTATATAAGCTCCGGGTGATTCATTAATTCAGCAATCGTCCACGGTTCTTCTTTCGTTTCCATGATTTCAAGCAAGTGCTGTGAACCAATACTTATTCGAGAATGAATTAAAAATTCACTAGCTAAAAATAAAAGCTCTAATCTTTTTTGTAACGTTTCTTCACTGCTGACTAATTCTTTATACAATTTATAAATTTCTGGTTCGATAAGTTTTACTTGATTCCATACTGTTGCTTCTGGGTAAAATCCTTGTTCAATAACTTCTAAACGTGCTAAATGATGAAGGGAATGAACAATATGATTAAACGCGTCTAGAAAATGACCATTCTCAAACAATGCTCTTCCATCTGTATAACGACGGATTAACTTCGCAAATTCTAAACCTTTCTTTAATTTCCGACCATAAAAAGGAAACTCTCGGATTTCCGTTTTAAGTTGTTTTAAGTATTCATTACGATCAAACAATATCTTACCTTCTTGAATCCAATTCACAACTTTTCGATTCGTGCCTAAAAGAAGCCACTTTTTTAATTGCTCTTCCTGAACAATGTGAAGAGCAGCTTTTTTCTCTTTATACATATAGTGTTTAACAAATACTGAATCTTCTGCTTCATTTACAATTACAAATAGGATGTAATCAAATGTATCTGTAATCAAACTAGCGTCTTCACTTTTTTCAATTAATAAAATTCCAAGAGTGGATTGCAAACTAGCACGTTCTTGATAAATAGGGCGAAGGATATCCTCCATCTTCTCTTCCTCCAAAAGCTTTATTTAGGCACTATCATTAAATTTAAACGTGATTTTAGCTCACTTTGCACAAAGTGAGCCGCATCCGAAAAACTTAATTATAACAAAGCCATTTTTTAAATTTCTACAAAACTCTTTATAATCCTGCTAAATCCTAATATAGATATGATTTCTTTCTTGACCCAAAAAAATTTTCATTTTTTTCCATAAACCATCTGTGATATAGTTGTTTCAGGAGGGACTATCATGGCTAAATATTCTAGTAAAATCAATAAAATCAGAACATTTGCATTAAGTTTGATTTTCATCGGTTTCCTTGTTATGTACCTCGGTATTATCTTCAAATCACATCCGATTGTGATGACAATCTTTATGCTTCTCGGTCTTTTATGCATTATAGCAAGTACAGGTGTTTATCTTTGGATTGGAATGTTATCTACTAAAACAGTCCAAGTTCTTTGTCCAAGCTGCCAGAAGCCTACCAAAATTTTAGGACGAGTGGACATATGTATGCACTGCAATGAAGCACTCACACTAGACAAAAGCTTGGAAGGCAAGACATTCAACAAAAAATATAATCAAAGGCAGCTATAAAAGAAAAAAGTTCCAACCAAAAAGGTGGAACTTTTTTAATGCGCTTCTTTTTTCGAACAATCTGGACATTGTCCGTAAATTTCCATCCGGTGTTCATTTACTTTAAATCCTGTAACCTGAGCAGCAAAATGTTCAACTTCATCCAATGCAGGATAGTCAAAGTCCACAATCTTTCCACAACTTTGGCAAATAACATGATAATGATTCGTTGTCACAAAATCAAATCTTGCAGAAGAATCACCATAGGTTAGTTCTTTCACCAATCCCACTTCGCGAAATACTCTAAGATTGTTATAAACAGTAGCTACACTCATGTTCGGGAATTTCCCTTCCAACGCTTTATAAATATCATCTGCTGTTGGATGAGACATGGAGTTTATTAAATATTCCAGTATCGCATGTCTTTGAGGAGTTATTCTAACACCGGTATCTTTCAAGGAATTTAAAGCTTCTTTTAATTGAACTTCAGACACCGCCATACACCTCTTTTTCTAATTAAGTATAAATTATTAAATTATAATATTTATAAATAGTGTACCTGTTATCGACTTATTTTGTCAATATTTCTACCACTAAATATAGTCCATTATACGAGGATTCATCGTTTTTTATTAGTTTTTTATACAAAGCTTTTTAATATCCTCTGTTTATATCAATGACATTGATATATTTTTTACCATTTGATACATACTCTTGTAAATTTTTCTCGAATATCACGAAACAGCGCGGCAGATATTGATCACTTTGACTTGATAAATGGGGGGTTACTGTAACATTTTCCATATTCCAATAAGGATGATTCCGTGGAAGCGGCTCAGATTTAAACACGTCCAAAATAGCATGTGTAATTTCCTTTTTCTCTAACGCTTCAAGTAAAACGAATTCTTTAACGAGATCCCCCCGACCGATATTGATAAATACAGCACTGCTCTTCATTGCCTGAAAATGTTTCTTCGTTAAGATATACCGTGTCTCTTTCGTGCTCGGTAATACCGAAACGATGTAATCAGCTTGAGGTAAAACAGCTAGTAATTCCTCCATTTTATAAAGAATATCAATATACTCAACAATCTGACCGCTGCGATTAATCCCCATTGTTGTCATTCCAAACGCTTTAGCTAATCGAGCAATCTCTCCACCAATCGCTCCTGTACCAAGAATAAGCATTGATTTACCATGTAATTCTCCTGTTACGATACTGCGCTGCCAATTTTCATCACGCTCTTGCTGAATTAATTGTTTGAGTCTTTTTTCATATTGCAGCATCATTCCAAATGTATACTCCGCCATAGGAATTTTATGAATGCCTCTAGCATTGGTGACAAGAATTCCACGCTCTTCAATTGACTTAAAAGGCATTTTCTCCAAACCTGCGCTCATCACCATAATCCATTTAAGCTTCTTTGCTTTTTCAATATGCTCGTCGGTCAAGTCCTCTCCATATGTAATCAGCACTTCCGCTTCTGCCAAGCTTTTGTCGTTCCATACCTCTTCATATTTGAATGTTACATTAGGAAACGCTTGCTTAATATGCTGTTGAATTTCTTCTGATGGTGTAATGGTTGAGACAATAAGCATCTTGCTCATTCTCCTTTCACTCTTCTTATTCATTTATAGTCTTTTATACAATAAAAAACACGGGAACCTAAGTCCCGCGCAACAGTTTGTGAGGAGGTATTCCCTTACTACAAGCATATTCATCTACGCCTGTTTTGAATTGGACAAAAGCCTTTCCAACTGAAAATAGGCATACCTTCTCCGACTATTCACCTAAACTTCGAACATATTCAAGAGCTTCTTCTACATGCCCTTTTACTTTTACTTTCCGCCACTCTTTCACAAGTACCCCTTCTTTATCAATTAAGAAGGTAGAACGTTCAATTCCCATATATTCTTTACCAAAGTTTTTCTTTAGCTTCCATACTTCATAAAGCTCTGCTACCTCATGCTGGTCATCTGCTAATAAAATAAATGGGAGACCGTGTTTTTCGATAAATTTCACATGTCTATCCACCGGGTCCGGACTTACTCCAATAATTACGGCATTTAATTGTTCAAACTGCTCATGCTGGTCGCGAAAATCACACGCTTCTGTTGTACAGCCAGGTGTCATATCTTTCGGATAAAAATATAACACAACATGCTTACCTTTAAAATCTGCTAACGAAACCATTCCTCCACGATGATCACAAACGCGAAAATCAGGAGCTTTCTCACCAATACGAACTGTCATAATATGTACCTCCATCTTTCTTTCTCATCGTAATCGTACTCAAACATGATAAGAAAGACAACTTTCATTTATCCTTTCTATCAAAATGTTCCATCTCAATCACTGTCCGAATGACAAAAGCAGCTGGCAACGTATATCCGATAAATGCTTGAATCGTTGCAATAATCCGCCCTACCCCAATCGGGCTAATATCTCCATAACCAACTGAAAACATTGTCATCGCACTAAAGTAAAAAGCTGTTTTTAATTGCTCTGAAAAATTCCCATCTAATCGATTGCCCAAATCTAATATAACTGCATAATTTTGCAGCTCAAATAATAAATAAATGAGTGCAAAACCAACTAAAATTGTCGTATACAAATTGCCAAGCCATAATAAGTTTTCTACTGAAAATCGCTTTTGTTCTGAATCCGCTAAAAAAAGTGTTCGAATACTCATCGTCATACAAAAAACGACGCCAACGACCAATACATAAAACATCATAAGAAACGCCTCATTTCAAAAGCAACTCATACCCTATCTTTACTCTTTGTCCTAGCGATATATGCCCTTTATAAAGTGAACTTCATCTTGAAGGTCCTTTGATTCCTCCGAACGTCAAAACTCCCTCCAACATCAGTTGAAGGGAGTTGCTTAATTTCCTGCTCCACGATATTTTTTTATTCCTTGATTCCAAATCATCACTGACACCGTAAAAAAGACAAGCCCAACAACCGGTGTTAAAAACGAGAAAATGTACCACTCTTCCTTCCCTAGGAAGTATGAAGCAGGATATACGCCGACAAAAGCAAATGGCAGTACCCACGTAAGCATGAAACGAATTACTTTATTATAAATATCCACTGGATAACGACCATAGTTGCCGATATTATACATCATCGGCATAATCGATGTTTTAGAATCCGACCAAAAGCCAACACTTGCGATAACAATAAACACAGATGCATAAGCAAGTGCCCCTCCTATCGCAAATAGCACAAATAAAATCGGATCATACCAAGCAAGCTCAAGTCCTAAATTGGCCCCTGCATAAAAAATGATAATAAAACCCGTCACTAACCCAAACAACGATTCTAGCTCCATTCTCTCAATCACAACTTGAAATAAACTATGAATCGGCCGCGTCAAGATACGGTCCATTTCCCCCTTTACAATATATCGATCATTAAAATCCCATATATTAAAAAAGGCTGAAAATAACGCATATGGAATAAGGAAAAAGCCGTAAATAAAAATAATTTCATCTCTGTTCCATCCATTTAAAAACTGTGTGTGGCCAAAAACAACGAGAATAAACACTAAATTCACCGTCTGATTAAATAAATCAGATAAAATTTCCACAATGAAATCTGAGCGGTATTCCAATCTCGTCTTCATATATTGACTAACATATTGAAAAAAGATTCCTATATAAAACATTTCCTCAACCTCCTTGAATAATGAGCTGTTTTTTAGCTACTATCCATAAAAGTTGAATCGGGATCAGCAGAATAATTACCCAAATACATTGTTGACCTAACGCCATCAAAAGCTCACTATGACTAAAACCGTTTGTAAAAATCATACTCGGTATATAACTAATCCCTTGAAATGGTAAGTACTGCATTACACCTTGCGCCCACAATGGGAAAAAGCTAATCGGTAAAAGTAATCCGGAGAATAAATCCACTATTACTCTCTTAGCACGAATTAAACCGGTATTGTTATAGAAGAAAAAGGCCATAATTCCTGTTAATAAATTAATTTGAGTATTAATAATAAAGCTAAATAGCAGCGAAATGGCGAAGTACCCCCAAGTTGCTCCATTATACGGAATATGTACTTGGAAAAGAAGCGTGACGAGAAGCATTCCTGGTATCGAAAAAAAGAAAAAGCGGAAAATCCCCTCTCCTAATCCAGCCATCGTCTTCATTCCTAAATAATGATACGGTCGAAGCAGTTCAACGGCGACCTTGCCATCCTTAATCTCCATGGCAATTTCTCGGTCAATATTATTAAAATAAAACGCTCGCGCCATCCAAGCAATCGCCACATATGAAGTCATCTGCTCAATCGTTAATCCTTCAATGGATCCTTTATCTCCATAAATGGCACTCCATAAAAAATAATACGCTCCGATATTAATCGTATAAATTACTATTCCTGTGTAATAATTTAATCGGTACGCCAACATCATTAAGAAGCGCATCCGAATCATCTCGATGTATTTACTCACACTCTCTCCCCTTTCATCTGTTCTGTTCACTTTAGCAAAGGTCAGACAGTGCCTGTTTCATATATATTTCGCACAATTTCTTCAATAGATGTTTCATGAATTTTAACATCCTTAATAGGAAAAGAAGTAACGACGATCGAAATGAGCTGTGAAATATGATCACCCTCATCTTTAATAACAGCTAAATACGTATGATTTTTTTCATCATACTCCCATATAACCGGAAATGATAAAGGCAATGCTTCCAACTCTGCTTGTTGGACAGGCTTTACAAATTGAAAATGGACTTCCTTATCTTCTCCCCAGTTCTCTTTTAAGCTTTGCAATTCCCCATCATAAATAATTTCTCCACTATCAAGCATGACGACTCGTTCACAAAGCGCCTCAATATCTCCCAGATCATGAGTCGTTAATAAGATGGTCGTATTGTATTTTTCATTAATCTCTTTTAAAAATTCGCGGATTTTTAATTTAACAAGTACATCTAAACCAATCGTTGGCTCATCTAAAAATAAAAGGGGCGGGTTATGAATTAAAGCAGCAGCTAACTCACAGCGCATACGTTGTCCAAGCGAAAGCTTCCGAACCGGTTTATCAAGCAACGGCTCAATATCGAGCGTTTTAATTACATGATTCATATGTTCGTTATATTGCTCATCTGATACTTTATATACTTTTTTCAACAATCGAAACGATTCTTGTACAGCGATATCCCACCAAAGCTGTGAGCGTTGCCCAAACACAACCCCAATCGTCCGAGTGAACTTTTCACGCTCCCGATGCGGATTCATACCATTGACTACAATTTCTCCTGAGGTCGGAGTTAAGATGCCTGTTAACATTTTAATGGTTGTCGATTTGCCCGCTCCATTTTCTCCGATATAAGCGACCATTTCTCCTTGTTTCACTGTAAATGAAATATCATTGACCGCAGGCACAATTTTATAATTTCTTGTTAATAAGTCACGAAAAGCTCCTTTCAACCCAGAGCGGCTTGAATACGATTTAAACTCTTTCCGCAACCCCTTCACTTCAATTGCATTACTCATTCCGTAGTCCTCCAATAAAATTCCTGTCTAATCACTTAGTTTATCCAATGACGTTTCTATAAACAATAGAAACGTTTAAATTGTCGCACACAATATCCCGGCCTTCATGTTTTTTACAGCAAAAAGTGCTATGATGGTGTATGAATATTTGTAAGTTTATTTAGGAGGCTTTTCATAATGAAATTCACTAATTCTGAGCGTTTACATAAAGAGGCTCTCGAACATATTGTCGGTGGTGTAAATAGCCCTTCCCGTTCATATAAAGCAGTCGGCGGCGGTTCACCTGTTGTCATGGAACGTGGACAAGGCGCTTATTTTTGGGATGTCGACGGAAACAAATACATTGATTATCTAGCAGCCTACGGTCCAATCATCACGGGGCATGCTCATCCTCATATTACAAAAGCTATTACATATGCAGCCGAAACAGGTGTCTTATATGGAACACCAACAAAACATGAAATTACATTCGCGAAAATGCTCAAAGAAGCCATGCCAAATCTAGAAAAAGTTCGTTTTACAAACTCAGGCACAGAAGCCGTTATGACAACCATTCGTGTTGCCCGTGCTTATACAGGCCGCGATAAAATTATCAAGTTCGCTGGCTGCTATCACGGACATTTCGATCTTGTACTCGTTGCAGCTGGGTCCGGTCCTTCCACACTCGGTACACCTGACTCTGCTGGTGTAACAAACAGCAGTGCTCAAGAAGTGATTACCGTCCCATTTAATGATATTGAACCATTTAAAGCAGCTCTGCAAAAATGGGGTCCTGAAGTAGCTGGCGTACTCGTTGAACCGATTGTCGGCAACTTTGGAATCGTGGAACCTAACAAAGGGTTTCTTGAAGAAGTGATTCAGTTATCACATGAAGCTGGTGCTGTCGTTATTTTTGATGAAGTCATTACCGCATTTCGTTTTATGTACGGAGGCGCTCAAGATTTACTAGGAGTTCAACCAGATTTAACCGCCCTTGGAAAAATTATTGGCGGCGGACTGCCTATCGGTGCATACGGTGGAAAAAAAGAAATTATGGACACAGTTGCTCCACTCGGCCCAGCTTATCAAGCTGGAACAATGGCAGGAAATCCAGCTTCTATGTTATCGGGCATCGCTTGTTTAGAAGTCTTACAGGAAAAAGGTCTTTATGAAGAACTTGATCGTTTAGGAAAAATATTAGAGGATGGCATTTTACAATTAGCAGAACAATATCATGTTCCCATTACGATTAACCGTCTTAAAGGGGCCTTAACGATTTATTTCACAACGGAAAAAGTTGAAAATTACGAGCAAGCAGAAAACACAGACGGAGAAATGTTCGGTAAATTTTTCAAATTGATGCTCCAACAAGGAATCAATCTAGCTCCATCTAAATACGAAGCTTGGTTCTTAACAACTGCTCATACAGAAGAAGATATTACGTATACATTAAAAGCTGTAGAGCACGCTTTCAAACATTTAATGACTAAGTAAGGAAGAAAAACTCCTCGAAAACAGCATGCCTGATTTCGAGGAGTTTTTTGCTCTTCTCCGCTGTTCTATAATCGTTCTAAAAAAAAGATTAGACCTCCTCAATCAATCTACCGTACATTTAAGCGCGATTGATTTCTGAATATTTAGATGATATCATTAACTTATATTCCCATTTTTTAATCCTTTATCTTATCATTCCATTTATTAAAAAGTTAAATACTTTATTTACTTTTCATATGAGTTTTCTTGCACTATTACAAGTTTTGTAGGAGGTGAAAGGCAGTTAATAAGGTGGATCCTTATTACGAGCCGAACAAATGACTCAACAATGGAACCCAGCTACTTTTAAAAAGTTTTATAAAGAAGAACATGATGCTTGCGGCATCGTTGCTTGTATTGAAAAAAAAAGAGTGCCCACAAATAAAAATATTTTCGCTTGTATTCATGCATTAGTGAAAATGAATCATCGCGCCGGATTTATTAACGGAGAAGGCGACGGTGTCGGGATTCATATTGATATTCCAAGAGCTCTTTGGAAAAAGAAATTAGCAGCAAAAAATATAGATCCTACCCTTGTTGACAGCAACCAATTTATTGTTGGCCACTTATTTTTAAGCAAAAAAGAAAATACTGACAAACTAAAAACAGAAGTTAAAGAAAAGCTCCTTCAGCATGGCCTATCATTAGTGTTCGAAACAGATCAAGCCTATAATCAAGACGCATTAGGCCCAATTGCCATTCAAGAAAATCCTATCTTTTGGCAGTTCGCCTGTACCGCAAACACGAAACAACAGTCTGAACTATCCAGCATCCTATTCGAGCTCATTCTCACAATTGAACAAAATCATCATATTCACGTCGCTTCTCTTAGCCAATATCATGCGGTATACAAAGTGATGGGCGCCGGTGATATTCTACCTAAATACTACCCAGATCTTGCAGATCCCGTAACAGCTTCAACGATGACATTAGGTCATAACCGTTTTTCAACTAATACATTATCCAGCTTCTTCCGCGTGCAGCCCTTTAGTGTGCTCGGTCATAACGGAGAAATTAATACGATCGCTAAACTGCGTGATGAAGCAAGAATGATAAATACCCCTCTCGCCAAGGACGGAAGTGATTCCCAAGATTTAAACCGAACAATTGAAACGTTTATTTATCGCCATAACTTCTCGTTATTCGAAGCCATAGATTTAGTCTTCCCGCCTATTATTAATGAAATAAAAGTCTATCCTGCTCATCTTCAAAATCTATATACGTATTTAAGAGAAGCTTGGGGACATTTCGCCCAAGGTCCTGCGGCCATCATTTCTCGTTTCGGTGACGAAGCCGTATTCTCTGTTGATTCATTAGGCTTACGTCCTCTTTGGCAGCTTGAAATAGAATCATCCTATCTATTTTCTTCAGAACCAGGTATCATTTCTTCTTCTGAGTACACTGGTGACCCAAAACCGCTTGGTCCAGGAGAAAAAGTCGGCTTAAAATGGGAAAAGGATTCTATTAAACTGTATAACTATAAAGCTTTTCAAGAAGAAATTTATGAACGATTTAAAAAACGATTTACTTTAGCTAATGATAGCGTGCGTCTTCAAACACCAGCTTTCAAAAAAGTGGTGACAACAACACAGCCTGAAGCCATTCATAATGGCCAGTACAAAGCATTTGGTTGGGAAAGAGAACATATTCAATTAGTCGAACAAATGGCTGAAAAAGGAGTCGAGCCGATTCGTTCCTTAGGGCATGACGCACCGCTCGCAGCTCTTAATTCACAGCGGACCAATATCGCAGACTTCATTAAAGAAAGCGTAGCCGTTGTGACAAATCCAGCGATTGACCGTGACCGGGAAACAGAACATTTTTCTACACGAACCATTATCGGCAAACGTCCGACACTGTTCGCTGCTGAACAAGCTGGAAAAGTAACGGAATTATTAACACCGTTATTAATAGAAGGACAGCTCGGCTATGACTGTTCAAGCCTTATTCAACAGCCTAGCTATGATCAACTCGTTCACTATTATGAAACAGAAAAGCAGACGGCCTTTATTTCTACGACATTTACTAAAACAGAAAGTATTCCGGACGCACTAACTAGAATTACAGATGAAGCAGTGGCCGCTGTTAATGCAGGCAAAACCTTGCTTATTCTTGATGATCAAGAAGCTCACCAAAACGGCAAACTGTGGCTTGATCCGCATTTAGTTACATCAGCTGTCGATCAAACGTTAGTCCAAACAGGCAAACGACGCGACTGTTCTATCTTGTTACGTTCTGCTGCACTTCGGTCCCTGCACGATATTATTCTTGCTTACGGTCTTGGAGCCAATTTAATTAGTCCTTATTACATGTTCTTCTCCCTCTCTACGGAAGAAGCTACACCTTCTGTTAACTTATATCAAGCTTTAACAAAAGGACTAGAAAAAGTCATTTCGACCATTGGGATTCATGAGCTGCGTGGATATGGACGCTTGTTCTCAAGTATCGGCCTGCATGAGGAAATTGTTCAACATTTAAAAATTGTCAACTTTTTCGGTTCCCATGAATTAAGCTATAATTTCGATGCACTCAAAGCAGATGCCATTCAACGTGCAGCAGATTATCAAAATGAAAAAGAACGTATCGGCAAAACCTTCCACCTGTTTCCACGAATTTGGAAAT
This sequence comes from Peribacillus asahii, assembly GCF_003570725.1. Taxonomy (GTDB): domain Bacteria; phylum Bacillota; class Bacilli; order Bacillales; family DSM-1321; genus Peribacillus; species Peribacillus asahii. Next base: position 11,388 of record NZ_QWVS01000059.1, read on the forward strand.
CAATTGGTGAAATGGCTACAACCGGAGAGTACGATGCCTATCGGGAAAAAATTTCTGAACAAGAAGAAAACAATCCAACAGCGATAAGACACTTAACATCTTTTAAGACAACAAATACATCGCTTTCTGCCGAAGACGTGAACATTTCAATAAAGGATCATGATCTGCCATTCGTTATTGCTTCCATGTCATTTGGGTCGCAAAATGAAACAGCTTTCCGCGCTTATGCAGAAGCAGCCAATAGACTGAACATGATTAGTATGAATGGAGAAGGCGGAGAAATTAAAGATATGCTCGGTAAATATCCGAAAACTCGCGGACAGCAAATCGCATCCGGCCGTTTCGGTGTCAATGCAGAGCTCCTTAACTCTTCTAACCTATTAGAGATTAAGATTGGGCAAGGTGCAAAGCCTGGTGAGGGCGGCCACCTTCCAGGTTCCAAAGTAACAGCCAAAATTGCGGAAGCACGAAATGCAACGATTGGCTCTGACTTAATCTCACCATCTAATAATCATGACATCTATTCGATTGAAGATTTAGCGCAAATGATTCATGAGCTAAAAACAGCGAATGATAAAGCAAAAGTAGCCGTTAAAGTGCCTGTCGTTCCCAATATCGGCACTATTGCTGTCGGCATCGCAAAAGCAGGAGCGGATATTATTACACTTTCTGGTTTTGATGGCGGTACAGGAGCCGCTCGGATTCATGCACTAGAGCATGTAGGGCTTCCTGTTGAAATTGGAGTAAAAGCTGCTCACAATGCTCTTCTTGAAGCGGGACTTCGTCAACATGTTGAAATTTGGGCAGATGGCGGGTTAAAAAGTGCCGCTGACATTTTAAAAGTAATGCTGCTTGGTGCCAATCGTGTCGGCTTCGGTACATTATCAATGATTGCTGTAGGCTGTACAACATGCCGCGGCTGCCATTTGGATACATGTCATGTTGGCATTGCGACACAGATTGAATCAGAAGCCCAAGCAAAAGAACATGGTTTACGACGTTTTGTGCCGCGTAAATTCGATTTAGCCGTTCTCGGTTTAACGAATATGTTTACCGCCTTCGGAAAAGAGCTAAAGGCATTAACTGCTTCTCTCGGTGCGAGAAACCTTCAAGATATTGTCGGTCGCTCCGATTTATTAGAACAAGTAAAAGGATTTGATGCACTAAATTTAACATACTTGTTAAAAACATTAGATATTGAACCATTTTCTAATATAGAAACGAATTCTTACTTAAATGAAAGTGCCGTGCAGGTAGCCGTAGGAGCAGAATATTTAGATGCACAAGTGGAAGATTTACAACAATCTCGTTCGTACAGCTCCATCACATCTGAGCAGCGTGTGCTTGGAAGTCGAGTATCTTGTCACCGTGTTCGCAATCGACTAGATGGCTCCTACAAACAGCTCCCTCCTGTTCAGTTGTCTTATCAGGATGGATCGATTCCAGGAAACGGTTTAGGCGCTTATAATAGTGAAGGCATCTCGATTAAAGTGAACGGCGGCGCACAAGATGGTATTGGTAAAACCGCAATTGGAGGAAATATTTTCATCTTCAAATCGCAAGGGAAAGACGGCAACTTCTACAACGGCTCTGTTGGGAAAGGCTTCGGGTATGGCGCACAGCATGGATTGCTCATCGCCCAAGGTGACGCAGATGCACGCGCAGGTATTCGTCTATCTGGTGCTGATATAATTATTGGCGGTCAATTAAAACAGCCAATCCCAGATAATGAGCAAGGAAATATCGCGGTCTCTGCCAATATTAAAGGTTTTGCTTTTGAATATATGACAAATGGTCGGGGATTAGTGTTAGGAGATCCGGGCCCATGGATTTGTGCCGGTATGACAGGTGGTGTCATTTATTTACGCCATCAACCAGAAGCTGGCTTAACAAAAGAGACTCTTAAACGGCGAATTGCCAAAGGAGCAAAGGTTTCCATCGATTCTTTAAATGACGAAGGCGTGAAAGATATCGAGGAACTGCTAGGCAATTATGTGACCTTATTAAACGAACAAGGTCAACGAGAGGAAGCTGCCTCCCTTGAAGCACTACTCCAAGAGCCGAAGAGGCATTTCATTCAAGTTGTACCAGTCAAAGAACAAGCGGACCCATCTGTGTCCACCGAGTAATCTAAATAAACAAAAATCCCCAATCCTCTTCGGTGCCTGAAGCGGATTGGGGATTTTATACTGCCTTATCTTTGAACGAAATCCAAAGCTGGTTTCCTAATTATAGGAGCCAGTTTTTTTATTCGTAATCAAACATATACTAATTGTAACAATAATTAAAATATTGATTTACCTATTGAAACTATGAGATAAACCTTGTATATTACAGTTGTTTACTTCGTTGCTAATTAGCAAAATGTTACAAACTATAAACTTTGAAAGGATTTAAATATATGAAGTTAGGCGCCCGCATTCTTAAGACGGGAATAGCAATTGTTTTAGCACTTTACTTATCGGAACTGCTAAACGTTCCTGCCCCGGTGCTTTCTGGAATCGCCGCAATCTTTGCGATTCAGCCGACGATTTATCGGTCTTATCAATCCGTCTTAGAACAGATTCAAGGAAATCTGATTGGTGCGATTGTAGCCATTGCTTTCGTTTTACTATTTGGAAATGATATTTTCATTATTGGTTTAGCTGTTATGATTGTTATTACAATTAATATTCAGTTAAAAATGGAGAATACGATTATCCTTTCCATCGTGACAGTCATTGCGATTATGGAAACACAGGGTGGAGAATTTCTTGAATTTGCCTTTATTCGTTGTGCTTCTGTTTTACTCGGAATTCTCTCATCCTTTGTCGTCAATCTTGTGTTCTTGCCACCTAAGTATGAAACAAAACTATATAACGGAATTACAGAAGCAACTGAAGATACATTAAAATGGATCAGAGTCAGCACAAGGCACGCTTCCGATCAAATGCTTCTTAAGAAGGATATCCATCGTTTAAAAGAAGATTTATTAAAAATTGAACAAACTTATTCGATGTTCAAAGAAGAAAGAGAATATTTCAAAAGAAATAATCTCGCCAAATCAAGAAAATTAGTCGTCTATCGACAAATGCTGATCACCACTAAAAAAGCATTTGAAACATTAAAACGAATTCATAAGTTTGAAAATGAAATTAATCATTTACCTGAGGATTTCCAACGTAAACTTTTACAACATCTTGATTATTTAAGCCACATGCACGAACAGCTTCTCCTCCAACATATTGAAAAAATTAAATCAATTAGTCATCTTGAAGAATGGAGCGGTGAAGATTATTTAAGTCAACAAGAATTACTCACACTCTTTTTTGAACAACATTATAAACTAGATGCCATACATGATGGCCAGGAACATGTATCAACAAGAATTGTTCCTTTAATCTCAGCCATTATGGAATATGGCGAACAGCTCGATCATTTAGAAAAACTCATCGTCAGCTTCCAATCTTTTCATAAAGGAGTCAACGAAGTCTCTGTTGAGGAAGAGGCTGATTAATAACTAAAGGCTGGCCTGAATCAGCCTCTAGTATTTAATAAACCTGCTTAAAAAATAATTTGACTTTTTGTAAGCAGGTCATTAATCTTAATTATATAACTCTAGTTAAACTTGGCTCTTAGCTGAGAGACGAAATTTTAAAAGGTTTCCTTTTTTCGTTCGTCACTTGTCGATTACGACAAGTGACGTTTTTTATTTTTACAAAGGAGTGTTAGTTCATGCAACTGTTAAAATATTCAATTATGATGTTAATTGGAGCCATTTGTTACGGAACATTATCATCCTTAATTAAAATTGGTTATTCCAACGGCTTTAATCCAGGAGAACTAGTCGGTTCACAATATGTAATCGGATGGGTTATTATCGCAATCGTTTTTCTTTTTTCAGGTTCTTATCGCGTTTCTTGGAAGCACACTGGATTATTGTTATTAACAGGAATGTTAGCTGCTTTGGTCGGTAAAACATACGCTGTTTCAGTACAAGAGCTTCCTGCCTCTATCGCTGTTGTCTTTCTCTTTCAATGCATTTGGATGGGAACTGTTATTGAATGTTTATTAGCTAGAAAATGGCCAGGTAAAAATAGAATGATAGCGATTGGTCTAGTTTTTGTCGGCACATTATTAACTGGAGCTATTTTCGGCCAACCCTTTTCTGCCCTAAGCATAAAAGGTGTTTTATTCGGGTTGCTTTCCGCCCTTATTTTTTCAATCTATATGTTCTGTAATGCTCGTTTTGCGACAAAAGTTAAGACAACTTCTAGATTATTTTATATTGGTACAGGAGGTATGCTAGCCGCTGCTGTCACAGCTAATCCTGTTCAATTAGTCACACGAATCATCACAACGGACTTATGGCAAATCGGCATCTTACTCGGCCTGCTTGGAGTCGCCATTCCATTCTTCCTCTTTGCCATCGCCTTGCCGAAAGTAGGCGTTGGATTAGGTGCGATTCTTTCTGCTGCGGAGCTGCCATCTGCCATGGTTACAGCTGTTCTTTTATTAGGAGAATATGTTTCTCCCCAGCAGTGGTTTGGGATCAGCTTAATTGTTGTTGGAATGCTTTTACCTGATATACAGCACTATATCAAGAAATCAAGAAACACCATGAAAATAGCGTAAAAAAAGGGTGCCGCCGAAGCGCAGCACCCTTTTTTATAAAGATAGGTTCTTGTTAAATAACGTGTTGATGTTTCAGCTTATTTAGACCAAAATCGGCTTTCTTATGCATCCAGCTGTTGAACTTGAAAAAGCTGATAATAATGACCCTGTTTTTTCATCAATTCATCATGTGTACCAACTTCGACAATTTCGCCATGTTCAATCAATACAATTCGATCGGCATGAGTAATCGTCGATAAACGATGAGCAACAATGAAAGTCGTTCGATCATGCGCCAATTTATCAAGCGCTTCTTGAATATAATGTTCACTTTCTAAATCCAGGGCCGAAGTCGCCTCATCCAGCACTAAAATCGGCGGGTTTTTTAAAAATACACGAGCGATCGCCACGCGTTGCCTTTGTCCGCCAGATAGCTTGATTCCTCGTTCTCCTACCTTCGTATCGTATCCGTCAGTTAAATTCATAATAAAATCATGCGCATTTGCAGCCTTTGCTGCGGCAATAACCTCATCATCTGTCGCCTCTGGATTTCCCATCAAAATATTCGCCTTTACCGATTCGCTAAACAAAATATTATCTTGAAGGACCATCCCGATTTTATCTCGAAGACTACGAACTTTTAAATCACGAATATCCTTCCCGTCTAGTAAAATCCGCCCTTCTGTAACATCATAAAATCGTGGAATTAAACTAACTAACGAGGACTTTCCGCCTCCGCTCATCCCAACGAGTGCAATAGTTTCTCCTTGATTCACCTCTAAGTGAATCCGCTTTAAAGTCCGCTCTTCTGTTTCATCATAGGCAAAAGAAACATTTTCAAATGTAATATTCCCTGCCACCTTCTCTAACTCTACAGCTCCCGGCTTATCCGTAATATCATATTTTTCATCCACAAATTCAAACATACGATCCATAGACGCTAATGTTTGGGTTAAAGTTGTCGAAGAGTTAACTAAACGACGAAGTGGATTATACAAACGATCAATAAATCCAATAAAAGCAACCATCTCTCCTAGTGATAGTCCTCCGTGAATCACTTGATACCCTGCATATCCAATGACAACAAGCGGAGCTAGATCCGTAATCGTATTGACAACAGCAAACGATTTAGCATTCCAGCTCGTATGCTGTAATGCTTTTTCAAGAAAGTTCTTATTTTGTTGATTAAACTGTTCTTGCTCGTACTCCTCTCTAGCAAAGCTCTTAATCACCGACATCCCTTGTACCCGTTCCTGTAAATGGCTCTGCACATCGGCGAGTGCCTGCGAACGGTTTCTCGTTAATGCTCGAAGCTTGCCAATAAAATGCTTAACCGAAAAGATATAAAACGGCAAAAGCAGTAACGAAACAATCGTTAGAGGCACATCCATCGAAAACATAATCACAATTGCAATGACAATGGTAGCAAGGTCAAGCCACAAATTCATTAAGCCTGTAATAATAAAATTCTTTGTCTGCTCTACATCTGTGATAACCCTTGAAACGACTTCACCAGCCCGATGATTCGCATAATACTTGAAGCTCAGCTTTTGAATATGAGTAAACAATTGATTGCGAATATCAAATAAAATTTTAGATCCTGTCCATTGCGCAAAATATTGGCGGAAATATTCAATCGGCGGTCGGAGTACAATGAAGACAAAGGCCATAATCGCCATAACCCAAAATAGTCGTTCTGTTTTTGTATCAGTCGATATTGTATGATTAGCCACAATGTCATCAATTACATACTTTGTAAGCAAGGGAAGAAGCAGTGGTATAGTAAATTTTAATAAGCCAATAATAATTGTTGCGAAAATAATCCATTTATACGGCTTTACAAATTGCAAATATCTCTTTACGCTGTCCACATGATTTCTCCTTATTATTTAAGTCTTTACAATACGTGTAGCCAAAGAAAAAGCCTGTTGATAATCCAACAGGTTTCCCCCTCATTAACGATATGTTAAATAACGTTCATACCATGTGTCAATAAACTCTGCCGAAAATGGCCCTTTTCGTTGACGTATCATATAAATCAGATAATCAACGTTTCTCTTTAAAATGTTATCAATTGCATCTGGATAATTCATCAGTTTTCGATGTCTTTCGTACTCATCCTCATCCAATAAATTAAACGTCATATCCGGGAATACTTTTATGTCTAAATCATAATCAATATATTTCAGCGCTTCCTCATCATACGTAAATGGAGAACTGATATTGCAATAATAATACACACCATCTTCTCTTAACATTCCAATTACATTAAACCAGTATTTAGAGTGAAAATAACAGATAGCCGGTTCTCTAGTAATCCACGTTCTTCCATCAGATTCCGTTACCATCGTGCGATCATTAGCTGCAATGACTAAATTTTGCGTTCCTTTTAAAACTGTTGTTTCTTCCCAGATTCGGTGGATATGTCCGTTATGCTTATAACTTTGGATTTGGATTTTCCCTCCCTCGGTAGGAACAATCCCCATGGTTTCTCTCCCTACTTTCTATAGGCACCCTATTTCACATTCCTGTGCCTGATTCCTAAAACGATTCATGTGTTCAATATATTTAAACTTTTCCATTTTTCTTATATTCCTTTATTATAACGATTTATTGATAAATTTAAAACAAAAGAGACCAATCTATTAGTAAATAAGTGTAAAAAGTCGAAATATTGTGACCTTCCACAGCTCCCTTACCTATAAATTAGCCTCTTTTATCCTAATTTTCATCTCACACTTAATGGGCAGCCGGACCCTTAAAAAAGGAAGATAGGTAGGGGAAGCTGCCCGTAAAGATTTGATTATTTCAATGAACCATCAGCAGGGATGAATCGCCCTCCCTGAGTGGACATTTCACTTTATCTAAACTTTTATTACAATGCCGCTTGTTCTAATTGAAAATGACGGATGACTTCTTCCGTTTGCTTTTCAAATACTTTTTGAATTTCTGCCAGTTCGCTCTTCTTCTGTTCAATTTCTTCTTGAATAGAAACGGCACCTAGCTCTTGCAATGCCCGAAGCTGTCTTTCAATCTCTTGACAGCGCTCAATTTCTGATTGCAAAAATAAAAGCTTGTCCATCGTTTGTAACTGCACACCAATCAAACGGTCGAATTCCTCCATTTTATGCACCTACCTTACCTTTATTTTCTTTATTATGTATATTCTTTATTTTTTGTAAATTACCTTTAATAAATTTTGTAAAGCAAACAGAACTTTTGTCGAAAAAGAATCATAAAACGTAAACAAAGCACCCCTCTACTAGAAGGATGCTTTTTGCGCTGTTTGGTTAGCGTTTTGCTCTGCTTTGAGACTGTTGGTTTTGTTGTCTCACTTCTTGAGCATTTGTTTCACTTGCGAATTCTGTACCGAACTGTCCTGCTGAAGCGCTTTGTCTCGCTCCTGCATTTTGTTGAGACTGTTGGTTTTGTTGTCTTACCTCTTGAGCATTTGTTTCACTTGCAAATTCTGTACCGAACTGTCCTGCTGAAGCATTTTGTTGTTTTACTTTAGCAACATTTGTACCTGTTTGTGTTTTTTTAGCCATTGAAATCACCTCCACGATAATAAGATAACCATCATCGCGGAGATTATCCTAAAAAAGAAAGAAAATAAATGAGTAATTAAACAAGTAATGAAATACCGCCATCAACAATAATCGTTTGACCACGAATCATGCTTGCACCGTCAGAAATTAAAAACATAATCGTCTTGACCATATCATCCACTTCCACCATGCGGCCTGCTGGTGTTTCTTCGGCTGCTTCTTTAAGCAGCTGCTCTCGGTTCGGGAAATGCTTCAATGCATCTGTATCAATAGCTCCACCAGAAACTGCATTCACACAAATGTTTTTTGGAGCTAACTCCACCGCCAAATAACGTGTCAACGCTTCTAATGCTGCTTTTGAAACGCCTACAACTGTATAATTCTCTAAATAACGAATCGAGCCAAGCGAACTAATACTCACGATTTTCCCGCCGCCATTTCGCTCCATTAGTTTAGCTGCTTCTTGAGCACAAAACAGAAGAGCTTTCGAATTAATATCCATCGTCCAATTCCAGTGCGATTCTTCTAACTCCATTAAAGGACGCTGAACACCAGAAGCAGCATTGCTAACGAACACATCTAATCGACCATAATATTCTTCAATTTCAGCAAACATTTTTTTTACTTTTTCAATATCGCCTACATTCGCTTTGATAACGAGTGCTCTGCGCCCCATCGCTTCAATTTCAGCGGCTACTTCCATTGCTTTTGTTTTACTGCGTGCATAATTAATGACAAGGTCATATCCTGCCTCAGCTAATTTTAATGCCGTACTTCTTCCTAATCCTTTACTACTTCCTGTTACAAGTGCAACTTTTTGTGTCATTTGTTTATTCCGCCTTTCCAAGTATAAAAGTTTATTTTTTAAAGAGAATAAGCAAAAAAGGAGTGTTTTTCAATGTATGTAGGTCGTGATATGACCGAGTTATCTATGTTACCAAAGTCAAAATGGAATCAAGATGAACTCGCTTATTTCCATCACTCTCTTCAACAAATGGTACCTTATTTAAATCAAGAAGGACAGACTATTCATCGAGAAATTATCGAGGAAATTGAAAACCGAGGAGGACTGCATCGACAAGAGGCAGACTATACTCATGGTACCGAGGTAAAATTCGATTAACTCCCTCTAGCGTATGTGTCCAACCACATACGCTAGCTTTTTATAAGGGGAACTTGTTTAATCCATCACATACGTTTGTTGATAGGACTTCCATATTTTTTGATGAGAAACAGGAAAAGCATATTGCTCTAACTCTTCCTTACTCACCCATTTTAAATTTTGTTCTTTCATCACACTTTCTTCAATATCCGTTAAAAGACTCCCTCTATAAGCATCTATTTTCCAAACTAAATGAGAAAAGACATGGTCCAGCATAGTAAACGAATCAGATAGTTTCACGTCCGTTCTATAACTTTCTAAAAAGCTCGCTTCAAAAAAAGCACGTTTCGGCTGAATCGACGTATGCATTTCATAATTCGGAAATTCCCAAAGGTTGGCAAGAAGACCTTCTGAAGAACGTTTATGAATTAAAAACTCATCGCGTTCATTCTTCAACACGGCAGCTACAATTGGTACATCCCGTGTCTTTTTCTTTTGAATTTTAACTGGTAATTCCGTCTGAATACCGGCAGCAAAAGCTTGACAATGTTTTTGAACAGGGCAGAGTAAGCAAGCTGGTTTTCCTGGCGTACAAATAAGAGCTCCTAGCTCCATTAACGCTTGATTAAAGGCTGAAGGATTTTCGTGAGAGATTAAAGCTCGTACAGCTTTCTCAAAGGTTTTACGTGTCTTCGGTTTTGCGATATCTTCATCAATAACTAAAATACGCGACAATACCCTCATGACATTTCCATCCACAGCCGGCTCCGGTTTTCCATAGGCAATGCTTAAAATCGCTCCTGCTGTATAAGGACCGACACCTTTTAACTTAGAAATTTCCTCCGGGCTATCCGGTACAACACTGTTATATGTTTCTTTCACTTCTTTAACAGCACTATGCAAATTACGAACACGTGAGTAATACCCAAGCCCTTCCCACGCTTTTAAAATTTTTTCTTCATCGGCTTCCGCAAAATCGTCTAACGTCGGAAACCATTCGATAAATCGATTAAAGTATGGAATAACCGTATCCACCCTCGTCTGCTGCAACATAATTTCCGATACCCAAACCCGATAAGGATCTTTATTTTCACGCCAAGGAAGATTTCGTTGCTCCGCTTCAAACCAATCAATTAAATCATTCTGAAATGATTCTTTATCTATATTTAATAAAGATTGTTCAAGTTTATCATTCACTTTCTTTCCTCCACAGATGTTAAACCCTTTTAAAAAATTGGGCATATATATAGTATAAAAACACTTCTTTCATTGTACTATAAGCCCGTTATTTGATGCAGGATAAATAAAAATCCAATAATTGGGTAGAAGTTAAACTATATTCGTTTGGTGGATGAACAAAAATAAGTTATGATGATACTATCTAAGGCTTAAGGAGGTCTCACGTTTGGATACCGGCACTCACTTTGTTATGGGAATTGCACTTGGAGGACTCGCAACTCTAGATCCAGTTGTAATAGACGGTTCTAGCACGGCTCAAGCAGTGCTTATAGGTACCATTTTAGGTTCCCAAGCTCCTGATATTGATACTATTCTTAAATTACGCAATAATGCAATCTACATAAGAAATCATCGTGGAATTACTCACTCAATCCCTGCTGTTTTGCTATGGCCAATTGCGATTAGCACTGTTATCTTTGCCTTCTTACCTCAAGCCGACTTTCTTCATTTATGGCTTTGGACATTTCTAGCTGTTTTTCTTCATGTTTTTGTCGATATTTTTAATGCCTATGGTACACAAGCACTTAGACCGATTTCCAAAAGGTGGGTGGCTCTTGGTGTCATTAATACGTTTGATCCCTTTATCTTTGGCATTCATGTAGTGGGGTTAATTTTATGGGGCTTCCATCTCCCTCCCGGTAGTCTATTTCTCACTATGTATGGCATTATTATTTTGTATTATATTACCCGTTTCAGAGAACAAGCTTTAGTCAAGCGAGCTGTTCGCCAACAAATTCCAAATTGCCATAAAATCGTACTATCGCCTACTATGCGGTTTCGACGCTGGAAAATCGCGGTGATGACCGACAAGAAATTTCATGTTGCTCGTGCAGAAAATGGGCAAGTGATTATTCTTGATACATTTGACCGAATTCCACTCCCAAATAGTGAAGTATTAGAAGCCGCAAAACATGATGTGAATTTAGCTGCCTTCCTTTCTTTCTCTCCTATTTATCGTTGGGAAATTGAAAAGACGGAGCACTATTACGCAGTTCGTTTTATCGATTTGCGTTATCGAAGTAATGGCTATTACCCTTTCGTCGCTGTCGTTCATCTCGATTACAACTTAAATATTTTGAATTCCTATACAGGTTGGATTTTTAGTGAAGCTAAACTGCAAAAGAAATTAAACATTATCTTATAGCAGATTGGGCATTTGAAGTTCAGCTCATTGAACCAGTAGACTATGTTATAGAATGCTGTTGGGTTTTAACCCATTTTTTGATGAACCATATAATTTACAAAAAAAGCTGAAGGCACCAGTAATTCCGTGCCTTCAGCTTTTTAATGAAGTGAATCCGAATTTCGTAACAAATGTCGATATTTAGGGTTTTGAGCAACAAATTCATGAAACTTTTCACCATACCGATTGATCCAATTATTTACCACTCGAAACGTCATCTCTTTTCCAGCATATTCATGTCCTGCCTTAGCATAGGTTGATTCAAAATCTTCCCATAATAATTCAACCCACGTTAACGCTTGTTCATAAGATATTTGCGTATTTTTTTCTAACAGTTTTTTCGTTAATTTTTCATGGTAATCCTTCATTAATCTCACCTCATTGCCAATATTTTTGTGTCATTTCTCCTCTGACGACGATTCATACTAGTAGTACGCGGAAACGCGTTTTTCATTTTAACGATTTGGAGGGAACATAATTGCGAAATAAAGAAAAAGGTTTTCCAAACCAAAATAACAACAAATTTCAAGGAGAGCCCCGGGCTAAACCCGAGTTTTCTTCCAAACGTGCTGATGGATCCATCAATACTCATCCACAGGAACGCATGAGAGCCTCTAACAAGCGAAATTCTTAAATTTTAGGATTCTGGATTAGTTTATGACAAACCAGCGTTTTAAAGTTCCAATTTAAAACCCTAAACATACATGATCACAAATTAATGGTCAAACGAAAGAAACATAAAACCTCATTAGTCTAAAACGAATGACTAGGAAGGAATCGTAACTGATAGAAGGAGTGGATTCCTCCACTCCTTCACTTCTTTTACAATGAACAGACAATACCAATTTTATTTCAACATAGAAATGGGCAAAGCCTCTTCTTTCCCAGTGCCGCCTAGGCGATAACCCCATGCAAAAACACCATTCATATAATCAATTTTAAAATAAACACCAGGGTCTCCTTCAATTTGATAAATTTCCCCCGGTTTAAAATCATCTGGATTTAATAAATAGGCTTTCGCCATAGTTGCTTTTCTTTCTAATACGGCATACTCATTTTCCATGCCTAACTGCTCCGCTTTTCGAGCCTTTTCAGTCAATTTTGCAATTTCTTGCTGCAATTCATATGGTGACATCAAGCTGTATCTTACATCATTCATCTATATGACCCCTTAATTATTGAATTCGTTCCATTCCATATTAACGAAAAAATTAACGTTTGGCTATTTTTACTCGCCTTCTAATTCGTTTAAATAACGCTCAATTAATTCAAGCGAAAAACCTTTACGAAATAACGCTTGCTTAACCTTTTGTTGAAATAAAAAGCCTTCATAAGCGCGGTAGCGACGAATGATTTTTTCCGCCTGATAGCATAAAGAATCCCACTCTTCTTGCTCATCCTTTTCAATCGTTACGCCTTCTAGGGCAACGACAATCACATCGCGTGAAAATCCTTTGCGGCTTAACATATGCTCAAGCTTTTGGTGCAAAGCCCGTTCTGAAATAGCTTTTTCCTTTTTGATTGATTTATTAGCTAAATGCCTAGCATGGTCAATTTGTACATCAAAGGGATACTCTAGAAGCGCTTGTTGAATCAATAGATCACTAATTCCCTTTTCCTTTAACTCACGCTGAAGTACGATTGGTCCTTTATTGCCGCCATTTACATGCGTACGTACATAAGCTTTAGCAAAGTCTAAATCATTTAGATAATTGTATTGATAAAGCTTATGAATCGTTTCATGAATAATCGGCTCCTCAATTCCTTTCTGCTTTAAATATAAACGAATCTCCTCTTCAGAGCGCATGCGGTACGATAAATATCCTAAAGCATCTATAAACGATTTTTGAATATTATCATGAAATTGAATTTGACTTAATAATAACGCATCAATTTCTTTTCCTTTTTTTAATTGAAACTTTAACAGAACATCTTCATCAACACTAAACGAATACTGTTCATCTATAAAGATATTATAGCGATCCGTTCGCTTTGTTTGAGTGGTTATTTTCGTAATTGTTGGCATCATACACACCCCCCTTTTACTTTACCACATTCAATCGTCGCTTTCGCTTTCAAAAGACTCCTATTCCATGATAAGGTTAGCTCAAATCCTCTTAAAAGGAAGTGTTTGCCGTGAATATTGCCATTGCAGGTGGAACAGGATTTGTTGGAACTGCCCTTGTGGACGAATTAATAAAAGCACATCACACTGTGTTTATCCTTACTAGGCATCCTGAAAAATATCACAATCAAAGTCGGGTTCACTATATTGGCTGGCTTTATGAGGGAGCTCGCCCCGAAAATGCATTGAACAATCTGGATGTAGTTATTAATTTAGCTGGCGAATCTTTAAACAGCGGACGTTGGACAGCCAAGCGTAAGCAGAAAATTACGGAAAGCCGACTGACTGCCACAAAAGAAATGAATCGGATTCTGGCCGCCTGCACACATAAACCTTCTGTTGTTATTAACGCGAGTGCAATTGGTGTATATGGAGTGTCTGATCAATTAACCTTCTCTGAAACAACAGAATCTATTGGGGAGGACTTTCTAGCACAAACGGTTAAGCTATGGGAACACGAAGCACTTCGCTCTAAGATATACAGCAATCGAGTTGTCCTAGCTCGATTCGGTTTAATTCTCGATCAACAAGGCGGGGCACTGCCAACGATGGTATTACCGTACAAGCTAATGGCTGGCGGCACAATAGGACGCGGAACTCAATGGCTCTCATGGATTCATATCCAAGATGTCATTCGTGGAATTCTTTTTTGCATCGACCAACCTAAAATCTCTGGTCCCGTCAATTTTACCTCTCCAGAACCAACTCAAATGAAACCATTCGGGCAAATGATTAGTTCTATCACCCATCGTCCACATTGGCTTCCTATACCGTCATTCGCACTTAAACTGGCTTTAGGTGAAATGAGCATGCTTGTTTTAGAAGGACAACGTGTACAACCAACTAAACTATTGCATCACCATTTTTCATTTTCTTACCCAACTTTAAAACAAGCCTTAACTGACCTTTTAACATAATAAAGTGAAACTTCCATTAGCGGGGGTTTTCCTTCATCCCCCACCTACCTTCTTTGGTTCCTTATAAGGTTGAGGTGAAGTTCTTACTGCCCATTAAGTGCGGGATAAAGTTAAAAGAAAAAAATTCCTGATGTATGTTTAGTTCATTTAAGGAAAAAATATAAATATTACCAAAATAGGAGATGATTAAATGGCCAATAAAAAACATGAAAAATTAAAAACAAATTTAACTAGTACACAAGCCGTACTATACTCACGTGAATTTAAAAGCGCAGATCGTGCAGGCGGATTCACGGATAAGAGAGGTCGTCGTTAACATCTAATCATCCTGATAGGAGGTACTTCAATGGGACAAAACCATAAACCTATTAAACGGAATAAAAACAACCAAGGACCATCACAATTTGAGAAAAACTTACAAAGTGATGGAATTGATGTGGAATACTCAGCAGAATTAGCAGATGCAGATGATTTAGAGGCACAAGCACGAGCAAATGCAGCTGATCAACGCGCCAAAAGAAATAAATAATATATAAAAGGCTTGCATAGAATCAATATGGGGCTGTCCCAAAAGTCATAAAAAAGGGCTTCCGGGGCAGCCTCTCCGTTTAGCTGAACAATCATTCTCCTCAGATCATTACGTTTTGCCTTTGTTAAAGGACAAAAACTGGGAAATATTAAAGAATAGAGCTCTTCACTTTTACACACAGGTTTATCCACAGAACTGTTAGTATTGTGGATATATTCTGAAAATATAGATAAATAATGAGCTGTAATTTCCATTTTACCAACATCATAATTATGGAAATTATGGATAACTTCGTGGATATTGTGGATAAACTCTACCGTTCATTTGTATCCCTTTATTTCTTTTGTGGATAATTTTTCGAAGTACCTTTATGGGAAATAAATTTTAAGTTACTTATGCGAAACAAAAAACTTTCCAAGTTGCGTTACTTGGAAAGCTTTGAGCTTTAACTAATTAATTCGACTAAAGAATCAATCCTAATCCATATTTTCCTTAAACGATACTCATGTGCTTTCTCAAAAATTAACTTATTAGCTGCTTCATAATCCGTTTCTGCCTCTACTAGGCTGCGCCCTTCTAAAAACGTATTTTCATCAAAAAAAGCATGCCAACTAATTTTAAATAACTTATTCACCTTATTCCCCCGCTTCTACCCTCTATACTAGCACCTTATTTATAGTATTTATCGGTTGCTCCCTTCAATATTTAAAGAAATCTACCAGATTATCTAGGAAATTTAACATAGTACAAAAAACCTTAAACCTTTCGTAAATCATAAAGATATCTATATAAATCCAAATTCATTTTCTAACATGCCCCCAATTTAGAAGTCCCCCTCTTTTCTACAACTCAAAAATTTACATTCCTATGACGATATGTGTACAATAAGAAATGATTGACCTAAAGAAAAGCAGGTGACGGCATTGGATATCAAACATTTACAGTACTTTATTCAAGTAACACACTTCAATAGCTTTACTAAAGCCGCCGAACATTTATACATTACTCAGCCTACGATTAGCAAAATGATTAAAAACCTTGAAACCGAATTAGGTGTAGAACTTTTTGATCGCTCACGTAAGCAATTAACACTTACCGATGCCGGACGAGTCGTACTCGAACAAGCAAAATTAATCGATAAGGCATTTAGCAATTTAGAAACAGAAATGGAATATCTATCGGGCTTGAAAAAAGGACATATTCGACTAGGATTACCCCCAATTATCGATGCTTCCTTTTTCCCAAAAATTATCGGCCGCTTTCATGAGGAGTATCCAAATATTACACTCCAATTAATAGAAGATGGTTCGAAGAAAATACAAGAGGCTGTAGAAAATGATTTACTTGATATCGGTGTAATTGCTTTCCCTACTAATACTGAGCTTTTTCACTCTTTTGCATTTTTAGAAGAAGATATTCGATTAATCCTCCATCCGGAACATCCACTAGCTCAAACTGAAGAAGTTGATTTAGGAGCTCTGGCTCAAGAGGACTTTATTCTTTTTAATAAGGAATTCATACTGCGTGACCTTGTCGTCTCCTCCTGTGAGGCAGCTGGCTTTACCCCTCGTGTTATGTCAGAGAGTTCACGTTGGGACTTTCTTGAGGAGATGGTAGCCTGCAAACTAGGTATTACACTATTACCCGAAAGTCTATGCAGTCACTTACAAAATGACGTTTGTTCTGTAAAAGTCATTAACCCATCTATAAAGTGGAAGCTAGGAGTCATTTGGAGTAAAAATCGTCATCTATCCTTTGCAGCTAAAGAATGGCTGCGCTTTGCAAAACAAGTATTAATCGAGCCAAAGCTAGATACAGATTAATCTTCCTTTCAAATCTATGAATGGACTATTCATCAAACCTGAACCATAGATAAAAGCTATAGTTATAATGAATTATAACCATTTTACTTTCTATAGAAGCAGGAGTAGACTGTTTATGAATATAAGCATTGTGAAATTGGAACCTATTTTTTCATAGTACGAAAGGAGATATTATGGTCACTTTATCAAGTGTAGATGAGTTGCAAACAACCGAAGAGGCCCTGGAGAAAATTAAAAATTCTTACCCCGAGTTATTTAAGAAATTACTCCATATCGTTGGCTTAACACGCGCTTTTCAATTTAAGTATCAATATATGGGCTGTTTGATTATGGACGAGGACGCAAGCGAATTTACCCCTGAATTTGTAATGCCCTCTGTCATTAGTCTATATAAAGAAGAAATACAAAAATTAAAAGATGATCCAGATATCCATATTTTACAAAAAACTTTCGTTGACTATGAAACAATTGGATATGCCAAAATAAGCATGTTGGTGCTTGGACAAAGCCCTGAATCGCTTCTCGGTGCTTCATACATTAAATAAATTACCCCTTACTTGTTCCCAGAACCCTCTTCTGATTTCAGAAGAGGGTTCGTTCTATATTATCCAACTAAACATAAAAACAACAATCCCTTTAATTAGAGATTGCTGTTTTTATTTAACGAGTTGCTTTAGGATTATCCTCATGAATATCCAACATATCTAATACGAAGATAAAGATTGGAATCCCGATAATTAATCCCCAAATACCAAGGAAGTGTTCCGAAAAGATAAGTACGATAAAAGTAAAAAATGTTGGTAAATTCGTCTTAGCAGACATAAACTTCGGATTTAAAATATAACTTTCTAAAGCATGGATGACAGCAACCATGATTAATACAGCAATAACCATTGAGATCCCGCCTATACTATAGGCAATCATACTAAGTGGAATAAGTGAAATAATTACACCTGCTACCGGAATTAATCCTAAAAAGAAAATCATAACACCGAGTCCTATTAACTGAGGGAAACCCATTATCCACAGGAAAGTGATAGAAAGGACCGCGTTTGTTATTGCAATTAAAAATTGAACTTCAATTACTTTTCCGAATGAATTCACAAACTTTCTACCAAAATGCTCGATATTTAAAAAGAAGCTACTGAATTTTCCTCGTTTAAATTTAGAGGTAAAACGAATAATTTTATCCTTTTCTAATAAGAAGAACAGGCTCAATAAGATGGAAAGGAATATTTGGAGAGTTAACTTCCCAAGGTCTGCAACATATAAATAAACAAAGTTCACTTGCTTTTGAAAATCAAGCGGTGTTTCTACATCATTCATGTATGAAATAATATACTTAATGATGCGACTATCAGGTGGATTTTGGAAGAAAAACACAATTTGCTTCACTAATTCTGTTAATTGCATCGTAATGATCGGTAAATATTTATATAACACAATGCCTAACGAAGACAGTACAATAGAATATAAAAATACAATGACTACTTTAGAGTTAATCCGAATGACTTTATTTAGTTGGGTCGTTATAAATCTCTCTAATCTGCCCATAAGAAATGTAAAAATAAAAGTAAACAATAATAAGTTAAGCATACTTCCAATACTCATTAAAAATATAACAACAACGACTAATGCAATCAGTCTTGAAAAACCTTTACTTTGTAAATATTCTTTGACCACTAACCTATCCCCTAACTTCATTTTGGCATATTCATCCCTACTCTATATATCTTACACAGATTAAGACAACTGTACTACTGATAGCCTTTATACAATATTTAGAAAAACTATCTCTACTTCTTCTTTTAGTGGTCGCACTTCATAACTATTCTAGAGCCTAAATAATGCTCCAAATGTTATCAAAAAAATCCCCTATATTAAGAATGTATAGAAATATCCGCTTTACAACAAATACTAATCTTCATCCTTCACATCAATATCCTCTGGAATAGGTTCATTTAAATACTCGGCAACCTGTTTTTTATAGGTCTCCAATTGTTCAAAATGTGTGTTAAATTGGTCTTTATAAATTAAATACTGTTCACCGTCATGAACAGCCCGTATTTTATTTTGTAAAATTAAGCTTTTAATATGTGATTCTGATAATGATATATACTCTGCTGTTTCTTTCACTGTTAAATACATACCCTCACTCCCTCTATTATTACTATACTAGAAAAAGCTAGGATTTTCACGTTCCTAAGAACTATTTTACAGATAATTTTTCTTCCCAATCAGACACAAAAAAAAGCCTAGTCGTGACTAAGCTTTCACCATACAAACAATCTATTCGCCTCTAATCTCTAACAGCTTTTGCTTTAACTCGGTTTCCATAGAAGCTAGTTCGTGCTCTGCTTGACGACGCTTCATACGGCCTTCCTCCTGAATTTTCAGCGTTTCTTCCAACGTAGAAATTAAACTTGCCTGCGTTTTCTTTAATGTTTCAATATCAACAAGACCTCTTTCATTTTCTCTTGCCGTTTCAATCGTATTTGTTTTTAATAGTTCTGCATTTTTCAAAAGCAAGTCATTCGTTGTTTTGGAAACTTGCTTCTGAGCTTCAAGTGCATGGCGCTGTCTAACAAGAGTGAGCGCAATAGCTACTTGATTTTTCCACAACGGAATAGCGGTCATAATAGACGATTGAATTTTCTCTACTAATGCCTGATTAGTATTCTGAATTAAGCGAATTTGAGGCGCACTTTGAATCGTAATTTCTCGACTTAATTTTAAATCATGCAAACGTTTATCAAGCCGATCCGCAAATTGAATCATATCATTGACTTCTTGAAATTTCATTTGATCATTGGATAGTTGTGCCGATTGTTTCAGCTCTGGAATGGTCTTATTATACAATTCTTCAAGCTTAATTTCACCTGCAGCAATATATACATTCAATGCATGAAAATAATCTTTATTCGTTTCATATAATTTTTCTAAAATAGCAATATCCGATAATAAGACATTTTTACTTCGATCAAGCTTAACGCTAATTCGATCAATTTGTGCACCGGTCTTTTGATACTTAGACATCATCTCTTGAACAGATCCTGAAACCTTGCCAAATAATTTTCCGAAAAACGATTGCTTCTCTGGCTTTAATTCATCAGGGCTCACTTCATTAAGTTTCTTCATTAAATCACTGATAATTTCGCCAACCTCGCCAATATCTTTCTTTTGAACATGATCCAGCATGGAATGCGAAAAGGTTAACAGTTTTGCTTGCGCGGGTGTTCCATATGAAATCATCGCCTGGTGGTCTTTTGGATTAATTTGTTCAGCTAACTGATAAGCTTTTGCCCTATTCTCTTCTGGAATTACATCAATTAGTCTAACAGGTTTGGATTCTTCTACCGGACTTTCCATAATGACCTTCTGCTCTCCAAATGGGTCCGCCAATAAGTCATCTAGTAGATTGTCATTTTTAGGAAAATTACTTTCACTCATTTAGATCTCCTACTTTCATCAGGTAATTCTAATTCCTTCTTCCTATTAATCGATTGCTTGGCCACGTCTAATTCAAAATGCAAATCCTCAATATCTTCAGCAAGCATCTGATATAAATCTTGCTCCACCGTTTTTGTCAACTCATCAAGCGTCTGACGTGTTTCAACTAAAGATCGATTTAATTCTTTACTTTTAGTAAGCTGCCGTGATAAAAACGCATATTTCTCTGATAACTCAACAATCGAGTCTAAATGCGAAAAATAAAACGGCTCCCCCTTATAAAATCGCTTCGGTTCATGTTTTGTTAAGCTATATATTCTCTTTAGTAAACGCATAAGCTCAATTCTTTGTTTCAAGGAAGAGATATGGCGAATAGTTAAAAGCGTTTTATTAATACGAGATATTTTTTCTTTTGCCTCAGTTAAATTTCTTCTTATATATTGATATTCTTTGCGTGTTAAACCGTGCTTTCTTACAAATCGCTGTTGTAAAAAGAAAGACGTAGCTCCATACAAAATAGCTCCTCCAGCTATTGCAGCGACTGTAGATAACATAGAAGTTAAATCAAAAGCAAAGAAACTCGCAAGCCACACAAGAAACGCACCCGGCAGTGCGATTAATAATTGAATGAAAACAGCTAAAAATCTGTTCATTATAAGGACACTCCTGACATATAAAGTGAAACTTCCCTCGGTGGGAGGGTTTATCCCCACTGAGGGTTAGTTGAACCAATCGGACCTTTACGGGCAATTGACCTCCACCTCATAATTTGGAGGTGGAGGTCTTACTGCCGTTAAGTGTGGGGTAAAGTGAAACTTTTATCACTGAAATATATACTTAATTTATTATACGGATGTAACAATATGAAGTTTCACTTCTTTTTACAATTTTAACGATATACGATTCTTTACATTTCTGCAAATTTTAATTAAATACGCTCTTTCTCTCGCTTTTCCTCCTCATTTAGACGTTTACCCAATCACTCTGCCCATCTCTGCATACTGTATAAGGAATTTACCTAGATATCAAAAGGAGAGCTGCAATATGAACCCATATAATTATTATCCTGAGTATTATACGCCTTATCAACCTGCACCGCATATGTCTTATCCAAATTATCCATACGCTCCGCAACCGAATATCCCACAACCAGACCTTTATGAAGCAGAACGCACAGAATCAACGATGTATGAAGTAGATCAAGTCGAATCGTATACGTCTTATCCAAATCACCCATATGCGTCGCAACCCAATATTCCACAACCAGACCTTTATGAAACAGAACGCATGGAATCAACAATGTATGAACTAGATCAAGTTGAACCAGATATATCTGAATATGAAATAGATCGCCAACCACCTCAAGCTCAAGGTCTTGAAAGAAGACTACGGGAATTAGAAAGAAGAGATGAACAGCAATCACGAGAAATCACTCGCTTGAACCGAGAAATTACACGTATTAATCGTGAAGTTACTCGTCTTAGCCAGAGTGATGAGCGTCAAAATCGCCGATTAAACCGATTAAATCAACGTCTACGTGCCGTTGAAAACCGCTTGAACATTCCATTTAGTGCACAAGACGGATTCTAATACTAATTTAGCAGCAAAAGTTTAATCGCTTTTGCTGCTGTTTTATTCCATAGTTAAGTGGTACTTTCCTTTAACTGCGATAGAAGCGTGTATAATTCTTCATCGGTCAGATCTCGCCATTCCCCTTCTTCTATGCCCTCTACATGAATGTTCATAATTCTAATTCGCTCAAGACGAACCACTTTATAACCAAGTGCTTTACTCATTCGTCTAATTTGTCGATTTAATCCTTGCGTTAAAATAATCCGAAATTGATAATCATTTATCCGAAAAACATGACATGGCTTTGTCTTTGTTCTAAGAATCTCTACTCCATTAGACATACCTTGAATAAACTCTTCTGTAACTGGCTTATCTACTGTTACTACATATTCCTTCTCATGCCCATTCTCTGAACGCATTATCCGATTAACGATGTCTCCATCATTGGTTAATAAAATCAACCCTTCAGATGCTTTATCTAATCTGCCAATCGGAAAGATACGTGAAGGGTAATTTACAAAATCCATGATGTTGCCTTCTACATGTTTGGCTGCCGTACATGTAATTCCAATTGGTTTATTTAAAGCAATATAGACTGGTTCGGCTTTCTTAGGGATGCTTTTTCCATCAATAAAAACAACATCACCAGGATTGACCGTCACTCCGGATTCACAAATCACACCATTAATGGTAATTCTCTTCGCTTCAATCAAACGATCTGTTTCCCGCCTTGAACAGTAGCCCGTCTCGCTAATATACTTATTAATTCTCATCTGTTTTCACTTCCATTATAAATACTACAGCGACAATAAACTTCATTCATGCAACAAGCTTGTTATTAAGACGCTATCGCTTTTTATCTCACACTTAACGGGCAGTAAGCCCCCACTGATGGAAAATTTTCATTTTATCTACATAAATTATTAAACATAGGTCCTACAAAAAAGAAGTGGTGACTCCCATTCTCTTTTGAGTCACCTACTTTTCTATAAATATTTACTATCCATATAAGTCCAAATGCTTTACTATTCTCTCTTTAATTTTCTTTCTTCTAACGTACCAAATACATACGCCATACCATCTTTCGTTACAATCCAATCTCTCCCCATTTTCTTAATGGTCCCTTTAGGAAATTGATCTATCCTTTTTCTTAACGTGGAGCTATCTATTCCCCATAATTTACAGGCATCCGCTGAGCTCATAATCGGCAGCTTATCTAAATCAGGTTTTGCTAAACTAATTTTCCCCATCTGTTATCACCTAATTAATGTTGTTTTACTCTCCAGAAGCTTCATAAGCAGCTCCTCAGTAAAAGCCACCCCTCGTCCGTTTAACCACGTTACTTTCGGAGCGCTCGGCATCGTCTCAAATATTTCTCCATGTAACGGACTATAGCCAATATCGGCTTCTTTCATCATCAAATAATCCATGAAAGAATCGCCTGCCGCAACATGTACCTCATAATCATCGATATACTCTTTTACTCTTTGAACAGCAAAGGCCTTATCTACTTGTTGAGGAAGGATGTATAACTTTCTTCCATGTAAAAATGTTCTCCAGCCTATCTTCTTTAATTCTACTTCAAAAGCCGCTAGCTCATCGTACGGAACTGCTTCTTTAACAATCTGAAATACATAGAAAAGGTCGTCAACATACGACTCTCGCAACACCCATGATTCATGCCTAATGGCAGCAAAAGCTTGCAGCATATCTTCCTTTGGCAAAGAAGTCCTCACAATTCTTGCATAGAGCTCTTGATGCCAATCTTGATCAACGACTCCGTCTATAAGGATTGTACCACCATTACTTGTTACTGCAAACGGGGGCTTAATGTCGTTCTGAAAAAGATAAATTCTTTTATACAGATGCAAGGCTCTTGTTGTAACCGGAACAAACAAATGATTCTCATGAAATGTGCTCAATAGTTTAATGGATTGATAAGACATAAAAGTAATAGAACGCTCATCCATCATTTCTACACAAGCCGTTTCGCTTTCTATAGGATACTCAGTCATCATTCTTTCAGAATAGATTAATGTTCGATCTAAATCAGAAGTAAACAGTATCATCTAATATCTCCTTATAATTCCTTAATAATGCCACAGCAAGAATATGACATGTCTGCAAATTCTTCTACCTGAACATTTTTATCTTTGGCTAACAATAAAATATGCGTTAAATCATTCGAATAATAAGGGTTGATAAGAATTTTCCAAGGCACTCTCCGAAGCAGCACCCTTGTCGTTTCTCCTACCCCCGGCTTTACGAAATTCGAATTCTTGATAGAGAATATTTCTTGAATACGTTCCACAGACTGAGCACCTTTCCAAGATGGTGTTTGGTCTTCATTCGCTAATTCTACTAACCTTTGTTGAATACCTTCTATTGCATGAGCAAATTCCGCAGCAATACAATCTACATATAAATTGGAAACATCAACTTCTTTCAGTTCTCGATAAAACTTCGCTCCATGAAAATCTCCTTTTTCCATAAACGATTCATTCCATACTGTTCGGCTGACAAGTCCTGATACAGTAGAATTTAAACAAGCAGAGGGTATTAAGAAGTCCTCTCTTGTTCCATATATATCGACACAATACCCAGGATCAGCCAGCACAGCAAGACTAGCATTCAATTGATTCGAATGTGCAGCATTATACTTCTGACATGCACCCTTCAATTCTTTTGTAATGGCTCCTTTTCCCGTCCAGCCATCTATAAATTGAATATCAGCTGCTGCATGATGAGCAAATATATAATCAATCGCTGTCTCATCAATCCCTCTGCCTCTAATAATCGAAATCGAGTAATGAGGAATCTCTACTCGATGGATAGCTTTGAAATAACGTTTCACTAATACGCCAATAGGTGTCCCTGCTCGTGCTAAACTGACTAAAACTAAATTGTTCAATCCACGTTTTTCTTTAATTTGTTCCGCTACAACTCCAATGGCTATCGCGATCCGTTTCGAATAGTGATTCAATGTACGATGGAATAAGGAAATATACTGCTCATCCGGCTGGTACTCCATTGGCAGCATTTCAGAATAATGGGTGCCAGATTGAATAAGCGCCTCCCGTTCTTCTGTTTTTATCTCTAACTGATACTTGCTAATATCTCGCAATAAAAAAACAACATCGTCTACACTATAACTCCCTATTCGATCCGGTCGAACTCCCGCTTGTACCATTCGCTCCCCTCCTTAAGCAATTACGAGCAGATGTCTGTCATCATCACCACTGTAATCGTAGTAATATTCATTCGTTTAAGCTCTTCTACCAAGCTTCGTATATCGTCTTCGGAATGCATGCGTTCGACTAAAATGATGAGCTCATCATATTGATTTGGTTTAATATTGTATAGAAAATTTGTTGTTCCTGTATTTTCTGGACTATCAAATGTGAATTTCTGCTGAATGGTATATGATTCTATATCCCTCTGATAGATCGGACTGCGGGTTGTAGATTGAAAAAATACACCTTCCCCTAACTGAGCAGCTATTTTCATAGGAACATACATAAATTCTCCCGTACCAATGACTAACGTGCGGCTCCCTTTTCGCTGTTTTTTCACATATTCTGCAACGGCTTTTAACTCGTTTGAATAGAGAGATTCCTCTGCTCTCGTCAATCCAAATCTTCCTGTCGCTAATAAATAAGGGGAACGATTAACTGTTCCATCAGTGGAAATCGATGTTATTCCTTTTATCTCACTCGTTTTTACATCGTTATCAGAAGGGAGGAAGGAAGTGGTTGATTCAAGATATGAAGAATAAATGGACTGATTCTCTTTACTTAAAACCGGTTCTCTAGAGACCGTAATCATCCCATCCAATAAAGCAACGGTATGAATCGTAATATTCAACTCTTCTTCTAATTGCTCATATCTTTCTCGATGCTCCTGTGATCTCCAATCTAAAATAGACACAACAGTAAATCGTGTTTTCTGAGGATACTGCTCTTTCATTGTTCGAATAATGTTAATGGCTGTTTTTCCTGTCGTAATTTCATCATCAACGAGTACGACTTCACTATCATCATCAAAAAAGGCTGAATCCAAGGCATACACCCTATGGCTCGTTGCATGTGAATGTTCTTCCTCAAAATTAATAACAGACGTCAATTCTTGAATCTGCTCTCTTGTCGTATGAATATACTTTGCCTGTTCTCCAAATGCGCTAAATACCGCATGGCCTAAGGCTGTTGCAGTTTCAGCAAATCCCATCACAGTAAGCGGTTGATCTAACAAAATAGGCCGATGTTCAATATCTGCTAGTACTTCTGAAAGACGGCTTTTGGTCTGCAGCGCATGAACAACTGATGGCATGCGCGGATCCTTCACCCCATGCACAAGTTCTACATAGCGCATGGCAAGCAACTTCCCTACCACTAACGGAATATTAGGATCCACCGCTAAATGTTTACCTAATACTTTGCTAACAAATAGAAAGCTTCTCCGTTTATTAATCCGCGTTGCCATTTGAAACAATTGAGATAATTCAAATTGATATGGATTTTGCAACACATTCACTTCAACAGTTAAACCATCCATAATATGATATATTTCTTTAGAAGCGATCGTTTCTACCATTTCTTTGCTCCTTCATTAAATTGTTTTTCTTCTGCCATTAAATGTGTAAATGTTTGGCCTTTGTTATATACACCAAATACTTTCGCTTGTAATAAAATTCGTTTCGCCCAAGAAAGGTGCGGTTTCATTTCATTCATTTTATTAGCATACTCACTCTTCATGACTCCTACTTGACCATCGTTATAACCTAGTACGCTAGTTGCATCAAGATAATCCTCATGACTAACAACATATAATGAATGAACTGGCTTAATATGTGTCGGATGAATGACCGTTTTACCAACAAAACCATTTAACTGATCCAGCATCACTTCATTCATTAAGCCATCTAGATACGGATTACTGCTTTGATTATTAGAAAAGAATTCCCACACTGGGCCTGAAAGCACGAATCCACTGCCACTTCGATTAAATAGATTCATAATATCTGTTAAACAATCGCGAATGACTAGAACATCATAAATACTTGTATTTACCTTCCTTCTAATACCGTATAATCCACAAAAATCCGTGGCTCCAATTCGGATATTTAATATATAAGCTTGATAAGCTTCTAATAGCTCTTTAATCTTGCTTAGAGTTTCGATTCTTGTTTCTTTATACACAATATCTGATGTCTCTAACACTGGCATACCATATAAAACCATATCTTCTGAATTATTATTCTTTAAAATCTCTAAATAGTCTTTCCCTGCTTTATACGAAAACTTTGGAAATACATATCCAGTCAATACACGCTGAAGCCGTCCTAATTGTTGCGTAACTCTGTTCATTTGCTGCGGGCTTCTTACTCGAATAAAAATAAGAGGCAACTCTTCTACTAATACTTTTTGTTCTTCCACAGCTTGGTTAATATTTGAAATATGCTGAATAAGCATTTGTTCTGCTTCCTCTAGTCGACTATCACCAATAGCATCTTCTAAATCAATGACGACAGAAGTAAGCTCTCTATATTTCTTTGTCACTAGCTCATCTGCAATACTCTCTCTAAGAGCTGGCATATACAAAGTAGCACCTAGCGCATAGGCTAACGTTTCCCGTTCTGTATATTTAGTAAAGGGCTCTGGTTCTTTATAGAAGATTTCTATTTTTCTTTTGGCCGATTCAACCTCAAAATGTTTCACAACGAAATCTACTTCCTTCCTATATAAAAGGATGGCTACTGCTGAAACAGTAGCCATCTAGAAATATTGATTCCATACTTAACAGGCAGTAATTCCCCATTAATGGAAGTTTTCCTTTATTCTTCTTTTGAAACAGCCGTTTCTTCTTTTATGACTCCAGCATTTTTTTTATGAATGATAATCGTAATAGCAAATGCTAGAACAATAATGGCAAAAAACGCTTCATGCGGCAAATGGAAGCCAAACACGCTTGCCAACATTTTAGCAGCAATAATTCCAATCAAAATGAATGCTGTGTTCTCCAGCTCAGGAATTTTATCAATTAATAGTAAGAAGAATCTAGCGACTGTACGCATTAATAAAATACCAATCATTCCACCGAGAAGAAGAACCCATACTTGATCCGAAATAGCAAATGCAGCTAGAATGGAATCTGCCGAGAAAGCAATATCCATCATTTCTACCATAATAACAGTTGCCCAAAATACGCCGAACGTACGAACTAACCAACTATTTTTATTAAACTCTTTTGCCTCACCATCGTCATTTCCTTTTTTGCGGAAGTGACTATAACAAATCCAGCCTAAATATGCAGCACCTAATACTTTAATGAACCAAAACTTAACAAGATATACGCCAATACCGATGAATAAGAATCTGAAGACATACGCACCAAGTAATCCATACATCAACGCTTTTTTTCTTTGTTTTTCAGGAAGATGCCTAACCATAACCGCTAGTACAAGGGCATTATCAGCAGAAAGTAACCCTTCCATAATAATCAATGTCCCAATTAATCCCCATGCAACAGGATCAGTTAAAACATCTGCCCACATTCCCCAATCAAAAAACAAAGCATACGTGCTTAAAATCTGATTAATAATGTCCAAAGGAAATAACCTCCGTAAAAAATGAAATGGGATTACTCCCTATATAAATAAGAATACTTATGCATCTAATCCATAAGCATTTACTAAGGCTTGCAGTCCGCCTTGGTAGCCAGCGCCAACAGCATTGAACTTCCACTCACCTTTATTTCTATAAATCTCACAAAACACAACAGCTGTTTCAATACTAAAATCTTCTCCTAAATCAAAACGAAGCACTTCCTCGTTTGTGTCTTCATTCACAAGTCTAACAAATGCATTAGACACTTGCCCAAAGTTTTGCGAACGAACCTCCGCCTCATGAATCGTAACCGCAATCGCTACTTTCTCTACATCATTCGGTACTTTCGCCAAATCAATCTTCAGCTGCTCGTCGTCTCCATCGCCTTCACCTGTTCTATTATCACCTGTATGAATGACAGAACCATCCGGGCTTTGTAAATTGTTGTAGAAAATAAAGTCATATTCATTGCGGCACTTTCCTGCTGCATTTAATAGAAAAGCCGAAGCATCAAGATCGTATGCTTGACCTCCATCAAACTGTTTAACATCCCAGCCTAAGCCAATCACAATATTTTGTAATGTTGGATCATTTTTTGTTAAATCAATTCGCTGGCCTTTACTTAACTGAATAGCCATGATTTATACTCCCCTATCCTGATAATATAGTTTTGAAAAATCATAACTAAGGAACAATGAGTACGATGCTCATTGTTCCTCTATTCATTACCCTACTTGTAATCCAAAATCATTACATAGAGAAGCTAAACCGCCTTGGTAGCCTGAGCCGATTGCATTGAATTTCCACTCGCCGTTATGACGGTATAATTCTCCGACAACGATAGCTGTTTCAATGCTGAAGTCTTCTCCAAGATCATAGCGAATAAGTTCTTCATTAGTATCTTCATTTACAATACGAATGAACGCATTTGATACCATACCGAAGTTTTGATTACGAGCTTCTGCATCATGAATCGTAACAGTAAAAGCAATTTTCTCGATATGAGCTGGAACATCTTTAATCGCGACCTTCACTTGTTCATCGTCACCTTCACCTGCTCCAGTTAAGTTATCCCCAGTATGAACAACGGATCCATTCCCGCCTGCTGTATTATTATAGAATACAAAATCTTCTGGGCCCTTCACTTTACCAGTTGCATCCAATAAGAAGATAGAAGTATCTAAATCGAAATCTTGTCCACCATCATATTTATTTGTATCCCACCCTAAACCAACTAGAACTTTAGAGATACCAGGGTTTGATTTTGTTAAATCAACTTTTTGACCTTTTTGTAAAGAAACTACTGCCATATTAAATGACCTCCTAAATGTTAATAATATTGAAAGACAATTTTATTCTACCCTTAAGCTGTGATAAATTTATGTAATTAAGTATATCGAGCAACAACTTCTGACAGATTACGATCTTTTGTTCCATCACCAATCGCATTAAACTTCCATTCACCATTATGGCGATAAATTTCACCCGTCACTAAAGTCGTTAACCCGCCGTAGTTATCCGTTAAGTTAAAGCGAGTTAATTCCTGTTTCGTTTGTGGGTTAACAATGCGAATAAAAGCGTTTTGAATCATGCCAAAATCTTGTTTTCTTCCTTCACAATCATAAATATTCACGACAAAAACAAGCTTATTATAGCAGTCTGGAACAGATTTTAAGTCAACCATAATAACTTCATCATCTCCGCTTCCATCACCTGTAAGATTATCTCCAGAATGGCGAACAGAGCCGCAGCTGCTTGTTTTATTCCCAAAATAAATCAAATCTCCTTTATTTACGATTCGGTCATTTTGCAGCAAAATAACAGACGCGTCACAATCGATATTCGCTGTTTTTGCACCGCCTCCAAAAAGCCCGCCAAACAGACCTCCACCTTTAGGAGAAGATTGATTCACAGGGTCCCAGCCTAAACCTACCATAATTTGATTTAAACTAGCATTTCCTTTAGTTAAATCAATCCGTTGACCTTTTTGTAGATTAATACTCACTAGCCACTCAACTCCTTACATATTTAGGATGCGCAACCATTCACGCTAGCGTGAACTCGGAACAATCATAACATCCAATTCATAGGCCTGCAACGAAAAGTACTTATAAAATTCCACTTCCAAAAACACTTTCCCAATCCTCTATTTTCCAATTAATTAACCTATTTCATTGAAAAATTCATGCTGCCTTGCACCTTCATAACTATATACGGAGATGAAAAAAAAAGGTTTCAAAAATTTTTCTTTTTTACGAAAGGTTTCGCTCAACAACGTCCTATAACAGAGCCTTATCAAAAAAGCACCTCACAATGAAAGAATTTTGACACAATCAAAACTTTCTCATTGCGAGGTGCTTTTTCCCTATGCTATACGATACTCTACCTTTAATTCGACTCACCACTTTTAGGAATCGGAATTCTAAGTGTAACAGTTGTTTCATTTATATTAGACTGAATGGAAATATCCCCACGATATTCTGTTACTAATTCTTTCACGATAAATAATCCTTGCCCTCTTACTTTTCCCTCTTGTACCTTTTTCGTCGAAAAACCACTTTTAAAAATCTTCTCTCGATTTTTGTCCGTAATCATCGGTCCTGTATTACTTACTTCAAATACATATTTAGAGTCACATACTTTACACTCAACCTGCATAAATCGTTCATTCTCAGGAAGCTCACTTGTTGCTTCAATCGCATTATCAATCACATTGGATAACAATTTAATTAAATCCGTTGTTTTAATCCTATCAAATGAGTCATTTGCTATCTCAAATTCCGTCTCGATATTATAATTTTGAGCAGCTAGTCTCTTCACTTCCAAAAGCACAGATAATCCAGGATTATTCACATTTAGATTCATAGAAGTAATCGAATGAATCTCTTTAGAAAGAGCACTTATATAATCTAATGCCTTTTCAAATTCTCCTAATTTAAGAAGGCCATGGATCACTTGAACATGATTGGAAAAATCATGCCGTAAAGAACGTACAGAAGCAAGTAAGGATTGAAATTCCCAATGATATGTCTCCTCCGTATCTCCTACTTTTGTTTTTAATTCATTTCGATACCATCGATGCATAATTAAAAACGCGATAAGCAGTATAACGACAAACAATCCATTAAAAACGAAGATTGACACACTGCTTTTTATAACTTTCTCGCTAATATTATTGATTTCATCCGCACTAATATCGATGGCTAAGTAACCAATAATTTTATCTTTGTCATCCTTTATTGGGGCTCCAACCGTTAAATACTCCCCATATTCGGAATCTTCTAAAATGCTCGTATAAAACGTATGTCCTTCATAAGCCATTCTAACCTGCTTTTCCGGGACCGTGCACACTCCACCAATCGGAAACTCTAGGTTATTAGGCATCGCTGCAATCATAGCTCTAGACACTTTAGGATTATCAATCTCAAGTGTATATACATGCAAAGCTCCAGTTTTCTTTCTGGCATCATCTAAATAATGTTTGATTTCCGAATATTCCTGGTTTTTTACCGGATTTTCAAGAAAACGCTTATATGTATCTACATTCAAATGATCGGCTATAGATTTTGCCACTTCCAGCATTTGGTTAGCGTTGGATTTCTCAGTTGACTTTTTAATACTTAATATCGAAGTAAACATATTAAGCATGACGAATAATAATAATAAAAGGATAGAATATACAATTATAGATTTCAGTTTTGCACTTTTCATAGAAATAGTTCTACCTCATCTCTATCAACCATCTGATAGTTAACCTTACCTTTTCATTCAGTTTACTATATTTAAGAATATAGCAACATCCTTTTCCGAAAAAATGCCGCTGCTACATCAATCGCTTTTCTAATAAAACTTGCCTGTTTATTATAATCGTTTATTTCAGATAAGTATATATCCTACTTATCCTATATGTAAAATAAATTTCTAACAAAAAAACAACCCCCTAATGATTGACAGATATCAAACTATCAATCATTAGGGGCTCATTTAAGTATCATTTATACATCTCATCTCGCATCTCTTTTACATCACCTCGATAAGAATAATCTTCTATTCGAATAAATTCATTATCTGCATGTGTCGCGCGTATACCATGGTAACTAATATCCAACCCTATCTCTTCCTCTTCATCTGTAGAGCGAATTGGAATCCAAATATTAATAGTTTTAAAAGCAATCCATGTTAATAAAAATCCCCAAGTACACAACGCTGTTAGCCCTAGAATTTGAACCCCTAACAAGTGCCAACTACCATCTGTAAAAAGTCCGCCTTCAGTAGCAAATAGCCCTACCGCTATCGTACCCCAAATCCCAGATACTGCATGTACAGGAAACGCACCTACAGGGTCATCAATTCTTCTTGCTTCTAGCCAATTCGTTGCAGCCATCATCAATAACCCCGAAACAGCACCGATGATAATAGCTGCATAATCATTTACAAAGGCACATCCAGCTGTTATTCCAACCAAACCGGCTAAAGAGCCGTTAATAACAGATGGTGCATCTGAACGTCCATAACGAAATAATGTATAAAGAAGAGTGACAGCTCCTCCTGATGCAGCAGAAAGCATCGTCACGATAGCAATATGCCCAATACGTGCATCCGTAGCCTGTAATGTACTTCCAGCATTAAAACCAAACCATCCGAACCATAACAAAAATGCGCCGACCGATACTAATTGTAGATTACTAGGTAAGGCAACGGAACTAGAACCAAACTCAGAGAATTTTCCTTTTCGCGGACCAATTAGGATTGCTGCTGCCAATGCAGCAGAACCACCTAGTGCATGGATGACCGCAGATCCGGCAAAATCCTGCATTCCTAACTCACTTAACCAACCGCCCCCCCAAATCCAATGACCAGCAATCGGATAAATAAAAGCCGTCATGAGAACGACATATAAAAGGTAGGCCCGGAAGTTAATTCTTTCTGCAACAGCTCCTGATACAATAGAAATTACCGCAATAACAAAAGCTCCCTGAAATAGCCAAAATGCATCTATTGAAATATTCAAATCTAAATGTGATAAATCTCCTTTTAATAAAAAGCCGCTCGTTCCGACAATTCCTAAAAAATCAGCCCCGTGCATTAAGCCAAAACCAATTAGAAAATAACAAAGTGTACCAATCGTAATATCAGCGAACACTTTCATAATAATATTCACGCTATTCTTGGATCGAACAAAGCCTGCCTCTAATAGAGCAAATCCCCCCTCCATCAATAAAATCATCGCTGCTGTTAACACTACCCAAATTGTGTCTAAGCCTGAACTCAAGGTTTCCAGTGTCATCTCTAGTTGTCCTCCGTTTCTTGCCACTCCCTTAGTTCCTCTATCAAACTAGGCGATAAGACTATTTCCCGTCTATTTGGTTCTGCTTCCAATAAGGAAAGAATACTATTTAATGCTCTAATTTTCTGCTTAATCTTTTCAATCTCATTAAATCGTTCTTTTACATTTACTAAGTATTCCACCGCTTGATGATGACCAGGCGGACGTCCAGTAAAGAGCTTTCGAAATGTAGATAAAGATTGATAATAAGCTTCCTCGATTCTTTTCTTCTTCTCAAATATATGGATTTTATATTTAAGCAAATCAATGTCTATTTCTTTTTTATTCTTAATCTCTTTTAATATCGAAATTAATTCATCTGATGAAACTTCAAGAATAACAGTATTATACAACCCATCCAAAATCAACATGATTTGTCATATCTCCTAACATGTAAATGTTATATAAAATATTATATGAATAAACCTAATATGAGTCAATACTTTAAAAATTCCGACATTAATTCCAGCAATTATATTGCTGGAATCATTGTTAATCATTAGAAAAGCTCATCCATTTAGATGAGCTTACCAGCTACTTTCAAAAAAATAGGAAATAAAAACCCAAGTCGAGAAAAACGAATTATTTTTCTCGACTTGGGTTTTGAGGGACTTATTAGACAGCCCTCTTTCTGCATTGCAGGTAAATCACATATACAGCCCTGCTAAAAATATTCCGAGTGATTCTTGATAGATTTCTTGAAACTGTGATAATGGAAGTGGATTCGTTCCCTGTCCTAATTCCACTGTAAACCCCGGTCTTCTCCAATCCTGGATAAACCAATCTTTATATCCAGCATAACTTTCGATTGTTTGAACAGGTTCATACCCGCTCACCCGACTAAACTCATTTACCATCACTTCCGATTCAGGAGGCTCTAAATTTTGAAATCCCCAGTAAATCACTCGACCTTGAGTATGAAACGCTAATGCTCTGCTAAAATCTCTTCTCCTGGTCAAATCCGCCATCGCAACAGCTTCTGGCTCTGTAAGTGGTCCTTCACCAGAATAATCTCTCGGCCCTGGCTTATCAGGATTACGCGCCTTTTCCAATTCCCATTTGGCCGGAAATTGGTCATTTAAATCAACACCTCGAATATTCGCTTTCCATCCTGAAAAATCCATACTCCCTCCATTCCATTGTATAACATTGCTTCTATAAGGCTCAGTAGACGGTGGACCTTGTAAAACGAGGTTTACTCCATCAGGGTTGACCATCGGAACAATCGATAATGTAGATTGCTGATATAAAGGTAGCATCTGTACACCACGGATCGTATTCATATTCGTTAACGCCAACAAATAATCATTAAGAAAAGTCATAATAACCGGTGTTGTGATCCATTCATTGGCATGAAACGCCCCATTATAATGCACTCGCTTATTGCCTTTTCCGATTAAAACTTCAGAGATATTTCTACCAAGTACCGAATTCCCAATGGAGGATGTTTGAATAAACGGGTAAACGCTCGATAATCTCCTTATATCATCCCTCAATGTTTCATAAGAATAGTTTTGCTCTCCTCGCACAAGCCTCCAGGTAATACGCAGCGGAACCTTAATGGTTTGACCGATGCTCAACGCGTTCGGATTAATAGACGGGTTCACAAGGTATAGGGCATCTAATGAAAGATTTCGGTTCGTTGCAATACTCCATAAAGAATCACCTTGCTTTATCCGATAATTTACCGTAGTAAAACCTGGAATCTTCACTCGTTGACCAATCGAAAGCATATTAGCTTGCATTACATTGGAGTCTTGAATAAGACGAATTGGTATCTTGAACAATTGACTGTAATACCATAAGGAGTCACCCCTCCTTACAAAAACGTCCATATTGTACCTCCCAGTGTGCTTATTTTCCTCGAGGGTTGGCACCTACTCCAATATATGCCTAATTCCACTATACATGTCGAGATTGATATGATGACATGTTGTTTTAAATTCCCTCCGCTCTGCTTAGACATCATAAAGCACCGTACTACCGCTAGCTTCAACCCGCACTGACTACTTCTCATCAAATTCTAATAATTATCTCATATTCACTTAATAATTCTTGTCTATGATAGAACCATCAAATAGAAAAAGGAGAGTTAATCATGAAAAATAAATGGAAGAAAATCCTCATTGGAACAGCTCTAATGGCTGGAGTGGGCGTAGCCGGAGGAGTAGCGGGAGTGGAATCAGCCAAGGAACAACCAGCATCTTCACAAGACTTCTTCGCCAATGTTCAATCCGTGGATGAAACAGGCAATTTAGTTAAAGTAAATGAAAACCAAGCCAACGTTCACAAAGCAATCGAATCCATCGCAAATGAAAGCACAACAAACGATGAGGTACAAATTCAACAAGTATCTTCTAACACTCGTGAAGTCCAAGGGAAGGTTGTTTCCTATAAGAAAACTAGCATTAAAGTATCCTTTCCTTTCGGAGGAACTGCCACATACAAAATTAATAAAAACACAAAAATTGATGATGATTCGATTCGATTAAAAAAAGGCGTACTCGTTGAGATAGAAGTATCAAACAAAACTGCCCGCGAAATCGAAACAGAACGAAACATTGAGTATTCAGCTACCATTATCTCCGATAGCAAACAGAAAATGACTGTCAATTTTAAAGGAAAAAAGAAAACATTCCAAAAGACAAGTGGATATGTATTAGATCGTGATGGCTACCGCGGCAGTCTAAAAGGGGTTCCAGTGGAGCTTAAATTGAATAGCAGCTTTAAATTAGTTAAAGCCGAAATCGATGATGATTTCTATGATGATGACGATGATCGCTTTGATTAATATCATTAATTAAATCATCACATTTTTTCAATTTGTTTATGCTAAAACGTAAAAAGCACTTGTTGCCTGTAATGAAGTGACCCCTAAAAATGTCTAACAATTGGGGTGCAGTTCAAAAAGGCAATCAGGTGCTTTCTTCCATACTATAAAATTTATCCATTATTAATATCACATTTTATTTCATATATTTTCAACTTGTACTCTCTTTGTTTCTATTCAAGTATCTTTAAAAATTCAGTAAAGTTATCTGCCACATTATATATAACAGGCTCAAACTCACCGGATTCTTCATGAGACCATATACAAACAGATGGATTATTTTTATCTGTTCTAAAATCTAAGCATACAAAGTCACCCGCAAATACACTAGCTATTGGCAATACCTCTGCCCCTAATAAGTCTTCGTTATCAGTTAACCTTTCACCTATTTGTGAAAATACAACATCTATGTCATAAATTCCTTTTGGATGATTCTCAATATCATCTAATATACACAAAAACCTTTCTATTGCATAACCGCGGTTGTTACACTCAAATGTTGCTTCCTCAACCTTTACACCATTATTTTCTTTTATAAATTCTAAGAAAGACTCTGGTAATGAAAGTCTCCAAAACTTTTCGTGATTTTTTATTAATTCCTCTGAAGGCAACGGCCTTACTACAGTGTCCTGTATTATTTTCATATTTCTTCTCCTTTCTTTCTTCAATGTCGTTAAAGATTTGCTGGAGATCTTCTTGCTGCTGGGTGACCATTTCTTTCGCTAACTGATTCGACTGAGACAGATTTTCTTCTAGGAAAGGTACTTTTACAACGGTGTCTCCTGATAGTTGAACATCTTCTTCCATTCCTTGAATGCCTTCGAAAAAAGCCACTTGTTGATTAATAAGCAAAATCCATACATCAACTACATCGATTTGTGCTTTATAAAATCCTTTGATAGCTTCTGCTCCGTTGCCGAGAAAATTCCCATTATCTACAATTCTAGCAAACTCTATTTTTAATTGCTGAAATTGATCTTTTAATGCTTTATATTGCTTGGCACGTTCTTCAACAGAATGAACCAACGTGTCGGCTTCATATATTTTCAAAATCAATGCCCCTCATATTTCTTTTTTAAATAACATTTTTACCCTTAGCTACAACTTTCTTCTTTTTTATAATAAAGGATTCATATTATTCTTAAAAAAGGAAATATACCTAAATCAATAGCTTCACTAACGTCTTATTAACCAAAAAACAAAGACTAAACCATAAAAAGTTTAGTCTCTGTTTGTTAACAACTATTTCTGAATTTCTTTCTCCTCACCACTTCCCATATTCCACACATGCATAAAATTATCCCGAACACAGTCAGAAATATGCTAGGAGAAACTACTTTCATAAATGAAAGTGCAATCATAATGACGCCAACTATTAAGTAGTGATTGATAGCATGTACATGATACGATCGTTGTTTAGTATGCCATGCTCGAAAATACCCTTGTAAAAAACCTAATACAATTTGTGTCATAAGAGCCACATAAGGGAGATATTCAATTAGAAGCTTCCAATATCCAACGACTATATACACTACTCCCATCGCTACATAAACAGATGTGATAAAAGAACGTGGTTTCTCTCCTCTGGATTGAAAGAAACGATACCCCCATGCAGCCGCAAAAGAGAATGTGGCAAATAACCAAGCAAATAAGGTATAACTAAAAGACACTTCTTTCAACCAAACAATATAATATGGAAAAATTACAACTTGTCCAACTGTGACAATAAGAGGAATATACCGTTCAATTTTATTCTGCATGTTTTCGCCTTCTTACTTCATGTAATGATCATAGAACAAATTTACAAACACTCCATTTGGATCTCTTTCTGCCTTTTGTTCCTTGAAGTTTTTCCAATTTGGATAAGATTCTTTAAACTGTTCCTTTGTTTGGTAAGGATAATAAGGCAAATAATAGGTGCCGCCATATTGTAATGTTACATCCGTCCACTTCTGAATCATCGTTTTAGCGTGAGCAATCTCTTTCTCTTTTAATCCATGCTGAATCAATACGACAAGACCTAGCATATCTTCCTTTGCATAAGGGAGACTTGTCATATGGTCTTTTGCTGCATATCGTACTGTAATATTATGCACTTTAAAATCTTCATCTTGATCATTATGGGGAAGCAGGTCTTTCAGGCTTTTCATATACTCTTCATATGAATCAACTGGAATAAAAAACTCTTGTAAAACCTCTACTCTGCCAGGCGTAGTAAATTCCATAAATGTAGATTCTGAACGCATAGCATTATTACGTGTAATCGTTTTACCATCGATTGAATTGATGTACAGCCTTTGCGATTCCCAAAATAGATCCTCAAGCTTCCCCCCTTTTCTTCCTAAATCAAGAGCAAACTTACTGACTCGAACTCCTTCTTCTTCTTTGAGCGACGTTATCTTAGCCTGTTTTCTTGTTCTGTTATAATCAATCACATACATTTCATCTAAAAATGTACCCGGTGCTACACTTATTCTTGCATAGTGCATCGCAATATTTTGATTTTCTAGCACTCTATGAAGATACGACTCATACTTTCCTGTCTCTATTTCTTCTGTGTGAATGGTGTATACTTCATTTTCCGTAAGATTTAAAGTCACATCTAAAATGACTCCGAATAAGCCATAGCCCCCTAATATGTACGTCATCCATTCTTCTGAATCATCACGTGTTAAATGCTTTATTTCTCCTGTTGGAGTTAATACCGTCATTTCACG
This sequence comes from Peribacillus asahii, assembly GCF_003570725.1. GTDB lineage: Bacteria > Bacillota > Bacilli > Bacillales > DSM-1321 > Peribacillus > Peribacillus asahii. The sequence continues at coordinate 50,944 of NZ_QWVS01000059.1, forward strand.
AACTGTTTCAGCCATTGGACCAAAGCGAATATCTCTCCCATGAGCATTAACAGATAAGGAACCTCCAATCGTAAAGATTGATTGGGATTGTGTAACTTGCAACGCTAGGCCGTACGGAGTGACAGCTTCCTGAACATCTTCCCAACTAGCTCCACTTTCTACTCGAACTGTTTTAGCTTGCTCATTGACCTCTAATATACGATTGAACCTTCGCATATCAAGTACAATTCCGTCCTTGTAATATGTATGTCCACCTTGGGAATGCTGTAATCCAGCGATAGAAATATGCTTGCCCTTTTTATTAGCTTCTTGAACAATTCTTTGTAGTTCGTTTCGATTGTGGACATTCACAACTTTTTCAATTCGTTCAGGCAGCAGACCTGTATAGTCCGTAGCCAAACCGCTTTGTGAAAACCCATATTTTCTTTTCTCAATAGGTATATTCCAAATAACCACTATAGCCATGGCGAATACTAGAATACCGAGAAACCATGGTTTTTTCATGAACTTCGTTATTTTCTTCATGTTGTGCTCCTGTTTTTGTAAATCGATATAAAAAATGTACCATACTTCATTAAAGAAGGAGAGAGAATATAAAAAAAAGGCATCAGGTAATGATTATACCTGATAACCTCGTCATATTTCTTATTGAATGAGTTCAAACTTATTGAAAAAAACAAATCATACATCCTACAATCAATTTGTTAATTTCTCAATTTGCTCCATCAAACTCGAAACTTCATTTACTGTTTTTAAAATTTCCGAGTTCTCTAGTATAGCGGGATCCAGCTGACCATTTTCAATATTTGTTAAATATAGGTCAATCCCTTCTTCTAGCTTTTCATTGGTGCTGACAATCTGAGCATGAAGATCTTCTGCAACAGCAGGAGCTTCGATATTATTAAACTCATTTATTTCTTCCTTCATAAGAGTAAGTTCTTCTTCTAGCTGTTGTCTCGCTTCTTCACTTGTGACTGCATTGTTCGCTAGTTCTGGTACTTCATTCGCAAAATCTTGTGCTGTATTCATATATTCTGTCGTCGCATTCGCATACTCTAAAGAATCATTTACCTCTCCAAGCAAGGAACAGCCACTTAGAAACACCATTCCCATCATTCCAAAAGCTAGTATCCTTTTTTTCATTCTCTTCTCTCTCCTTATAAACTAGAATAAGTCTTTCTCACCGCTGATAAAACTCAGAGCTTCTTGTACGATGGACTTTAAGAAGGTTTTTCTTATACAGCACTGCAATACTATTCAACATAAATTCAGGAATTTTCTTTGGAAAGTACGGCTTTTTATAATAACAATAAAAGGCACTTTTTAAATCTTCCCATTGAGTACAAACCTTCACTTGTCTAAATCGAGCCACATCAATAATTTTCACTTCTCTATTCGATGTGATAAAAATGTTGCGCAAATGAACATCAGACGGATTCAATCCCTCTTTCCTAGCTAATTGTAAAGCCCTATCGGTTTCTTTTATAACATCCTCTGAGATTGGAGTCCCTTTTGTTAAACATTCAAAAAGTGTATTCCCCTCTAAATAGTCAATGACTAAATAATTAGGACCTGCCTCATAAAAAGTTGGAAAATAGGAGAGATGTTGAATCTCCCTATATATATTTGCCTCTTGCTCAGCAAGGTGAGCATAAGTCGGGAAAAATATCTTCATTGCTTTATTCGTTTGTTCGATTCTAAATACATAAGCACTTCTGCCTTGTCCAATTAACGTTAACGATTTATCGTAATCCAAAAGTGTATGTTTGTGGTCATTTGCCATTTTAACACTGACAGCTAACTTATCAAATAAAAGAATAATCGTCACCTCTCTCTATCCTTAGGTATATAAGAAAAGAAAAGGCGTTATAACCTATTTTCTCGGTTATAACGCCTTTACATAAAAAGACCTTACCAAGAATCGGTAAGGTCTCGCAAACAACTATCATTAGTTGCCAATAAAACCGAGGATTTGCATCCCGTAATGACGATTTTATTGTATAGCTACTCCCCTTATACGGAAGGATATATTCAATTTTCTTATTAATTTTATTATAAATATTTTCTTTTCAAACGTCAAACGGAAGGACTTTCACTCCCTCTGCTTTCCCAATTACTCTTACACAATTTGAAGAATAACAAGCCCTAATAATCTTCCAAATTTTATCCTGAGCAGTGATATTTTGGCTTGAGCCTTCATTTACCTTATTGAATAACCAAGATAAACGCTTATACTCACTAATTGAAGCATATACACATGACTTTCCTGATATCCCTTGATAATGATTTGATACATGTTAATATAAGGTCGTTGTTAAAAAATAAGAACAAAAACACGAACATTTTGGGAGGAATGGCATGTTTATTAACAAAAAAATTGCATTTTTAGGAGCCGGTTCGATGGCAGAAGCAATGATTTCAGGTATCATAAATGCTGACATCATTCCACGAAACCATATTTTTGTATGTAATCGAAGCAACGATAAACGGTTACAACAGCTCAAACAAACATATGAAATTAACGCCGTAACTCAAGATAAATTACCCTTTAAAGACATTGACTTAATGGTCCTCGCAATGAAACCAAAAGATGCAGCATCCGCTTTACAATCCGTCAAACATGTCGTTCAACCACACCATCTTATTCTGTCTGTATTAGCCGGTATTACAACCTCTTTTATAGAGCAGCATTTACCAGCAGGACAACAAGTCATCCGAGTTATGCCCAATACTTCCAGCATGATCGGAGAATCCGCTACCGCTATTTCTGCTGGAACACACACTACACAACAAAACGTAACACTCACACAAAAATTACTTAAATGTATCGGAACCGTATATGTCATACCTGAAGCACAAATGGACATTTTTACTGGTATTGCCGGCAGCGGCCCTGCTTACTTTTATTACTTAATAGAACATATGGAAAAGGAAGGAATAAAAAGCGGATTAGCTGAAGATATGACACGGCAAATCATTGCCCAGACTATAATCGGAGCAGCCAAAATGATTCAAGTACAAAGCGAAACACCAGCTGTTCTAAGGGAAAAGGTTACTTCGCCGAACGGTACGACAGCCGCAGGATTAGCTGCACTTGAACAATACGGCGGCGGCACAGCTATTTCTCAAGCTATTAAGCAAGCTGCTAATCGCTCAAGAGAAATGAGTACACAATTCAAAGTAAATGCTAGCAACTTTTCACCGATACAATAGATTGAATATTGAAAAAATAGGAGGGGTTAGATGACCGTAACCACTAATAAGCAACGTGTTGTAATTAAAATAGGAAGCAGTTCACTAACTAGTCGACACGGAGAAATTAGTCGTAAAAAACTCGAAAAACTTGTAGATGAAATTGTTTTATTAAAGGATACAGGATATGAAGTTGTACTCGTTTCATCTGGTGCTATTGCTGCTGGCTATCGAAAACTAGGCTGTCTTGAACGCCCTACTACATTGCCAGAAAAGCAAGCTGCTGCTTCAATCGGTCAAGGATTATTAATGGAGACATACTCCGAGCTATTTTTGTCTCACGGCTATGTTGCGGCGCAAATTTTAATTACGAGAGGTGATTTTTCAGATGAAAATCGCTATCAAAATATGCGTAATGCATTAAACGTCTTATTAGAAAGAGGCATTATCCCTATCGTCAATGAGAACGATACCGTAACAATTGACCGCTTAAAATTTGGAGATAATGATACCCTCTCAGCAAAGGTAGCTGTACTAGTCGATGCCCATTATTTAACCATTTTATCAGACATAGATGGACTATATGACTCAGACCCTAGCAAAAACAGCCGCGCTAAGCTGTTAACACATGTTCATAACATTACGCCTGAAATTGAAAAAGCAGCTGGTGACTCAGGAAGTGATGTCGGTACCGGCGGTATGAAATCAAAAATTCAAGCGGTTAAAATTGCCATGGCTTCTGGCATTTCAACCTTCTTAGGAAGAGCCGGCACTCCAAACATTGTCATGGATGCCGTATTAGGTACGGCTAAAGGGACGTACTTTAAAGCAAAAGCACCATTAATGGATTTAAACGAAAAAACAAAATGGATTGCCTTTAATTCAGGTCCTAAAGGAGAAATCGTCATCGACTCATCCTCAAAAAATCGCATTGTCGAAAAACGTGAAAGTGTGCACGCCTCTGGCATTATCGAAATAAAAGGACAATTTGAAAAGAAGTCCGTTATTCGGATAATCGATACTGAAGGAACAGAAATCGGTCTTGGGATTGTTCAATTTTCATCTGAAGAATTACATCAATTATGTAAACAAAACATGATAAGCACCCCACCGTTCATTATGGATATGAACCATTTTGTTTGTCGTGTAGATGCGCCGATTACAATTGGTGTTTAATAATTTGCTAACAGTCATTTCATTATAGATCATTACTCTAGCGTAATGATGACTATTACACAACAAGGGAGCGTGTTAATACAAATGGACATTAATATACCTACGCTTAGTTCCATCATGATTTATCTAATAGGGATGATGATTATTGGATATATAGCTGCAAGACGAACAAAAGACTTGAGTGATTATGTACTAGGAGGCAGACAGCTAAGTCCAGGAGTTGCCGCTTTAAGTGCGGGGGCCTCTGATATGAGTAGTTGGCTTATGCTCGGGCTGCCTGGGGCATTGTATGTTAGTGGCCTTAGTGAAATTTGGTTACCTGTCGGATTGGTCATTGGTGCTTATTTAAACTGGCGATTTGTTGCTAAACCACTTCGAATCTATACAGAAGTCGCGAATGACTCCATTACGATTCCAGATTTCTTTGAAAACCGTTTTCACGATACGTCCAAAATTCTTCGTGTCGTCTCCGCTATTGTTATTCTAGTCTTCTTCACATTCTATACATCTTCTAGTCTTGTGGGCGGAGCCATTCTTTTGGAAAATTCATTTGGAATGGACTATATTCTCGCCTTATGGGTTGGAGCAACAGTCATCGTTTCTTATACGTTCTTCGGAGGGTTTCTAGCAGCAAGCTGGACGGATTTTATTCAAGGAATTTTAATGTTTGGAGCCTTGATTATCATTCCTATTGCCGCGATTTATGAGCTTGGAGGATGGAATGGAACGCTGCAGCAAATTAAAGAAATTGATTCCTCTTACCTCGATATATACTCTGGAGCAACTGCTATAGGAATCATTTCCTTATTAGCTTGGGGATTAGGATACTTTGGTCAGCCTCACATTCTCGTTCGCTTTATGGGTATCAAGTCCACAAAGGATATCCCAAAGGCTCGACGTATCGGCATGAGCTGGATGGCTCTTTCATTGTTTGGGGCGATTTTGGTTGGATTTGTTGGTATCGCCTATTTTGTTAATGAGCCATTACAAAACGCTGAAACAGTGTTTATTATATTTTCTCAAGTTCTCTTTAATCCATGGGTAGCCGGTTTTTTACTTGCAGCCATTCTATCAGCAATCATGAGCACGGTTGACTCGCAATTACTCGTTTCTTCAAGTGCATTAGCACAAGACTTCTACAAATCCATTTTTAGAAGAAGTGCTTCCAGGAAAGAAGAAATGATTGTTGGTAGAATTGCTGTTCTAGGAATCGCCATCATTGCGATTCTATTAGGATATGATCCTAATAGTAAGGTGCTGCAACTTGTAAGTTATGCATGGGCTGGGTTTGGAGCAGCCTTTGGACCTGTCATTCTCCTTAGCTTATTTTGGAAACGCATGACCAGAAATGGTGCTCTTGCCGGCGTTATTACCGGCGCTGTTACAGTCATAATTTGGGCACAACTAACGGGCGGCCTTTTTGATTTATATGAACTTGCACCAGGTTTCTTATTCGCAGGTCTTGCAATTATTATTATTAGCCTTCTTGATAAAGTCCCTTCAACAGAAGTGCAAAAACAATTTACTGAGTATCAATCTAAGATAAAACAACCTTAAATAGATGAAATCACTATCGATTTATCAGTTTTTCATTAAATACTTTTTTATCTATATTTCACGTGTAATTTTCCTCATACACGCAATACTAAAAACATTAAATGAAGAACAGCTTAAAGGATATTCATGTAATGAGAACACCTTACTCATTACATGAATCTCTCTTTTATAAATCAGTCTACAGAGTTAGGAGTACATACAGTATTATGAAAAACATTTCTTCAGTCTTTACCTATTCCGCCGTTATACTAGCTCTTCTTATTATTGCTGGGCTCACGACTCCCAAAACCCTTGAAACTGTAACAGCCAATATGCAAGCATTCATTTCCAATGCTTTCGGCTGGTACTACTTAATTGTTGTTACCTTCTTTTTACTTATCTGTATTTACTTATTCATTAGTCCTGTTGGACGAATTAAACTAGGAAAACAAGATGCGAAACCTGATTTTTCAAGACCAACTTGGATTGCTATGCTCTTCAGTGCTGGCATGGGAATTGGGCTTGTCTTTTATGGGTCAGCTGAACCGCTTAGTCACTATGCCATTCAGTCCCCAACTGGAGAAACTGGAACCCCTCAGGCTATAAAAGACTCGCTTAGATTTACGTTCTTTCATTGGGGGCTTCATGCTTGGGCTATTTACGGAATTGTTGCACTAGTACTTGCTTATTTCATGTTTAGAAAAAATCAGCCTGTCGTGATTAGTGCTACTTTAAAACCTATTCTTGGAGATAAAGCAGATGGGAAGACGGGGAAACTAATTGATATTCTCGCTATTCTTTCAACCGTTATTGGTGTAGCGACTACACTTGGATTTGGGGCAGCACAAATTAATGGCGGTCTATCGTATCTGTTCGATATTCCTTCTAATTTTCTCATTCAAGTCATTATTATCGTAATTGTTACTATTCTATTTATTGGATCAGCTTTAACAGGGCTAGGAAAAGGAATTAAAATTTTAAGTAATACCAATATGATTCTCGCTTTCCTTCTTCTTGCACTCATGTTCATTGTAGGACCTTCTTTATTCATCTTGAATTTATTCACAGATACAATTGGTACTTACCTCCAAAACTTACCGTATATGAGTTTCAGGTTAGCTCCTCTTAATGAAGAAAACAGAGCATGGATTAATTCCTGGACTATTTTCTATTGGGCATGGTGGATTGCTTGGTCCCCATTTGTCGGCATTTTTATTGCTCGCGTATCAAAAGGAAGAAGTATTAGAGAATTTATTTTCTACGTATTGGTCATCCCTTCTCTCATCGGTTTCTTTTGGTTTTCAACTTTCGGAGGATCAGCGATTACACTTGAAAGCGAAGGAATTGCTACCATTTCCAGCCTAAGCTTAGAACAGTCTTTGTTTGGCGTCTTTGCTAATTATCCATTAGGTACTTTTATGTCGATTATAGCCATTATCTTAGTTGCAATCTTCTTTATCACTTCGGCAGATTCAGGTACATTTGTATTAGCAATGATGTCAACGAATGGATCGACGAATCCAACAAACAGCATAAAAATCATATGGGGGATTTTATTAACCGCCACAGCTCTTATTTTGCTTTATTCTGGCGGACTTCTCGCCCTTCAAAATACAATGATTGTCGCTGCACTTCCATTCTCAGTCATCATGTTACTAATGACGATTAGTTTTCTTAAATCTCTAAAAGTAGAAGCAAAAGAAATGATTCGACTCCATCCAAGAGAAAAGAGATAAATCTAGCCTATAATAAACACTCCCAAAACAATGGACACAACATAAAAGTCCGTTATTTCGGGAGTGTTTTTAGTGAGCTTCTTACTCAGCAATTGTTGGTTCTTCTCCAAAATACTGTAACAGCCAAAGCTTTATTTCACTTTCTAACACAGGATGTAAAGGTTTAATAATTTGCTCCTTATATTGCTTTTTTACATTTAATACAGATTTTTCACCTGTGTATTCCCTTAGTACATGATCCATATTAGGGATAGTAAGACAAGTCATGTTAGTTTTTTCTAATGCTTTAATTTCCTTTAATGCCTCGGAATCTGTTTGTACATCTTTATCTCCCACTATAGCTAGTACAGGGCATTGCGTCTCTTTAAGCATAGCTAATATCTGTTCGTCATTATAATGAAGATGTTCCCTTAACCACTTGGCAGGAAATTTCTGAGACTGAATTTTCATCACATCCTCATTCGATTCTAACACTTTATTAAATAGCTTATTTTGTTTATCTATTACCCCTTTTTCGCTTACCAACCGTCTTAACAACATGCCTTTTAGCCCTTTCATGGCTTGCACTTCTTTGACAATCATAAGATTTTGGCTTTGCATCGCCGTCTTCAATCCTGTTCCTGCACCAGCAATTAAGATAAGACCGGCTACAGGGTACTTTTGTTGTACAATCGTATTTAATATACAGCCCTCGCTATGTCCAAGTAAAAGAATCCTTTTTGGGTCTACACTTGGAACACCCTCCAAATACTTTATATTATGAATGATATCATCCATTAAATCGTGCATTCCTGTTTCATAAGAGACTCCTTTACTTTTACCGATTCCCCGCTTATCGTATCTTATTGTAACAAAGCCTAAACCCGTCAAAAAGTCGGCCAGTTTCTTATAAATATTCATTTCAAAATTCTTCATATTTCCGTCCCGGTCAGCTCCGCCTGTTCCTGGAACAATAACGATTGCCGGGAATCTCTCTTCTTCATTTTCTGGAATGGTTAATGTGGCAGAAAGCTCGTATTCTCCATTCACAACAACTTCTTTTTCAATCAACTAGTATCCCCTCCTCATTTTCAACCATTAATACTGTATATACATAAAAAAACTAAGTCTAACGTTATAGAGCTAATCGAAAAGCCAATCTATCTATTTTCGATACCAATTGGCCCCCTCATCCATATGTACAAATGGAATATCCGTATCAATCTCTCCTGTAATTTGCTCTAGTTCTACATCTTCTCCATTAAGCCATTTGGCAAAATCAAATACAGTAGGTTCTTGATTTCCCCCTAATGCTATCCACGCCTTCATTTCCCTTGGTAAATAAGCCGATGTATGGATTGTTCCTGCCCAGCTGCCATATAAATCGGAAAAAACCCCTCGATTCTTATCATTTAATAATCGAAAAGCATCATAGGCTTCTGAAAGATTCTCATATTGTTCTTTCATAACCCCTAGTCGTCGTTGAGAATCGACGAGATGATTACGATTTTCATGCCTCATAATTTCAAAGTGATTTGTGCAAACAGTAGAATGGCGAACCTCAACACCGCGCGGAGAGGTTTCAACTACATAAGTTTCTCCACTTTGATCATACACAACATACGTAAAAGAATGGCGATGTGGTATCTCCTTCAGCATCGATACCGCTTCCAAAACATTGGCACAAGACTCTATAACAAGCCTTCCAATCATACAACAAATAAATCCGTCCCCTGGATTTTTTCGATTCATAAAGTTATAACCAATCGCTAACCCTTTTTCATTCATTCCATCCATTCTTCCCGTTGCTCTTTGGCTCGGCCCAATGCTTGCATACCCTTGGTCAGTTGGTTGAAAAAGAACATAACGACCCTCATACGTCTTCGGATGATAGTCATAATTACGAATTAAATAATCCCTTCCTGTTAAAATAGAACAGCCCGACTTTACATAATCTAATCGATAGCCCCCAAATTCTTGCAATATACGTTTCATCGGCCATTCTAGTGCTTCTTGCATTCCAAGCAGCTCCTCCCAAACACCAGGAGCAAATTGTGTAATGGCCTTTCTCACTTCCTCTGCTTCTATCGTAAATCGAGGCTTTCTCACCTTCCACTGCTCTTCACGATTGATAACGGTTAAAGAATCTCGTAGTTTTTCCCCTTGCATATATCCAAAATCATAATGTGTCCCGCGAAATTGAATAATTTCACTATAGATTTGCTTCATGTCATATCCCTCTTTTATATCGTAACTATTTCTTTTTAGAATACTTGATGGATAATTGAAAAGAAAGAAGATAATGGATTACGAATAAATTTATGGAACAATTCACCTAACTAGGCATTTCCCCATAATCTATCATCAAGCCTATTCATGAGGGGGAGAAAATTATGGGAGTAGAATTAACGGCTCTCCATTGGATTTATGTAGGGTTTATTGTGTTAATCATCGGATTTATGGTGAAACGTCGAGACACTTCCCTCATTTGTATAGTTGGAATTTTCACACTAGCCATTGTCGCAACAAGTAGTGTAACTTCATCCATTATCGGGATTTTTAACAGCTTTATTTTCGCCATTACAGAGCTAATGTCGACAATTTTAATTATTTCCATCATTGTTTCAATGAGCCATGTGTTAACAAAAACGGGCATTAATGATGCCATGGTTGCTCCTTTTACTAAGTTTATGAAAAATCCAACGATTTCCTTTTGGATTATCGGCATTCTGATGATGGTCATTTCTTGGTTTTTCTGGCCTTCTCCCGCTGTTGCCTTGCTAGGAGCGGTTCTGCTTCCAGCAGCCCTGCGCGCAGGACTCCCAGCACTTGGTGTAGCAATAGCGATGAACCTCTTTGGGCATGGAATTGCTTTATCGAGTGATTTTATCATTCAAGCAGCCCCTAAGCTTACAGCCGATGCGGCTTCAATCCCAGTTGGAGATGTCATTTCAGCAAGCATTCCGCTCGTCATTACAATGGGAGTGGTCACAACGGTTTCTGCCTTTATCTTTTTAAAGCGGGATATGAAGCGAGGAGTTCTCACATTAGGGGAAAATAAAGAAATTATTCAAGATCCAGCAATGAATGAACATTTACTTACCACAAAACAAAAGCATTTTTTTGCTATACTCATTCCAATTGCCTTTTTGATTGATGTCATTGCTATGTTCCTTTTAAAGTTACAAGGTGGAGATGCGACGGCATTAATTGGCGGTACGGCGGTCTTTATTCTGCTTATTCTATCCGTTGTAGCGCATAAACAACAAGGACTTGAAAAAACAACCACCTATCTAATTCAAGGATTTCAATTCGGTTTTAAAGTATTTGGCCCCGTCATTCCTATTGCTGCCTTCTTTTATTTAGGGGATTCTGGATTCGCTCAAATTATCGGTGACCATTTACCGAAAACATCCCACGGTATTGTGAATGATCTCGGCGTCGCTTTGGCTGCTGCCGTTCCTTTAACGAGAGAAATAGCAGCCCTTACATTGACAGGTATTGGAGCCATTACTGGTTTAGATGGTTCAGGCTTTTCCGGCATTTCTTTAGCAGGTTCGGTAGCAAATCTATTCGGCACAGCCATCGGAGACGGTACCGCTACCTTAACCGCACTTGGGCAAATTTCAGCTATTTGGGTAGGCGGCGGAACACTTATTCCTTGGGCACTCATCCCAGCTGCCGCCATTTGTAATGTTAGTCCATTCGAATTAGCGCGTAGAAACCTCCTTCCAGTAATAATTGGGTTAGTCGTGACGACGATTGTGGCGATGTTTTTGATATAATAAATCAGCTCTAGATTTATTCCTTGAACAATACAAAAGCTCAATCACTAAAAAAGTGATTGAGCTTTTGTTTACTTGTACATTTCATTCTCATTTGTTATTCCCCTAAACTAAACCATTCCCTATGATCAAAAAACTAAAAATACGATTCTTACAAAACTGTAAGCTTGTGTAAGCAAAATCCATATTTTTAGTTCTAGTAATTAACCTATAATGAACGTATTACAACATAAAGGGGAAATGAATCAATGGATTTTTCGGATTTAAATATCCAGGTTTTTAGAATAATCAATGATTTAGGTAAAGATTATCCACCCTTAAATGATTCTGCTGTTTTCGTTGCTGAATATATGGTGTATGTCTTAGCATTAGCTGTCATACTCTATTGGTTTACACGAACTAATAAGAATAGAATCATGATAATTTGTTCCATGATTTCTTTTATAGTCGCCGAGATAATCGGGAAACTAGCAGGAACCATTCATTCCAACCATCAACCGTTTGCTGAGTTATCTAATGTCAATCAGCTTATAGAAAAGGCTGTAAATAATTCATTTCCAAGCGATCATACGATTTTGTTTTTTTCCTTTTGTATCACATTCTGGCTTTTTAACAAAAAGACAGGCGTTTTCTGGATAATACTTGCTTTTTGTGTCGGTCTTTCACGTATTTGGGTTGGTGTTCATTATCCAGCAGATGTCGCAGCAGGAGCCATAATCAGTATGACCTCAGCCATCATTGTGTATGTAACTGTACCTAAATTAAGTGTGATAAATAAATTGCTTCGCATCTACGAAAAAGGCGAACAAGTTATTCTGCCCGTAAACAATAAATCGAAGAGCTTTTAACTCGATAGAAAAAACGCTGGCGTTCCAGCGTTTTTTAATGATCATTTTCATTCGTTCTGTTACTTTTGATACAATTTAATTGGTTCAAAGATGATTGGCATTGCTCCTCTGCCCTTTTATTTATCTGAAAAGGCAATTATCCTTACAGTAGGAGCGTTCTTACTTCTCTTCTTTAGTATTTCATTATTTACGACGATTCTTGTACGAGTCAGTAAATTAATTGATTTATTCCAAGCAGGAGAAAAACCGAAAACGGAACCAAAAGTGTCCATCCTTCTATCTCTTCTCTCTGCATTCTTACTCATCATCAGTTATTATTTAGCTACTACTGCGACGATGCAAACCTTACTTTTCCGAATGTTGCCGGTCATTGGAATGACAATTGTCGGAACGTACTTTTTTTACACACAGCTATCGGTATTTATAATGAAAATGCTGAAAAAAAACCGGATGCTTGTTTGGAAAAAACGAATTTAATTACGATTTCCAGTTTAGCATACCGCTTAAAAGATAATACACGCATGTTTTTTATGATTACCATTTTTTCGACCGTTGTCTTTTGCGCAGTTGGATCGCTTGTTTCTATGAATGTAATGAATAAGCAATTCGATATGGAGTATCCAGCCGAAATTAGTTATATCGCGTTAAATGACGAACCAGTTCATCAACAACATTTACAGCAAATCGAAGGAGAATTGCAAGGAAAGCAAGTGAGCTATACAACAAATCAAGTTCCCATTAAATATATAGAAGTTGCTTCCTCAACTTCTCCATATCCTTCTGATAAGCTGGCCATTATTTCCTTCTCAGATTATCAAGCCATCTCTAAACAGGCGGGATATGAGTTTACAGAAAAGCCATTAAAAGGAATAGAAACCCTAAATATGCGAACATCCAGCTTCGAGGGCGGCTTCTCTAAACCTGTAATATACACGTTAAAACAAGATCATCTACAACTTCATCCAAAGACCTATACACAAAATGTTGTCCTGCCTTATCAGCTTGTATGGGATGAAGGCCTAGTAGTGAGTGATGAATTATTTACAAAGCTCTCCTCTGTAACGACAGGAACATATACCGGTTTTTATACGAAAGAACTTGAGAAAACAATAGGTATGGTAGAAAACCTTGTGGAAAACGGAAAAAAACTGCCTTCTAGTGATACCTCCTACTTCATGACGGTAAGCGGAACTTTGTATGAAAATCAAATGACTATGTTCAAAATGATGTTATTTGTCGCACTGCTTATTGGAGCTGTATTCTTTATTGCTGCAGGAAGCTTCTTATACTTCAGACTGTATGCTGATTTGGAATATGACAGCCGTCAATATTTAACGATTAAGAAAGTAGGGTTAACTGACCAAGAATTGAATAAAATTGTCACTCGTCAGCTTGCTTTACTGTTTTTCGTTCCTATTTTGGTTGCATTTGTCCATAGTGCTTTTGCCTTTACAGCCTTACAAAGCTTTTACGTATTATCTATCGCTACAGAAATGATAATTGTACTAGCTGGTTTTCTCATTGCTCAACTTGTTTATTTTTACTTAATCCGTTATCGATATTTGAAAAACTTGAAAAAAGCGTTAATCTAAACGTACGTCCGAAGAGGTTGACTGGAAAGCATCTACTTTTCAGCAGCCTCTTCTCTTTTTTATAGAGCTCATTCACATTTTTATTCACAAATGATTAATAAATAATTTTGTCAGTGTGACACATAATTCACTTTCTACAGGGAAATATAAGTACAGTTCCATAAAAAATATGAAAGGGGAATCATTTACGATGACAAAAAAATGGTTTCTTACATTAATGAGTGCTTGTTTATCTATTATGATGTTAGCGGGGTGCAATAACGACAATAATAATGAAAATCCGCCTCCGCAAGAAGAACCAAATGATGTGGATCAAAATGATAATCTAAACGATACAAATGATTTAGATGATACTGACTTAAATGATGATAATGATAACGATAACGTACCTGGTGTTGATGAAGACGATACAATCCTTAAAGATGATGAAAATGATACTGATCCAGATCCAGAAGACGCTATTGAAGATCCAGAAGATATGACTGATCCAGATAATAAAGACGAATAATGTACAACTTTAGTGCTTGCCCTCTATACTAGGTGCAGACACAAGAAAACCCTAAATAAAGGACTTATTTGTCCATTATTTAGGGTTTTCCAAAAAATCCAGGGATTCCTATTCAACAAATGTTGTATGTGTACGTTTCGCCAGTTTTGAATCGTACGTGAATAAAGAAGTAGGATCATTATTAATTTGTTTTAACTTTTGAACAATACCATTAAATAGCGATTCTTCCTCTACTTGCTCATCGAGGAACCAATTTAAAAAGGAAATCGTTGCATATTCTTTTTCATCACGAGCAATATCAGAAAGATTATAGATTCGGCTCGTCACTTCTTTTTCATGTTCTAGTGCTTTTTCAAAAGCATCTAAAATAGATTCGTACTTATTATTTGGATGGTCAAAACCAGAGATAATCGCTTGTTCTCCACGATCATGGATGTAATTATAAATCTTCATTCCATGAGTTCTTTCTTCCTCAGCTTGAGCAAGGAAAAAACTCGAGAAACCATCATAATTTTCACTTTTACAGTAAGAAGCCATCGCAGTATAGACATGGGCAGAATAAAATTCATAGTTCATTTGATCCGTTAATGCTTCGTGTAAGTTACTCGATAACATTGTACTTGCGCTCTTATTTAACTTCGATAGCATAAGTAATCCCACCTTTTACTTGATAGACTGATTTTACTATAAAAAGGTTCGTATTACAATTATCGTGATATGTACTAAATAAAAACTATAGGCCAACTGGTAGTTTTCCGGATATTCTATCGTAAAGAAAAGATAACTTTGTTTTCTTCTCTGAAAGACTTAAAAATGATTGCTTATTCCGAGATTCTAAAGCTCGATCTAATTGAAAAGATACATTAAAGTAATCAAGCATACAATCAATAATGGGCATAGCTTTATTAGAATGAATAGCTTCCTCTAGCTCTTTAATCCACATATAGTCTTTTATTTTTTTATTAACACTTATTAAAACAAACCATCCAACTCCTACAACATATTTTCCCTTATTAGAAATGGTTAAAACATCTCCACATTGCAAAGTTTTTGAATGACTCACAAGATTCTCTTTTTTATAACCATACTCTAGACACTCTACCTTAATCCCCTTTTCACTACTGACAATTAAATCCATCCTTTTACGCTCCTTCCAAAACACCCTAGAATAAAATTTCTATACACTCAACAAAATCTATTTTAAATACATTCTAATTTATCAATTGATAATCATTATTAATGATAATGATTATTGATTAATAATGCAACAATAAATGGCAAATTACTTGTTGATTTATGTTTTGGAAGTTTGCAGCTTACTCCCTTCATATACTTCGTCACCACGAGCAACCTACCTCTACATTAGGCTGACCGATCCCTCTGTCTTAACAGTTAGGAATTGTTACATCCGTGCCTTGCGCATACCTAAAAATAGGCCAACCACAATTTGTGGTTGGCCTATTGTTGGCCTATTTGAATGCTTCTCTATTTACTCATAACAAAGACGAATGAACGTTATTAATTAGCACGTAATACTTTAGCAGGTACTTTCTTTTTACTATATTTTTTCCCAACACCTAATTGCCCATAATCATTAAAACCCCACGTCCAAATCGTCCCATCTGCAGTTATCGCGACTGTATGCTCAGATCCTGCTTCTGCTTGAATTACTTTAGTCAGCGATACTTTTGCCGGTACAGCTGAATTAGCGCCATCTGACCATACATCATAAATTGAAGTTTCAGTACCGATGCCTAGCTTTCCGTATGTGTTTTCTCCCCATGTATATAAGCTTCCATCGTTAGCAACTGCAAGTGTATGTCTATATCCGCCGTCAGCTTGTTTGATTTGATTCAAGTAGCCTTCACCATCTTCGCCTAGAACTTTAGCTGGTTTATTTTGATAAGCACTTGTTTTAACAATTCCTAATTGGCTAGCATCGTTAAAGCCCCAAGACCAAACCGTTCCATCTGATTTCACAGCAAGACTATAATAAGTGCCTCCAGATACGGATTTCACTTTCGTTAATAATTTAACTTGATATGGTACTAAAACATTTTTCATTAAGCTAGATCCTGTTTTTCCATCTCCAATTTGATTTCGTTCATTATTTCCCCACGTCCAAATCGTCCCATCGCTCTTTACTGCAAGTGTATGATAACGCCCACCTGCAATCTCTGTTACTTTACTAAGCTTTGTTACTTTAACTGGATTTGTAATCGTTGCTGGGGAAGTCTTGCCAATTCCACCTTGACCATATGAGTTATTTCCCCACACCCATACAGTACCATCTTTTTTTAAGGCAATCATATGCTCTTCACCCGCTGCGATATCTACCACATTTTTGAGCGATTTAATTTGATATGGTGTAGATCTTGGCCCGTACACGCTGGCAAGCGGATTTCCCCACATCCAAACCGTACCATCCTTTTTTAAAGCTAAAGAAAAATTATATCCGGCTGCAATATCTTTTACATTTTTAAGGCCTTTTACCTGAACAGGAGTATATTGATTCTTTGTGTTCCCATTCCCTAATTGTCCTGTTTGGTTTTTACCAAAACTCCATACTGTTCCATTCTTTTTAAGCACAAGTGTATGACTGTCACCTGCTGCAACAGCTGTCCCAGCTATTCCTTTAATTGGTTTTACTGTTTTACTTTTTACACTTACCTTAATTTTTATCGTTATTCCTTCATATTCTGCTGAAATTATTGTTTGTCCAGCAGAAACTCCTTTTATTGTTCCTTTTGTCACACTCGCAATGGAGGGTTTTTCTGACTTCCATTTAGCAGCATTTGTAACTGTTTTCTTGCTATTATTAGAGTATTTTGCTGTAAGTGAAACAGATTTTGATTGACCGACATCCATGGATACAGAGGATTGCGAAGAGGTTAAGTCAATCACGTCCACTTCTTCCTCATCTTCATCAGGTAGTGTCGGATCTTCATCCGGTAATGTATCTGTTTGAACGACAAATGTAAAATTAACTTTTGAAGATGAAACTTGATCAATATGCACTTTCGCAAAATCCCCGCTATCCAATTGAATCAAATATGTACTGTCTAATTTTACTTTTAGGCTTGTTAACGGGTAGCCTAATCCATCTGTTGGAAATGACACATTCGCTATATTTATCGGTTCATCCAAAGATTGTTTAGGCAGTTCAGCAATCTTTCTCGCTCCTATATCCCCATATTGATTAATAACAAAGTCGGCAATAGTTTTATCAGTTGTTATACGACCTGAATCTAGATCAAACCCTCCATTTTTTAATACATCCCCACTCCATTCTAATGTATAAGGAAGTAAAGGTTCATACACTTCCTCTGTTTCTTCAGACCAATAAGCAAGAGCTTTGGCAGCTTGAACCTTTAATGTTGGAAGTAACATTTGAAAAGCAAACATACAAATAATAAAAACTAGTAAACTCTTTTTCTTCAAATACAATCCCTCCTTATAAGTAGAGCCAAAAGGCTATATTATGGTACTTTTGACACTTCCTAATTAAACATATATCAATTTTATGATAATTTCACCATGATATTCGTCGTTATTCATTACGATAAAAAAGATTTAAATTGACTAAACAAACTAATCTTTAACAAAAATTAAATCCGCCTTTGCAAAAGGAAAACTAATCAAAGATGGCCATTAACTGAAAATACACTTACACATTATCTACAACAAAGATATCCTGTTATAGCGTATGAATTAGCGTCTTCTAGAATGGACCCCAAAATAAAAATAAGTTAGAGCAGACACCTCTCAAGGTATGCGCTCTAACTTATTTTCATTTCAACAATGACCTATCCACAAAGTTATACACAAATTACCCACAGTTCATTTTTTCACTGTGACTCATCATCTTTTTTCCATGGCGGGTCAGCGTATTGATGAAAGGCCTGGTTCAATTTATATATCCCCCATGGAATGAGCGAAGATAATATAGCGAGTATAAAAGTGGGAACTCGCTCCTCTATCCAGTGCAACATAATTGTTCAACTCCTCTCTATTTCACCATTTTAATGGACGCTCCAATTTGCCTTACGTCAACCCTTACTTGAACGTCAACCACACTTTTTGAAAAATAATTCTCCCCCTTCTCCCATTCTTTATTTACTTGTTTCCATGTCTTATAATGTTCTTGCTTTAAATAAGCTCCTAATTCAAAGACATCAGCCTTGTACTTTTTTTGTACTTTATCAATAACACCATTAATGATACGTTCTATTTCCTTAGCGGTTTTTTCTTCGATTTCAGATAATACCGATCGACTTTTTAAAGCTACGTCCCCGTATACTTCCCCCACATTGCCGTCTACGTTAATTTTCACTGTAAATTTAATTTGATCTTTGTCAAAAACATCAGCCTTGATTTTACTTCTAGCATCTTTAATTTCAAAAGCAACAAGTTGGCCATTCATCAAAAATTCAAGTACGGCACTCTCAACCTTTTCTGTAATAAAATTAAGCCCTAGTGTTTCACTTTCATTAAGGGTGCCAATCATTTTTTGATCTTGAGAATCAAACATAGTGGCTCCTAAAATAGCCCCTTTATTGTTCTTAACGACAATTCTCGGTATAACAAAACTATTTCCCTTTAATAAGTAACTATGAACATCACCAATATTTATAGGCGGTAAAGAAGTACCATGTTTCACCATATTTTCACTTAGTGAATCAATAAACAAAACCGGCATTTTTTCATGTTGCGGATTAATTTCCAAAACCTTGCTCGCTTCCCCCTCGGCCACCATCACTTTTGCTACTCTCCTCATTTCATGGTCACGCACAAAAAAATCCATAACATCCTTAAGATACCCTTTTCTTGCAAGTTCCTCTGACAGAACAATTAAATTAATATGTTCCAGATATGGTTTACGACTGGTCTCAGCAGCCATCTTTCTAGTAATTTGATGAATGGATGTTCCTTCCGCTGTAAGATTTAAGAATGGTTTTCCTTCTGATGCCCCTCCGCCCGATTGACCGCCGCCGCTACTACCTCCAATAAAATTTCCCGGCACAACAAATTGATAGGTTAACTTATACTTATCACCTAGCTCTTTCTCGGACATCTCCCCGCCAGAATCACCCTTTTCCTCTTCAACCATATCAATGGCCGCACCAATCACAAACCCTCTTTCTTCGATTTCATTTTGATCCCAACACCCCGTCACCAAAAAGAGTAAACAAAAAATCCATATACTTCTATATAACTTATCCATTCCCCTTTACCCCACGCATCATAGCAATCACAAGTAGAAGCAACGGCATGAACATGCTAAATCCAATCCCTAGGTAGCTAATCCATTCTCCAAATATAGAAGTCTCAGCAAAATTCTGCGGTGACATGGCGATAATATAAATAAGTGGAGAAAGAAAAAAAATAAACGTCATTCGTTTTATCTTTTTTAAAAAAATAGAAGCAAAGGCTAATAAGGTTACATCAAAGGCCATCGATGCCGTACTAAAAAGGGTAACAACCCAAATTGTGAAAAAGACTGATTCAAATCTCTCAAAGAATCCTCCTGGTATTTCCACACGTTTAGCTAGCTCTGCTGTTGGATAAAGTGTGTTTTCCGCAACCTCGACACCAAAAACTCCAACTACAAACACAAATACGAGTAAATATAAAAGTAATGGAATGGCCATGCCCATTATAGTGAATTTAACCGTATTCTTAGTTTCATTTATAAAAGCGTTGTAAAATAATAAAATTTCAAAACCTAAAAAGGAAAATATCGTTTCTTTTGAACCTCGCAGAATTTCACTCCAACCAGTGTGAAAGAAGGGCTTTGTGGTTTTAAATTCAAAAAAGCCTATATTCATTACAATTAAAAGCAAAATAATAAATAATATGATAGGCATGAACAAGAGGTTAAGACGAAGTATAACTGTACTTGGTCCAGAAACGGCATAAATAGTAACCAAGAAAAATACAAAACAGATAACTTCTGTAGGTGTCCGATCAAACAAATATAATTTGGATATTTCTGCAACGACCCTCATTTCATAACAAACAAAGAGCATCATGTATGAAGCAAATAAAAACGTTAAAATGGTTGCTATCGGTTTATTAATGATTAAACTTGTGAATTCATGAAGATTCTTTTTAGGAAATCGGCTTATCAACTTGGCTAATACCCCTGCAAAAAAAATAACAATCAATCCGCCAAGGCTAATTGAAATCCACCCATCTATTGAATGCGTAGCATTTGCGACTGTACGTGGGAGAGTAAGAACCCCAAATCCAATGACCATATTGGCAACACCCACTAGAACTTCTTTTCTACCTACCTCGCTGTCACCATATTCAAAGGACTTCATGAACTCTCGTCTCCTTTACCTATTTTTGTCTCATCAACCGTCTGCATATATTGCGGCCTTTTGGATATCGCAGTTATTGGGGCACGAATAGCCACGTCCTTCCAATCTCTATAAAATGTTGGAGCAAATGGCGTGGAATAAGGAATCCCAAAGCTTTTTAGTCTAGCAATATGAATGTTAATCATAATGTAAGTGAGAATAATTCCGTATAACCCAAAAATTCCGGCTGCGAGCATCGTACCAAACCGTAAAATTCGAAAGGCAATTCCTGCACCATATGAAGGAATCGCAAAGGAGGAAATAGCTGTAACTGCTACAGCCACAATCATAACCGGACTCACTAATCCAGCTTGTACAGCTGCTTCCCCGATGACTAACCCACCGACAATGCCAATCGTTTGCCCAATCGGTTTGGGTAATCGAATCCCCGCCTCACGGAGTAACTCTAATGTAGCCTCCATCATCAGCGCTTCAATGATTGCTGGAAAGGGCACACCCTCTCTCGACCCAGCAATCGAAAAAGCTAACTTCGAAGGAATCATTCCTTGATGAAATGATACAAGCGCAATATAAAGAGCCGGTAAAAACACAGCAAAAAAAGCTGCTACATATCTCAATATTCGAAGCAACGATCCAATAAGCCAACGCTCATAATAGTCTTCCTGTGATTGAAAGAGGGAAACAAATGTAGTTGGTGCAATTAATGCAAAAGGTGTACCATCTAAAAGAATAGCAACTTTTCCTTGTAAGATTGCGCTCGTTACCTTATCCGGCCTTTCAGTATGCAACACCTGTGGAAAGGGCGACAAGGAACTATCCTCAATCCATTGTTCGATGGTCCCACTTTCTGCAACCTCATCAATATCTATTGTCTTCAATCTTCTGTTAACCTCTGCTACTATATCTGGATGAACAATTCCTTCAACATAACAAACAACAAGGTCTCTTTTAGATCGCCGTCCCACCTTACTTGATTCAAGCCGTAGATTAGGATCCTTTACCTGTCTACGAACAAGCATAGTATTCGTACGAATATTCTCAGTAAACCCTTCCCTCGGCCCCCTTACCAATGATTCCGTTTGAGGTTCGTCAATTCCGCGACTAGCCCATCCCTTGCTTCCAACTAGCAATACTTTATCTGTTCCATTGATAAATAAAGCTGTATCACCAGACAAAATAGCAAGCAGCACGTCATCCAATATATGTGCTATTTTAAGTTCATAAGTGGATAAAACCTCATTCTTCAATTTCTCCATTACTTCATCGCTAGAAGCCGGCACTTCCTTTTTGGCAGTCTGCATACCCAATTGAATATTCTTAATCAATTGGTCATTTATCATATCCTTATCTACTAGCCCATCTATACAAACAATCGCACACTTTTTTTCACTATCGCTTATTGTAAAAGTTCTTTGGATAAAATCAGATGGTGCATTCAATATCCTTTTTATATTGTCGAGATTAGCGTGGATATCTGTATAAATAGTACTGGGTATATCATTTTGCTTATCTTCAACATTTTGTTTTTGATATTTCAATCGCTTATTGAATACATGCCTTAACATTTTACATACCTCCGGAAAACGCGACAGAAAAACCCATTTAGAAACAAATTCTTCTAATAACTACTATTTTTACCGAAATAAATAATGTTATGTACGACCTCTCCCTGGCATTGATTGGATTAAAAATAGAGAGTTTCAAATTCATCTTGTTTTTGTATCCAAAGCAGCAAATGGCCCATCTATTAGTAATACAGTGGGATTATTTACAAGTGCTTTAGCAATGAATACACGTTGTTGCATCCCACCTGACAGTTGGTATGAATCATGTTGTCCCGATCCATAGATTTTTAAAAATATTCGTTGATTAAAAACTGTAGGCCTTACTAGACTTGATTAAACTATTGCTAGGAGTATAGAGCGTATAATTGTTTTTTTACGTTATAAATACCGTTACCAAAAATCGATTCCAACCATAATCTAATGATGAATCTATTTTTTTACAGGAGTGATAGAATGTTTGATTATTCAGTGATTCAATTTATACAAACTTATGCTCATCAGCTGGACAAGCCACTTCAAATAGAGATTCTGAATCTTTATAAACGTTTTAAACGAGCTCCCGAATTTCTACAACATCGGCTGGGACCTTTATTCATGCATACTGTGAAATTATCTGTCATTGTGGAATTTGAAGATATGGAATGTCAAAAGCAAAGTGTACAGCAGTTACAACACTCCTTAACAACAAATGCTCACTGTCAATTCAAAAATCAATTTTCTTCTGTACCTTGTTGTAGTGTAGACGTCACACTTGCTGCTTTAGCAGATTTGTTTAAAAGCCATTCGACAGTTCGAAAAGTTCATTTAAACAGACAAGTACAAGCCCTCCTCGATCATGCCATTCCTTCCGTTCAAGCAGATCATGTTGTCCGAAATAATAACCAATTAACCGGACAAGGAATCACAATCGCTGTTATCGACACAGGAGTTTATCCACATTCGGACCTTGAGGGAAGAATCGTTCATTTTGTAGACTTTATCAATCGACGATCTGCTCCTTATGATGATAATGGCCATGGAACGCATTGCGCTGGTGCCGCTGCTGGAAACGGAGCTGCTTCAGGCGGAACGTATAAAGGAGCAGCTCCAAAAGCTAATATTATTGGTGTTAAAGCACTAGATCGTTTAGGGGCAGGTTCGCTTGAAACAGTCATGCAAGGGGTTGAATGGTGTATAGAATATAACCGTAATCACCCAAATAATCCAATCCACGTTATTAGCTTGTCTTTAGGAAGTCCTCCTCAGCGATTTAAAGAGGAAAATGCTGACCCAATGGTACAGGTAGTGGAAAGAGCTTGGCAAAGTGGCATCGTCGTATGTGCAGCAGCAGGTAACTCCGGTCCTAGGGATAGAACCATTACAAGCCCAGGAATTAGCAATGAAATCATTACAGTAGGTGCCCTCGATGATCGAAATACGCAGCATACACGACAAGATGATGTGGCTGCTGATTTTTCTAGTAGAGGACCAACTCCTTACGGTGAAACGAAGCCAGATTTATTAGCTCCAGGAGTCAACATCATCTCCCTTCGTGCCCCAAATTCCTATTTAGATAGATCACAAAGTTCCCGCCGAGTCCACCCCAGCTATTTCTCCCTTTCCGGTACGTCCATGGCTACGCCCATTTGTGCAGGGATTGTTGCCTTAATGCTTGAACATCATCCACACCTAGCTCCCAATGAAGTCAAAGAAAAGTTAAAAAACGGGACCGTTCAATGGAAAGACATCAACTCCAATCTTTATGGCTCCGGTTATATAAATGCTGAAAACTCCATTTAAAGAAAATTTGATAACTATATCAAAACGATACGCCCTAGAATAAGGCCTAAATAAAAAATCAGTACCCCGTCATAAAATGAGGTACTGATTTTTTTGATTAGGTTCCACCCTTAATTTTACAAGCTATCCAATGCTTGATTTAAGTCTTCCCAAAGGTCTTTCCAGTTTTCCAAGCCGACCGAAAGGCGAATAAGCTGGTCAGTGATTCCCATTTCCTCTCGCTTTTTAGAAGGCACACTGGAATGTGTCATCGTAGCTGGGTGCTGAATCAGTGTTTCAGCATCCCCAAGGCTGACGGCAATCTTAATGAGCTTTAGAGCATTTAATAGCTTTTGGGCATCCTTTTTTGTTCCTTTAATTTCAAATGAAATAATCCCTCCACCTTGCCTCATCTGCTTCTTCATAATCTCGTAATCCGGATGGTCTTGATCACCCGGATAGAAAACCTGTGCTACACTTGGGTGTTTCTTCAATTTATCAAATAGCTTCTCTGCGTTTTCCGAATGACGGTCCATTCTAACAGGAAGTGTCTTTAGGCCTCGAAGCAGCAGCCAAGCATCAAAAGGCGAGATAATTCCACCAATGTCTTTTTGAGTTGTCCTCGCTACCTTATTAATAAATTCTTTTGAGCCGACAACAAGCCCTGCAACTACGTCACCGTGCCCACAAATATACTTTGTCGCACTGTGTAAAACAACATCACAGTCTAAGACAAGCGGCTGCTGGAGGTAAGGAGATGAAAAAGTATTGTCCACGACAACGGCAATCCCATATTTTTTCGCCACTTTAACAACCATCGCAAGATCTACGATTTTCATTGTCGGATTAATCGGTGTTTCTACATAGATACAGACAGTTTCCGGACGAATTATGGCTTCTACCTGTTCCTCGGTTCGCAGCTCAGAGAAATCATGAGTAATATTGTATTTCTCCTCCATTAAACGTAAAAGTCCGAATGTACAGCCATACAAACCTTGTGAGCAGATAATATGGTCATTTGCTTTCGTGAGTGCAAGCAACACAGCAGACACAGCAGCCATCCCCGAGCCAAATGCTAGACCTGCTTCGCCTCGCTCAAGCATGGCAATCCGATCTTCGAGTATTTTCACGGTTGGGTTGCCGAGCCTGGAATAGATATATCCCTCTTCCTCACCGGAGAACCGTCGCTCTCCTTGTTCAGCATGATCAAAAACAAATGTGGATGTTTGAAAAATCGGCGCAGCCAGACTCCCCATATATTGCTTCGGATCGTACCCCTCATGAATCACTGCAGTTTCAATATGCTTATACAACTTATCCATCATATCTCCCCCTCCACCTACTTTTACTGTATGTTGAAGTAGCCCAAGATGGTAAAGCACATATGATTTAATTATTTTTTACTCTTTGAATCAGCGTTGCAATAAACATATCCACAGAATTATCAACAATTTATCCACATTCAATTATGTCACTGTGACTTTTACTACAAATGCAGCTTTTAGGTTAAGTTATATAGAAAGAATGTAGATTAAAATAACGAGGTGTTACCTTGAAAGAGATTTTGCTTATTTTATTGTTACAACTGGTATATGTTCCACTCTTTACACTAAGGACTATTTTTCTCGTCAAAAATATCACAGCTCTTGCAGCAATATTAGGTATTGTAGAGATGTTGATTTATGTCTTCGGACTATCACTTGTTTTTAGCGGGGATCAAAGCTTTGCGGCTATGGTGGTCTATGCTCTAGGTTTTGGAATTGGCATTATATTTGGAACAAAAATTGAGAAGAAGTTGGCAATTGGTTATATTATTGTCACCGTAAATACCCAAACGAAAAATAGTGAATTAGTTGATACATTAAGGGGAAGCGGTTTTGGAGTTACTCTTTATACCGGGGAAGGAAGAGACAGCAGCCGGCATCGAATGGAGATTTTAACTAAACGAAATCGTGAAGAAGAACTACTAGCAATTATTGAAAAGTTTGAACCGAAAGCCTTCATTATTTCTTATGAACCCCGACAATTCAAAGGTGGCTTTTTACTAGAACGGATGAAGAAAAATGCCCGAAAGAATTCGTCTTTCTAAAAAAGCGCAGGCTCATCGAAGAGCTTGCGCTAGAAACCGAAATATGTGGGAAATTTTACACCCCCTTCCTACATTTCAAAAAAAGAGAACCTTAATATAAGAACTTCCTCCTTCTTACATAAAGGTTACTTCTGGATAAATCATCAATAGTCCTCCGACAAGTTCAAGAATTCTCTCCAACCAGTTAAGCTAAATATTATTAGTCATTACACTTGTTAACCCATTCAAAGATTCTTTAAAAGAAAGGGATAGCATTGCTCCCTTTATCCAAACTAAATAAAAGACGAAGTCAGCGTCTTTAGACTGATTTACGACACTTACATTTATATTGTGAGGTGATATCAATGAAATTTGCATGGCTTACAGCAATCTTACTATTCATTCAACCAGCACATCCTTCAAACGATTTATTAATTACCCATCAAGGACAAACAATTGCTCATGTCTCCCGTTCAGATTTTACGACTGCTTTACCGGATACACCAATGGTAGACAGAGATAAATACAACCAACTGATTGAAGAAATAGACAAACAAGTATATAAGGCGCCTGTAGAATCCAAGATTGACAATGCAGGAAACATTATCCCAGGGAAACCAGGTTATAAATTATACAAAAAAATATTTGAGGAGAAATTTTATACCTCTTTTTTCAGTAGTGGACCAGCCAATATAGAGGTGCCTTTGCTCCCTATTCATCCAAGAGTAGACAGCGAGCTGCTTGCTAACATTCGTGTAAAAAAAATTGGTCAATACGTGACTTACTTTAACAGCGCGAATAAAAATCGTACACAAAATATCTCACTGGCTACAGAAGCTATTAATAATCATGTCGTTTTCCCTGGAGAGATATTTTCATTTAACAAAGTCGTTGGTAAACGAACCGCAGAAAGAGGCTATTTATCGGCTCGCGTTATCGTCAAAGGAGAGTTTTCAGAAGGGATTGGAGGGGGGATTTGTCAAGTATCCTCCACTTTGTTTAATGCTATTGACCGCACAGGGATGCAGATTATGGAGCGTTATTCTCATAGTAGACGTGTTCCTTATGTTCCACCTGGTCGCGATGCTACAGTCAGTTGGTATGGTCCTGATTTTAGCTTTAAAAATAATTATAACCAACCGATTTTAATCCGAGCTATAAGATACGGAGGTCAAGTAATCATTACGATTTATTCCTCAGATGACATTAATTATAAGGCAAGAAACATTCCTCAAGCTTCCTAACAATTATCTAAAGAAGTAGGCTGTTCGAGTGTTAATACTTGTGAATAGCTATCATAAGAAGCAACTTTGGCGGATAAGCCGTTCAAAGATGATTAAATTGGGCAAGAGAAGTTATCCATAAACTCCCCTTGCCCAAAAGTACTCACCCTTCTATCCACAAACTTATACACACATTATCCACAACTTTTTATGTCACTGTGACTTTTCGGTAAAAAAAGAGACAGGAATCATTCCCTGCCTCTCGTACATCTCTTCATTAATCGTGGAAATTCGTACCATCTGTCGTTGCTTTAATAATACCTGCGCGAATAACAAAGTCACCGAAGTGCTCTCCTTCTTGACGCTCTTTCGCATAACGAGGAAGGAGCACGCGTAGTTCATTTAAAATTTCTTCTTCACCAATGTTTTCGCGATACATTTTACTTAAACGGCTACCATCAAAAGCTGCACCAAGATACATATTGTATTTGCCTGGTGCTTTACCGATAAAGCCGATTTCACCTAGAGCATGACGTGCACATCCGTTCGGGCATCCTGTCATACGAATCGTGATTTCTTCATCGCGAAGACCATTTTCATCCACGATTTCTTCAATCTTATCAATCAATCTTGGTAAATAACGCTCCGCTTCCGCCATCGCTAAACCGCATGTTGGTAAAGCCACACAAGCTATAGAGCTGCGGCGTAATGCTGAATAGTGTTTTCCGTCTGTTAATCCGTATTTTTCAACTAATTCGTTGATTTGCTTCTTTTTCTGACTGGATACATTTCCAATGATTAAGTTTTGATTACTTGTTAAACGGAAATCCCCTTTATGAATCTTAGCAATTTCACGTAAACCAGTTTTTAACTTGTAATCATCAAAATCGGCAATACGGCCACCTTCAATGAACAATGTTAAATGCCATTTTCCTTGGATACCTTTCACCCAGCCATAACGATCGCCATTACGTTCAAAATGATAAGGCTTCGCTTCATCCAAGCTCCAGCCAAGACGGTGCTCTAGCTCATCTTTGACTGTTTGTAGACCAAGGCGGTCCACTGTATACTTGAAGCGAGCATTTTTACGAACAGAACGGTTTCCGTAATCACGCTGAATCGTAATCACTTTCTCTGCTACATCGTAAAGTTGATCTGGCTTACAGAAACCAATTACTTTAGAAAGCTGTGGATATGTTGCTTTATCACCATGAGTCATACCCATACCGCCGCCGATTGCTACGTTAAAGCCGACAAGCTTTCCATCTTCAACAATAGCAATGAAGCCAAGATCCTGTGAAAAGACATCTACGTCATTGGATGGAGGAACGGCAATCCCGATTTTAAACTTTCTCGGCAAGTAAAGCGGTCCGTACATTGGCTCGACTTCTTCTACTTCCGGTGTGCCAGCTACTTTTTCTTCATCAAGCCAAATTTCATGATAAGCTCTTGTCCGCGGCAATAAATCATCACTCAATTTTTTAGACCATTCATATACTTCTGCATGGATTTCAGATTGATATGGATTTGAAGCACACATCACGTTTCGGTTCACATCGCCGCATGCTGCAATTGTATCTAAAAGAGCCGCATTGATTTCCTGAATTGTTTTCTTCATATTCCATTTTAAAATTCCATGCATTTGGAATGTTTCTCGTGTAGTCAATTTCAACGTGCCGTTACCGTATTTATCGGCAAGCTCATCCATAACAAGCCATTGAGCCGGTGTAGACACACCACCTGCCATACGAACACGCAGCATGAATTGATACGCTGGTTCAAGTTTTTGCTTTTGACGCTCATTACGAAGATCACGATCATCCTGTAAGTAACTGCCATGGTGTTTCATCAAGCGGTTATCATCTTCAGGAATTCCGGCGCTAAGTCGATCCAACATTTGTTCTTTCAGTGTACCGCGCAAATAGTTACTTCTCTCTTTAATGCCTTCTACATCACTTGGCGGTCCCTCGGGCGCTTTTAAAATTTGGTTCACCATCTAGAAAAAACTCCTTTCAATAAACAATCAATATACATCGCGTTGATAACGTTTTTGTTGTTGCATATCCGTTAAATATTGTACAGCTTCTTCACGGCTCATGCCGCCTTCTTTTTCAATAATCTCAAGTAAAGTGTTATGGACATCGTGTGCCATGTTTTTCTCATCTCCGCAAATGTAAACAACTGCTCCTTCTTGAAGCCATTCAAACACTTCTTTACTATGTTCAAGCAGGCGGTGCTGTACATACACTTTTTCATCCGTATCACGCGAAAACGCAACATCCATTTTTGTCAATACACCATCTTGCAGCCATTTTTGCCATTCTGTTTGGTAAAGGAAATCTGTTACGAAATGCTGATCTCCGAAGAACATCCATGATTTCCCCTCAGCACCAATCTCTTCACGCTCCTGCATAAAGGATCTAAACGGTGCAACACCTGTTCCTGGTCCAATCATAATAACTGGCGTATCTGGGTTTGCTGGTAGCTTAAAGTTTTGATTATGCTGAACATAGATTGGCAGAGTATCTCCTGGTTGCAAACGTTCTGCACATAAAATTGAGCAAACACCATTTCGTTCACGTCCATGTGCCTCGTAACGAACCGCACCAATCGTTAAGTGCACTTCATCTGGATTCGCAGCTAAGCTGCTCGAAATAGAATACAGACGAGCTGGAATTTTTCGAAGAATCGAGATAAATTTCTGTGCAGGTATACCTGATAGACTAAAATCTCGAATAACATCAAGTAAATCGCGTCCTTCAAGATACGCTTTTACTTTTTCTTCATTTCCTGGTGATACAAGCTCAAGTAACTCTTCACTTGCTGAAATCTCGGCTACCTGCCCAAGAAGCGGTTTTGTTAGAACAGTAATTTCAAAGTAAGAAGTAAGTGCATCTTTAAGCGAACGGACCTCTCCTTGTTTATTAACCGTTACTTTTTCTTCCGGATCCCATTTCATTTCCCCAATAAGTGCTTCTACAAGAGCTGGATCATTTTCCGGATACACACCAAGGGTATCTCCCGGTTCAAATGTAAGCCCAGATCCTTCAAGTGATAATTCAAGATGACGTGTTTCTTTATTCGAGCCACGGCCATTTAAATTAATATTTTCAAGTACTTCCGCTTTGAACGGATTTGTTCGAGAGTAGACCGATTCACCTGTTGGAGCTGCTGCTGCCTCAACAGGAGCAGCACTTCCGCCTTGCGCTTCACTTAGGCTGACCAAAACTCCCTCAAGCCATTCCGCTGCCGGCTCATCGTAGTCAAGATCGCAATCAAAACGTGGGTAAAGTCGTGTACCACCAAGCTCCGCTAAGCGTTGATCAAAATCTTTTCCTGTTTGACAAAATAATTCATAAGAACTATCTCCAAGAGCCAAAACAGAAAAGTTAAGATTGTCGAGCTTTGGAGCACGTTTACTATATAAAAATTCATGGAAAGAGATCGCGTTATCTGGCGGTTCTCCTTCTCCATGTGTACTTGCGACAATTAGAAGATTTTGAATCTTCTTCAAGTTATTCGGCTTAAAATCACTCATCGCTGAGACAGTTACTTGGAAGCCGCTCTCTGTAAGTGTCTTGCCCGCATTTTTCGCAAGTCCCTGCGCGTTTCCACTTTGCGAACCATAAAGAATGGTCACTTCTTTAGAAATTGCCGGAGCGGCACTTTGAGCTTTGGCCTCTTCTACCGGTGCTGCAACTGTTCCTGGAACAGAAGCAGCCATATAACCGCTCAACCAATTTTTTTGTGTTTCTGTCAAAGTTGGCAGAAGACGGTTAAGGAGCTCCGCCTGCTCCTGATTAAACGGACTGTTCATTACCTGAATTTGCAACGATATCCACCTCACAAAAGAATATATGCTTTTAGTACGTTGTTTACTGACTAGTTTTAACAAAATTCGACATTAACCTTCCAGTAAAAAATACTTACTATCATTTCCTTAATATACCAACATAATCTTTATAGGATAAGTCGGTTTTAGTGTTATATAAATCATTATAGCATTCTTATATAACGTTTCCTAATTAATTTTTTCTTTCAGTTGCCCTCCCAGCTAAAACGCTTCCTAAAAAAATCCTAATTGAAGTTTACAGCAAGATAAGGGATTAGTAAAATATATATAAATTATTGTAACTATTAAGATTATTAATAATAAGGTGGGTTTCTTGTGTATTATGATGCATTAAAAACATTTGTAACTCTTGTAGAAGTTAAAAATTTCACCAAAACAGCTGAAACCCTTCGCATGTCGCAACCAAGTGTCAGCTTACACATTAAAAATCTTGAAAAAGAATTTCAAACTAAATTATTTCTACGTTCTCCGAAATTGTTAAAAATCACCCCAACTGGTGAAATTTTATACGATCGTGCTAAGCAAATCATCACAATTTACGAGCAGACTAAGCAAGACATTCTTGAACAGCATAACTCCATCAAAGGAGAATTAAAAATAGGAGCCAGTTTTACAATCGGTGAATATATATTGCCTTCCTTACTTTTTGACCTTCAAAAAAGTTATCCTGAGCTTGAACTTCATGTTGTTATTGGAAATACAAGAGAAATCATTCAATTTGTTCGCTTGTATCAAGTAGATATTGGTTTGATTGAGGGCCAAACGAATGAAAAGGAGCTTTCCGTACACGCTTTTATGCAAGATGAACTCTTTATTGTTTCCTCTAACAATCATAAGCTCGCTTGTAAAGACGAAGTTACAGTAGCTGATCTTCAAAATCAAGCATGGATAACAAGAGAAGTTGGGTCAGGGACACGTGAATATCTGAACCATGTCATTCGTTCAAATGGGTTGAAAGTTAAATCACTCCTTACAATAAGCAGCAATCAGGGAATTAAAGAAACGCTTATGAATGGCATGGGCCTCTCTCTCTTATCCCATAGTGTCATTGAAAAAGACGTACAACATAGGAATCTCTCTATTATTCAATTGAAAAATCAATCCTTCACTAGAACGCTTTCCTATGTGTATTCTCCTATCATGCAAGATAAAAAAAATGTTAGGTTATTTATCAATGCTTTAAATAATAAATGGCCTTATAAAGCCCAATCAACAAAATAAATTTAAACAGCATTATTAATCATATGATTTTGAACTCATTTTAGCCAAAACCAACAACGTCATATAATCAATAACGCCTTATGAAAAGCAGCCAATGAACATCATTAGCTGCTTTTCTCTTTCAATGGACTATTCGAATGTCTTCTTTCCTAAATGAAGTACCCTTTTAATCTATAACTACATTCCGCCCAGTCCAGCAAGCATACCGCTGATAACCGCCAGTCCAATTTGAAAAAGGAAAAACATAATGGCAACCGTCCGAGAAAGCCATTTAGATAAATGAGCTACCTTGTTCAAACCAATTCCAGTCAAAATAAGACTCCAAATCGTAAACACTTCGATAGCTCCTAATACGTAGGACTCTGAATTAAGCAGCCCTGCCAAACTCGTTATGTAAATTTCAGGATTTCCCCCTATAAGAAAACGAACAATTCCATTAAGTAATACACCAATAGCCGCTATAAAACAAATATATGTATTCATCGAAAAAAGCTGTTTAAACGTAACATCCGATTGAGCAATCTTCGCAATAATTAAGATAATTACACTATTAATTAAAGAAGAGATAATAGGTGTAAATAGTCCAATTACAATACCTACTACAATCGTAAAAATCTTCATTAATGCTTGTCCTTCTGCTGGTATATCCTCACCAATAAGACTAGCTGTGTCCATCGCCATCATCGTCAAAGCGGTTCCAACTGTAAACATCGCTGTTATAATCAGCATAGCCAGCCAAATTTTTGGATATTGCCTGATTCTCCCCAATTGCTCTCCGGGGCTTCCAATCATTCCAAATAAGGAGGGCTTCAACTGTGCCCCCTTATTCACATTTTCCAATCTCTCCTCCATATCGAACACTCCTTTATTAACTAGCTTCCTAATTTTATACGAATCTGGCATAAAAAGGTTTCGTCTTTTTGCTCTTATTGTGTCAATCCTTAGTATTCATAACAGAAGAGGTTCGCTCAAAAAGTCCATTCATCATGTCCTCTTAGAGTGAACCTCTTCTTTGAATTCCCTATATGAAGTGAAACTTCCATCAGTAGAAATTTACCTTCATCCCCACCGATGGTTAATCACTTTCCACGGGCAGTTGTCACCTAACTATCTTCTTTGTTTCCTCATAGGCTTGAGGTGGCAGGCTTACCGTCCGTGAAGTGCGGGATAAAATCACATGCAAAATCCTTCAACTTCATAACGAGGACTATATTGAGTTCCCTCTCCCTTCTCTACCTTGTTTAGAGTTACGATTTGCCCCTTTCATTGGATCTTCTCCAGCAGCAAATTCAACCGTATAGTCCGCTTCCTCAATGTTTTTCTTCGGTGTTTTACTATATTTCTCTACAGCGTTTCTTTCAGCTTTTCGCTTAACCATCTAATCAATCCCCTTTCTGATGTAATGAATACATCAATAGTTTCTCCACTCCGTCCTAGAATATGAATCATTTCTCAATTCATACAAGAGGTGATATTTATACATATATAGGCTTGCCATAAAAAAACCCTTCCTTGTCAAAACTCAAAGGAAGAGTAAAATGATAAAACCATCAAGTATCTAAAAAAATTAAGTTCTCTAACTAACCTTTATCAATGTAAAAAAATAATTGCTCCCTATTATTAGGTTTGTATAAATCATTCAATAAATTATCTAATCTATGACTGAGTTCTATTGTATCAGGGTGTGTTAAGCCAAATCCTAGTCCAGTTAGTACCATATTTTTTCTTGTTACTTCAATCTCTTCTATTAGTTCTCTATTTGATAATTCCCCAATCATAGTACACCCCGCCCTTATAAATTATATAAACCATTACTTTATGTAAAGTTGATTATTTTTACCATTTTTAAACATTATATACGAAAAACAAAGTAATTTGAAAGAATTTCTATATAAACGATAGTAAAAATTCCAAATATTTAGAAAACAAGGATGGTTTTCAGTGATAGAAAGACTATACTCCATTTTGATTGAACGATAGCTATTCGTTAAAGCACCTAATTACACAACAAAAAACCCTGCATATTTAATACAGGGTTTTTGCTCAAAACTCTATTCACGCTGCAACGATTATTTATAGTACTTCCACAGCCAAATTCTAACCGAGTGACTAACCATCAGTAAAGAATGGGAAAAACCTTTACTACTAGAAGTTTAGTTTACCTCTAGCAAACTACTAATTCTTTTTTCTTTTTCTCTGACAAGAGGAATGACCTTTTCCCCAAATGCTCTTAGGTCTTCTTCATAGTGAAGAAACCCTGTAAGTACAATGTCAACGCCAATTTTTTTCAATTCAAGGATACGGTCGGCCACTTGTTCAGCCGTTCCAATAAGTCCTGTTTTAAAACCATCATTATATTGTACAAGATCTTCAAAAGTGGATTCCGCCCACATGCCTTTTCCTTCAGGCGAGGCTGCGCCTGCGGTTTGAACAGAGCTTCTGAATCCTTCAACTGCTTCTTTATCCGCATTTTCCACAATATCGCGTAATACCTGTCTTGCCTCTTCTTCTGAATCACGGACAATGACGAAACCATTAACTCCAAACTGGATGTCACCTTTACCGCTAGCCTTTCTCAATGCTCTTACTTCATCAATTTGCTCCTTAATTTTTTCAAGGGAGCCTCCGTTCATGAAATATACGTCAGAAACGCGTCCAGCCATTTCCTTGGCTGCTCTGGAATTCCCTCCTTGAAAGATTTTTGGAGGATTAATAGGTTTAGGCTTTAATGGCGCATCGTTTAATCGGTAAAAATCTCCTCGATAATTCGCCTTTTCTTTTGTCCACATTTCTTGAAGAACTTCGATAAATTCTTCAGAACGGCGATAGCGTTCATCGTGATCCAACCACGGTTCTCCGTATCCATGGAATTCACCTTTAAACCAGCCGCTGACAATATTAATAGCAGCACGACCATTGCTAATATGATCAATTGTTGAGATAATTTTCGCCATAACCCCTGGATGCCATAGACCTGGTAGAACAGCTGTAATAATGTTCAATTTTTCTGTTGAAGCGGCAAGTGCAGAAGCAAGCGCAGAAGCCTCTAATTGATTTTCAGCACCATAGCTTGCGAAAAACCTTGTTTGCAATAATACATAATCGAAGCCAATTTCTTCGGCAATTTGAGCGTAGCGTTTATTATCTTCAAATGACCAGCCTGTTTTTTGCGGTAATTGAGAGACGACTAGACCTCCACTAACGTTTGGTGCCCAATACGCAAATTGTAAACTCATAATAGTTCCTCCTTCATATTTAGAATAAAAAAGAGACTCACATCAGAATCCTTAACAAAAGGAATCAATATGAGCCTCTGGTCGTCCAGTAAGCAATATTAAATAAAAATACGGATATCTAAAATTTGAACTTATATACTAAGTCAAAAACCTCTAGCTTTTAGCAGGCTAATTCTATTTCATAGGCCTGTTATTTAACAACGGCTGGTTTAATATCCCCACCGAACGGACTAAGGAATGTTCGTTGGTTCGACGTATCCTTTCTTTCTATTGGAAGTTTAGGGAATAATAATTCGGCTGTTGTATAGGCTTCTTCTAAATGTGGATAACCGGATAGAATAAACGTTTCGATGCCTAAAGCAGCGTATTCTTTTATACGTGCAGCAACCGTATCAGGATCTCCTACAAGTGCTGTACCTGCACCTGTTCGCACCAATCCTACTCCGGCCCATAGATTTGGACTCACTTCTAGTCGAGCACGGTCCCCTTCATGCAGGCTCGTCATTAAGCGTTGACCTTCTGAATCCATACGCTTAAATACTTTTTGCGCTTGTGCAATGGTTTCGTCATCCACATGTTCAATGAGCTTATTAGCTGCTTCCCATGCTTCCTCTTCTGTTGGACGTACAATAACGTGTAGTCGTATGCCAAATTTTAATGTTCTTCCTTGCGCTGCTGCGAGCTCACGCATTTTATTAATTTTTTGCTCCACTTTAGCTGGCGGTTCACCCCATGTTAAATAGACATCGACATGCTCTGCAGCCACATCCATTGCAACGGGTGAAGAGCCTCCGAAGTATAATGGTGGATATGGTTTTTGAACCGCAGGGTATGGTAATTGTCCCCCTTCGATTTGTAAATACTCTCCTGTTAAATTGACTTCTTCTTCTGTAAATAATTGACGCCAAATTTTTAAAAACTCATCTGTTAACTCATAGCGTTTGTCGTGATCTAAAAATACACCTTCTCCTGCAAGTTCTACTGGGTCCCCCCCAGCAACCACATTAATTAATAATCGACCATCAGAAAATCGATCTAATGTTGCAGACATACGTGCTGCAAAGCTTGGTGACATTAAACCTGGGCGTACCGCTACTAGATACTTTAGGTTTTTTGTTACAGGTGCAAGTGTCGAGGCAACAATAAATCCTTCTTCACACGTTTTTCCTGTTGGAATTAAAACACCTGTATATCCTAAATCATCCACTGCTTGTGCAATTTGCTTACAATAGTTATATGTTGCAGGACGTGAACCTTCACTATTATTTAATTGACGAAAATCACCATTCGTCGGGATAAACCAAAAGATTTCCATTAATAATTCCTCCTCATGAATATGCCGAAATTTCTGGGTATTGATTATTCAAAGTATACTGACCAAGATCACGAATTTTATAGTCAATTGGATCATGTAATGTATGCGTACGTACATTACGCCAGTATCGATCAAAATTATATTGAGCTGAAGTTGCCCGAGCCCCCATCATTTGGAATACCCGGCTTGTCACATCAAGTGCCGTTTGTACGACTTGCACCTTCGCAGTGGCAATAGCGATACTACATTCCCCACGCTGTTCTTCGGTAATACTTGTTTTTAACGCCCATGTATTGTCTAATAACTCATTAGAAATATGTACAAGAGCATCCGCAGCCTTCAATTTAACAAATAAGTCACCGTAGTGATAAATGTTATAAGGGTCATTTATTGCTGCATCGACATGAGATGTCACCCACGGACGCGTCTTTGTTTTTGTATAGTCTTTGGCAACTTCAAACGCTCCTTCAGCTGTCCCTAGTAAAACATGAATTAAAATAGACTGAGCAATATGCGTACGTACTGTGGCAAATAAGTTGCTATCAGTTGCTTCGTAGGCATCCAATACTTCTGCGTCATGTACAATTACCTGTTCAAATGTCACAGAGCCACTATCTGTCTGACGTTGTCCAAAGCTATCCCAGTCATGCCCCAACAAAACACCTCCTCGATTTGTTGGAATGACAGCAACTAAGACACCAGAACCATCATCCTTTTGAGCAGAGATGAGTAGCCTATCTGAATCTACTGCACCAGAGCAAAAGCTTTTTTTACCATTAATGACCCATCCGTTATCTCCCTTTGTAGCAGTTACATGAGTATCAAGGGGATTAAACGCATTCCCCCAGAAATAATTGTTTTCTACTGTTTCCTTTGTAAAATAATCAACTTGTTCTGGTGTACCATATAACTCAACGGAAGCAAGACATAAAAAATGATAACCAAATAAATGAGCTACCGAGCTATCTACTTTAGCCATTTCACGTGTAATATGTAAAACCCTTTTCCAATTCTCCCCGTAACCGCCGTATTGTTCAGGTGCTGTTAAACGGAGTAACCCACTGTGCCGAATGAGATCACGCTCCTCTTTTGCAGTACCGCCACGCTTATCTCGTTCGCTTGCTGTTTTTGCAAATTCCTCTGTTAATGATTTCACTATATCTTGTAGTTTTTGTGCTTTTTCAACTAGCATGGAAAAGCCCTCCTCTTATGCAAAAGCCCTCGCAATTTCATATCGATGGGACCTTCGGTTATCCAATCGGCCATATAATACACATTATATACATACGTTAACTATGA
Source organism: Peribacillus asahii (assembly GCF_003570725.1). GTDB lineage: Bacteria > Bacillota > Bacilli > Bacillales > DSM-1321 > Peribacillus > Peribacillus asahii. The sequence continues at coordinate 89,160 of NZ_QWVS01000059.1, forward strand.
ATTGATGCTATATTATTTTCTGATTTTCTTGTAACACCTCATTTGCTTGACACCAAAAATCCTCTAGTTTTCTTGTCAAACCGCCCGGCCCAAATTTTATTTTTGCTTCATCCGTACAACTAAAAATCATAAATCGTAACATCACTTTTCTTCTATTCAAAATATTAG
>NZ_QWVS01000006.1 GCF_003570725.1 Peribacillus asahii
TTTCATTTGGGCCAGGAACATTTCGCACCAAGAAAAGCGCCCTTTAATTGAATAACACAATTGACCTTATTAGATTTTCAAATCAATATATGCCTTGGTCAAAAATACTCCCAGCAGAATGTGGCAGACACTTGTCGCTTTGCAATTAAATTATTTATTCATAAAAACTTTGATTTCTTCTTCTGGCATGGATGAATCGCATTTCACGTTTACTGTGTCGCCATTAGTATAGATGAACCCAGGAACCGTTGGAATGTCGTATTCATTACGAAAGGCCGTAATACCTTCCATATCAGATTCTTCCACACTATTGACATAATAGATATGAGTATCCGTTTCATCAGCAACTTTTTTTAGTTTTTTAATGAATTTTTGACAATAGGGACATACAGCCTTGCCAATATAGATAACGGCTTCGCCTTCCCCATTTACCAATTCCTGTGCTTTTGAGGAATTAATTTTATCAAAACTAGCTACAGTTTCTTCATAAGTAGCAACCATTGCTCAATCTCCTTTTTCTAATGTCATTATTATACAGTATTCAAACAATATTATTTTAACCCCGTCTCTACACAGGACGGGATTGTGCATGTTTTAAATTTGAACATTAAATGACTTTATTGTCGCATAACGTGGTAAGTCCGCATTTTACTAGTAGTACCCCTAATTGGACTGACTTTGCAATAGTTCAGGGAATAAATAATGTATGATATGCATAGTTAAACGTCGAGACTCTCCTTGATATGGATAGATATGCATATACATGGATGGATTAAAGTTGGCTTCAATAATTCCGTAAGCATTTTGATTAGTTGCAGGAACTTCTGTATTTTCAATAATTAAATCAATCCCACAAATTTTTACTCTGAGTGCAGATACCGCATCCACTGCTATTTTTTTATAATCATCCGGAATTTGATCGGTCACATCAATCGAGTCTCCACCTGTACTAATATTGGAGTTTTCACGCAGATAGATGATTTCATCCTTTTTAGGAATCGAATTGATTTGATATCCTTGACTTTTAAGCATAAGTTTCTCCAATTCACCTAACTGGATACTTTCTAAAGGTGTCCGATGGTCACTTCCTCTTAAAGAATCACGATTCTTTTGCATGACTAACTCTTGAATTGTATGTTTACCATCACCTATAACATTCGCTGGAATTCGTAATAAAACGGCGTAGACTTGATCATTTAACACAAAAAATCGATATTCTGTTCCTTTAATAAATTCTTCTATTAATACAGAAGAGTCTTCTTTAAATGCTAGCGTGAGTGCTTTTTGATAATCTTCATAATTTGCGCCTTCTTTGAAAATCGAAATTCCTAATCCATAGTTAGTTGTTTTCGGCTTCACAACAAAAGGTTTGCTGGAAAAAAGATGATAGGAACGTAAAGCTTGTTCGATTGTTTGAAACTCTTCACCCTTAGGCACACGGAATCCATGTTGGTGAAGAATTTTCTTTGTTACGGTTTTATTTTCCATAATTAAAGTGGATACATAATTATCTTTACTTGTCATATTTCCATTTTTCACATATTCCACATGATCTTTTAATTTCAGCTTCAAAAATTGATCTTGCCGATCCAAAATTTCTACTTGAATTCCTTGTTGAATTGCATCGAACATTAAAATTTGAGTGGATAACTCCATGTCAGTAAATCCCGCTAATTGATATGGCTTCCCCCATGATTTGTTATAATTTTCTTTTGCTATTAACGAAGCGACTTGACTTTGACTGTTTTTTTGACTTTCTTTATAAAGTTTTCCGGATAGAGTCTTGCTTGGATCCTCTAGCATTTCTTTCAGATGAACAAATAACGTATCAGAAGTAGTTAAATCTAAGATTTCTACTAAATGTTTCATCTCATCAATTATATTTTTGGCTTCTTTTTCGAATTTTGTATGCTCTAATGGATGCTCAAGAGCCACTACATCATTGTAGTAATCACCCATTTTTACCCACTCATCACAATTTTCCCCTTCATCTTTCCATAGTAAATAAATTAAGAAAAGATGGAGAAATTCCGCTTGTTCATAGCCAATTCCATACGGTTCAAAAGGATTTAAATCTATATTTCGCAATTCAATATACCTAATACCTTGATCTACTAGATCTGAAACATGTTGTCCGCCTCTTAAACGGACAGGTGAATAAAATTCCTTTTCTTTTGATAGAAGCCCTCTTTTAACCATAGAGGAAAGATCTGAAAGATAATTCTGTATGCTACTATATGACACTTGAACATCATCAGAATTGGTATAACCATATTTACTGCTTCGAATGCTTCTTACTGCATGATTCAAAGAATCTTCTTTAAAAAAATTCTTTTCACTACTAGGAGAAGCTCCATAAAAATAAGTAAATAACCATCGATAGTGTAAATAGTTTCTTGTGGCTTTTAGATATATCTCTGTTTTAAAATCCCGATAATCTTTAATTTCCAATTGTGCGTTAAATAACGCTTGAATGAACTCATCGCTAAATTCAAAGTTAAAATGAACACCACAAAGCATTTGTTTACGACGGCCATAAGAATCGGATAAATATTCACGATATCGAACATCTTCAACACTTTTTAATTTTGCAATCACAATATTTTCTTCATCTTCTGGTAACTGTGGCGGCATACTTAATGGCCAGAGCATTTCATTGATTCCCATAGAACGATAAGCAACATCATGGATCGCTGCTAAGTAATTAAACAGTTCCTCTAATGTTTCAGTAACAGGTGTGATAATTTCCATCTGTAATTCTGAAAAATCCCGCTGAATATACGGATGATCATCGCGCCGCGAAATACTTTTAGGATGATCCGTTTTAGCTAAATTTCCGGATAAATCAACTCGTTTACTTTCTTTTTCAAGTCCATAACGTGCTTTTAATAAGTATGGTTTAACACGGTCATTGACTAACATTTTTTTTAAATCCGTTTTAACGATAGTCCCCAATTTACTCACCCCTACTTCATTCCATTTCTTATTTTTAGATGCAACATGCAGTAAATGAAAATATCCACATTCAATTGCAATGTGGATATTTTCATTTCCATTCCATATTATCTTAAGTACTTCACATGGAAAGCGAAATGGTCTTCTAAGAAAGTGGCAATAAAGAAATAGCTATGGTCATAACCTTCTATTTTCTTGTAATTTACTACTTGATTATTTTCCTCAGCATTCTTTAAAAAATAAGTTTCATCTAACTGTTTTTGATAAAACTCATCTTTAGTTCCTTGCATAATGAGAATAGGCGGAACGCTAGGTTCTTTGACCAGTTCTGAAGCATCCCATTCTTTCCAGAAAGTTTGATTTTCCCCTAAATAAGAGGCGAAAGCTTTTATTCCCCATGGAACTTGACACGGGCTTAAAATAGGAGAAAAAGCAGAAATCGCTTTGAATCTCGTCGGATTTTTCATGCCAATCACCAAAGCGCCATGACCGCCCATTGAGTGGCCCATTATGCTTTCTTCTCCAGAAAAGTTGGGTACCAAAGTTGACGCAATAGCCGTTAATTCATCGACTATATACGTATACATGTTGTAATGCTTTGCCCATGGATCTTGTGTCGCATTTAAATAAAAACCTGCACCTTGTCCAAGATCCCACGCTTCATCATCAGCAACCTCTTCTCCACGTGGTGAAGTGTCCGGAATCATGACTGCCACTTGATATTTTTCAGCCAACCTTTGAAATCCGCTTTTTTGACTAAAATTATCATCTGTACAAGTTAAACCAGATAACCACCAAATAAGAGGGATCTTTTTCATTTCTTTATTTGATGGCAAATAAATACTAAATGTCATCTCACATTGTAAGGATTCTGAATAATGAGTATATTTACATTGTTCCCCATCGAAAGAGCGATGTTTTTCAATAAGTTTAAGACTCACTTTCTCACTCTCCATATGTTAAAATCGTTCGGATGGACTCTCCTTTATGAAGCAATTCAAATGCCTCATTGATGTCTTTAAAGTTTAAGTTGTGTGTGATATAAGGATCTAAATCAATTTCACCATTCATAAACTTTTCAACCATGCCTGGTAGTTGAGTTCTTCCTTTCACTCCACCAAAGGCCGATCCACGCCATACTCGACCTGTTACTAATTGGAATGGACGAGTGTGAATCTCTTTTCCTGCACCAGCTACACCGATAATCGTACTTTCGCCCCAGCCTTTATGACAACATTCAAGAGCAGACCTCATGACTTCAACATTTCCAATACACTCGAAGCTGTAATCGACTCCTCCATCCGTCATTTCAACGATGACTTCTTGGACTGGTTTATCAAATTTAGCAGGATTTACAAAGTCAGTTGCTCCCATTTTTTTGGCTAATTCAAACTTATCCTCATTTAAGTCTACAGCAATAATTCGGCTTGCTTTTGCTTGGACCAATCCTTGAATAACAGCTAATCCAATAGCCCCAAGACCAAATACGGCTGTTACAGCCCCTTCTTCCACTTTTGCTGTGTTGTGTACAGCACCAATCCCTGTTGTCACACCGCATCCAAATAGACAAACTTTATCAAGCGGTGCTTCTGAATCAATTTTTGCTAAAGAGATTTCAGGAACAACTGTATATTCACTAAATGTACTGGTTCCCATGTAATGATAAATCGGCTCTCCATTATAAGAGAAACGAGTAGTTCCATCAGGCATTAAACCTTTCCCTTGAGTTTCTCGTACGGCACTACATAAGTTTGTTTTACCTGAGCGACAGAATTTACATTCTCCACATTCAGCCGTGTATAGTGGAATAACATGGTCCCCTGGTTTTACCGAAGTTACTTCATCCCCTACAGCAACGACTACCCCAGCACCTTCATGGCCTAGTACAGCAGGAAATACGCCTTCCGGATCATCACCAGATAATGTAAATGCATCTGTATGACAGACCGAAGTATAGAGAATTTTTACTAATACCTCTTTTGCTTTTGGTTCCTCAACATCTATTTCCACAATTTGAAGTGGTTCTCCTGGTTTAAATGCAACAGCAGCTCTACTTTTCAATTGAATACCTTCTTTCTTTTGTTTTCTAATTTACTTTTATATAATTACATACCATAATCACATCGGCAATACTGACGTTTTTGTCACTGTGATTAAAATATAAAAAGTGGTTCTCCCGGTTTAAATGCAACAGCACCTTTACTTTTTAAATGAATCCCGCCTTTCCTTTGTTCTGTAATTTACTTTTCCATAATTACATATTATAATTTAGCAGGAAATACTGACGTTTTTGTCACTATAAACAAATGAACAATAGAAAGGTATGGAAATAGATGGTCATTCATTATAAAGAAAAGTCTTTTTTTACCAGCAAAGATTTAGCTCTTTCGGTAATAGGGGGACGTTGGAAAATAGCTATTATATGGTGTTTACTCCAACAATCTCCATTGCGGTTAAGCGAAATACAAAAATACCTTCCAGATGTCAATCAACGTATGTTAATTAGACAATTAAGGGAATTAGAAGAGGATCAAATTATTACTAGAATGGTATACCCTGTTGTCCCTCCTAAAGTGGAGTATCAACTTAGCGAGATTGGTCTTCAACTAAAACCTGTTGTTACTTCCATTTGTGATTGGGGAGATCATTTTAGAATATTTTTGGAAGAAAACGCTAATAAAAAATCAGTTCAGTAAGATTTAAGTCGGTTTTGATTAATTTAACTAGTAAATAATCAGCATTCAATTTACTAATATATTTTAGTAAATATGCAAGAGGAAATACGAAGGCTGCAAGCCATCCATTTCCTTGAAAATCGATACAAAATGCTTGGGTAACAAATGAAAGAATAATAATACTCAAATTTATTATTTGACGGGTTCTGGTGCAAATGTTTGAAGAAAATATAAAAAGTGAAAGATTTCTAGTGACTCCTGGTCCTAAGCAATTATTCTAAACAGTTGATGGATGAATTCTTTTTAATTTTGGACAGACTTCTCCCTTTGGAGAGTCTGTCCTTTTTTGATCATGTGCATAACCTCTATCCCTGCAATAATTCGTTTGGCAGTCTTTTGTATCAATCAAATTCCTCGAATCGTTTCCTTCCCTCTATTTGACTAGATGATAGGCTGTTCCGAGTGGTCCCGTGCTTCTCTATTATTAAAGAAACGACAGCTCCCCCCCTTTCCAATTTCTTAACCCGAAATTTCTTGATGTTGCTGAGGACCTCTGTGTGAAAATAAATGACCAATGGTATTAAAAAAGAAAAATAAATGCTTCTGAGAGCGAATCTCAGACATTGAAATAAGAACTTTTTTTATGAAAATATCCTATATAGAACAAATATTCTATGATAGAATAGAAGTAAAGATAAGAAGGAATTATCTTTACTATACATAATAAATTTATGTTATCTTTCTTTTAGGAGGCAAAAAATGAATAACTTGACGCTTCTTAATACAATGACTAGTGAACAATTTTTAGATCATTTACAAAATAACCTACATGATCGACATCTACTCGATGAAAATAGAAATCTATCTCTCGCTAATAGTTCTGAACAAGATTTTTTAGAATTGTTTTTTATGGAAAAAGTTTTTCCGCAAGATAAACAGCTTTCCCTGTTTTTCGCGCTATATAATAAGAGAGAAACTCGTTTAAATAAAAAACGGTTAACTTATCCAGCCCTCTACAAAATTGTTAAAGAAGCCGTTCTTATGGCTGGACGAAATGCAAGAGTTACACCGCACTGGTTCCGTCATACTTTTGTGACCACTCTACTCGAGAATGATGTTCCATTAGCTGTGGTTAAAGATTGGGCCGGTCATTTGGATATCTCTACCACTAATATATATTTAGAACGTGTGAATCAGGATAATACACATGTTCATTTAAATAAAGTGAATATATTTAAATGACGCTTTGTTTTTATACAAAATTCGTTATAAGAATAAAACCAGCAGCATCTTAAAAAATTAACCAAAATAAGCGACCCTTTTCTATTCTTTAAAAGAATCAGAAAGGGTCGCTTATTTTGGTTCTGGTGCAAAGATAAAGCAAAAGAGAATAAAGCGCATATATTCCTAGCGGAATCGTATCTTATGCTGCAATCCCAAACAATTGATGGATGAATTCTTTCTGATTTTAGATAGACTGATCCCGTAAATCAATCTGTTCTTTTTTAATCATATGCATGGATACACGTTTCATCGGACTCCCCAAGAATCATTTGTAATCTTAAGAGACACATCGTCTTGAAGTTTTTGCAACAAAACCAAAATTATCAAACTTCATTCCATTTCGGTTCAACAATTTTTAATGCTTTTATCGATAATAGTAATTGGAATTGTAGCTCCGGATCACGTAATTCACAGCCAAGCAAATTTGTAATTTTGTTCAATCGGTAGCGAAGACCACTGATTGACAACGCAAGGTTTTGAGCTGTCTGCTCTAAATTTCCTCCATTCACAAGAAAATTATATAATGTTTCAATTAATTCAATTTTGCTTGGATTAATATTTTCATATAGACACCCTAGCGTCATTTTGATTATTTTTCTAATGGCTGGTTTATTATCTACATTAATTAATATCCCGAGGATACCTAACTCATGAAAAGTAGTTACTGGAGCTTCTTTTGTTGATAAACGTACAGCTGTGCGTGCTTCCTCAAAGGCTTCCTTCGCATCCACAATATTACTATATTTCGAACTTATCCCTGCTAATACCTGAGAATTTCTTACTTTCCTTCTCATGTAGGATAAAAGCCCGGAAATAATATGTTCTAGTTTTTTGTTATCCAACTGGTTGACAGGTAAAAGAATTAACAAACTATCATGCCTTTGCCCTATTAATAGATTTATATTTTTTTCCAAAAAATAAGTAGAAACGTTTTCAAATATTTGTTCATGAAGGGTAAGTTCATTTTGTTGAGCAAGGTTCCTTAAGGCATATTGAAGAAAGATTGCGTAATAATCACCAGAAAGGTTTAACTGTAAGAAAATAGCTTTTTTCATAATGTCTTGCCGAGATTGCCCGTTTATAATTTCTTCAAGAAAATGTCCCTTTATTCGTTCTACTGACTCTAATTTTGCTTTCTCATGAAAGAGGAACATAGAGCAAATGGAAGCAACTCTACCAATAATCATAAAATCTATTTCATTTGGCATTATTTTGGAGCCCTTATAAAAAAAAGAACAATAGCCTACCAATTTATCTTGCAGAAAAATAGGCGAAGCTAGTCTTGTTACATCCTCCGAATGAATGACAATTGTTTTTGTAATAGCCGAGTTATTCTTTATATAATTGATAAAATCATTCTGTAAAGGTGTATAAAATTCTGGGGTGAATCCGGCAATCGATTGTATTTGATGATGAACATCCTCTGCCACTACAGGCTTTTGGATTCGTTTATTAACAATTTCTAAAATAGTGTTTAGGTTATTGCCTTTAATAATCTCAGCTGAAAGGTCCATATGAAGTTTTGTAACCATCGATAAATTATTTTTTTCAATCATAAGTTTTTCATTCGTTTGTTCAAGTTCTTTTATAATAGGAAATTCCTTATAATAAAATAATTGTTCCTCATCCCCCTGCTCCCAATCAGAAAGAAGACGACCTTCCCATAAACAGCATGGGGCACCCTGACCTTCACATTGAATTTCTTTAATAAGGACTTTTTCACCAAGTAAAAAAGAAACATTTCCACTTGCATACCCTGTCAATGTATAACAAACAGGGCTATTTGAATAACCTAGATGGTGAATATGTTGCTCTGCTTCATAAGATTTTTCCCACTTCCCTTTATATCTAAAACTTATAACTTTCCCGTTATCATCAAACTCTAAATGTTGTTCAAAAATCTCAGGCTTCACATGGCCTTGTGCTGCGTGATACTGAGGGGCATATAAAATCTTTTCTTTTATACTTAGAGAAGGATTGTCGATAACATTCTTGGCATCTTCTTCCCCTAAGCTCCACCCATAGTTAAAATAAAAGGATTTCATCCGGTCAATCCCGATATTTTTTATTAAATCACGCTGTAATATTCCAAATCCCTTAGTAGGAATCAACAAAGCTCTTTCATTTCCCGTATATAATAGCTCATCCTTTTGATAAACTTGCAAAATGTTATTTAAGATCAACTGTTGATTCATTTCCCCTCCATATTTTGGATTTTTATCCTATTATAATTTATTTTTCGGAAAATTAAAACTAGAATAGTTTGAATTACAACTTAAATTTAGACCAATCAAGCGACCCTTTTTTCTAGCTGACAAGAATTAAGACCTACATTCTGAATACTAGGAATAGGGTAATCACATGTACACCACTTAATGCGTCAGTATAGATAAATCTTGATTTATCAATTCAATTAACAAATCAAGATATTCATCTTTTACAGGACTTTCCGTTGGAGCAATAAACCGCGTACCCATCTACAAGATTAATAGTCCAGATTTACAGGCTTCAATAACCAATTCAGGGCTTGAAACAAGGAACATTGGAACCGTAATAACAGGTAGTTCAAGTTATAAAGCAATATGTAAAGGCATTTTTCCTAATACAATCATCATCCTTTCTTTATTAGAAAAATGTAAGGTGCTCAGAACTAGACAACTTGTAATCATCGATAACACATGTTTTCCCATTAAAAGAAGGCGCACCTCATCGTCAATCACGTGATGCCCCTTCTCCCTAACACTTCAATTCTACCTAACTAGTAAATGACTATGTGTCACCAATTACTACTTAAGTGCAACACAGATATTTTTCGCTTCCGTAAAAAATTCCATGCTATGATGACCGCCTTCACGTCCAATCCCACTTTTCTTAAACCCACCAAACGGGGCACGTAAATCACGGACAAACCAACAATTTACCCAAATTGTACCCGCACGAACATTGTGAGAAATCCGGTGTGCTCGTTGTAAATTATCTGTCCAAACTACTCCGTTTAGCCCATATTCTGTATCATTCGCAATTTCGAGTGCTTCTTCCTCTGTATCAAACGGAATAAGGGTAACAATTGGTCCGAAAATTTCTTCCTGTGCAATTCGTGCCTTTGGATTTTCTTGAATATAAATCGTAGGCTCTAAATAATACCCTAACTGTAAATACCCCGGAAGTTCAGGACGTTTCCCCCCGTAAACCAATACAGAATTTTCATTTTTTGCAATATCTAAATAACTAGTTACTTTATTATAATGTTCTTCACTTACAAGTGGTCCCATATTAGTAGCTACATCTTGTGGATCACCAACCTTCAGCTCAGAAGCAGCCTTTTTAAAACGGTCTACAAATTCGGCGAAAATCGAGCGTTGTACTAATATTCTAGAACCAGCCAAACACACTTGCCCAGAATTTAAAAAGGCTGCTTGAATAGAAACAGGAATTGCTTTATCTAGATTTGCATCTTCAAAGATAATATTGGCCGCTTTACCGCCTAACTCAAAGGAAACACGCTTCAATGAATCGGCGCCACTTTTCATAATCGTTTTTCCAGTCGTTGTTTCTCCAGTGAAAGAGATTAAATCAACATCCATGTGAGTCGTCAATGCAGCTCCTGCCGTTTCTCCAAATCCATGGACAATATTCACAACACCGTCTGGAATGCCTGCTTCCTTCGCAATTTCCCCTAACAAGGATACAGATAAAGGCGTCATTTCAGCAGGTTTAATTACAGCCGTATTTCCTGATGCTAAGCAAGGTCCTAGTTTCCATGTCGTTAGCATAAATGGAGCATTCCATGGAGTAATAAGAGCTGCTACACCAACAGGCTCATAGCGAGTATAGTTTAAATATTCATCCTCCATTGGATATACTTCTCCACCCTGCTTCTCCATAAAATCGGCGAAGAATTTTAGATTGTGAGCTCCGCGAGGAATTTCTCGCTCAACAGCAACTGGATAAGGCTTTCCTACGTCCAATGCTTCTAAGCGTGCGATCTCCTCTTTTCGTTCAATAATAATCTCAGCCATACGTCGAATTTTTGCACATCGTTCAGCTAAAGGCATCGTTCTCCACGGTCCTTCTTCAAAAGCACGTCTAGCTGCCCGACAAGCTTTGTCAACATCTTCTCTTGTTGCTTCACTCACACGTGCAATGATTTCTTGAGTTGCTGGATTTTTCACCTCAAACGTTTCACGATTACTTGACTTTACATATTCTCCATTAATATAAAGATCTACTACCTTCACTTCCGCTTGAACATTTGTCATTTTGACACCTCATTTCTTTGTTTTACCGATTCACCAGCTATGCCCCAGTGCTCTGCTGTTACTTCTTGAATTAATACACGAACATTTTGCTTTGGAGCCTCTAATACTTCAGCAACTTTATCCGTTACTTCTCGAATAAGTCTTTCTTTTTTCTCTAGTGAACGACCTTCAAGAATATGAATTTGAATAAATGGCATATAAAACACTCCTGTCCTTTACAAATTTTGTATTCTATTGCGTAAATACAGTCTCTAATGAACCAATTCCGTCAAAGCTTACAGAAAAATGATCTCCTGGGGCAATCGTGGCTGCACCAGATAACGATCCACTTAATACGACTTCTCCTGGTTGTATGCTTTGGCCAATCTTGTGTAACCGATTTGCCATCCAAGCAATGGCTCTTGCTGGATGCCCCATAACAGCCGCTCCTGCACCCGTAGCAAGTACTTCGCCATTCTTTCTAAAGACCATTCCCATTAATTGCAGATTAAATTGATCAGGTTTGTAGAATCTTTCTCCAATCATAAAACGAGAGGAAGATGAGTTATCAGCAACAGCATCAGGAAGCGTAAAGCTAAAACCTTGGAAGCGACTATCAATAATTTCTAATGCAGGAGCGATATATGCAGTTGCTGCAAGAATGTCCGCTACCGTTACAGACGGTCCTTTTACTTCTTTATCAAAAATAAATGCTATTTCCGGTTCTACTTTGGCATGTATAAAGGGAGAAATGGAAATAGGCTCTCCTTCGAACACCTGCATACTTCCCAAAAGTACTCCGTAGGATGGTTCATGTACACCCATCATTTCCTGTTTTGCCTTACTCGTTAATCCCAGCTTTCTCCCCACTCTTTTTGTGTTTTCCACTTCACATTTGAGTTCGATTAACCGGTCTTGTACCTTGTAGGCCAGTGCTTCGTCTAATTTAGGAAATCGCTCGACAAACTTATTGACGGACGTTTTCTCTTTTTCAGCTCGATATAATTCATCTGCAATTTGGTCAATGATAGCTGTTTGTATCATTTCATTTCACCTCGTTTATTTTTGAATGAGACAGAGACCGTACCGATATGATCAAAATCAACTGTAAAGGTATCATTCGCTTCAATTGGTACAGCTGCAGTCAGTGCTCCGGATAATATAACTTCTCCTGCCTTCAATGAAACATCGTATTTTCCTAACGAGTTAGCTAACCAAGCAACCGCTCGAAGTGGATTCCCTAAAACCGCTGCACCTGCTGCTGAATCTAAATACTCTCCATTTTTATAAGCAACCATGCCAATATGGGCTAAATCTATATTTTCAAGACTAGTTGGCTTGCCACCAATAACGGCACCAGCAGATGATCCATTGTCTGCTACGGTATCTTCAAATTGAATCTGCCAATCCTCAATTCGGCTATCAATGATCTCTATCGCAGGTACAATATAATCCGTTGCTTCTACTACATCCAATACTGTCACATTTGGTCCTTTTAGATTCTTCTTCAAAACAAAAGCAATTTCAAACTCTACTTTTGGCTGAACATATGAGTCAAGCGAAATCACCTCTCCTTCGACAAACATCATGTCATCCAGTAAATGTCCGTAATCGGGCTGATTGACTTGAAACATCTGTTGAATTGCTTGACTTGTCGCTCCAATTTTTTTCCCTACAATAACGGCCCCGTTTTCCACTTTTCGACGAATTTGTTCTAATTGAATGTAATACGCTTCATCTACTGTGATATCGGGATAAGAAACAGTTAACGGCTTAATTGCTTGCCTCGTTTTTTCAGCCTCTAGTAAAAAAGTTGCAGCTTTTTGAATTTTCATATTGTGTCCTCCTTTTAGGAAAGGGACGGAGCTTTTCGCCACTTTTTGATTTATGATATTTACGAAACAACACTCTGAGAATAATGATGTGATTGCTCTAAAGAAGTAGACCACCCATTTGGCAATCGCCTTTCCCAATATATACGAATTGTTTCATTTTCTTTTAAAGGGCACTTCCTACTTTTTGATAACATGAATGTGAGCTGCCCATTAAGTATTAATGCTTCTTGCTTCCATGTTTCTCGTCCGTTTGTTACGGTTACTTCATAGATACCAGAGGATGGTAGTGAATAATGGGGATTCACAATAATATCAGCACTATATTTATTCAGAGAAACCGTACCTTCTATTTGATAAGATTCACCTAAATAATAAGGAATCTCTTCCACCTTTCCTGAACAAATAAGGTTTCGTATTAATGTGGAGCTGATTTTCTCACCTTCGAACTCAATTTTCTTGACCTTTATGCTTTCAATCCTTCCATCTGAATCTGCTTGAACTCGATCCATATTTCCTTCTCCTCGACATCCATACGTAAAATCAAAACCAGCGACAATTTGTTGAGCACCAAAATCAAGAAGATAGTTTTGCACGAATTGTTTTGGAGTTAAACCAGCAAATTCAAAATTAAACTGAACCATATAGAAGATTTCAACGCCTAATGCCTTAAATTTTTTTTGTTTATCCACTAATGGCATTAAATAAGAAACGATTTTTTTCCCATTTGAAAGCACTTCTTTCGGATGAGGAAAAAAACTCATAATGACTAAAGGAAGCTTTTTTTCATCTGCTACTCTTTTTGCTGCTTTAATGACTGCTTGATGTCCTAAATGAACCCCATCAAAAAATCCTAGAGCCATTACACAAGGTTTAGCTTCTAAAAGAAAGGCATCACGATTACTATTTGTTATATGAATGACCTTCAAAAAAGTCCCTCCTATCAGAAAAGCGTAAGCGCTTTGGTCAGCCCCCCAAGCATTGGAGATCCAAATCGACTTCATTAGCTGGATCGAAACGGCTCGAAGGGCTAAGCGCTGGAGCTTGACAACACAATTCGTATAGTCGTATAAAATGCCGAACTTTTCAGAATTCACAGAAATGCATAGGTATCTTGATTAACTCGCTATGGAAATAGGAAATTCCTTTCCGCAACCATCTAAGACGCTCGCGCTAGATACGTATTCCCCTCTAAATGGTTCATTTTTCTTTATACTCTCAACCCTTTTTTTTCGCCAGTTCAACCGCAACATCCAGAATCCAATCCTCTTGCCCAGCTATAGCATGTCGTTTACCTAATTCCTCCATAATTTCCGAGGCCTTCACACCAAATTTTTCAGCTGCGTTTCTTACATGTAAAAGGAAACTATTATATACACCTGCATATCCACTAGATAAGTTGTCACGATCTATGACAATTGGTGTTTTCATCAATAGAGCTACCACTTCTTCAGCAACATCCATCAAAGTGGATAAATTTATTCCTGTATCGATATTCATCTTATTTAAAACAGCTACCAATACTTCGGTTGGAGCATTTCCTGCACCGGCTCCTAATCCTCTTAATGTACCGTCTATTTGATCAGCACCTGCTTCAAGCGCAGTCAGTGTATTCCCAATGGCTAGTCCAAGATTATTATGGGCATGGAAACCAACTTCAATAGACAAGGCCTCTTTTAAGGCAGAAACCCTTTCCCTAACACCCGTTTGGACAAGTGCTCCTGCTGAATCAACTACATAGACACAATCTGCTCCGTATGATTCCATTAATTTAGCCTGTTCCACAAGAACACTTGCTGGTTGAGTATGAGACATCATCAAGAAGCCTACAGCTTCAATCCCTAATTCCTTTGCTAGTCGGAAATACTGCTCCGTTACATCCGCTTCTGTACAATGGACAGCGATACGGATTGCACGAATACCAATTTCCACAGCCTTTCTTAGTTCACTGCTCGTTCCAATTCCTGGAACAAACAAGGAGGCAATTTTCGCTTGTTTCGCTGTTTCTACCGCCACTTTGATTAAATCAAATTCAGAATGGACAGAAAATCCCTGCTGAATCGTAGATCCATTCAATCCTGCACCATGACTAACTTCAATTACAGGTACACCTGCTTCATCTAGATTACGAACGATGGTCCGTACCATTTCTGGTGTATAGCTATGACTAACTGCATGATCACCATCTCGAAGTGTTGTATCTGTAAGTCTTGGTATTTTTATCATCGTTTTACCTCCTTAGCCCCAAGAAAATGCTCAGCATATACTTCGCCAACCTTGAGTGCTGAAGCGGTCATAATATCCAAATTTCCTGCGTAAGTCGGGAAGAAATCCCCTGCACCTACAACCTCATTCATAATGACAACCGTCGGCAAATGTTGTCCCCAAGGGGTATCACGATAGTCAATAAATGGAGCGCTTTTTAAATGGTATCCTGGAACATAGCTTGAAATTTCAGCTACAATTGATTCAATAGATGATTTCACCGCTTCTTCATCAAATTCTTCTTTAATCACTGCATACACTGTATTAGACATATTGACCGGTGGTTGTGCCGGATTAAAAACAGGAATCGCTCGTGATATCTTTGCTCCCCCAATTTTATGAAGGGCATTAGCAGTCGTTTGAGTGAATTCGTCTACATTATGTCTCGTACCAGGACCAATAGAAACGCTTGCCGCAGTAGTAATCACTTCGGCATAATGGACAGGTACAATCCGATTAACCGCGTATACAAGAGGCGTAGTCGCCTGCCCTCCACACGATATTAAATTTACATTCATTGCATCAATCTGTTCCTGTAAATTAACTGTTGGTACAACAAAAGGACCAATTGCAGCTGGAGTCAAATCCACTGCCATCTTCCCTGCCTCCCGTATACGACCAGCATTATGCATATGTGCTTTTGCACTCGTCGCATCAAAGACAATCTGGATCTCTGGATCTTCTAATATCGCATCTATTCCATGATGACTTGTACCTACACCCAAATCTCGAGCTCTTGTAAGCCCTTCCGATCCAGCGTCAATACCTGCCAATAAAGCTAATTCCATATTCCCATCATTTTTTAAAATTTTGTACATTAAATCTGTACCAATGTTTCCTGATCCTAAAATACCTACCTTAATTTTGGTCATACTTTTCACATCGTCCTCTCTAGTAATCTATGAATTAAGGCTTCACTACTTCTGGAGAAGTAACAGGCGTACCGCGTACCCACCATGATTCAGGGAAT
The DNA here is from genome assembly GCF_003570725.1 of Peribacillus asahii. GTDB lineage: Bacteria > Bacillota > Bacilli > Bacillales > DSM-1321 > Peribacillus > Peribacillus asahii. The sequence continues at coordinate 16,220 of NZ_QWVS01000006.1, forward strand.
GCTGTACCAATCCAGGTATCACCATTACCAGGAACATCCTCCATTTGCCAAATAACTGGCTCCCAAGCTGGATCCGTAATAATGTATCCTGCGTCACCAAATAGTTCAATTCGATTGCCACCCGGCTCATACACATACATACAGAAAGCTTGGCTCACTCCATGTTTATTTGGTGGAACTTCAATGAAACATCCATGATCCTTAAGTAAATCTGCAACATCATATAAATTTTGAGGAATACCATACCAGTAGCAAAGATGATGTAATTTTCCTTTTTCTCGATTAGGCTCTTGCATATAAGCAATCTCATGAACTAGGTTAGAAACGCTCATCCAGCTACCAAGTACATTCCCATTATCTTGGATTTGCTCTCTTAAACGGAACCCTAGAGTATCTATCATAAATTGTGTATCTACTCCTGGGTTAGAAGTCATTAGATTGATGTGATCTAAACGGCGTACAGGTACACCGCGATCAGGGCGTTTTGTAGGGCGGTTTAAAAGCTTCGATTTTTGATGTTCTTCCGCTTTGAAATAATCAACTTCCCAGAATATTTCCATCAAATGACCATCAGGTGTCGTAAACTGATAAGCCTCTCCATGACCAATATCTCCATCAATCCAACCGCGACCTAATCCAGTTTTTTCGATTTCCTCCACTCGGCGCTGAAGTGCTTGAGGCGAAGTTGCCCGCCAGCCTATATGTCCTACCCCCGCCTCTTCTGCCACAGTAATTTTCAATGTATTGTGGTAAAAATCTTCATATGCGCGAAGATAAACGGATTGACCTGCACGAGCCGTTACTTCCATTCCTAAAAATCTTGTAAAAAAATCCACCGATTCCTCAAGTTTCGGAGAAAGAAGTTCCACATGCGCTAATTGTGCAACATCATAAATTGGTTCTTGGAAATTAGTCATTTAAAGTACCCCCATTTTTTATAATAAATTTACTTATTTGATAGAATTTCTTTAGATAATAAAGAACGATACTGACCATTGAAGAAAAGAAGTGGTTCTCCCTCTTCAAGATGGATATCAATTACCTTTCCAATAAACAGGGTATGATCCCCTTCCACATGCTCATTTACAACTTTGCACGCTACCTGAGCGACAGCACCCTCTAAAACAGGAAGTCCCCCAAGATTCTCAAAGCTTCTCTCTCTTTTCTCTTTTATTTGACCAGCAAAAGTCATTGATAATTCCTGTTGATTCTCTGCTAAAATATTCACTGCAAATTTTTTGCTATTCTTAATTTTATCCAGCATTTGGGCTTTTTCTCCGATTGAAATGACTACTAGTTTTGGATCAAGAGACACCGACATAAACGCATTGGCTGTCATGCCGTGTACCTGTCCATGGATTTCTGTCGTAATGACAGTTACGCCTGTCGCAAATTTTCCCATTGCATTACGAAATGTACGGTTGTCCATAGTACGTCTCCCCTGCCCCTTTATTGTGTTACACTTTGCTTTTCAGTTGAATAAATCCAAGTATCGTTCGTCCAGCCATGTAAGTCATAATCGTTTAATGCAGTATCTACGAACGCTTTATAACAATCAGCTGCGCCGACTGCTTCAGTATGGAATAATGCTTCCATTTTAATATTTTCATGATTACCAGCATAATTGACTTCATACAGTTCGTGGCGTCCACCAAACTCAGTTCCAATCGTATCCCAAACCATTTTCAATAATTTCACACGGTCCTCCGCATTAATGCCTGTACCACGGTAATATTGATCTAAGTAAGGTTTAATTTCGGGATTAAGGAAATCATTTGCACTAGATGGCAACTGAATTAGCCCTCCCGCAACGACTTGTTCAAAAATATTTTTGACTTTAACCCAACTCGCCGGTGCTAATGCTCGATAAGCAGCACTTGAGAATCCATTCGGAATAACCAATCCATTCGGTCCTTTATCCGGATCGGTAGCCATCGCTGTGGATAATCCCCAGAACATATTACGAATAGCAACAACTTCACCAATTTGAGCTTGAACACCTCTGAAATTCTTTGTTCCAGCTGCTTCTGTTGCTTTTAATAAAAGCCCTGTCATGAAATCCAACTTAACAGCCAGGCGTGTACAACCATGGAATGTAAAACGATTAAGAAAGCCACTTTCAGGTAAGAAATTATTTGCTATTTTTATATTTTTATAACAAAGAACATCTTCCCAAGGAATAAATACATTATCTAAAACGATTACCGCGTCATTTTCATCAAAACGACTTGAAAGAGGGTAATCATATGGTGTTCCATTTGTTGCTGCCAGTAATTCATAGGATTGTCGGCTAATCATTTTTACCCCTGGGGCATTCATTGGAACAAAGAAGATAAGAGCATGACTTAGGTCATCGTCACCTAAACCAATTGTGCCAAAGTTAGCCACAAAATTATAATGAGTCAGTGCAGCTGCTGTGCCAACCATCTTGGCACCGCTTACAACAATACCATCATCTCTTTCTGCAACAGCACGTACAAATACGTCTTTATTTTCATGAAGTGGCTTAGAACGATCTGTTTGTGGATTGATAACTGTGTGATTAATAAAAGGAAGCTCTTTCGATGCCTTTCTGTACCACGCTTTCGCATTATCTTCAAAGCCTTCATAATAATCGCCAAAGGCATTTAAATTACCAATAAATGATGCTTTATAATCAGGAGTACGTCCCATAAAGCCATAGCTTAACTTTGACCACTCAGCAATAGCATCTCTCGCCCCTAATAAATCCTCAGCACTTGTAGGCGTTTTAAAGAATTTATGTGTTCTATCCCCATATTCATTGGTAGTGGTTAAAATATCACGCGTTGCTGGATTATGAAGAGCGTCGTACATTCTCGCATAAGAGCGAGCGGCATTTCGATAAGCTGGATGTGTCGTGACATCTTTCACTCTTTCTCCATTCAAATAAACAACTCGACCATCATTTAAACTTTCCAAATATTCTCTCCCGTTATACATGTTCATCATCTCCATTTCAATGTTCTGTAAACCCTTATATTCAAATCTAGATGGATAAGTACTTCTACAATTCCTATAATAAACGGATCGGTATTTTCCAGACAATGACAGTTGATGTTAGAGAATCAAAAATAAACTGGCATTAACTGACAGTGATTTGATTAATAACGGTAAGGGCAAGTATATTCACTAAATAATCTATTTTTCTTCAACTAAACCAAATAGTTTAAACATAAACCTTTACAATATCCACTTTGCTTTAAAATTGTTACTAAGCAATTTGGCCCTAAAATTGAAAATAAGCGCTTACCCTCACTGTAGTTAAGCGCCCTTCTGGAACAAGTTTTTTCCCTGAGTAAAAAAGTAAATTCACCTCTATTGTCACAAAATATAATGAGGTGATTGAATATGAGACCAAAATTAACCGCAATTTCTGTAATTATTGTAGTGCTTTTGAGTATCTTAGTGCCTTACACAGCCCATGCAACTGTACAAAAAGGCAACAATGGTAGTATGAATTTCGATATTGACTTAACAGTTTTTCGACTCTATGGATTTGATGATTTTAATCAGCTGGGGTATAAAATAACACCACTTGCCCAATTATATTTTACAATTATCCAGTTGGAAGAAGAATGGATTGATGAACCACGACTATATATCAAAGGTAACAAAGGTTATGTTCATCTTTGGAAAGAAGATGGAACTAATGTACTTTATACTGTCGAAAAACAAACAAGTGGCCCATTAAAAGATATGTGGAAAATTGTTGATGTTAAAAGAAAGAAAATTAACCGAATACCAGTTCCAAAACAATTACTTAAAGAAGCATTGATTGAACGCTTAGTAGACCCAATAAGTAAAGCTATTGAAACATATTATAAACCTAAACTGTGGGATCGGGGATTTGAGAAAATCCTTAAAATAGAGAGAGATGAGACAAATTTCAACTTAAATGTAACTGTTCAAGTTCAAACTTTTGAGGGGGCACATAATCCACCCTATGGTGAAGAAACAATTACTTTTCAAATTCAAGGTAGCCAAATTAAGGTTGTTGATTATAAACATAGAGATATTCCAAAAGAAAAATGGACTAAGATAGGATTAAGAAATAATTCTTATAAGAAAACAAAACAGTAATAAAAAATTTGCGGGACTCAAGACCTGTCACAAAGAACATAAAAATTCCCCACTTATAAATACTAATGGTTAGATTACACCAAATAATTACATTATATGGAACGAACTTAGGTACTTCCTATGAGCCTGTTAGCATCGCTTGTGCCTGAAACACAAGATGGATTTTTATATAGTTGATTCTTACTCACCCACAGCTAACCCTACATTTAGTAGTAAATACATTTCTATATAACGTGCGTCTAGACCCGTACATTCAGAAGTTCGTCAGCAATACAGTATCTTATTGTATTTCATTGCATTCTCACCATATTTGTTCAACCCAAGCACCATGATTTACACCACCCCATCGGGTAGGCTTTCGTTAGTCGAGCTGTTACGGTAAATTCTCACGCCTATTAGCCGAGCTTATAACACGCTTTTCCTTACTAAATAGCGCGCTATTCGACGCAGGGGGAGCCTTTCTGAGCGTTACCTCGTCATTCGACTCCTCAATAATGTCCTTCAATTTAAATCGTAAAATTGCTTGACCTTTACCAAGATTGTGTTATCCACATCTCATTTGAGCTAAGAACGTGTCGCACCCACTATTTCACCCATTTACTTAAGTATATTTTTTCACATTCTTATAAAGTTAATATCAAATAGAGAAATCGATGTTGTGAATCTTTCAAAAAAAAGGCTAGACGAATCAAGCCATTGCAGTATCGTTGCATATCCCCACCCTTTCTCTCAATTAAATTAAGTAGGAAAATTAATCTGTCCCCTTCTTCCCACTTATATTGACATCTCTACTAACACATAATATAGTAAGTATAATACTAACTACTATATAAGGAAGGTCATTATATGGAGGAAATTGTTAAAGAGCTTCAGAAATTAGGTTTTTCCCAATATGAGTGCAAAGCTTATATTAATCTGCTAATAAATTCACCTGTCACAGGATATGAGGTTAGCAAGAGATCTGGTGTGCCTCGTTCCATGATCTATGAGGTGTTAGGGAAGTTACTGGATAAAGGTGCCATTTATACCGTTCCTTCAGAACCTGTAAAGTATGTTCCTCTTCCTGCCGAGGAGCTAATTCGGCGATTACGTAAAAGTTTTGAAGATTCCTTTGATTTTTTAGAAAAGAATTTAAAAACGCTGGAAAATGAAAGGGAAACCGATGTTATTTGGCGTGTGAATAGCGATGAACACGTAATGGCTGAGATTGTGGACATGATTGATAAGGCACACCATGAAATCTGGCTGTCCATTTGGAATCCACAAGCCTCTTTCATCAAGGAAGAAATAGAAAAACGAACTAATGAGGGAATAAAGGTGTTTTCTATGCTTTTTTCAGAACCGGAAACTAAACTAGGGGTTACATACCACCATGATTTTATGACTCCGAAAATAGCGGAAAAACGGATGGGTGGGCGACTAACGATTGTGGCTCGCGACATGGAAGAAGTGTTAATAGCTAATTTCGCCCCGAATACTGCTGCTTGGGCAGTCAAAACAAAAGATCCTGCACTAGTTTTGGTGGCAATCGAATATATCCGGCATGATATTGCCTATGGAGAGTTAACAAAACAAATAGGAACGGATAAAGTCAAATCATATTGGAGAAACGATCCAGATTTGTATTACGTAGTTACAGGAAAACGGTTCGAATGAAGAACCGTATTTTCTTTGATTTTTTTATAGTAGTTAGTTAAATAACATCTATAATAATGGAAAAACAATTGAGGAAGGGTTGAGTAACATTTGATTCATACAGTATCGATTCTAGTACAGAACCATCCCGGGGTCTTGGCTCATTTATCCGACCTTTTTGTTCGTAGAGGATATAATATTGAAAAAATCAAAGCGGGAAAATACAAGAAAACCAATTTAACGCAAATAAATATTGCCGCAACAGGAAGTGAGGATTCATTTAATTCGCTAATAGATCAACTTGGAGCATTATCACAAGTAGTAAAAGTAGATATAGCTAAGCAAAGACGGTATTCATTTTGGTTAGTAGCCTTTTGTTTGTGTATGACTCTGCTTGGTACGAACTTGCCTGCTCCTCTTTATTCTTTGTATCAAGAAAAATGGAATTTTACTTCCGGGACCATGACTTTTATCTATGCACTTTATGCATTAATTGTGATTCCAACCATCATCACAGTTGCACAGCTTTCTGAGCAGTGGGGAAGAAAAAAAGTGCTATTTGCTGGGGTCACGCTTTCTATCTTTGGGTCCATTGGCTTTGCTGTATCAGACGGAGTCAATGGACTAATATTAGCTCGCATTTTCCAAGGGTTATCCGTAGGAATTCTGAACGGAATTGCTGTGTCATATATGACAGAGCTTCATTCTTATCAAGACAAAGTGAAAAGTGCATTTGTTGCCGCTATAGCAGGTACGCTCGGAAATGCCTTGGGGCCACTTATTTCTGGTTTTCTTGGAGAATATGTTCCCTATCCTTTACAATTTTCTTATCTTATACACATTTTACTTGCTGCAACTGGAATGTTAGGATTAAAGTTCATGTTAGAAAAAAATGTTCCTACAAACCGAGCAGCTTCTCTTCGACTCCCCTCGGTGACGAAAGAATTTCGATGGCCTTTTCTAATGGCATCCTCCACTTCTTTTCTATCTTGGGGAATTATGAGTTTAATGTTATCGGTGATGCCCACATACCTTGGACTTTTTACTAGTCATGCGAGTTTAAGCTTATCCGGGACGATGGTCGCTTTAGTTTTAGGCGTGTCCACCTTACATCAGATCATGTTGAGAAAACAGTCTGCCTTTCGGTCAATCATCATAGGCTATATTTTATTAATTATTGGGCTCATCTTTCTCGTTGTTACCTTATTTACAAAGTCATTATTCTTCCTTATATTAACAACGGTCTTGATTGGATTAGGGAACGGTCCTAGCTATGCCGGCAGCTTAGCTTATCTGAACCAAATTTCCACAAATGAGATGCGGACTAATTTGACATCATTATTTTTCGTAGTAACCTACTTAGGAATCAGTATTCCTATGGTGACACTTGGATATATTGGAGAATGGATTGGTCTTACCCACGCTATTCAATGGTATTCGTATATCATGATTGGTTTTATCATCTTGAGCCTGATTAAATGGCTGAGAGGGAAGGTTCGTTCCTAATGGCCAAGTGTAATTCAAAAGTCTAGCTTTTAATATGGTACCTATAGATAGGACACTTGAAAAAGAGTGTTTCATCTATAGGTATTTTTTTATATACTTAAACCTTTAAGATACGGGGATCAGGAGAACAGCTATGAGCAAGGGCATGTTCGGATCTGCGTTCGGGCAAAATTTATAAAAATCCCTCTTTTTCATCTAAACATAACCCGACAGACTAAGCTGTCGGGTTATGTTGATGACTGGTTTATGAAGAAGTTTCATATTCCTTTTTGATAACAAGATGACATATATGTAAGGCGGGGATTGTTAACCCGCCCTATTTTTCTTGTTTGTTAAGGAGTTTTTCTCTATAAAATTGGAGATCCAATTTTCTTTGAATGTGTTGCTATAGTGATAGGTAAGCTTTTGAAGTTATCGCCA
>NZ_QWVS01000060.1 GCF_003570725.1 Peribacillus asahii
CCCCTGTGAGAGTAGGACGTTGCCAGGCAAAAAAGAAGCCCTTATGTGGGCTTCTTTTTTTGCCCAATTTTTTATAAGGAAAGAAATAGTTGTTTTAAGGGAAATAGTCCATCTTGTAGTAGTTCCATAATCGTTTATTGGTTCTTTAACTAAAAGATGCATATTTGCAACAAATAGACACATATTTTTCTTATTAAAGTAATCTATATAGGTTATTAGAAACAGAAGATATGAAAAATTCGATTTATAAAAAATTCAAAAGGGTGATTATTGTGGATTCTTTAACCATTAAAGAACTTCAATCACAGAATGAGATACTTGGAGCATTTCCAGTAATGAAGCAATTACGTCCCCACCTTGATGAAAGCACTTATCTTGACTTAGTAGCAGATGCCCAAGAAAAGGACAGGTATAAAATGCTTGCTTTATTTGATGGCGATGAAATGGTTGCTGTCACGGGTTTTAAACCAATGATAACACTCTATTATGGAAGATTTGTTTGGGTTTGCGATTTAGTTACAGATAATAAGAAGCGTTCTAAAGGGTACGGTGAAAAACTACTTACATACGTTCATGATTGGGCGAAAGAAAACAATTATGAAAATGTTGCCCTATCTTCGGGGTTGCAACGTACAGATGCCCATCTTTTCTATGAAGATAAGATGAATTATGAAAAAGTCAGTTATGTATTTAAAACGGCTTTAAAATAATGATACTCTTATATACAAAATGACAGTGCAAGCATAATGAAATAGAAAATAAATGAAGAGCAACTACACCTAACTGGTTTAGTTGCTTTTTTATGAGCAGATGATTTATCTGACCTTATCGGATTGTATAAAAGTGATTCTTTTTAGTTGCTCTAAAATATGGGTGTGTAAGAGGCTTTTAATCAAATAGACTCTTTTTTTAATCATGTCGTAAAATGGAAGAGGCAAGTTATGAATAAATGAATAGAGCAATCGCTCAAACATTGGAGGAATGATAGGTATGCTGAATATACGAAATGTAAAAATGGAAGATTTACCTGAGCTTGTACGCATTGAAAATCTTTGCTTTACAAAAGAAGAGGCTGCGACGAAAGAAGCGTTTGAAATGCGTATTCAGCTAATTCCTGATAGTTTTTATGTAGCAGAACAAGATGGTACCATAGTGGGCTTAGTCAATGGACCAGTTATTGAAAAGGCATTCATTACGGATGATTTATTTAGCAATATAAAAGAAAATCCAGCGTCTGGAGGTCATCAAAGTATTTTAGGATTAGCTGTGTCTCCAAGTTATCAAAAACAAGGCACTGCAACAGCGCTGCTCACACACCTTGAAAGGGAAGCGAAAGCTAGTCAACGTGAAACGATTACGCTTACTTGTAAAGAAGATTTGATTGGTTTCTATGAAAAACATGGATATCTCAATTACGGGGTATCGAACTCGGAACATGGTGGGGAAATTTGGTATAATATGAGTAAAGAGCTGCGGTGAGCATTTTATACAATGAAGAATTCTCAATAGTTACAACGAGTATTCTAAAACTTAAACAATATAATTATTCAAAATTAATGAGGTGGATAGCATGATATTAAAAAAAGATTCAACCAATATAATATGGCTGATCTTATTATTGCTTGTATTAACTTCTAATTTTGTTTTATATCGTTCTTCCTTTGGCGTGTCGCTGCTGCCTGATAATACAAATGGTGTTGTATTAGGATCCATTATCGATTTAACTATTGTAGCGCCTGTTTTATTTTTAGTTTGGAAACGTAATTTGAGCTGGAAGCCTCTTATTGTGATGATGGCAACTGGGCTTATTGCTGCACGTTTTATAATTCCAGTGGAGTATTTAGCTCCATTTAAAACCATTACATGGGCAGGCTTTGTTATAGAAGGTGCACTTGTTTTACTTGAACTATTATTATTAGTGACATTTTTTAAATATTTGCCCGAAATCATTCGCACCGTTAAGAAAAGCCCACTGCCACTTTTGTTTTCCTTCTCCCATGCAGTAGATGAGAAAGTAAAGAAACATCCCATTATACAAGCGATTTGCTCTGAAATGCTGATGTTTTATTATGCTTTAGGCATGTGGAGAAAGAAGCCGCAATATAAGGCCAATACGTTTACACTGCATAAGCAATCAAGCTTGATTGCTTTTCAAGTGATGATGATTCACGCAATTATGATTGAAACAATCGGCATTCATTGGTGGTTACATGAGAAGTCATTTATTTTATCAATTATTTTGCTAGTGATAAATATTTATTCTGTCATTTTGTTTTTAGGTGATATTCAAGCGGTACGTTTCAATCCTCTACAGATGGAACATGATCGGATGTATGTTTCTCTAGGCCTGATGAAGCGTATGGAAATACGATGGGATGATATTGAGGAAGTAATAGAAGACAGAGATAGATTAGAACAAAAACTTTCGAAGAATACAATTGATTTTATTGCACGTGATTTTGAAGAAGTCTATCCCAATATTATGTTGAAATTAAAACGCCCGGTTGAAGCCACTGTGCTGATGGGGGTAAAGAAAGAGTATGAACAAGTAGCAATTCGAGTGGATGATCTTGAAAAATTTAAAGAAGTGTTAAAGCAAAGATTATAAAAACAAGCTGTATGGATTAAAATTTACATGATTGTTATCATAGCAAATAATGATCCTAGAGCACGAGGAAAACAGGGTAATCCCCAGCTTTTCTCGTGCTCTTTATGTTATATTAGGATTTGCAAAAAATATTGTTGTTTGTGTATTGAAGCACGATTATAATGAAAAGGATAATCAATATCACTAGATGATGTGTTATTGAGCATGTTGGGGGTGTTTAACGTCTTGCTTAGACGATTCTTTTCGTACTACCAACCATATAAATGGTTATTTATACTTGATTTCTCATGTGCCATTCTTGCCGGTTTATTGGAGCTTGCTTTTCCTCTTGCAGTAAATCGTGTTGTTGATGATTTGTTGCCTAGCGGAAACTGGCAATGGATTATGTGGGGGTGTATTGGATTATTTGTTGTTTATCTGTTTACTGCTTTTCTTCATTATGTTGTGACATATTGGGGACATAAATTAGGCATCAATATTGAAACAGATATGCGTAAAAAGCTATTTACTCACGTTCAAAAACTATCTTTTGGTTTCTTTGATAATACGAAAACGGGGCATTTAGTTTCACGTATGACAAATGATTTGATGGATATTGGGGAAATTGCCCATCATGGGCCAGAGGATCTGTTTATTGCCTTGATGACATTAACGGGGGCATTTGGTTTAATGCTCACAATTAATTGGAAATTAGCTGTGCTGACGTTTATATTAGTTCCATTTATCGTGATTTTAACTGTATATTTCAGCAAAAAAATGTCTCAAGCCTTTTCAAGTATGTTTGCTGATATTGCAGATTTTAATGCAAGGGTGGAAAATAACGTTGGAGGTATTCGTGTTGTTCAAGCTTTTGCGAACGAGCAATATGAGATTGATCAGTTTACAGAGAACAATGAACGGTTTCGCCTTACAAAACTGCTTGCTTATCGTGTTATGGCCTGGAATATGTCAATCAGTTTCATTTTAATGAAAAGCATTTCTTTATTTGTTTTATTATGTGGAACATGGTTTGTAATTGAAAAACAGATGACGTATGGGGAATTTATTGCTTTTATTTTATTATCTAATATTTTCTTAAGCCCGATTAATAAAATTAATGCTGTTATTGAAGTTTATCCAAAAGGTGTGGCTGGTTTTAAGCGATTTGTAGAACTGTTAGAAACAGAGCCAGATGTGATGGATCGTACGAATGCTATTGAGGTTAATCACGTTAACGGAATGATTGAATATAATGATGTTTCTTTTAGCTATAAGGGAGAAGAAGAGGCATTATCCAATATTCATTTACGTATTCAACCAGGGGAAACAGTAGCTCTTGTTGGCCCATCTGGAGCAGGAAAAACAACATTATGTAGTTTATTACCTCGTTTTTATGATGTGACAGGTGGACAAATTAAAATTGATGGTAAGGATATACGAGATATAACTTTATCTTCTTTACGCTCTCATATCGGCATTGTTCAGCAAGATGTATTCCTATTTGATGGAACGATTCGTGAAAATATTGCCTATGGTCATTTACATGCAACAGATGATGAGATATGGGAAGCTGCGAGAAAAGCTCAACTTGAGGGTGTTATTCGTGCTCAAAAGGACGGCATGGATACTTTAATTGGTGAACGAGGGGTCAAGCTATCCGGTGGACAAAAACAACGCTTATCCATTGCGAGAATGTTTTTGAAAAATCCATCCATTCTTATCTTAGATGAAGCAACATCTGCTTTGGATACAGAAACAGAACAAGCTATTCAGCAAGCACTAACTGATTTATCTAAAGGAAGAACAACCCTTGTGATTGCTCATCGTTTAGCTACGATTAAAGATGCTGATCGTATTGTCGTTGTTACAAAAGAAGGCATTGTAGAAGAAGGTAGTCATCAAACTTTATTAAAAAATAAAGGAATGTATTCTAAACTGCATGCAGCTCAATTTGGAGCGTAATCACTCTAGTAATGAATTAGTTGAAGGAAGTGTGGAAAAACCGGGTTAACAGTACCCGGTTTTTTTCTTTATCAGAAAGGGCTCATATCGTTAAAACAAGAGGATTATGACTATATTTATTGAGCAATATTGTACTAATTTTAGCGGGGGCGGCCGTATCCGTTGTTGGAGCGGTAGGTTTTTTCGGTTTAATCGTTCCACATGTAACTCGTTTTCTTGTTGGCCATGATTATCGATGGATTATTCCTTGTTCAATTATTTTAGGTAGTTTATTAGTAGTGCTAGCTGATCTTTGTGCACCCCCCATTTGAAACTCCAGTCGGAGCATTGATTGCCTTACTGTAGTATTATTTATTTCCCTTTTCCCAGGAAATGTTGCTACATCCGTATACTTATTGCCGATATTGGCCTTTGGGGGTGCGAGTATCACAGCGTTTGTGATTTATATATTGGCATATAAAAGGCATGAGGGGATTTCCCTGACTCGGTTACTGTTAACTGGTGTGGCTATAGCAGCAGGGATTAGCGCAGCTATGATTTATGATTGTTTTAACATTACGGCTTAATCCAGATAAATATCAATTTGTTGCGACTTGGTTGGTGGGAAGTATTAGATTGCTTTTTTTTTATTTAAACACGATGTAAATCCTCCTGTTAAATATTCTTTCGATATAATATCTTTTACAGTGATAACCATTTTCATAATCGATAACAAGAGGAGCTTAGAGTATATAATTGGTAGTATATATGATGTCTTAAAAATAAATCATTGCAATTGTAAGATTGTTCCTTATACTAATCTTAGTATCTATATTAAGGATAGTAGGTGAGTGTTTGAAGCGTATTCATTATAGTTGGGTTATTTTAATCATTGCATTCTTCTCCATTATCGCAGCTGGAATTATTCGATCATCATCAGGAGTCTTTATAGAACCTTTTGAAGCGGAGTTCGGGTGGGACCGTTCTATTATTTCTTTAGCATTTGCAATTAGTCTTTTTCTATATGGGCTTTCCGGTCCATTTATGGCAGCTTTAATTGAAGTAGTAGGATTAAAAAAGATGATGGTATTGGCCATGGCCACGTTATCCGGGGGAGTTGCTCTTACATTTTTTATGGAGCAATCGTGGCAACTTATTGTTATATGGGGAATTCTTATAGGATTAGGGTCTGGACTCTTTTTAACCGTTTTAAGTCCATATGTGGCCAATCGCTGGTTTGAGAAGAGAAGGGGATTGGCAGTCGGGATATTAACTGCAAGTACGGCAACGGGTCAGTTAGTTTTGCTACCCGTACTAGCTTATTTTATCGAACATTATTCATGGCGTTGGGCAATTGGTCTTATTATGATTCTTAGCGTTATAATGTTAGTCATCATTTTATTATTTATGAAAAACACTCCAAAGGAAATAGGGATCCTTCCGTACGGACTTGACGAAGAGCCTTCAGAATCGAATATAGTTCAGAAGAAAAATCCTATTGTGATTGCTTTCGAATCTTTACTTGAAGCGGTCAAAGTGAAAGCGTTTTGGCTATTAGCAGGCAGCTTCTTTATATGCGGGCTTTCAACAGGTGGTTTGATTGGTACGCATTTTGTTTCGTATTGTATGAGTTATGGTATTCCTGTAATAACCGCCGCTTCTTTACTTTCCTTTATGGGAATCTTTGATTTAATTGGAACGACTATATCGGGCTGGTTATCGGATCGATTTGATAATCGCTGGCTGCTGTTTTGGTATTATGCTTTAAGGGGAGTTTCTTTGTTATTGCTTCCTTATGCACTTTATGAAGGTTCTATCCCGCTATTAGTTCTCTTTGCTATATTCTATGGATTAGATTGGATTGCAACCGTACCTCCAACAATTAGTATTTCTAGACAAATCTTCGGGGTAGAAAAGAGTGGAATCATTTATGGATGGATATTTGCTGCTCACCAAGCAGGGGCAGCAGTCGCAGCTTATGGCGGAGGTCTTATTTATAAAATATTTAATTCTTATACATGGGCATTCTTTCTTGCGGGCATCTTCTGCTTAGTAGGCAGCTTATTTGTAGTTGTCATTAAAAAACAAACATCAGAGGTTAAGCAGGGTTTGGCAAATGAGCAAGCAATATAAATCATTCGATTCACATGCTTAATTTGTTGAAATCATCATCTCTTTCCACGCTTTCTCATCTTCTTGAAATGAAAGTGTTGAAAAATTGAATAGATTGCCTTTTATATAGTTATCTTAATCAAAAAGGAGATGATTATATGCCACGTGATGATGAAAATATACATGTTGAAGCAACCCCTCATTTTGATGGGAAAAGAGAAAGTATTATTAATGACCCTACAGCATCTGCTAGCTCAACAATGGGTATATTTGATACAAAAAAGGAATTTGCACAAGAAAAAAATCCGTTCAACTATACGCCTAAACAAGATCCGGAAATGGAACGGTTTGAGAAATTGATGAGAGGGAAGAAGGCAGAAGAATAGAGAGCTGATAAACAGTAAGTAAAACAAATGAGCTTAGGGACAGTATGCCTAGGCTCATTTGTAATATGAATTCAGTGATGTTTACTTATCACGTTTGATTTTCTTTAATATAGGTCTTCACAGCAGGAGGAGTATAGATATAGAATTTCTCAATTAAATCTGCTGGATTGGAATCAACTAAAGCTATAGAGCGATGTTTATCTTGTAAAAACTGTTGTTCATTCATATGATTGAAGAAGGAAATTAGTAAATCATAATAATGGTGTATATTTAAGATGCCGCAAGGTTTTTGGTGAAGTCCCAGCTGAGCCCAAGTGAATACTTCAAAAAACTCTTCTAACGTTCCAGGTCCTCCAGGTAAAGCGATAAATCCATCTGCTAATTCGACCATTTTTGTTTTTCTTTCATGCATAGAGTTAACGACAATAAGTTCTGTTAAATGAGGGTGTGCAATCTCTTTTTCTTCTAACATTTTTGGGATTACGCCGATAGCTTGTCCACCTGCTTCTAAAACAGCATCTGCTACTGTTCCCATAATTCCAACACTAGAACCTCCATAGACAAGTGTAATGCCTCGTCTGGCTAATTCTTTCCCTAGTTGGGTAGCGCCTTCTTTATACGTATGTGAAGCTCCGATACTAGATCCACAGAAAACAGCGATTCTCTTCATAGTTAGCCTCCATTACATCATTTTTGTTTTTCTTCTTTTTGATTATAATGAATTTTTATATTAGGTGAAACGAGTGGAATGTTAATAAACTTTTAAAATGATTTAAAAAATATTATGCATCTAAACGGTCATACATGCTTGTTTTGAGTGTGAAAAGTAAAAAAGCTAACAGTCTACTGTCTGCAGGCTGTTAGCTTTTTTAGATTGCAATTTCTCTATACTACTTCTTTTAATTGAGTGATGGAAAGAGCCTTTTTTTGAATGGTATCGAAATTTGCTGATAATTCTTCAGGATCGATTGGTCTACTAAATAAATATCCTTGGATAATATCACAATCTGCTAAAAAGGACAGTTGACCGATTTCTTCTACACCTTCAGCAACAACTTTCAATTCAAGATGTTTCGCCATCGAAATCATCATGGAAATAAGTACGTCATCATGATGATCGGACTGTACATTTCGAACAAAAGAACGGTCTATTTTTAAACAATCAATCGGGAATTTTTTTAAATAATACATAGATGAGTAACCTGTGCCAAAGTCATCTACAGCTATTTTTACACCCAATTGCTTTAAATCATGCAAAATGTCAGCCATGTGGTTAGTATCTACCGTCATACTTTCGGTGATTTCTAATTCTAAGTAATGTGGAGGCAGGTCGGTTCTTGCTAAAATATCCTCTACCATCCCTACTAAATTTTGTTGAAAGAATTGCCCAGTTGATAGGTTAACAGCGACACCGATATGTGAAATGCCTTCATTATGCCATTGTTTAACCTGCCTGCAAGCAGTTTCCAATATCCATTCACCGATTGGGACGATTAGCCCTGTTTCTTCTGCGATTGGAATAAATGCAGCGGGTGAAATCAATCCTTTCTCTGGATGCTGCCATCGAACTAACGCCTCTACAGAATCGATAGAACCTGTACGCAAGTTAATTTGTGGCTGATATTCAAGATAAATCTCTCCATTATCAAGGGCGTAATGTAAGTCCTGTTCAAGCACTAATCGCTCTATGAGCTGTTGTCCCATTTTGGGATGGTAAAATACATATCTCTCTGTTGCTTTCTGTGCCTCATGCATGGCGACTTGAGCATGTTTTAAAAGTGCCTCTTGATTCGTGCCATGCTTCGGATAAACGGCAATGCCGATATTTAATGTAATATTTAATAGAAAATGCTGTAGTTGAAAAGGTTCTTTCATTCCTTTTTGAATTTGTTTACATATTTGAACTACATCCTCATGGTCCTCTACCGAATGGAGGACAATCGTAAACTCCCCTCTGCCTATTTGACTGATGAATAAGTCTGGGGGAAGAGAGGTACGTAGACGTGTTGCAACCTCTTGTAGCATCAAGTCTATAAAAGAATGACCAAGCGATTCATTAATCGATTTCAGTCGATCAATTTCTATCATTAGAATCGCCTTTTTTGTTTTGGGCACGCTTAGTTCTTTTGATAGTTTTTCTGTTAAAAATCGTGAATTTGGCAATTTGGTTAGTTCATCGTGATAGGCCATGTAATGAAGATTTTCCTCAGATTTTTCTAATTGTTTTTGGGTTTCTATTAACGATTGAAAGGGCCTTTCAACAGAGGCAGAGTAAAACGTCCTCATTAAAAAATAAAAACCTGATAATTGAAAGAAGTGACCCATGAAATTTTTAATATCATACACACTTTGATAGGCTGTGAACATTACATCGCCAATTATTAAATAAACAGAAGCCATAATGATAACTGTATTTTGACGTCGATCTTTATGGAAGTTCCTCCACAAAGAAAGAAGTATTAAACATTGCAGCATAATAGCTACATATTGCAGACCGTTTTTTAATGGTGTTGTACCTACTCCTTCGATTAAAAGATGCGGTAATAGTTCATATGGACTGTAGATAAGGAATACCCAAACAAAAGTATATAACCAAGCTAAACTATATGTAATCCTGCGCTGTATAAAGTTAATTTTTTTAGGTTTTGATGTCAAAATGAGCAATAAACCTAAAGTTTGTGTTAAGCGTCCAATCATATAAAACCATGTAGCTGAATAAGCAGAGCTATCCTTAATAAAAAAGGGCATGCCTTTATAAGACAGCGTATGAATGAGAGTTAACAAACCTACTGACAGAAAAAGAGCACCGATATATAATCGATGATTAGACAAAATATAAGGAAATATGAGCCATGCTTGAATCGCAATTGTAAAGGATGCAATGATAATAAAGATTTCAAGCATTAAATGGATGGTCACATAATTATTTTCTCCCAATATGCCATACAATTGATTACTAAATAGCAAAGCTGGTATGAGTAATAAAAGAGGGATAGTTAAACCAAATCCGTCTCTTACGGAAGATTGAATACTCTGTTTTTCTACCTTCATGATTTATCTCCCTTTAGTTCATAGCGTGAGAACATATTCATATTGTTAGTTACAGTAGTCTAGATTTAGCGTGTTTCGAGAGCTGTATAGCACTGACTATAGTACATGATGAATGTTAAGATGGTTATGATAATTTTATTAATATTTTGCTACTATTATGTAATAATACTTCATTTGAATAGTCCGTAATACCCCTATTTTAAACAAAATTATGTATATTAGGGTTAATTTGATTGAAATGGATTAGTTTTGTTTAACCGTTATAAATCCCAATAAGAGAATGTAATTAAACAATAAACTGCTATATTTTTAGAGATATAAAAGTACATATAAATGGTATACATCAAGAAGCGTGACATGATGAAGAGGGAGTGTGGCTAATGGAAAAGGACGAAAAATATTTAAGAGCCAAGAGACGCGTACAAAATCTAAAAGCTTTTTACATTCACTTGGTGGTGTATATTTTAGTAAATATGATGTTGTTTGTTATTAACCTGAGTTCAGATGCAGGGAATTGGTGGTTCATCTATCCGCTTGGAGGTTGGGGAATTGGAGTCATTATCCATGGTCTAACCACGTTTACATCCGGTAAATTCGGAGCGGATTGGGAAGAGAAAAAGATCAAAGAGTATATGGAAAAAGATAAGTAGTCCCTTTATTTTGGAGCCAAGATTGGCTTCTTTTTATTTGAACAGAGGGACTAACTAGCTACTTGATTTTGGCTATAATGCTATATAATTGGTATAAAAGTTCCGATTATGTAAAACATCAACATATATTCCCTTTTTTATTATATGATTTATATATTCTATAAAAAGGAGAATATATAATAATGAAACTTAAAAAGTTATTAGCTATTCCTTTTCTAGCATTATTTGTTGTGTTAGGTGCTTGTGGTCAAGAAGCAGCACCTGTTTCAGATGCTGGAAAGTCTAAAGAAAATGAAAAATCTCAAGCGAGTGAAAAATCTCTTACAGTAGAAGAAGTATTTGAAAAAACAATTGCGGCTAGCCGTGATTTAAAAAGTGTATCTGTGAAAATGGACAATAATCAAACGATTACTTCTAGTAATAATCCTGAGCCAGTGGATGTAAAGTCAACAATTGAGATGGATGTTATCCAAAATCCAATTGCTCTTTATCAAGTAATGACGATTGAGGTCCCAGGGGAAGAGTCCATGAAATCAGAAACATATTTCACGGATAAAGGATTTTATATGGTTGAGCCGACAGAAAACAAATGGGTGAAACTTCCTGAGGAAATGTCTGCTGAGATATTAAAAGCAACGAAAGAGCAAGGAGATCCAGCAGCTGAACTGAAAAAGATGCAATCCTATGTAGAGGACTTTAAGTTCGAGCAGGATGATGCTTCTTACTTCTTAACACTTAATGCTTCAGGTGATAAATTCAATAGTTTAGTTCAAGAAGAAATGTCGAAAAGCTTAGGCCAAGATTTAGGGGTCGCTCTTGAAAATATGGATATTAATGATGTGAATTTTAAATACACAATTGATAAGAAAAGCTTTAACTTAACAGCTATGGATATTAACATGACCATTAAAACGGTTGAAGGTGAAGAAGAAGTAACGATGAAGCAAACAACAAATGCTGTATTTAGTAACTATAATGGTGTCGATGAAATTACGATTCCAGAAGATGTAATGAAGTCTGCAGAAGAAATTCAACTTCCACAATAAATAGTGATAATAGAAAACCTCAGTCCTTTTGAAGGAATGAGGTTTTTTATATAGGGGCAACTTGTTAAAGCAATCTAAGAATATTGATTTGAATAAGCTGTAGATTTTTAGACCTTAGGTAGAATGTGATAATGCGGGAAATTTAATTTGGTTTTATATATAATCATGGATATTTATTTCTACTGATAGTAGATAAGAGGATATAAAACAGGATAGAATATACCTCAGCGTAAAAGAAGTTATTCGTTAGACAGTTATAGAAACATGTTCAGTATTCATAATAGGACATTTCCCTGGAAATTAGATAAAAGAAGGGAGAATGTTTTAGCAGACTGTAGTGTGTACCGAATCATTTCTCGCAGATTGGCTTTTTTTAAGTATCTCCCATGATTCGCTGCAAATATGTTTAACAATATCCAGCAGCAATTATTCCTACAATATATGGTGCCTTGCATAACTCTGGCATCCTATGCAACGGCTTTCAAAGTAAAGTGTTGAATCCTCCTTGCGGCTAAAAGAAGCATTTCTTACTTTGATCTGTTGGTGTAGTCAGTCGATATTCCCCATTTATTGGTTGAGTATATAATTAACTTTATTTTCAGAAAAATATTATTTCTAATATTTACAATAATCAGGCGTGGTAAATCGTGTTATGAGGCGATTGGAAAAATTTAATTTATACATAGACCGTATAATTTGTTATTGTGATATTGTAAGTGCGTTTGATATGTGATATAGTTCATTAAGTTGTACCGTACTTCTTATATAATTACAAAGAGGTATTCTATTGACTTAATTTTCTGATTATTGAATAGATTGGCAATAAATAGAGAAATGTACAAGCGATTGCATACAACCTCGTTGTAGATTTATATGAATTTTTAGGTAAAAAGATTTTATGGGGGTTTTTTTGTGTCAAATAAAGTGTCATCTTCATTTGTAGTAGTTGTTGGACTAATGCTATTTGCATTATTCTTCGGTGCTGGAAATTTAATTTTCCCAGCGGGGCTTGGACAAGCAGCTGGTGAAAATATGTGGTCAGCCAATTTCGGCTTTTTAGTAACAGGAGCTGGTCTACCTTTACTTGGTATTCTAGCATTAGGGGTTTCTGGGAAAGACGATTTACAATCGTTAGCAGGTCGGACTCATCCAATTTTCGGTGTAGTGTTTACTATTATTTTGTATCTTTCAATCGGACCTTTGTTTGCGATTCCGAGAACGGGAACAGTTTCGTTTGAAATGGCTATTAAACCTTTTTTAGGTGATGAGATTAGTTTCTTACCTTTACTAATTTTTACAATTATTTTCTTTGCGCTTACGTGTTATATTTCGATTAACCCTAGCAAGATGGTTGATATTATTGGAAAATGGCTAACGCCGATTATGCTCGTGTTTATTTTAATTTTAATGGTTTTCGTCATATTTAAACCAATGGGAGCTTTCCAAGCACCTACTGAAGACTATATCTCTAATGCATTCTTCACAGGATTCCAACAAGGCTATTTAACAATGGATGCTCTTGCTGCTTTCGTATTTGGGATCATTGTGATTAATGCGATTCGGGATAAAGGAATCACGAATAAGAAACAACTTCTTACTTTATGTATGAAATCAGCGTTTATCGCGGCAGGTATTTTAGCTTTAATCTATACAGGGCTATCATATCTAGGTGCTACAAGTGTAGAGGAAATAGGTTATGCAGATACAGGTGCACAAGTATTAGTACAAGTTTCAAGTCATTACTTTGGTCCGTTCGGTGGAGTATTACTAGGCTTTATTGTGTTACTAGCATGTTTAACAACAAGTGTTGGATTAGTTACAGCTTGTGCTTCTTATTTCCATAAGTTAATGCCAAGTATTTCTTATAAAAATTTGGCAATTATTTTCTCTGTCATTAGTGCAGGTTTTGCGAACTTTGGACTAGCACAATTGATTTCGTTATCTGTACCTGTGTTAACAGCAATCTATCCATTAGCGATTGTGTTGATTGTTTTAACATTTACACATTCTCTTTTCAAAGGTCGTTCTGAAGTATACCAAGGAAGTATGCTATTCACATTCATTGTGAGTTTATTTGATGGATTAAGTGCAACTCCAATCGATGTTTCAGGAGTAACCAATTTCTTTGGAGAAGTCTTACCTCTTTACGGAATTGGATTAGGTTGGATTGTTCCGGCGATTGTCGGTGCAGTATTAGGCTATATCATTAGCTTGATGCGTCCGAAAGCTCCGCAAAAATAAATTGTTTAAAAGAAATGCTCATCTATAGATAGATGGGCATTTTTTGTATTTTTTTTCCGATAATAAAAGCCTAAAGAAGGGTCATGATATAAAGGTATTAAAAATGTAAAGGAGAGAATGATATGCCTCAACAACAAATTGACGTGAATCAATTAAATCAAGCAAAAGCGAGTGTTACTTTAACGCAAACCTTATTAAGTCAAGCAATTGAAAAATCTTCTTCTGATCCAACTTTAGCTGGTGAAGCAATTAAGCAAGCAGCAAATGAAATTGCACAGGCTCAAACAGCTGTTAGCCAAGTGCAAAGTGCATTAATCGTTCAAAAGTCTGAATAAAGACAGGGGGCTTTGCCCTCCAGGCTGTCGGGAAAGTCCCGACAGCCATTTTTATATTCATAGGAAATCCATATATTGTTTTTGAATCAGGAAATAACACAATATTTAGTGCGGAAACAACAGAAAGAAGATGGAGTTCAAACGAAAATTTAAAAATAAAAGGTTTCTCTACACTCTGGGGGGCTTTGCCCTCTGTTTTTTATTTTGTATACGAGAGCGAATGTTACACATGAAACCATTTGAAAATCATTGGAATATAAGAGGAAATTACATCATATACGAATAAATGGAGAGCTGAAAAAGGGGAATGATGTTAAATCATTCTATTCTTTTTCGGTGTTTTTGTATGGTTTTATTTTGGTGCTGCTTTATTGTATGCCGTAATTGATCGCTGGATTTATAAAAGGTTGCAGGAAGATAAGGCGACTATATCGTTTAGTTATGTCCCTATTCTATTATATGGATTGCTGTGGGGAGCTTTACAAATCACATCATCCCCTTTACCGCCATTTACAAAGGAGGCAGCTGTTGAATTTGCTACCTCTGGAGAAGGAACGGATATTGACTATTTTCCAAAGAAAATCGGCACATGGTCAGGCGTTATCGATGGCTTTCAGGTTGAAAGAGAAACCACAGCAAAAGAAATCGGGAGAGAAAAGTATATTGTTAGTTTTACGGAGACGTGGCGAAAAGGGAAAGTGAGTGGTAGCTGTGTACAGTCGTATAAAGTAGAACGTCAATCTTCCACCTTATTTGAAATAAAGGGTGAAACACCACCTTACTACTACTATAATCCTTAAGAAAGTAGATATCGAAAAGAGGCACTTGCATGTGGAGTGCCTCTTTTTGGTGCTTCCCTATTAATGGGCGGTAAAACCTTTACTGACGGAAGAGTCACTAGTTTCCCCAAACTGTTGTTCAACGAATGCCCGATATAATTCATGTGTTTCCATTAATTCGTGATGCGTACCGATGCCTGTGACTTTCCCTTTTTCGATGAAAATGATTTGGTCTGCATCGATAATGGTGGATAAGCGATGGGCAATGACGAAGGTTGTGCACCCTTTCATTAAACGAGTTAAGGCCTGCTGGACAACATATTCAGATTGGCTATCCAGGCTCGCAGTTGCTTCATCCATCATCAGAACTTTAGGATTGCGTAGAAAGGCACGGGCGATTGCGATTCGTTGTCTTTGTCCACCTGATAGTTTGACTCCTCGCTCTCCAACTTTAGTATCTAACCCGTTTGGAAAGGAGCTGATAAATTGGTCAGCATAGGCCATTCTAGCAACTTCCCATAGACGTTCATCAGATATCGCTTCCGGATCTTTTAAACCATAGCAGAGATTGTTGCGAATCGTTCCAGCCGTCATTGCACTTTCTTGAGAAACATAGCCAATTTGGCTGCGCCAGGAAAGAAGTGATAAATCGGTAATGGGGGTTTGGCCAATTCGTATTTCACCTGAAGTTGGTTCATAAAATCGTTCAAGTAATCCAAACATTGTTGTTTTTCCACTGCCGCTTGGCCCCGCAAAAGCAATCATTTCACCAGGCTGTGCTTTAAAAGAGACATTCTGAAGCACAGGCTCGTCTTCGTTATAAGCAAATGAGACATTTGAGACAGTAATCGGTTTATCTGTAATATCGATGTCTACCCCGTCTTGCCCAGCTTCTAATGATAGCTCTAAAATCTCGATAATTCGTTCTGTAGCGCCTTTTGCTTTTTGTAATTGTGTGAAAAACATCGCGAAGGATGTAATCGGCATAATGATTTGGAATAGATAAAGCAAAAAGGCAACGAGTGATCCAGTTGACATCGTCCCGTTCGCAACCCGCATGCCGCCATATCCGATAATCATGACAATGACGACCATGATGACTAAATACATAATGGGCATGATTAAAGCAAAAATACGTGCTTCCTTTAATCCGAAGCTGAGCAATTTTTCAATCCCAGTTAATCCTTTTGCGGCTTCATTTTGTTCAGCGTTGGATGCTTTCATTAAACGAATTTCACTTAAGGTTTGCTGGATATGGCCTGTGAAGGTCGCTGTTTCATCTTGTAAGCTTCTTGATATTTTTGCCATTTTCTTCCCGAGTGGAACCATAATTATTAAGGTAATCGGAACGGAAATGAGCATCATCAGTGTCATTTTCCAATCCATCACGAATAAGATAATAACGGCTCCGATAATAGAAATCATTCCTGAAATAAATTGTGGGAAATGGTCTGAAATTAATGCTCGCACAACGCTCGTATCATTGACAACACGACTGACGATTTCGCCGCTGGATTGTTGATCAAAATAGCTAACAGGCAAGCGGATAAGTTTTAACCACATGCGGTCACGCAGCCGGGCAACCATTTTTTGTCCAACAAAACTTAATAAGTAAATAGACACGCCGCTAATAATAGCTTGGATAATAAAGGCTGCTCCAATCCAGATAATAAGCGGTGTGCCTAAAGATGATACCGAAAAGCCATCGACTAAATTCTTTGTTAATAATGGAACAATCAGACCAGCGATTGTAGTAATTATACTTGCTGTTAACCCCATAATTAGCGCAAGCTTCGGAATTTTTGTGGATAAAATCAGAGAGAGGAATGGCTTTAAATTGTTCATAGAAATGACTCCTATCTGAATAATTAGTGAGAATAACCACTTTAATGACGATGTGATCCAACGATAAAAGTACGTTATATAGAACAAAAACCTGCTTCTATCATCTTAAAATATACATAAAATAACAACAATAAGCCACTCTAAGGAATAGTGAAATAGAGCGACTTATGTCAAAAAGCCTTCTGGATTGTTCGTATAGACAGCTATTGCACCCAATCGACATTCCACGTCAGATGGACAGTTTAACTAGAATTTCTTCGGTTATTCGACAAAAACTGATAAAAAGGTAGTTAAGGGCGCGAATCGTTCATGCATATTTTATGCAAATATATGTATAAAATAAGGAAATGTGAATACAGGTTAGGTACGTATTTATTATGGTGAAATAAATATGAAGGTGGCTGATTCTCTAATGGTTGAGGGGGAGCTCTGGATGTGCTTAAACAACCAAAGGAAATGTCTATAAATGAGGAGCATTTGCTGTGCTGGGCAGCCTTTATTCTGCTGAGATCTAGAGGTTTTTTTACTAAAAGAGGTTGAAAAAGAATCTTTTAAGTGTTGAGAAACGTGGTTAAAACGTTGATAATACAACATTTGGAACCGGTTCCTGATAAATATAAAAAAACGGGGTATTTTAGGGAACCGGTTCCAATAAAGGGCGAAAAACGCCCCTTGATGTTTGTTTTTAAGACAATAAAGCAGAGCTTCGCTTGATGTTGGCGGTGCTGTTTTTGTAAAGAAGGAAGAGCTGGATGTGCTAATTAACTAGGGGCAAATCGTTTATCAACACTTTCTCTTGCGATAATTTCAAAGTTTGAATAAGTCAGCATTGGAATGTCTTGTCCATTTACGAGCTGGACAATATGATCGGCAGCTTTTTTTCCGGCCTCAATAAAGTAAAATTGGACAGTGGTTAAAGCTGGATGCATCATTGCAGTTATTTCATATCCACCAAAACCCGTTACTGATAAGTTAGCTGGTACATGCATTCCTTTCGTATAGGCGGCTTTAACTGCGCCGATTGCAATCTCATCTGTTGCGCAAATGAGGGCAGAAGGGAAGAAGTCATTAAAAATATCTAAAGCATTCGCAGCTACTTCACGCATATTAGCCTTCGTTTCAAAATAGCGAACTTCACAATTATTGACGTCTCTAGTAGCACGTTTAAAGCCTTCTTTCCGTTTTACGCCGACAGCGATGTCTGTTTCGCTGACTCCTAAAAAAGCAAGTCTTCGGTGACCTTGTTCAATAATGTATTTTCCCATTGCGTAACCAGCTTCTTCATCATGGTGAACAAGGCTGTGTATTTCGTCATGATGTTGTCCGACTAATAGAACAGGAATATCGATTTCAGAGATTGCTTGTACATGTCGATCCGTAATTTGTGTCGCAAGCAAAATAATGCCAGCTACTTTTTGTTTAGCCAGAGTATAGATGTTTTCAATTTCACGTTCTAAATTACGATTAGTATGAGAAACGAGCATAAGATAATTTAGTGCGCGAAGCTGCTGATCAATTCCAATCAATGTTTGGGAGGTCTCATATGAATCAAGCTGCGGAACAATAATGCCGATAATATTGGTTTTCTTTGCTTTTAAACTTTGTGCAAAAGCGTTTGGCATATAACCTGTCTCTGTGATGATGTCTTCGATTTTTCTTTTTGTTACTTCACTGACAGAGCCGCCGTTTAAATACCTAGAGACGGTGCTCTTTGCTACGCCTGCAAGCTTGGCGATATCGGCAATGTTTTTCATTTTCTCATCTCCCTTTTTTCAATATGAGTATACAACATTCTAGTAGATGCAAGAAGGGGCTGTTTAAAAGTTTATATCAAGAATTGTGAATCGTTTCACAATGTATCCTTCCGCATCCTCTTGCTATCAATCAAGAATGTATGACTGTTTTATGACTAGTTTAATAAAAATATATGACTTTCTTTCACTTAAGAAGATGACTTTTATTTTTCATAATAGAGTTAGCAAGGTGATGGAGGAGTTGAAATGATTGCGCTTATTGGAAGGATAATTTCTCGGATGGTCTCAATCTTCTTTTCTTCAATAATGGTGTTCGGTCATGTGGTCATACTAGCTGTCCTAGGGTTGATGGGAGTTGTCACTGGGCTATGCACATTATTGATGCCGATTTTGGGACTGTTAAGAGCTTTTGGTATGGAGAACATATTTATTATAAAGGATGAAATTCAAGGATCTAGTCTTGTTAATTTACCAGTTGGAATGTTTCTGGGGATTATTTGTGCAGTACTATCATGGTTAAGTTTTCGCATTTTGATGAAATATTTGCGCTTGATTTCTAAAGAGGAGCACAATGCACCTTAGTGGCTAGTTAGATAAGTGAAAAAGAAAATGGGGGAAAATCATGAAAAAAGTATTTAAAATTTTAGGAATTACATGTTTAAGTGCCATAGTTCTTTTACTATCCGTTGCGTTTGTTTTTGGGAGTACAAAACATTCTAATTTAATAGGAAATGATGAAGGTAAGGTCAAGGAGTACATGGAGCAATTTTCGAAAGAAGAAAAATTTGATGGATCGGTGCTTGTACTTCATAAAGGTAAGGTGCTTCTTGATCAATCATATGGATTAGCCGATAAAGAAAATAAGCTGCCGTTTCAGAATGATACTCTATTTCCCGTAGGGTCAATTACAAAATCAATGACAGCTGTGGCTATTTTACAGTTGGAGGAACAAGGGAAGTTATCTATCTCTGATTTGCTATCAGATTATATGCCGGAGTTACCAAATGCTAATAAAATTACGCTTCATCAATTATTGAATCATAGCTCAGGACTTGCTGACTTTCTGGAAGTAGATGAAATTCAGGAAGATTACACAAAAGCTTATTCCGAGAAAGAGATTATTAATAGCTTTAAAAATAAGCCTTTGACATCAAATCCTGGTGAGAAGTATGCGTATATTAACTCGGGTTACTACTTGTTGGGGAAAATAATTGAACAAGTATCTGGTGAAGCGTACAGCACCTATTTACAAAACCATATTTTTAAATCGGCCGGAATGAATGATACGTTTGTTATGAATGAAGGGAATGTCGGTAAAATACAGGTAAAAGGATATGAAAATGGAGAGTTGATAAAAAATCTTCATCCGAGCTTGTTGTTTGCTTGCGGCGATGTAGTTTCAACGAAAACGGATTTAGTTAAGTATATTTCGGTTATTGAAAAAGATAGAGTACTTTCTGAGAAGCAAAAGTCAAAAATGGTAACTTCTAATATTGATATCGTGCCGTATCTTGCGGGGTACGGGTATGGATGGTATGTGGCAGATAGCTTTCTTTCATTCGATGAAAAAGAATTTTGGCATGGAGGCTCAATGCCAGGTTTGAGGTCAGGATTAATACGTTATCCAGAAAAAGACTTAACCATTATTATTTTTAGCAACAAAGGATCAGAATGGAATTATGTCGAGTTAGGTAATGAACTTGCTTCAATTATTTTAGATAAAAGAATGTGGTTTATTCATAGACTTCAATAATAGAAATTCACATAGATTAAGTGACAAATGATTCTTCAAACCATACCATAAAGATATTAGGGTGAATAGGATTAGAGGTGTTTCATTGAGTGAATTAAGAGGTGTGGGGAAGCTATCGATTTTTGTTGAAATTGTGTTGTTTTCTTTCAGGTTATTTTTTTATGTATCTGCCTTAGTTGACTTGTATACGGAAAAGGATACGGTTGATGAATTTTATTTAGTTTTGACATGGTTAGTCATTGCGATAATAGTGCCTATCTGTTTTTGGATTCCTCTTATATATAAGAGAAGCATGTATTATTGTTTTGCGGAGTTGTTGCTAAATGGCTCGTTAACGATTTATGCTATGCAGACTACGAATAGCTATACAGCCTTGTTTATTATAGCTGCCTTAACGGTTTCGTTCCATCTGGAGAGGCGTTATTATTGGTTGATTGCAGTTATGGCCTTCTTTCCTTTTATTGAATTTATTTTACAAGGTATTTCGTTAGAAGGCGAGAATCCTTATTTCTTTATCTTTAATCATTGGTTGTTGCTGATGATTGGGTTCGGTTTTAACCTAATTATTAAAGCTTATAAAAATACTGAAAATTTAAATAGGATTATAGAAGAGCAGAATCAAACTCTTGTTCAATATGCGAAGCAAATTGAGCATCTTACCCTTGTTGAAGAGAGAAATCGAATGGCACGTGATTTACACGATACACTTGGACATTCATTCATTGCTTATATTGTAGGGTTAGATGCTGTGTCTTATTTAATGGATTCAAATCCGTCTGAAGCAAAGAAGAAGATTGAAGAACTTAGAGATTATGCGTCAGGCAGTTTGAATCAAGTTAGGGAGACAATTCATGAAATAGGAACAGAAACGGATATTTCTTTAACGAGTAATCTTTCTGCTATTATTGATGAGTTTTCTGAATATACGAATACAAACGTAACTTTTAACATTGTGGGTGATGAGGAATATACTTTGCAGCATTCGATACGTATGACCCTTCTGCGTTGTCTTCAGGAAGGGTTAACAAATGCAAAAAGGCATGGTCATGCAAAGGAAGTGATGGTTACTCTATCCTTCTTAGAACATGAAATAGAATTAGTGATACACGATAATGGGATTGGTACAGATCAAGTGGAGTATGGTTTTGGATTATCATCTATGAAGGAACGATTAGCTGCATTAAATGGGAAAGTACAAGTTGTCTCTACTAAAAAACAAGGAACAATGGTGAAATGCCAAATTCCATTTCGGAGGGGATGAGAATGGAGGACATTAAAGTATTAATCGCAGATGATCAGGAACTGATAAGAGAAAGTTTATCCATTGTCTTAAATATGGAAGAGCAGCTTACAGTTGTGGGGCTTGCGCAGGATGGGGAAGAAGCGGTGCGTCTATGTGAAGCGCTAGTACCGGATGTTGTTTTAATGGACATTAATATGCCGAATATGGATGGTGTTAGTGCGACGAAATTGATTAAAGACGCATGGCCTCATATAAAAGTTATCATCCTTACCTCGTACAAAGATGTTGATTATGTTATCACAGCATTAGCTAATGGAGCGGAAGGATATTTGCTCAAATCACTTCACCCTCGAAGCCTGGCAAGCAGTATTCGATTAGTTCATTCAGGTGGTACGCTTATTACAAAAGAAATGGCAGCTAGCCTTATTCATAATCAAGTTCAAAAGAAAGAAGAAGAAGCTTCTATAAATAATGAGGAGCGAATACAAAATCTCATTCAAACGTATGGTTTAAGTGAACGTGAAGTAGAGGTATTAAAGCTTTTGGCGAAAGGCTTAAGGAATAACGAAATATCTGAACGCTTATTTTTAAGCGGCGGAACGGTGAAAAATTATATTTCAAATATTTATGCGAAGTTAGAGGTTAAAGGGCGGAGAGAAGCGGCGGATAAAGCGAAGAATGAAGGACTTATTTAAGTGAAGTATCATTATAAATAAAACAGGGAATCGAGTATAAAACCGCATAGGTTTTATACTCGATTTTTTTATATCAAATAGGGCTTTGTCATGTTTTATTTGAAGAAAGGTCCTAAGAGTTATCGCGCTGTTTCCTAATATTGATAATTGCTCTTGTCTGTCGTTGATTTCGCAATATTGTTTCATAGATTTGCGAATATTATCATTTCTGCGAATTCAGATAGCATTTAAATTACATTTTATGGGATATATGCGATTGGCACAGAAATTGCAATCGTAAATAGTGAACTATAATTATAAATAGTGAATTATGATTAACAAAGGGAGGGAAGTCGTAAATCTTATGCATTCTAATGGGAATGGAGTGAGGATGCTTTATTCTCCGGATTAAATATTTTACTAGTTAGGCCCGTATAAGTTACAGAGATCAATTTAGTCTTTTTTTCAGGTCCTTTTGGAGATTATAACCCTCTGCATAAGGATGAAGAATGTTCAACACTATCGAAGTGGATGTATCTGTAGTGTTGATGGATCTTAGTTTAGGTTATTAGGAGAAATGAAAGAATCGAATAATTCTTGTTGAGGTGTAAATCCATCATTGATATTACATGAAAACGACTAAAAGTCAGAAAATTTAATTATCTAAAAAAACAGGGAAAAGTAGGAGGAGTATATGAACAATAAAGCTTTATGGCAACCAAGTCAGGAATTTATTGAATCCACTCGCCTTTATCAATGGATGGGACAACTAGGGTTTACAGATTATGAAAAGTTTCTTGATGCTTCAACGAAAGATATAGCATGGTTTTGGGGAGAGGTGGAAAAAGAGCTTGGAATCGAATGGGTACGGTCATATGAACAAGTGCTTAATCTATCAAAGGGAATCAAATATCCGGAATGGTATGAAGGTGGAAAAATAAATATTATTCAAAGTGCTCTTGAAAAGTGGGCACATAATACCGAAACAGCAAATCAATTAGCCCTTGTATGGGAAAGTGAAGATGGAGAGGTTAAAAGATATACGTATGCTGAAATAAGTGCTTGGGTAGACCGAGTTGCACAAGGATTTCAAAATCAGGGGATTGAAAAAGGAGATCGAATTGCCATTTACATGCCGATGATTCCTGAAACAGCTGTAGCTATATTAGCTGCTGTTAAAATTGGTGCTGTATTTTCTCCTGCTTTTTCAGGTTATGGTGCCGATGCGCTTGCGATACGGCTAAATGCTGCCCAAGCTAAAATAGTGATTACAGCAGACGGATTTTTAAGACGCAATAAAGTGATAAAGATGAAAGAAGAAGTTGATCAGGCAGTTGCTATGTCTCCTTCAATTGAAAAAGTTGTGGTTGTGCGTCGATTGAATCGTGAAATTCCATGGTCAGAAGCTGTAGATATGGAATGGATTGACCTTGAATCAACAGAGGTTACCGATGTTACTACACAAGTGATGGAAAGTTCCGATCCATTGATGTTAATTTATACCTCAGGTACGACAGGCAAACCTAAAGGAGCAGTACATACTCATTCTGGTTTTCCGATAAAAGCAGCATTTGATGTAGGGATTGCAATGGATTTAAAACGGGGTGATACATTATTGTGGATTGCTGACATGGGGTGGTTGACAGGACCAGTAACCTTATTTGGTTCCTTATTAAACGGGGCTACTGCAGTATTTTACGAAGGATCTCCTGATTATCCAAATACAGATCGACTATGGGAACTAGCAACAGAGCATCAGGTGACACATTTAGGCGTTTCTCCTACGCTGATTCGTACTTTAATGAAGCATGAGAATTCTAATGAAGTCAATCATAATATGAAAAAACTTAGAGTGTTTACTTCAACCGGAGAGCCATGGAATAGTGAGGCGTGGAAGTGGCTTTTTGAAAAGGTAGGAAAGGGTCAAATTCCAATCATTAATTATGCAGGAGGTACTGAAATTGCCGGAGGGATTCTTATAAATGTTCTAGTAAAGCCGATTTCTCCTATAACATTTAACTCACAGATTCCTGGTATGGATGTACATATACTCTCGGAAAATGGGCATTCCGTGCACAATGCATTGGGAGAATTATCAATAAAGCAACCGTGGGTTGGTATGACAAGAGGTTTCTGGCAAGAACCTGAGCGCTATGAGCAGTCTTATTGGAATCGTTGGCCTGATACGTGGGTTCATGGGGATTGGGCCATTCTTGATGAAGATGGTTTTTGGACAATTACAGGTCGCTCAGATGATACATTAAATGTTGCTGGCAAGCGCTTAGGGCCTTCAGAAATGGAATCCATCTTACAAGGGCATGAGTGTGTTTTAGAAGCAGCAACAATCGGTGTACCAGATTCGATTAAAGGAGAAGCGCCAGTCTGTTTTGTTGTCTTAAAGCCAGATAGTTTAGAAAGTGACGATTTAAAAAGTGAACTTTTGGATTTAGTGGCGATGCATATGGGAAAGGCAATGCGTCCAAAAGCACTCTATTTTATATCAGAACTTCCGAGAACGAAGAATGGGAAGATTCTACGGCGGGTCGTTCAATCGACTTATCTCAATAAAGACAGCGGTGATTTGTCATCATTGGAAAGTCCAAATGCCATTGAGGAGATTCGTTTAAAAGCTTTGCTAAAGAATTGAAAATGGTTTCCTTATTAGTTAACTAATAAGGAAACCATTTCTATCTACACTAGTATAAGGCGATTTAGCTTATTCAAGAAGAAATCTATATGATGTTGGAGAATCAGGCGCATAGACTTCGAGAATAATTTATAACAATAAAAGTCAATTACTCTTGAAGTAAGTTTATAGATGACAGTGATAAGGGGGAAGCTTGTGGAGATTGTCGTTATTTTGTTATCGTTGTTTTTCTTAATGTTTGTTGCCTTTCGGGGATTCAGTGTTATTTTATTTGCGCCTATATGTGCCTTATTCGCAGTCTTATTAACAGAACCAGGCTATGTGATGCCGTTTTATTCTGGAATTTTTATGGATAAGATGGTTGGGTTTATTAAAAGTTATTTCCCTGTATTTTTATTGGGAGCCATTTTCGGTAAATTAATGGAGATGTCTGGTTTTGTAAAATCAATTACCAATAGTGTTATTAAAGTCATTGGTACAAGTCGAGCTATGCTTGCAATTGTGCTTGTTGGTGCATTATTAACATATGGTGGAGTATCCGTATACGTTGTTGTTTTTGCTATTTACCCATTTGCTGCAGAATTGTTTAAAGCAGCAGATATACCAAAAAGGTTAATCCCTGCTACGATTGCGCTTGGAGCATTCACATTTACAATGGATGCTTTACCAGGCTCACCGCAAATTCAAAATATTATTCCAACTTCTTTTTTTAAAACGACAACATGGGCTGCTCCTTGGCTTGGGGTTATAGGAGGCTTATTTGTACTTAGTATAGGCATGCTTTACTTAGAGTGGCGAAGAAGAAGAGCAAAAGCAGCGGGAGAAGGATATGGGAGCGGACATAAAAATGAGCCACAACCGTTTTCAGACGAAAAACTTCCGAATATTTTTATTGCGATACTTCCCCTCATCGTGGTAGGAGTATTCAATAAAATTTTTACTAACTTAATTCCAAAGTTCTATGGAACACAGTTTGACTTTACGAAGATTCATATTGAAAATGTGAATGCAGTTGATATTACAAAGGAAACATCGGTCTGGGCTGTTGAAGGCGCACTTTTACTTGGAATTTTAACGGTAATTGTGTTCTCTGTTAAAAAGATTAAAACGATTAAAACGAACTTTAACGAAGGTATTAATGTAGCGATTGGCGGCGCGTTGCTTGCTACGATTAATACCGCTTCTGAGTATGGATACGGAGCTATTATTTCTATGCTTCCTGGTTTTAAGTCTATTAATCAAGCAATGTCTAATACTTTTACGAATCCTCTAGTCAATGAAGCGGTTACTACAACGACTCTTGCAGGTATTACAGGTTCCGCTTCAGGAGGGATGAGTATTGCCCTTGGTGCAATGAGTGAAATATATCTCGAACAGGCGCAAAAATTTGGGATTGACCCTGAAGTGCTTCATCGAGTTGCCTCTATGGCTTCAGGAGGAATGGACACGTTACCTCATAATGGCGGAATAATCACGTTGTTAGTCGTTACAGGACTTACACATAAGCAGGCTTATCTTGATATTTTTGCTTTAACCATTATTAAAACGATTTCTGTATTTTTTATTATTGGAGTTTATTATCTTTTTGGGATTGTATAACCAAACTAATAAGGCAATCCATGATTTTAACATTCAACTAGATTAGTAGCCTTGCTTGAAGTCCAAATAGGAGAGTAAGCCGTTCGAGTTAAGAGGATCAAAATCATAGTGTAAGGAAGAAAGAATAGTCTTTTGCCAAGAAGGGAGTGGATTAAGATGTCTAGAAAAAAAGAACGAACAGTAATTGTAACTGGTGCAGCTCAAGGGATTGGATATGCTATAGCAGAAGCGTTCGTAAATAATGGTGACTTTGTTGCTATTTGTGATATAAACTTACCAGCTGCAGAAAGCGCAGCGAATAAGTTGGGAAACGCAAAGGGTTATAAAGTGAACGTTGCGGATGAAGAAGATGTAAAGAGCTTTGTTCAATTGCTAACAGCTGAACGAGGAAATGTTGGTGTATTGGTAAACAATGCGGGATTGCAACATATTGATAAAGTTGAAGATTTCCCTGTAGATAAATGGCGGCTTTTAATTGATGTCATGCTCACCGGTCCATTTTTAATGACCAAGCATGCGCTTCCTTTTATGAAAGAACAACAGTATGGTCGTATTATTAATATTTCATCGGTACATGGAAAAATGGCTTCTCCATATAAATCTGCTTATGTTTCTGCTAAACATGGCGTTGTTGGCTTTACTCGTACAGTTGCAATAGAAACAGCAAACTCAGGTATTACAGTAAATGCAATTATGCCCGGAGCAGTTCGAACACAGTTAGTTGAGAAACAGTTAGCGAAATTGGCAAAGGAAGATGGAACTACAGAACAAGAAGCACATCTTAGGAAAACAGCCTATGAAACGTATACTGGAACCATCTGAAATAGGCGATGTTGCTGTCTTTTTATCTTCTGATGAGGCAGCTGCTATTACAGGGGATTGTTTAAGTGTCTCGGGTGGATGGTAAGAAGAATAAGGAAGAAAATGCAATTTAGCATTTTCTTCTTTTTTTTTCGGAAATTGATCCCCTTTGATCTTTTAATATTGGATAGGAGGGCAGGTGCTATATCTCGTTTCTTTTTGGTGATAACGGCCGGGGTTGTACATTGTAAAGCCCTAAATTCATTATTTCTGCGGTTTTTTGATGGAAGCGTTTTAAATTTGAACAGTTTGTGAACTATGTCACTTAGTACTTTCTTTTTGAAAAAATCGGAGTAGAATAAGAGTCAAGAAAGTTATTATATAACAGAGCGACAAAAACAGCGCATTTATGGCTGTTGTTATATTACAAAAAATAAAAATGATGGAGGGTTTTATAATGTGGGTTATTACAGTATTTGAACAAAAAGATGTCCGTGTTTTTGAATATACAAATAAAGGGGAAGCAATCCAAGCTCTTCAACGTTTCGATAAAACTACAGTAAAAAACGCTGTATTATCTTATACAAAATAATGCCTAGCCCGTAGCTGATGAATAGCTACGGGCGTTTTTTAATTTCTGACACTCTTTTTTTATTAATGAATCTGTCTTTCTTTCATAGTCGGTGGTTCTTTTAAAAGGCTGCCTGCTGCTGCGATAATTAACAACGAACCTGTAAAAAGGAAGCCCCCTGCGTTTGTGAATCCCAGTAACCCTGTTAGTCCAGAGCCAGCTACAACGCCTAAAGAGAAAAAGGCATAAAAATATCCATACGCTTTGCCGCGATGAGCGGGTTCAACTGCATGAACGAGTAAAGAATTGATAGAGGGGAATAAAAAAGCAAATCCGATGCCATATAGAGCCATACATATATAGAGAGATGATAGGCTAACCATTTGGCTCAACAAAAGAAGACCAAGCCCCATAACGGTCATACCGAATGCTAGTGTAAACATTGGCTTAATCCGATCGAAAACAATATTAGTAGGCAGAAGGAAAACAAGAATCGCCACTATGCCGAATGTACTTAACAAAAGGCCGCTTGTTTGAGTATCATACCCAAGACCAATCACTTTTAACGGTAACATATAGGCGAGGGCACCTTGTGAAAACATGAGGAGGAATGCTCCGATAAATGCTTTGACAATATTGGCATTTTGAAAGAAAGCATAGATTGTTATTGATTCCTCTTGTTCTGCTTCAGAATTTGTTTTTACATTGTTACGCAGAAGGAAGAGAGCGAGTACACCTAAAAGAAACATTGAAATCGCTGTAATCGTTAACACCGTTATTTCACTCGTTTTGCTGGCGACAATTCCACTAAAAGCAGGCCCGATAATAGCGGCCATACCAACAAAAGCACCTGATATTGCTGCACCTTTTCCTTTTTTATCTTCTGAAGCGGAATTAGCTAAATAAGTGAAAGCCGCAGGTACAATTAACCCAGCCAGTAAACCGTGCAAAAAGCGGATGGCAAGTAATGACCAAGCCCCTCCAGCAAAACGGTATAAGAAGAGGGAAATACCCGTTAATAGTAATCCTGTTAATAAAATGCGAAAAGGCCCTTTCTTATCTGTTAAAAATCCAGATATCACGTTACCAATCGTATTTGAAAAAGAATACATACCGACAGCCAACCCTGTTAAAAACGGAGTTGCACCAAGTGATTCCGCAAAAGGACTCATAATCGGCAGCTGAGTAAATAAGTCGAAAAATGAGAAAAAAACAATGAGATAAACAAAACTACGCATACATGCCCCCTCCATTTAGTTATCTTGCTTCTATTCTTTGTTTTCCATAAAGGTTTGTCAAGGGAGGATTCATGACTCTTATTAGGCAGTTCTTCTACTAATTTGCTTCTGTTGGTTTTTGGCCCATTTGTGCATCAAAGCTATTCAATTAAAATAGGAAGTATTAAACATTTTTCATTTCTTTGTTCATACACTTAATGAGTACATGAATTAAGTGTATGAAGGGGGAAAGGTGAATTGATTTCTTACGATTTTGACTACTATAAACCAACATCAATCAAGGAGGCAGCAGAGCTTCATCAGCGTCTAGTCTCTGAAGGCAGAAAACCAAAATTCTTTTCAGGTGGTACGGAAATCATTACCCTTGGGCGCTTAAATCTCATTTATACGGATGCGATCATTGATATAAAAGGAATTCCTGAGTGTAAGAGGTGGGGATTTGAAAAGAATGAGCTAATAGCAGGGGCGGCTTTATCCCTGTCTTTATTGGAAGAGGAACCCCATTTTCCATTATTAAAGCAAACCGCGAGTGAGGTGGCGGATTATACGTCAAGAAACAAAATCACACTTGGAGGGAATGTTTGCGGCCAAGTTTTTTACCGGGAAGCGGTATTGCCTTTTCTTCTAGCGGAAAGTGATGTCATAGTTGGCGGGAGAAAGGGTGTTAGAAGGGTGCCGATACGCACAATGTTTCATCAAGAGCTAACCTTAGAGCCAGGGGAGTTTCTTGTACAAATTATTACTGAGGAAGCATATATCGATGCTCCTTTTCTTAGTGTGAAGAAAAGGCAGCAATGGGAAACGGGCTACCCTCTTATAACAGTAGCTTCTTTGAAAAAAGACAATTTTCTTCGGTTTGCTTTCAGTGGCGTTTGTGCTTTTCCGTTTCGCTCAGATGAAATGGAGCAAGTTCTTAATGATGCAACGATGACGTATGAAGATCGTGTGCTAAAATCTTTCAACTATTTACCTAAGCCCATTTTAAACGATGTGGAAGGGTCAGATGAATATCGATTATTCGTTTTGAAAAATACATTAGTAGATTTTTTGAAGCATTTTGAAAGCGGGGGTGTGCATGAGTAAACGCAAGCCGAAACGATGGATGATTGACTTGAAAGTAAATGGAGAAGAGTACGAAGCTGATATTCATGCTTCTGATTTGTTACTGCATGTTTTACGTGAAAAATTAGGCTTAACTGGTGCGAAGCCAGGTTGTTTAAATGGAGATTGTGGTGCTTGTACGGTAATAATGAACGGAAAACCGATGAAGTCTTGTTTAGTTTTAGCCATTGAGGCTGTTGGTACGGATATTTTAACAATTGAAGGCCTTATTCATTCGCCGATTCAAAAAGCTTTTATTGAGCATTTCGCCTTTCAGTGTGGATACTGCACCCCAGGCTTTATTATGAACTGTCAGGCTTTATTGTCACAGCATCCTGATCCTGACTTGGAAACGATTAAACAATGGCTATCCTCTAACATTTGTCGCTGCACAAGTTATCAAGAGATTGAAAAAGCGGTGACTTCTGTGTTGAAACAAGGCGGTAATGAATGATGCACACGGCTTAAGCCGTGTGCATCATTTTAGGAGAAAACCTTTCGAAACCACTGGATGGTCGGTCTTATAATCTCGGAACATAGCCATTTAATTGGCGGATATACGCACTTCATCCATAGAAAGTGTAGAGGACGATAAATAATATGAAGCCACATCCACTTCAGAATGACCTCACTGAAGCGTAAGACTGGAAGGAGAACTTCTGTATAAAGCCAAAGAAGTATATGCTTCCATAAAAAATATAAAGGGTAGTAAATGATATAGTATACAAATGGATAAATAAGATAATTCCAACAAAAGAGACAAAGCGGCAAAAGAACTTCTCTAATAACAGGGAAGAGCACTTGACGCCATACCCACTGAATAGGGAGACGAATCATATATTTCCAAAAAGGATAGAGCAAATAATCTGAGATTAATTGAAAGATAGGTAAAAAGATTTTTTCCCAAATCCAAGTAAGCGGCTTAATCATGAGGTAAAACCAGAGAAAATAGATTAAACGAAAGAGAAGTTGGATAGGAAAATAAACGATAAACACCAAACCGCGTAAAAGATACTTCACCCCGCCCTCGATTGCTGGCATGGAACTCACCTCCTCTAAAAAAGAGTATGTTTCTATTTATTCTATGTTCTTCCTATTAGTTATAACAACCTGATTTATACCTGTCTTGGTTTGAATAGTACCAAGGAAGAAAGGATTAGACTTCTTTAAAAATGATATAAAAATACAAAAAGTGACAAAAAGAAAGGAGATTATTTAGGCGGGAGAGAAATAACCATGTAAACGTTTTCTGTTTTGGAGTTCGAAATGATAACTAAAGGAGGCTTAATAAATTAACAATGAATAGAATATGAAAGCAGGAGTGTGAAGGGATGGGTCAGGAACAGCGGATTTGGTGGTATGCTTTTGCAAGTATGATGGTGACGATTAGTACTCTCGGTTTTGCAAGAATGTCGTTCGGGATCCTCATGCCTTTTATGAAGGAAAATTTATCACTAACGTATGAACAGGCAGGTATGTTAGGGACAGCCACTTCGATTGGATATTTAGGAATGGTTCTTTTCGCCGGTATTCTTGCTTCAAAATGGGGTTCGAAGCGTTTGGTTGTTTGGGGGACATTTCTTGTGGCGGTCGGTTTGTTATATTTATCTTGGGTTACGAGTTTTGTTTCTTGTCTAGTGGTAATGGCGGTAATCGGGATTGGTACGGCTTTCACCTATACGCCGCTTGTAAATATTGTTGTTGGTTGGTTCCCGAAGCAAAGAGGGATGATGATTGGTTTTCTCGTTAGTGGATTGGGATTAGGAACTTTAATTTCGAGCACGCTTATCCCGTTCTTTACTACGTGGTTTTCCGAAAGCGGCTGGCGGTATCTTTGGCTGTTATACGGAATATTTTCTCTAGTAGTTGTTCTTGTGGCTCAGGCTATCCTTCGAGATCCGCCTATTCCTTTACGTAAAAAGGGGCAGCAAACTGATTCACTTTTTCGGGAAGTTTACTTGCATAAGGGTGTTTTGCTCGTAGCCATTATTTATGGATTGATTGGATTTGCTTATTTAATTCCACAAAGCTTTCTTTTTAGTTATATTTTAGAGTCTAATGTGGATCGATATTCAGCTGGAACAATCATGGCTTTTGGCGGGATTATGTCTATTTTTAGCGGGCCGTTGTGGGGAACAATTTCAGATAGAATTGGGCGAAAGAAATCTCTGCTTATTACCCTTTTCTTAGGGGCTGGTTCGATGCTTATTCCGATTTTATTTCCTATACAAATTGGGTTTGTTGTAAGCCAATTCCTTTGGGGAGTAACGGTTGTGGGAATGCTTTCACTTATTCAAGCACTTTCCACAGAGCAGATTCATCATTCTTATGCACCGATTGCGCTAGGATATACGACCGTTTTCTTTGCAGTAGGGCAATTAGCTGGACCGGGTCTTAGCGGTTGGATGATTGATCATGTAGGAGGAATTCCTTCAGCTTTACTACTCTGCTGTGGGCTTTTATTTACTGCTTTTATTTTAGCTACACAATTACAGAAGAAAGCAGCTGAAGAGCAGATGAATCTTCAAAAGGCGGATGACTCTGTGGGAGGATGATTCCTATTGCTGTCTCGCGGGTTATGTCTCACTAAAAAGTGAGAAGCCGTGTCTAGCAATGGAATCGTTTGCTCAACTATTTAGGTATTATGGTGAATTGAATCATGGAGAATGGAAGTAATATTTTATTCGGGATGATATAGAATCAATGGGGAGGAATTGTCCATAAAATAGGTAGTGCATCCAATTTTGTTGCCCTGTTATTAAGAAAGGATTCTCAGATAAAAAGTTTTTAAAATTGCCTTTTAGTTTTCTCATTTAGGGAACTGAAAGGCAATTTCTTTTGAAAGTATGATGTATTTTCATGACAGTCTAATAGCTGATTAAGTAAAACTATATCTTTCTTAGACGGACTGTATTGAATAGTAGATTTTATATAGTTAAAAATAGTACGGATTATGGTAGTTTTCCTCATGAATGATAATGAGAAAAAATATTTCAAAAAAACAATTGACGAATTAAAAATAGGGGCGTATAATCAATTCTTGTCAGCAGGACAAATTAGTTCTTTGAAAACTAAACAAAACAGAAACGCCAACGTTAATTTTTAAAGTGAGCACACACTA
>NZ_QWVS01000061.1 GCF_003570725.1 Peribacillus asahii
GAGGGCACTGAAAAAGTCCATATCTTTTAACTTTGCGAGGTATTTGACGATTGAATCGTCGAATACCTCGCTTTTTTCATTTATACTAGAGTTACTAAATGTAGGTGGTGCTTCAGATGATTTCAAACCAGGAAACATTCCATTTAAGTCCGTTCATCGCGATTTACGATATCGTCGTACCAAAAGATAATATGCTTCGTCAAATTAACGAACTTGTAGATTTCACATTCATTTTAGAGGAGCTAAAAACAAAATACTGTGTAGACAACGGGCGTAACGCAATACCTCCGATTCGAATGTTTAAGTATTTATTGTTAAAAGCCATTTTTGATGTATCGGATATCGATGTCGTGGAACGTTCAAAATATGATATGTCGTTTAAGTATTTCTTAGATATGGCGCCGGAAGATTCTGTGATTGATCCAAGTTCGCTCACAAAATTCCGCAGACTTCGTCTCAAGGACGTGAGTTTATTAGACATGCTTATTGGGAAAACAGTTGAAATTGCCTTAGAAAAGAAAATCATCAAAAGTACATCTATTATTGTGGACGCCACACATACAAAAGCCCGGTATAATCAAAAATCACCGAAAGAATTTTTACAGGAAAAATCAAAAAACGTACGAAAAACCGTTTATCAATTCGACGAATCCATGAAAGAAAAATTCCCACCGAAAACCACTTCCAACGAAGTAAAAGATGAATTAGCTTACTGTGAAGAAGTTATCACAGTCATCGAAAATGAACCGAAAATTGCCCATATTCCAGCTGTTCAAGAAAAATTAAATGTCTTAAAAGAAGTGGTGGAAGACTACACAGAACAGCTCCATTTCTCTGCAGACCCAGACGCACGTATCGGTCATAAAACAGCTGATTCTTCATTTTTTGGTTTCAAAACACACCTTGCGATGAGTGATGAACGATTGATTACCGCTGCGGTTGTGACAACGGGTGAAAAAAGTGATGGGAAATATCTACAAGAACTAATTAGAAAAAGCCAAGAAACAGGCATGGAAATTGACACGGTGATTGGGGATACGGCTTATTCAGAAAAAGAGAATATTCACTACGCAAAAGAAAAAAAACTTCAATTAGTATCAAAGTTGAATCCAGTCATTACAGACGGCATACGTCCAAAGGAGAAAGAATTCGAATTTAATAAGGATGCAGGTTTATTTATCTGCCCATCAGGACATTTAGCTACTCGAAAAGCACGGACAGGCAAGAAAAACCAAGGGGCCAATCAAGTACTAACTTACTTTTTTGATATCGAAAAATGTAAAGTTTGTCCTCTTCAAGAGGGGTGTTATAAGGAAGGAGCGAAGAGTAAAAGCTACTCGGTATCGATTAAATCAACAGAACATAAGGACCAAGAAGCATTTCAAAATACCGAGGAATTTAAAGAAAAAGCAAAATCACGCTATAAGATTGAAGCAAAGAATAGCGAATTAAAACACAGACACGGGTATGATGTAGCATCATCTGCGGGTCTATTAGGTATGAACATGCAAGGAGCCATGGCCATATTCGCTGTCAATCTCAAACGAATCATGACCATCTTGAAGGAAAAAGAGTAAAAAAGAATAGAGAAAAAGGCGACTTTCTGTTCGAAATCGAACGGAAAGTCGCCTTTTATTTGTGATAACCGTTTAACAAAAATTAAAAACGTAAGTTTTTC
>NZ_QWVS01000062.1 GCF_003570725.1 Peribacillus asahii
TCCTTACCATTTGTCTAATTTGCTCAATTTCTGGATTTACTATCGTAAACATGTCAATTCCCCCTAATAAATTGGAATACTATATACATAATGCAAAAATTGTGCCAAAAAGAAATGCTTACATTTATCGGGCTTTACTTACAACTTAATTCTTTGTCGATTTATATTTAAATCAAACAAATAGATTACTAGCAGGTCCTCGTGTTTCAAAAATGAATCAACATTTCATTTTTGAATCACGCGATACTTGTCAGTTATAAATTCTGATACAAAAAAATACACACTACTGAATAGTGTGCAAATATAGTATTATTTCAGATTGTACTTAGCTATTTTTCGATACAAACTGGCAATATGTATTTTTAGTTTTTGAGCAGCTAGAGTTCGATCACCATTTGCTTCTTGTAAAGCTCGTTGGATTGCGTTTATCTCTGCACTTCTCACTTCTTCCTCTAAACTTTGCAGAGGTGTGATTTCCCTATTTGTTGGATTGGTAGACATTTGGCGTGAAAAATAGATCGTATTCATCGAAAGGGTATCTCCTTCAACAATATTCATTGCCCTTTCAATAAAGGCCTTTAATTCACGAACATTTCCTGGCCATTCATAGTTCAAGATCCACTCTTGAAGCTGGGAATCAATGAATTTAACGTCCAGATCAAACCTCTCATTAAAAAAATCAATAAAATAATGAGCTAATGATAGAAGATCCTCTTTTCTCTCCCGAAGTGAAGGAATTGTTAAATCGAAGACATAAAGTCGATAAAATAAATCCTGTCTGAACTTCCCTTCCTCAACAAGTTTTCCTAAGTCACGATTCGTTGCTGCAATAATACGGATATCAATATTTTTACTAACGGTTCCTCCGATGCGTTCAACCTCTTTTTCCTGAAGCACACGGAGCAGCTTTCCTTGTGCTTCATAAGG
Organism: Peribacillus asahii; assembly: GCF_003570725.1. GTDB lineage: Bacteria > Bacillota > Bacilli > Bacillales > DSM-1321 > Peribacillus > Peribacillus asahii. Next base: position 928 of record NZ_QWVS01000062.1, read on the forward strand.
AAGTTCTGATATTTCATCAAGAAAAAGGGTACCATTCATAGCTAATTCAAACTTTCCAGGCTTTCCTTCCTTTCTTGCTCCACTAAATGCTCCCGGTTCATACCCAAAAAGCTCTGATTCAAATAATTCCCCCGGGATAGCTGCACAATTTACTGCAATAAAGGGATTGTTTTTCCTTCTGCTTATACCATGAATCGCTTGAGCGAATAATTCCTTTCCCGTCCCACTTTCCCCTGTCAGCAGCACAGTTGAATTACTAGTCGCAATTCGAATGGCTAATTCTTTAGCCTCCTTCATCGCCATACTATCCCCAATAATTTCCTCAAAGCTGTATTTGTTTTGGTGGGGCTTTTTTTTGTTCATTTTAGCTAAATCAATTGCATGCATGAACGAGACCATTTCATGATGCTCAATATCTCCATCACGGGCTATCACCCGATAAATCTCCTGTTGATTCTGTTTCGTCACTCTAATTAAACAATTAATCCCGGAAATAACACCGAAGAAGACTTTTTTACGCCTTCGGCCATACATTCCATGGATTACATCATAAATTGGAGCCCCTAAGTAAGCACTCTTATTTATCGAAAAGTTTTCACAAAAATCTGGGCTGAGGTGAACTAGTCGCCCGCTGCTATCAACTTCAATGTATCCCCAGTCTTCTAGTAAATTTATCGTCTTCTCCATATCAATCACCTTTCCGATAATACAAAAAGAACCACTTGTCCTTTAATTACCTCGGTTCCATTTTGATTAAAGCATGCAACCTTTTGCGTAACCCAATTTCTTTCAAGATTAACATCAATAATCGTCAATTCAGCGGTAATGACATCTCCGGCATGTACCGGATGATAATAAATCATCTCTTTTTGCAGCAATACACAAGCACGTCCCGGAAGTTTATCGGTAATCACTTGGGTAACTAATCCCTCCACCAACATTCCGGGAACAATCGGCTGCGAATAACGATTCTTCCAACTATCCTCATTTCGTTGATAGATTGGATTAAAATCTTTTGTTAATTCATTGCATTGTTGAACATCATCTTCTGTAAATATCCGTCGCAAACGGGCTATTTGTCCGATAAACAATTCCGAAGTAGATAAGTTCATTTATACTCTCCTTTATTCACAGACTTTTCTGCTGTATCAAAAGTAAGTTTCATAATCACATAGATTTTCATTTGCATCTCTCCATTCTCGTTTTATCTGTCCAATACTTAAACGTAGAATAATCATGTTGTTTTGTGATTGATATATTGAACGAAGCATTGCTCCTCTTGCTTAATCGTATTGCAAGTTTCATACCAACAAGTATCCTTTTAAAAAGAGACCTAGATTCAAATATTCTCGCAAAAGTGATAATTTTTCGCATAATTGCGAATCTCTTTTGCGAAAAACTATTCATAAAAAATACACACTACTAGGTAGCGTGCATTAAGTTTACTTGTATAAGACCACCAACATGTTATACGATAATTCCCTCTTTTATTATCCTCGCCACTTATACCTGACACCCGGATTTTTTTCACTTTCGAGTGATTTCCTTGTTAACACAAGCGGAATTCCTTCAGACAAGGATGAAGCAGCGGGAGCACCGTCTAATACTTTTAAAGGCGTTCCTTTTGGGACAAATGGATACAATTCTTCAATATGGTGATTCAACAAACGAAAACAGCCTGCTGACACACTTCTTCCGACCGAAGAAGGCTTGTTTGTTCCATGCAGGGCTATTTCTTGTTCGAGTACAATCCCTCTTGTGCCAAACGGAGAGCCTGGACCATTCGGCTCCACCACTCTTTCTGTTACATATGAAGCTGAGAACGGCATTCCTTTTTTTCCTGTAGCTATAGAGTAAACAGCAATCGTTCTGCCATGAAATGAAAGTGCTAATTTGTGCACACTCGGGTAAACGAGGATTTCCACTAGTTCTTTTCGAGCATCAAGAGGGGTACCTGCTAAAAGAAGAGTATAGCTTTGGCTCATTCGTTTGTACGTAATTCCTTTAGGAACATATGAAATCCAGTTATTCGGATAAGGACTCGCTAACTCCTCAAGCGACACAGGATAGCGTTTTTTTGCTTGATAAAAATGCACAATTGCGCTGTTTACAACGAGCCATTCTATATGCTTTAGATTTGTTACATCCACCGGCAGCAATGCACCATCTTTTTGAGCAATGTTGCTCTCCTGCTGTGAAGCGTTTTCTTTCTTGTACATAGGTGTAGAATCATGTATCGCTGTAGACGCATCGATAGCGTTTTCTTCCGTGAACATATCTGTAAAGTGAAAAAAATAACGCTCTAAAACAAATGCAGTATACATAAGAAATAAACAAGAGAAAAAGATTAGTAAAGCTAGCAACCTTCTGCTCGATTGCTTCTGTTTTGCTTGTGATTTAGCCTTTCTTACACGCATGTAGCGATTTTGAGCTTTATTCATCTTTTTCGCCTCCTGCTTCTTTTAATGCTGGTGCGCAAAGAATTTGCCAGCGATAAAATGAGCCACGGCTATATTGTTTACACACTCAAACTTGTTTTAAAGCAGATCGATAACTCATAAATTGCTCCAGATGTAAATAAAGTACTTTTCCTCCTTAACTTGTTTACTTAGCTTATTTTCTTGCTTTCTCAGAAGCGGTTACTCTTTTTATATAAAATGTCCTAACACTTAGATTGGTTTTCGATACATTTTCAAAATTTCCTTTTTTTTACATTACATAAAAATATATCATCAATTCTTGATATAGAACAATAAAACACAATTTCCCCCTGCGTTTTCACATTTAAATAAAAAATCGCCCCAAAAGGGGACGATTTTAATCAGTTCATTTGATAAATTAATTACTCCATTCGGTAATAGCTACCCATTCATCTTTTTGAATGGAATCATAATAATTTAACGCAGGCTGTTACGAATTTGTTTTTTAATAACTATTAAGGGTTCATTAAATTCCTTTGCGGGAGGGCAAAGTCTCGAAGTGAGCAGCGGTAAGCAAGCGAAAGCGCGGCAGGTTTAAGAACTGTTTGTAGTATCTTTACTAACTCTAAAGAGATACAGGCTACATACTCTTCAAGTTAAAATTTAGAACTCCTTTAGAACAAAATTTAGAGGTTTATTAGTATTGTTTGCTAAAGAATGGACAGCATAAAGACAAGTACTTTCATTATTAAGAATCAACATAAAAAGTTTGAAAGGAAAAACATTAAAAAGGAGTAAACGATGCATTGGTATGAAAAGTTAAATCAATATTTTCCGATTGAAGAAATGAAATCAAGAGAACATATGGAAAGCTTACTTGAAGAGCGTTCAGATATCTATCATAAGGATGAGGGCCCTAAACATATTTTAATGTATGTTGAACTAGATAATTTTATTTTTATTGATTATCTTCTCGTTTCAAAAAATGCTAGAGGTGAAGGACTCGGGCATAAACTATTGGAAAAACTAAAACGCAAAGGGAAACCGATTATACTTGAAGTAGAACCAATTAACTATGAAGACAGTGATTCAGAAAAAAGACTTCATTTTTATAAACGTGAAGGATTTAAGCATGCTAACTCCATTGGGTATGAGAGAAGGTCCCTTGCAACAAAAGAGCTTAATGAACTGGAAATCCTCTACTGGGCACCCAATAACGAGTCGGAAGAAATGATCTTTGAAGCAATGAAGAAGACATATAATCTGATACATACATATAAGGATCAACATTTTTATGGTGAATCCTATCAACCAGTTGAGGAAGTTCTAACCTTTAGCAGAGACCCGAAAAATGAAAATTTATTTGAAAATCTATGACTTTTATATTGTCACTTAGTTAATCAATTGATAGTTCTGGTGCAACAACTTGAAAAAATATAGAAAGGCGAAAGATTTTCAGTGACCCCTGGTCTTATGTCACTAGTCCAAACAGTTGATGAATGAATTCTTTTTGATTTAGGATAGACTTCTTCCCTTGAAGATTCTGTCCTTTTTTGATTATGTTCATAGCCTCTAGCCCCTTAATCATTCGTTTGGCAGTCCGTAAAGACTTTAATCCAATCATCAGGCGAATTCATTTTTTAACCAAACGTAACAAAGTATGCAGCAAACACAAAAGGAAGAAAGAAACAATTCCCCTTTCCTCCTCCAGCATCTTTCCAAGCATCCCACATAGCAAAGAAATATAGACAGAAATAAAACATTAACCATTGATAATCCACCTGTAGAATCGCCTTTTCTATATTCTGTTTTTCAATTAGCTTGCTAATGGAGATTTTTTCAATCTATTCGATTGTCAATTAACTTCTATCAAATGCTTGTGGTGGCGCTTCCAACCATCCTTTATCAATTAAAATATTAGCAGCATCATCAACAAATACACCAACATTAGTCATATTTCTTACATATAATGCACCTATATCTCTTCTTCCATTTACCGCTAATGAGTTTCCAAATGACCTAATCTTCATAGAGAACATGTCCAACTTATGAGATAACATTATTTTATCAGAAAAAGGAGGATAATCGGATGTTGTAACCAAATGGTCAATGTATGACGGTGTTGGTAAGTTTTCTGAATGAAGCTTTTCAATACATTGCTTCACTGCTTTATCAGTCATTTCTAAACCTTTTTTAAACAATGATTTTATTTTTTCGTCCTTAACTGTTTGATAAAATCCCAATAATAACGCTTTACTTGTTATGTTATTTTCAATGTTATCGTAAAGGTGAACAATTTCCATCGCATGTAATGGTCTAACATCTCCAAACCAACCGTTTAGATAACTTTGTTTATTAGCAAAATCAGGTTTTTCAGGTGTAGGAATACTTGGAGGTTTAACAATTAATTTTTTTTCAAATAAAACATTATTAATCTGTCCTAATAGGATATCTGTGCATTTATTTGCATAAACGAAAAACTCCCTTATATCCTCTCTTATTATTAACGGAATTGCTACCGAGTAGATACTAAGCCCAGCCTTAGCCGTATATTTTAAATATTGCACGTAAAATTCATCTTCGTATAAACGAGGGGCACCAAGATTTACATCATCCTTTGAAAAACCAACAGGTATAGGGAAATTTTCCTTTTTTAAAAATTTTTCTATCCTCTGCTTAAAATCCTTAGATAAGGCTAAACCATTTTCAAGTAACGTCCTAATATATTCATCCTCACAATGTTGCAGAAAATAAGGCAAGATTTGACTTGCCATACTGTTCCCCATATATGTAACCCACAGTTTACCGATTTCAACCGATGTAAACGACTGTGACTCATCTAATTCTTTTGAACTTAAATTAATTGGTTTCATAACATCCATTGGATTAAATTCTTTATCGGCGGTCATAAGTAATCCCCTTATCTGTATGTTTCATTAAGTTTAAAGTTCCCAATAAACTGTAGTCCTATTCGAGTTAACAGCCTCTTTATAGAATAAAGGCTTATTTTTTAGTATCAGTTTTAGGTCGACTTCATCAATCCGATTGAATACTAAATCCCATTATTCAGAAAATTGTCCCATTCCAAAATATGGGCCTTAAATAAAAAATGAGCGCTTATCTTTATTATAGTGATAGGTAAGCTTTTGAAGTTAT
>NZ_QWVS01000063.1 GCF_003570725.1 Peribacillus asahii
AATGGCTGTCGGGACTTTCCCGACAGCCTGAAAACCCCTCTGTCATTGACAGAGGGGTTTTTCAAATTATTTACTCACCCTTGAAGAAGAAGTTGTTCTGGATCTTCAAGCATATTTTTAACGGCTACAAGGAAGCCAACAGCTTCTTTACCGTCAACAATACGGTGGTCATAAGATAATGCAAGATACATCATTGGTCTGTTTTCGATTTTATCTCCAACAGCGATTGGGCGTGTTTTGATTGTATGCATACCAAGGATACCAACTTGAGGTGCATTTAAGATTGGTGTTGATAATAGAGAACCAAATGTTCCGCCATTTGTGATTGTAAATGTACCGCCAGATAGATCAGAAAGACCTAATTTGTTGTTGCGTGCTTTAACAGCTAAGTCAGCGATATCTTTTTCGATTTCAGCAAAGCTTTTACGGTCTGCATCGCGAACAACTGGTACAACAAGACCTTCATCTGTAGATACGGCTACACCGATATCGTAGAAGTTCTTTTTCAAGATGTGGTCGCCTTGAATTTCAGCATTCAATAATGGGTACTGTTTCAATGCACCGATTACTGCTTTTGTGAAGAATGACATGAAACCAAGTTTAACATCATGATTTTTCACAAACGCATCTTTATGGCGGTTACGTAATTCCATAACTGCACTTAAGTCTACTTCATTGAAAGTAGTTAACATCGCTGCTTCAGCTTGTACTTGTACTAAGCGTTTCGCAATTGTTTGACGACGACGAGTCATTTTAATAACTTCTACGCGATCGTCATTTACTTCTGGAGCTGCAGCTTTTTTAGCTGGTGCTGGTGTTGCCGCAGGCGCTGCTTGAACTGGTGCATTATTAGATGCTTCTACATCTTGAACACGTACGCGTCCTAGTGGATCAACAGTTTGTACAGCGTTTAAATCAATTCCTTTTTCACGAGCTAATTTTCTAGCTGCTGGAGAAGCAATTACACCTTGTCCTGGTACTGCCTCTTCTTTTGGTGCACCTTGAGCTTGAGCTGGTGCTGCTGGTGCTGCCGCAGGCGCTGCTGGCGCTTCAGCAACTGGTGCTGCTTCTTGAGCAGGCGCTGCTGGTGCTGCCGCTGCACCACTTTCATCAACTGTTGCAACTGCTTGGCCAACTAGAACTGTATCGCCTTCTTCAGCTAACTGCTCTGTAAGTGTACCAGAGTAATCTGAAATAATTTCAACGTTTACTTTATCCGTTTCAAGTTCAAGGATATAATCTCCTTTTTCTACACGATCACCAGGTTGTTTTAACCATTGTGCAATCGAACCTTCTGTAATGGATTCTGCTAATTCAGGTACTTTTACTTCAGCCATCTTATTTTTCCCCCTCTAGATTACGCGTAAGTGCTTGAGCGATAATACGATTTTGTTCTTGTTTGTGAACAAGTGCATCTCCCTCGGATGGACTAGATCTGCGTTTTCTTCCGATATAAGATACAGTAAGACCTTTCGGTGCTGCTGCGTTAAGTCTAGGTTCAACAAACGTCCATGCACCCATATTTTTAGGCTCTTCTTGAACCCATACGATTTCTTTAAGTTTAGAATATTTTTTCAGTGCTTCTTGAATGCCTTCGAATGGGAATGGATAAATTTCCTCTAGGCTAATAATTTGTAACCAGTCTGTGTCCTCTTGAGTAGCTGCTTTATCACGTAGCTCAACAGCTAATTTACCAGTAGCAAATACGATACGCTCTACTGATTTTGGATTTTGACCTAATGTTTTTGTTTCAATGAATGTTTGGAATTCATCATAGCTAAATTCTGCTGGTGCAGAAGCCATCACTTGGTTACGTAACATACTCTTAGGAGACATGATAACAAGTGGACGTACTTCTTCTTTTTCCAAAATCTTAGCTTGTCTTCTAAGAATATGGAAGTATTGCGCTGCAGAGCTTAAGTTTGCTACTGTCCAGTTATTTTCAGCAGCTAATTGTAAGAAACGTTCTAGACGAGCACTTGAATGCTCTGGACCTTGTCCTTCATACCCGTGTGGTAATAGCATAACAAGACCTGATTTTTGACCCCATTTTGCACGACCTGCTGCGATAAATTGATCAAAAATAACTTGAGCAGTATTCGCGAAATCACCGAATTGACCTTCCCATAATACTAATGTTTCCGGTGCAAATACATTGTAACCATATTCAAAAGCAAGAACTGCTGTTTCAGTAAGCGGACTGTTATGAACCGCAAATGATGCATTAGCAGACTCGATTGCATGAAGTGGTGAATATGTCTGACCAGTAACGCTATCATGAAGAACAATATTACGTTGTGCGAACGTACCACGCTCTGAATCTTGTCCAGTTAAACGAATTGGCGTGCCGTCTTTTAAGATAGATGCAAACGCTAATGTTTCAGCATGTGCCCAGTCAATTTTTCCATTCTCACCAAATGAGTCTAGACGACGTTGTAGAATTTTGCCTAATTTTTTATTAGGTGTAAATCCTTCTGGCCATTTAACAAGCTGTTCATTAATTTCTACAAGCTCTTCTGTTGAAACAGCAGTTGAAATTTTAGGTAGACCATTAGCAATTGTTGCTGGTGGATCTAATTCAAATTCTTCTTCTGGTTTGTTTCCAGATACTTTGTTGTATGCTTCTAAAAGCTTAGCATCTGCTTGTTCTGCTAATGCTTTTGCTTCTTGTTCTGTAATTTCTCCCGCTTCGATCAATTGTTTTGCATAAAGTTCTTTTTGTGTTGGATGTTTATGAACTAATGCATATGTTTGCGGTTGAGTTACTAATGGCTCATCCATTTCGTTATGACCGAAACGACGGTAACCAATTAGGTCGATTAAGAAATCTTTTTTGTATTTTTCACGATATAGGACAGCAAGATGCACAGCAGCTAAGCAAGCTTCTGGATCGTCTGCATTTACATGTACAACCGGCACTTCAAATCCTTTAGCCATGTCGCTTGCATATCTTGTAGAGCGTGAATCTTCACTTTCAGTTGTAAAACCGATTCGGTTGTTGGCGATAATATGAATCGTTCCACCAACTTGATATCCTTTTAGTCCGCTTAAGTTTAATGTTTCCGGTACGATACCTTCCCCTGGGAATGCTGCATCCCCATGAATTAACACAGCAAGAGACTTCGAAACATCTTGTTGTGGGTATCCTTTTTGCGTACGGTCCTCTTGAGCTGCACGAGAGTATCCTTCTACAACCGGTCCAACAACTTCCAAGTGACTTGGGTTGTTTGCAAGTGTAACTCTTACTTTTTTCGTACTTTCTTTTGTAACTTGACGATCTAAACCTAAATGGTATTTCACGTCTCCTGTCCAACCAAATGTTACACCAATTGATCCTTCTGAAGGAACTAAATCTTTATTAGGTGAATGTTGAAACTCAGAGAAAATCATTTCATAAGGTTTACCTAGTATATGAGCAAGTACATTTAAACGACCACGGTGAGCCATCGCAATATTTACATTCGATGTACCATGTTGTACTGTTTCAGAAATCATTTCATCTAACATTGGAACTAATGGGTCTACCCCTTCGATAGAGAAACGTTTTTGACCAACAAATGTACGATGAAGGAATTTTTCAAAGCCTTCTACTTCACTCAAACGTTTAAGTAATGCTGCCTTTTTCTCTTTTGTCAAAGTTGGGAACATTTGACGTGATTCAACCATTTCGTTCAACCATTCATGTTCTTCTACATCGCTGACATGATGGAATTCAAAAGCGATTGTTTGCGTATACAATTGTTTCAAATATTCAATGGCTTCATATCCATCTTTCACGCTTGCAGGCGCTTGTGGACAGATTAAATCAGCCGGAATTTTTCTTAAGTCGGCTTCTGTTAAACCAAATTTTTCAAACTCAATTTGTTCTGTATTCAGAGGCGTATCTTTTAACGGGTAAATATTCGCTGCAAGGTGTCCATATGTACGAATATTCTCCGCTAATTTGACAGCTGACATAATTTTCTTCATTGGAAGAACTTCTCCAGCTGATTGTACTGTTGAATTTGTAAGTGCAGCTCCTACTGTAGCGTCAAGTGAAGGAGGACCTGCGATTTCGAAAAAGTTTTTCAGTTCAGGATCCACTTCTTCTGGGTTTGTTTGGAATAAGTCATATTGTCCTATCACATACCCAAGGTTTGGACCTGAAAAAGCTTTCCATGAGTCGTATGCCTTAGCATCCTTGATGGTCATCTCGTAAACCCCCAAATTTCTCTCATAATTTTTTACTATCGTTTTATCCATCCCCAAATTTCTATTTCGTATGACAGTATAAATAAGTTAAGATTCAAAAGTAATTGTCATAAAACTGTAAAAATTATTAAGGATAAAACGTTTTCAGATGTTATATTAACATGTTTTTGTCGAAATATCCAAAGGTTAAAACGAACAAAAAACAACTCCCAAAACCTATAAATCTGCTTAATTCGTCATATTTCGCCTTTAACAAACTTTTTTTCTTATTTACGTTATTTTTTCACTTAAAAAGATTTTTCTTTTTTTATATTTAACTCTTAAAATAGCTACTTTTTCTAATCATTTTACTAGAATTCGAAAGCCGATAAACTAACATTCCCAAATTGAAAACTTCGATGTAACAACGTAGGATTTCTTTGTTTATCTCCGGTTCCCATTGCAATGATTAGCGGAATCAATTCACTAATATTCGGCACTGCATCGAAAGCAAAAGGGGCCTCCTCTTGAAACTGAAACAGCGCTTTTAAATTCCAATTCATAACGTGCTCCTCTATCCATTCAACAAATCGAATAGCCCAGCCTTCGACAACATTCATCTCGTACTGAATATGATCCAGATTATATACAATTCCACCACTTGCAATAATTAATATATTTTCCTCTTTTAATGCAGCAAGAGACTTACCAATTTCGTATTGTTTTGCTAAAGATAAGGTTGGGTTAATCGATAGCGAAACAACCGGTATATCAGCCTCTGGATACATAATATGTAGCGGCACCCAACTTCCATAATCTAGCGTTCTATTCTCATCAAATTCTCCAAATATATCTACGCGAGATAATAGAGTAAGAACTTGATCAGAGAGCTCTATATTACCAGATGCCGGATAGGTGATTTGTGTCACCTTATCCGGATGGCCAATAAAATCACAACTAATATCATGTTTTTTGACAGCAGAAACAGCCTGATCGCATCTATTCCAATGACTAGAAATGATAACAATAGCATCTGGCCTTTCATGTTGAGCGACATATTCTTTTAAAAATTCCGTATATCGATTGTCCTCGATTGTTAGCCATGGTGTCCCATGGGATAAAAATAGTGAAGGTCTCATACTAACAAACTGTTCCTTTCTAAAAGGTCATTCAATTATTGCTGTTAATCAAAGCGTTTCCATTTAATTAAAATGTATTTGGGGCGTCGTTTCATCAATTATATCAAATATATACCCCTCTTCCTTTAATCCTTCAATAATTGTCGGAAGAGCTTTTACAGTATTTTTCATACTATTGATGTCATGTAGTAAAATAATAGCCTGCTTATGATGCTTCGCATTACTCAGTACATTTTGGGTAATGGTTTGTTGACTCGTTAACGGACTTATTCCATCTTTTGAATCCACATTCCAATCTACATACACATACCCAGTATCTTTTAACTCCTGCAATATCCCTTTTATAATAGGTCTCGTAGCTGTTTGATACATGAGTTGATTACCGGATCCCCCTGGAAGGCGGACAAAATGGGTTTTAACTCCATATTTGGCGCTTAGTAATAATTCTAATCTTTTTAAGTCTTGAAAGAAATCTTTTTTTGAACGATAAATGACATTATAATCATGAGAATAAGAATGCAACGCAATGGAATGACCTCTTGCAACGATTTCTCGATAACATTTCTCCGCATAGGCTTCTTTATTTGCCATCACAAAAAAAGTAGCTTTTATTTGATATCGATCTAAAATATCCAGTATCTTTATTGTATTTGTCGAAGGTCCATCATCGAACGTCAAATAAGCCTTCTTCAATGAACGTTCGGACTTTATAAGTGGATCTAACTCCTCCGGAATGGTCTGCCCTGATCCAGATCCTATATTAAAAGCCATACATACAACTAGACAACTAATCAAAATTAACAACGTACGAATAGATGTTTTTATCATAAGAAACAGTCCTTTCCTTTGAATAAGACTCTCTTATAAGAGTGTTGTTAATTTTCGAATCATTTCACCTGGCAGCTTTACTGAAAGGTAAAATAAAACAAAAAATCACGTTATCAACAACATTGTTTAACAAAGCCTTAAACTAAACGACACAACCTTCTTACATAAAATACACCATTCATTATTTTTCATACATAATAAGACAGCGGTTTTTATGCCGCTGCCTAATAAAAATTATTTCTCTACATTGAAATAGCGTGCTTCTGGATGGGCAAAAACAATAGCTGATACAGAAGCCTCTGGCTCCATCATACAACCTTCCGTTAACTGAACACCAATATCTTCTGGTTTTAATAGTCGGAATAATTTTTCTTGATCTTCCAAATTAGGACATGCAGGATAACCGAATGAGAAACGCTGTCCAATATACTTAGCAGCAAACCGCTCTCTCATTGTCATATCGATTGAATCACTAATGCCCCATGCATCCCTCATCACCTGATGTACTCTTTCAGCAAAGCCTTCTGCTGTTTCAAGAGCAAGTGCCTGAATCGCATGACTTTTTAAGAAATCGCCTTCTTCCTTCCATTTTTCCGCCCATTTTCTAATGCCACGGCCTGCTGTCGCGACAAAGAAACCAACATAATCCATTTCTCCTGAAGATACAGGCTTCAAAAAGTCAGCTAAACATAAATTAGGGCTGCTTGCTTGTCTTGGAAAGTCGAACTCTTCCAATACCTCTTCATGATTATCTGGATTATAAACTAATACTTTATCTCCATCACTTTGAGCAGGAAAGAATTGAAAAACACTATTTAATCCGTAGTCTTCATCTTTTTTAATAAACTCAATTAACTCGTCAACTAAATCATTCAGCCCAATCGCCTTTTCATTTCCTTGTTTAATCATTTCGGCTACTTTACCTTTTAACCCGAGATGATGTCCAATTAACATTTGACGGTTAATATATGGTTGAACGACATCGTACGCATAATCTTTAAGAACATGTCGTTTAAGATCTTGCGGCACTTTAACCGGTGCAGCAGAAATCGCTGGAGCAACAGCTTTTTTCCGTTCCGGCTTTTCCATCGTCGCTACAATCGCTGCATTAGCAATCGCTTTATTTCGTCTCTCATTGTTTTCTTCTAAAAATACTTCCTTTTGCGCTGGGTCATGCAACACATTGGCAACAGCTAGTCCATCCATTGCATCTTTTGAATATAGAACTGGTCCATCATACTCTGGAGAGATTTTAAAATCAGTAAACTTACGTGATAAAGCTGCTCCACCTACTAAAATCGGTGTGTCAATACCCGCTTGTTTTAAATCTTGCGCCGTTAATACCATTTGTTGGGCTGATTTTACTAACAAGCCAGATAAACCAATAATCGTTGGCTCATGTTTACGGACCTCTTCAATAATTTGCTGGGAAGTTACTTTAATTCCTAAATCAATCACTTCAAATCCGTTATTTGATAGGATAATGTCTACCAAGTTTTTCCCAATGTCATGTACGTCCCCTTTAACAGTAGCTATTAACATTTTCCCTTTTTTCGCGCTGTCTTCTGAATTCTCCATTAATGGCTCAAGATGAGAAACTGCTGCCTTCATCGCTTCAGCACTTTGAAGAACTTCAGCCACAATTAACTGATTATCGTTAAATAAACGACCTACCTCAGCCATTCCTTTCATTAGTTGACCATTAATAATATCCAATGGTGCATCGCCACGAGCAAGCGCCTTGTCTAAATCCTCAATTAGTCCTTCTTTTGTTCCTTCAATAATATAATTCGCCAAACGCTCATCTAATGGAAGCTTGGCCATATTGTCTTTTTTCACAACTTTTTTATCTCGATAAAACTCAGTAAAGGTCGCTAATGTTTCTTGCGAAGTCTCGAATAGAAGCGCTTCTGCTAACTTCACTTCCTCTTCTGGAATCAAAGCAAAACGCTCTAATTTCTCTGTATTGACAATCGCATAATCAAGACCTGCTTTTGTACAATGGTACATAAATACTGCATTTAAAATTTCACGGCCACGCGGTGGTAAACCGAACGAAACATTCGATACTCCTAAAATCGTTAAGCAATCCGGAAACGTTTCTTTAATCGCTTGAATACCTTTTACCGTTTCTAGCGCTGATCCAATATACTGTTCATCCCCTGTCCCAACTGGAAAAACAAGTGGATCAAAAATTAAATCACGTGGATTTAACCCATATTTATTCACAAGCAAGTCTACAGACCGCTTAGCGATTTCCAGCTTACGTTCTGCATCAACAGCCATACCTTCTTCATCAATTGTTCCAACAACGACAGCCGCTCCATATTTATGAATAAGGGGAACAATTTTCTCGAATCGCTCTTCGCCATCTTCTAAGTTAATCGAATTGATAATGGCTTTACCTTGAGAGTGCTTTAACGCTTGCTCTAAAACAAGTTCATCTGTTGTATCAATTACGAGCGGCACTTTTACTTTTTTAACCACTTCTTCAACAAATGCTTTCATATTACCTAATTCATCATCATCCGGGTCTGCCAAACAAACATCAATAACGTGAGCCCCAGTTTTTACTTGCGCACGGGCGATTTCAGCCGCTTGTTCAAACTTCTTATCGCGTATTAATTCTTTAAATTTACGTGAGCCAATGACATTCGTACGTTCTCCGACAAATAACGGACGCATTGAATCATCGTAAATCAACGGTTCAATCCCAGAAACAGCATGATTATGCGGCTCTTCTGGAAGTTGTCTTGGCTGAACATCTTGAAGCACTTTTGATAACTCTTCAATATGTGCTGGTGTCGTTCCACAACAACCACCGATAATATTGACCCAGCCTTTTTCTGCAAACTGCTTCATTTTCTCAGCAAGAGAAGTTGGAGATTCATGATAATGTCCTTCTTCATCCGGAAGCCCTGCATTCGGATAACAGCTAACCGCACTATTTGATAAATCTGCTAATGTCCGAATATGATCGATCATAAATTCCGGACCTGTCGCACAGTTTAAACCGACGGAAATTGGTTTCATATGCTCGCAAGAAAGATAGAACGCTTCAATGGATTGACCAGCTAATGTCGTTCCCATTGGCTCAATTGTTCCCGAAATCATAATCGGGAGTTCCTTACCACTCTTCTCAAAGGCTCCTTTAATGCCTAAAAAAGCAGCTTTTACATTTAGCATATCTTGACAGGTTTCAACGAGAAGTAAATCGACGCCTCCATCAATTAATCCAAGGGCTTGCTCTTCATAACACTCTTTTAATGTATCAAAAGTCGTTCCACCCGTAACCGATAGTGTTTTCGTTGTTGGTCCCATTGAACCAGCCACATATCTCGGCCAAGCCTCTGTTGAATATGCTTCACACGCTTTTACAGCGATTTCTGCTGATTCTTTATTTAACTGGTAAGCAAGTGTACCTAGATTGTATTCATCTAAAACAATACTCGTACCCCCGAATGTATTCGTTTCAACAATATCAGCACCTGCAGCAAAATACGCTTCATGAATTTTTTGAATCACATCAGGACGAGTCAGCGTTAAATATTCATTACAGCCTTCATATTGTTCTCCGCCAAAATCTTCAGCTGTTAAATTTTCAGCTTGTAGCATCGTACCCATTGCGCCATCCAGTAATAGAATTTTTGATTGTAATTGTTCGTTAATTGATTTTTTACTCATATGCTGCCACCTCAGATGTTTTTGTTTGATCAAGCGTTCTAATATAGCGCGTTAACTCTGCCGTCATTTCATAACGAAGGAATGGGGTGATTAAATAGATGCCTTTAAATTTATCCATTGCCGCATCCACAAGTTCTCGTGCAATTGCCACACCTTCTTTTTGCGCCTGAATTGGGTCATTACCTGCTGCTGCCATTGCCCGGCGAACATGATCTGGCAACTTAATTCCTGGTACTTCATTATGAATAAATTCGGCATTACGAGTACTAGTTAACGGCATAATACCGACAAAAATAGGTGTCTCTAAATGCTTCGTTGCTTCGTATACTTCTTCAATCTGTGAAGTGGAATAAATCGGCTGTGTTAAAAATGAATGAGCGCCGCATTCAATCTTCTTTTCCATTCGTTGAACTGCTCTATCTAAATATTTCACATTTGGATTAAACGCCGCAGCAATTTTAAAATTCGTCTTTTGGCCAAGACTTTGTCCAGAATACGAAAGTCCTTCATTAAACTGCTTAACCAAACTAATTAAATCAAAAGAAGATAAATCATACACAGATGTTGCACCTGGGAAATCACCAATTTTCGAAGGGTCTCCTGTAATAACTAATACTTCATTTAATCCTAACGTTTGTAGGCCCATTAAATGCGATTGCAGTCCAATTAAGTTTCGATCACGACATGTAATATGCACAAGCGGATTTAAATCAAGCTGTGATTTTATTAACATACCCAGCGCTGCATTAGAAATCCTAGGGGAAGCGAGCGAATTATCCGCTAGCGTAATCGTATCAACTCCAGCTTCTTTCAAAGCTTTAGACCCTTTCATAAACTCTTCGATTCCCAGTTTCTTAGGTGGATCTAGTTCTACTAAAATCGTTCTTTCTGTTTTCGCTTTTTCATATAAAGCAGGGGTGCGATCCTGTTCCCGAACTTCAATTGTTTCCACTTTCGTTGCTGGCATTTTCTTCTCAACGATTGGAGCTAAATCACCAACAGCTGCTTTCATTGCTGTAATATGCTGTGGTGTCGTACCGCAGCATCCTCCAATAATGGATGCTCCTTGGTCACGTAATTGAAGCGCACTTGAGCCAAAGTATTCCGGAGCCGCATCATACACCAATCGGCCGTCTACATACTCTGGTAAACTTGCATTAGGGTACGCTGCAAGCGCAGCATTGCTCGGAAGTTGAACAGATTCTAAAGCGCGAATCATATGATGCGGACCTAAACGACAATTAAGCCCCACTACATCTGAACCTAATTGTTCTAAGCGCTTAAATGCTTCATTTAACTGAACACCGTTTTGTAAATTCCCAAGTTCATGCAACGTCACATTTGTAATAATTGGAATATCTGTTTCTTGTCTTGCAATTTTCAACACTGTTTCCAATTCTTCTAAATCATAGTATGTTTCGAATAATAATCCATCCGGACTTTCAAGCAGTAAACTATATAGCTGTTCACGGAAACTACGTTTAATTTCTTCTAAACTTAAATCAGATTTTCGAATACTTCTAGAAGCACCAATTGTTCCAAATACAAACGCTTTCCCTTGCGCAACCTTTTTAGCAATCGCAATTCCTTGACGATTGATTTGACTCACTTGATCTTCTAATCCATAGCGCTTTAACTTATGAAAATTCGCCCCATACGTATTCGATTGTAAAATATCAGCACCTGCATCCAAATAAGTACGATGAATCGCTTCAATTTGATCAGGCTCTGTACAGTTTAATTCTTCATAACAATTGTCGATGCCACGGGAATACAATAGTGTCCCCATTGCTCCTTCCCCAATTAAAATTCTTTGCTTTAGCTCTTTACGAAACTCCATATGTGCACCCTTTCCCAAAAACAATTCAGTTTCCGCTTTATTTCGATGGTGTAAGAAAAAGAAAAAACCTTCTATCTAATAAAAGAAGAAGGTTTTCATAAGAAACATTCTCCTCATCTATCAAGCGCCCGCTTGCTGGATTTAGCACCTTAGCTTGCACAGCTGGTTGCTGAGGATTCATCGGGCCAGTCCCTCCACCTCTCTCGATAAGATTGATTTATATGAACTTTTCTAAACATTTCAAATTAAATTACAATATAATTATTCTTAATTTACATGAAACAAATAGGAAATTCAATACTTTCGGGTTAATTTTTGAATTTTTCAAACGAAATTATAAACAATTCATTCTAAATCACGAACAATCTATAACAGTATTCCTTTTTTTGTAAGCGTTTCATTTTTTCACCTTCAAAATACTTCTTCCTATTGTATCAAATATTTAGAAAAAAATATTTACGCCAAATTTTTCATACGCTATGTCAAATAATACGATTAATCAACAATGTCATATAACAGAATCAATAAACAAAGAGCGCCCCCTTTAGAGACACTCTTTTCATTTTATAAAACTTCTTTTAAATAACTTTGTACGTCTGCTTTAAGCTTTGCATATAACATAATTTCTTGATCAAAGCTTTCTTTTGTCAGCACATTAAATTTCTCTGGACAATTTAAATCCACTTCAATCGTTGCTTTGTATTCATTGGTTGCATTCCCAATCAAGTCAATGGAATATTGATTATCACGTTTATGAACAACGCATTTCACTTTACCACCGTTATTGAATACGGAAATATCACTTTCAAGCTCATTTAAACCATTTAAGCATGTTACTAAACTTGAAGCTGACATCGCTGTTCCACATGCGTTTGTAAAGCCAACACCGCGTTCGAATGTACGGACATAAATATGTCCTGCTTCTAATTGTTTTACAAAGCTTACATTTACTCCATCTGGGAAAAGCTCATTCGGTCCATTTACTTTTGTTGCTAATACTTCCTGAACATCAGAATGAATCATTTCGCTATCTACAATCGTAACTAAATGTGGGTTTGGTACAGCTAAAGCCGAAAAAAGAAGCGTATCATGCAATTCTGGCAATCTTTCGTTTTGTAATTCGCTTTGTTCAATTACAAGCGGCAAATCCTTAACATCGAAGCTTACCGGTGAGATTTCCACTTTAAACGTCGGGATCCCTTCATATACATCAGCTACCTTTTCAACCTCTAAATCCACTTTCATCGTTTCAATAACTAAGTTCTCTTTACCAAGCGTATCAATTGCATAGCGAGCTACACAGCGCAGCCCATTTCCACACATAGATGCTTCCGATCCATCTGCATTAAACACGCGCATTCTTGCATCAGCACGCTCGCTTTTTAATACGAATAAAATACCGTCCGCTCCTAATTCGCTTTCACGATTACATAATGCTAGTGCTAATTGGCGGCGTTCTTCCTCTGTAAAAGAAAGATCTGTCGTCAATTCATCAATAATGAAAAAATCATTACCTGAGCCGTGGCTTTTTAATAAGTCAATAATCATCTTGTCTCATCCTATTCTGTTGAATACTTAAAAACACTACATTTAATCCTATCATAGCATTTTCAGTTGAATTGTGTCAGTAGGAATCTTTTTTACAAAGGGCTTTGTTACATACTATTGTTAACAACGCAATTACACCAACAATCGACAGTATCCTACAACAAAACCTCACAACTAACTATGGTGTGATATGACAGCTTCCTCCAAAACTAAAAAACGTGCGAAACTAAAGCTTCGCACGCAATAAGCCTTATAATATCCCTCAAGCGCTTACTTAACGTTTTCTAATTCTTTATATCCATCAACAACCACTTCTAATTTTCCAGTATCCGGCGCAATAATCAAACCGTGAACAGGAATTGTTTTTGGAATAAGTGGATGATTTTTAATACAATTCACACTATGTTTTACACTTTCATACACATCATCAAAACCGCGAAGCCAATTTTTGATATCAATTCCTGAATTTTCGATTGTTGAAATCGTACCTTCTGGAACACCGCGATTAACCATTTTCTTAATCATTTCATCTGTATTGACCGCTGACATCCCACAATCATGATGTGGAATTACGTAAATTTCATCCGCTTTCAATTCATAAACAGCAACAAGGATACTACGCATAACACTTCCAAATGGATGGGAAACGATTGCTCCTGCTGTTTTTAAAATTTTTATATCACCATTACGGACATTCATAGACTTTGGAAGTAGCTCGACAAGACGAGTATCCATACAACTAACAACTACCATTTTTTTATCAGGGTATTTAGTTGTTTGATACTTTGTGTACTCCCCTTCATTAACAAACTTTTCATTATATTCAAGAATTTCATTTAACAAGCTCATTTGTTGTCATCTCCTGATTAGCTATGTATTTCACTTGTACAGTATATCAAATATTCGCAAAATTGACTACACTTCTGTTTTAAATCAGATATTCAATGATCACGGTGATGTAATACAGCGGCTAAAAAGCCTAAAATAATGACTCTCTCCTGTTCATTAATGATCGAAGAAAAAGTAATAATCGGTGTATTTAATTCAAATCGCTTAGCCCACTCTACCGGCATCCAGCCCTCTTGAAAGGAGGCAACATTTTTCTTATCTATTGTTTTAAGCTGTAAAGAGTAAAGACTTGCCTTTGATTCTACTGCAATCCATTCACGCTGATTTCCTTTATAGATAATCCCTTTAATTTTAATTAGTGAATCCTTCCAGTTTTCTCGGTAACCCCCAATTATTTCATCATCGGCATTATAAATCGTCATCGAATTCGTTAACCCTGCTCGAGTATGATATTTTGCCCTAACTTGTCCATCGCTATCCAATAAGATAAATCGCTTGGGCAACAGCAGTGAAACGACGTTCGGAATCAACCACATAAACCAGCGCGTATTTTGATCACGAACTTCTCCAAGAAGCAAACCTTTCGAATCAAATAGCAGCATACGTAATGTTGGTGCAGGCATAAAAACGACTAATACATGGTCTATGCTTAATAACTGACCACTTATTTGCATCGGCTTATCCCCTAATTTTTCTACCCTTTTGTCATAGATTCGAAAATAAAAGAAGTGAAGCACACTAAAAATGATGATCGGAATAACAAAGATTAATAAATCCCCTTCAAATAATTGTAAAAGGTGACAAACAAAAAAAATAATCGCTAATAATAGAGAAATCCAAGCAACGCAAAAGCATGCTTTAGCTGTTTTCTGGTAATACTCTCGAATATTCATAATTAGCTCCTTGACTAAAGATTCATACTCTCTCTATATTGTTATTTCGCTATCCATTCCTTAATTCCCTTTAACAAAAATCAATAGTATCTTATAACAAAGCCTAACAAAAAAAGAATCTAGACAAACATAAGCTAGATTCCTTTTTCATGGCTTATAAAATTCGAAAAATAAGTGGAATTCGATACTCGACTCCTTCATAGGCACGTATCGCCGCAAGGATTGTAAACACAAACGCTGCAACCCCTAAAATAGGCAGAATCAATACGCCAATTCCAACAAAAACAAGAAGTGAGGCAATTATTCCATAAATCGTGTAGGAGATAAGAAAATTAAAATACTCTCGACCATGATAATCAATATATGGTGAATCTTTTTTCACTAACCAAATAATGAGCGGTCCAAGAAGCGGAAAAAATAAACTAATAACATAAATAAGAACAGCAAATACTTTTTCATCTTGCGTAACTATTTGTCATTCCTCCTCCCTCATTCCATACTATATCTATTTATACGCATAAACATAGAAACGGTTTCATTTTTCATCATTTTATAGAGAATTTTTTAATATATGCACTAGAAATTCCAAATATATCGCTTAATGCTGCACATCTTTGGACATAGACTCGCATACAGATAATTAGTGTTTGTCCTTACTACTCTTACCTGAGGTGAATTCAATTGTTAAATGAATTTCAAGCATTCATTCTCGGCATCATTCAAGGGTTGACTGAATTTTTACCGATTTCTAGCACAGGACATTTATATTTAGGGCGTCACCTATTTCATTTAGATGAAGCAGGTATTTTCTTAGATACGATGCTTCACATTGGTACATTGCTTGCTCTACTCGTTGTCTATAAGCAAGAAATCATTTCCATCGTCAAAAAGCCATTTTCAAAAATGACTGCGTTACTCATTGCTGGAACGATTCCTGCAGTATTTGCTGGCGTCTTACTTGGAGATTGGTTTGATTCACTTTCGAAGTCAGGTGTGACCATCGGCTGGGAGTTTCTTGCTACTGGTCTCATTCTATGGTTCGCGGATGCAAGAAAAGGGGGTGCGAAAACATTAGAGCAAATTTCCGTAAAAGATGCGTTCATAATCGGTACGTTTCAGGCAGCTGCCATCATGCCTGCCCTCTCTCGATCAGGCTTAACAATTGCAGCTGGATTGTTGTGTAAACTCGACCGTTCCACCGCTGCTTATTTCTCCTTTTTACTATCGATTCCAGCAATCGCTGGCGGGATTGTGTTTCAAATGAAGCCCATTTTTACTGGAGAAGTAGAGCAACTTTCGTTTATGGCTCTTTTTATCGGTACGTTAACTTCAGCAATCTTTGGCTATATAGCGGTTGTTTGGATGATTGATTTCTTAAAAAAACAATCATTAAAGTGGTTTGCCGTATATGTTTGGATTCTCGGAATCCTCATTTTATCCCTCCAATTCACCGGAAAATTTTAAATAAAAACGCATGATTGAGGCAATCGTTTGCATAAAATAAAAATAACAAAATTTAGTCGAAAAAACAGGTAAAATTACTATATCCAAATGCGTTTATTTTTAGTATTATAACAAGGTAGAGCATATTATATTTCTGACAATAAAAATAGGGAAGGCAAATGGTGCGCCACCGGTTTCACGGTTCTAGTGGGTTCGATTCCCACCCCGAAATTTTTTGATGAATTACTTAAAAAATTTCGAGGGTGGGCGGCAGCTACGCTATAGAACTGCCCTCAAAACGGAGGGATGGAAATGTTAAAGAAAAGAGATTTTGTTGATTGTTCTTCTCTTTATGATTTAATGTCGCATCCAGATGTCTTCCCTTTCGTACGCCAAAAAGTAGATTCTTACGAAGAATACGTTTTTGTTACAAAGCAAACGATTGAAGCTGAAGAAGCTGGTGAACTAATTTCAAGAACAATTTTAGATGAATGGGATAATCCGATTGGCTGCATCTCCCTATATGATGTGGAAAATGGTGCAGGATTTCTCGGTACATGGTTAGGTAAACCATTCCATGGAAAAGGCTATAATACCCTTGCAAAAGAAGCTTTCTTTAAAGAAATCTTTTTTGAACTTGGTATAGAGACCGTATTTATGCGCATTCGCAAAAAAAATATTCGCTCTTTAAAGGCAGCTGAAAAACTCCCTTATGCGATAAAAGTAAATGAAACAAGAAAAGCATTATATGAACAAATTAACCAAAATGAAGATATATTCGATCTTTTCGAAATTCCAAAAGATTTATACACGCTGCATATCCTTCGACAAAATGATGACAATGATCAACAGCTTATGGAGGCATAGCGCACTTAAATCCCTTTACATTTGTGTAAAGGGATTTATTTATTGACAGAAAAATTAATCTTTTCTGATTATTACTCTGTTCATCGTAATGATATTTTCGTATAATAAACACATTACTTGAACATTTTCCCAAAAAAAATCGAAAGGATTTGTTTCAATTATGATGAAAAAAGGATTTCTTTTTATCATTCAACTGATAGTGCTTATTACCATTTGTAAAATTGGTTACGTATGCACAGATTTCTCCCATTTACCTATTCCTGGAAACGTTATTGGGATACTCTTATTATTTATCCTGCTTCAAACAAATGTCATAAAGCTGGAATGGGTGGATTTTACAGCTAGCTTCTTTGTCAAGCATCTCGCTTTTTTCTTTATCCCGATTGCCGTTAGCTTAATGACATTAGGTGCCTTATTTTTCCACTATGGATGGGCTTTAGCACTTGTTCTGGGCATCAGTCTAATCGTTGGTTTTATCGTGTCTGCATTAACCGTACAAAAACTTGCACAGAAAGGAGAAGTCAAACAGCATGGAAACGTTCATCACCATTTATAGCATCAGCATCACCATTATTGCGTACATATTAGCACGGAAAATATATATGAAATATCCATCACCTTTTACAACACCTGTTTTTTTATGTACGGTTGCTGTCATATCAACCTTACTTATCAGCAACTTACATTTCGAAGACTACGTAGTAGCGAAAGACATCATCACATATTTTCTTGGACCCGCAACAGTCGCTTTAGCTGTACCGCTTTATAAAAATCGTGCCATTATCGCAAAATATGCCATTCCAGCGATTAGCGGTACTATTCTTGGCTTAGCCTTCACTTTATGTATCGCGATTATCATCGCTAAACTATTCTCCTTCAGTTTAAACATGGTTCAAGCACTCGCTGTAAAATCGGTTACGGTCCCGATTGCCGTTGAGATTATGTCGTTATATGAAGGGGACGAAAATTTAGCGGCCGCCTTTGTACTTATAACAGGCATTCTTGGTACAATGATTGCTCCTTGGCTTATGGATAAGCTCCATATCACAATGCCTTTTGCTCGTGGGATTGCATATGGAACAATTGCCCACGGTTTCGGTACCGCTCACGCCGCTCAGGAAAGTGAGTTTACTGGGGCAGTAGCCGGAGCAGCGATGGCGATAGCTGGTATTATAATCGCTTTCTGTTTCCCTCTGTTTTATCCTTTTTTATAAAATGAAACTTGCATCAATAGGAGACTGCCCGCTAAATGCGGGATAGATAGTGCCTATACAAACAGGTTCGAACCTCAATGGCTCGAACCTGTTATTTCGTTATTTTTGCAACTCTTTATACAAATTCCGTAACACATGCGTCTTATACAGCTCTAGCTTTCGACGCTCTACCGGGTGATGCTTAATCCCCATCTTTTTTAATTCCGCAATAAACCAACCTTTTGAATATTGATAAGCCATTTCTATTCCTCCTCTAGCATTTAGAACAACATATGCTAGAGAAACTAGATACATGCTTATTTTTTCATTAAATCTAGTAATAATTGATACATTTCAGGTCCTGTTTTAAATGGACGCTTCTGCTCCATCTTCGCGCGATACGTCGAAGACTCCTTCAATAAATGATCAAGCGTTGACTCAAATTGTTCAAAACTCAAATTTTCCTCTTGAATAACCTTACAAAATCCTTGTTTTTCAAAGCTCGCTGCATTTAAAATTTGATCGCCGCGAGAAGCATTTGCACTTAGCGGAATCAGCAGCATTGGCTTTTGTAAACCAAGAAACTCAAAAATCGAATTAGATCCTGCACGTGAAACAACGACATCTGCTGCTGCTAATAAGTCGAATAGCTCCTCGTGCACATATTCAAACGGAGCATATCCTGGCTGCTTCAATGACTCTTCGACATTTCCTTTACCGCAAATGTGAATGATTTGATAATGACGAAGCAGTTCTTCAAGATTCTTTGTAATCAAATGATTAATACGAACAGCGCCTAAACTCCCGCCCATAATGAGCAAAACTGGCTTTTTACTAGTAAAACCACAAAAGCGCTTTCCTTTTTCCCCATTTCCCGCAAAAATACCATCGCGTAATACAGCGCCGATATATAATGCTTTTTCTTTCGGCAAATGGGCATTGGACTCTTCAAACGTTGTAAAGATTTTTGAAGCAAATGGCATCGCGATTTTATTTGCTAAACCTGGTGTGTAATCAGATTCATGAATAAAAATCGGAATTTTAAGCATTCTAGCTGCAAGCACAACTGGAACAGACACAAATCCCCCTTTAGAGAAAATAAAGTCTGGTCGTGTTTTCTTTAAAATTCGACGTGCATCAAAGATTCCTTTAATTACACGAAATGGGTCTTTTAAATTTTCAATCGATACATATCTGCGCAGTTTTCCAACAGATACCGTTTCATAACGAATATTAGGGAATTCTTTTTCAATAATCGTTTTTTCAATCCCTTTTTCAGAGCCAATATACGTAATATCCCAATCATTTTTAATAAACTCAGGAATAATTGCTGTATTTACAGATACATGTCCAGCCGAACCTCCGCCGGTAAACACGATTTTTTTTGTCAATGTTTTCACCTTCCAACCAAAAGAACTTACCTTCCATAATACCACACCTGAACCATTCACCAACTAAAAAGAAAAATCAAATTCTTTTCATTTCCATGACAGACGTATGATATAATCTTTCCATTGTGGAAAAATTGAACTAGAGGTACATCAATGAATCAAACATTTAATAGAACATCAAAAGTTCGCCAATTATTTCACCTATTAATCCCAATTCTCATCACTCAGCTTGGATTATATGCAATGACTTTTTTTGACATTATGATGTCTGGACAATATCATACCGTAGATGTTGCAGGTGTCTCTATTGGAAGTTCTTTATGGACACCGGTTTATATGGGTTTAGGGGGCGTGATCCTTGCGTTGACCCCTGTTGTTTCACAATTGGTCGGCTCTAAACGAACAAACTCTGTTCCCTTTTCTGTTATACAAGCCCTTTATTTATCTGTGGCTATTGCATTATCGGTTTTAACTGTCGGTACATTTACAGTTAATCCCATTTTAAATATGATGGATTTAGAGGCAAATGTTCATCAAATTGCTCATGACTATCTTGTGGCACTTTCATTTGGAATCATTCCCTTGTTTATTTATGATACATTGCGTGCTTTCATTGATGCACTTGGAAAAACAAGAGTATCGATGCTTATTACACTCGGAGCCTTACCAATTAATATTTTATTAAATTATATGCTTATTTACGGGAAATTGGGACTTCCGGAATTAGGAGGTGTTGGTTCTGGATACGCAACTGCGGTTACGTATTGGATTATAGCTATTGTGGCCATTATCGTCGTCATACGCATTCATCCATTTGCCGTCTATAACGTATTTCAAAAGTTTTACCGCATTTCATGGAAAGAATGGAGCTCATTCTTAAAGATTGGAATTCCGATTGGTCTCGCTGTGTTTTTTGAAACAAGCATTTTTTCTGCTGTAACCTTACTGATGAGTGAGTATGATACCGTAACCATTGCCTCTCATCAAATCGCTATAAATTTTGCGTCACTGTTATACATGATACCATTAAGTATTTCCATGGCTTTAACGATTGTTATTGGCTTTGAAGTAGGCGCAAAACGCTTGAAAGATGCTCGTGAATATAGTCTTATCGGAATTACGATGGCTTTATCCATGGCTTTACTTTGTGCAACCGTGCTGTTCTTTTTCCGAGAAGCGGTTGCTTCTATTTATACACAAGATCAAACCGTTATAACGCTTACGACTCACTTCTTACTATATGCAATGTTCTTCCAAATATCAGATGCTCTTCAAGCTCCAATTCAAGGGATTTTACGAGGATACAAAGATGTCACCATGACCTTCTTCATGTCACTTCTCTCTTATTGGATACTTGGATTACCAATTGGTTACACACTCGCTAACTTTTTCGATATGGGACCTGATGGTTACTGGATTGGATTAATTGTGGGATTAGCGATCGGGGCAATTGGCCTCGCTACAAGACTAAGGTTCATTCAACGAACAAACGTCCTTCAAAAAACTTCCTAAAAACCCCCCTTCTTCAAGCAATAAATCAGAATCATTGCTTAAAGAAGGAGGGTTTTTTACCATATTCAAATCTATAAACGATGAACCCTCCGCCCATCTTGTGCATAACATATTTTGCATAAGTAACTATTTTATTGAAGAAAA
Source organism: Peribacillus asahii (assembly GCF_003570725.1). Taxonomy (GTDB): domain Bacteria; phylum Bacillota; class Bacilli; order Bacillales; family DSM-1321; genus Peribacillus; species Peribacillus asahii. The sequence goes on from NZ_QWVS01000063.1 coordinate 21,502, forward strand.
GAGGAATTCAATATGTTTCCCTTCAACAGTCTTTTCTCATCTTCCAAAAATCAAAACAGCTTCTTAAAAAACTTGCAACAAAACGATGTTCAATCCTTTATCGAGAAGGTTTTCACAGAAGTGATGCCCAACAATATACAAGACGTGATGAATCAAGGAGCTGTTAAAGCAAAAGAGAGCGGAGCCCGCACAACAGACAATCCACTCCAAGCAAATGTACTGGAAACCCATTCATTTATCTATATTCGAATTCCAGTTCAAGATGAAAGCTGGCTTAAACAAATGAAAATTTACCATACTTCCAACCAATCGATGATTCATGATGTCCCAAACGAAGGAGATAAGCATAACATCCCCTTACCGGCTCTTGTTCGAAAAAAAGGAACATCTGTTCAATATAAAGACAATATATTAGAAATCCGATTTCAAAAGCATTCCGATTTGAACTACTCGGAAATAGATATCTCAGAACTATAATAACCCCCAAACTATCAAGAAGTTTGGGGGTCTCTATTCTTATAATCTAGCAATCTTATTTTCCAATAAACATTTGTGTCCAGTAGTTACCTGAAGCTACATAACCTACTCCAATATGAGTAAAGCTTGAATTCATAATATTTTCACGGTGTCCTTGGCTATTCATCCAAGCTTGTACAACTTGCTCAGGTGTTGTTTGACCTTGGGCAATGTTTTCACCCGCTGATTTATAGCTAATACCAAATGATTTCATCATATCAAATGGTGAACCATACGTTGGGCTATTATGATCAAAGTAGTTTTTATCTTTCATATCTTGAGATTTAGCACGAGCAACTTTACTTAACTCTGTATCTAATGTAAGTGGTGCTAATCCTTGTTTTGCACGTTCAGCATTTGTTAATTCTACTACTTTCTTTTCAAAAGCACTTACTGATGTGTTTGTTTCAGTTGCTGGTGTTTTGTTTGTGTCAGCAGTAGCGTTATTGTTTGTTGTTGGCTGTTGAGTTGTTGGTTTTTGTGTTTGTTGTTGTGCTGGCTGCTGAGTTGCTGGTTTTTGTGTTTGTTGTTGTGCTGGCTGCTGAGTTGTTGGCTGTTGTGTTTGTTGTTGTGCTGGCTGCTGAGTTGTTGGTTTTTGTACTTGTTGTTGCACCGGCACTTGAACTACTTTTCCTTGAACTTGTAAATTAATACCGTACTTAGCGAAATATTGTTGAATGAACTTTTGTGCATCTTCTTGTGTTGCAATTTTATATGTCACTTGTTTCGTAGTTTGATAGTTTACTGGTGCTGCTTCTGCTTGATTGAACCCAGCTCCTGAGAACATGACTGCCGCTGCGGCTACTGTTGATAAAATTAATTTCTTTTTCATTTGTATTTCCTCCTAGACAATCTGTTATTTGCTTCTGGAATCATCATATCATGGCTTTTTTGTAACAATACAACCAGCCATTTCCAAAAAAATTAACAGATTAAAAGAAAAGAGAATTACATGATTTCCCTTCTGCTCTTAAACGACGCAACCCCTTGGTAACACTACCATTTAAATGTTTTTTTCATTTTTACTCTCTGATTCCCTCTTTATCTGTCAATGGTAGTTTTTATCTCCTTATTCCATAACCTTCTAAAAAGTCAATATTGACACTCTTTTATTCCCCAACTTTTTGTAACATTCTTTACTACAATGTTACAAAGTTACAAGAAAATTTACTCTTTTACAAGTACCGCAACAAAAAAGATCTAGTATTATACTAGACCCTTTACTTTACTCTTCTCTCTATTTTAATTCTTTGCTCCAATTACAAACTCTCGTTTTGGCATTGTATGCAAGTTTCGTGCGGTTACGTGAGCGTATATATAATATGTTCCTTCTTCTTTAAATGTTTTTTCAAGCTTATACACGCCATCTTGACTATACTTGACAGGAATCGTTTCACTTTCCTCCTCGTCTTCACGCCAAATTTCAAAGCTTACCTCATCGGCATCCGTAACGATTTCATCTCCATACGTTACTTTAGCTTGAAAGCTAACTGTTTCATTCACTTTTGCTAGTTCAGGAGTTATCTCTAATTCTACATGTAACATCTTCGGAAGCTGTTCCTCCTCTTCCTTGCCGCATCCAACTAAGACAATAAGAACAGTTAAACATAAAACGATTATTTTTCTCATTCGTCATGCCCCCTGCTTTAGTTTACAACCACTCACTTTGAATCATTGGAAATGTGACATATACTTTCGTACCAACAGCCTCTTCACTTTCTATCTTTAGTTCACCTTTTTGTAATTCTACTAGTTTCTTAACGATAGCTAATCCTAACCCCGAACCACCGTCCGAACGACTTCTTGCCTTATTCACACGATAAAAACGATTCGTAATATAAGGAAGATGTTGTTTCGGAATCCCTCTACCTGTATCAGCAATGCTTAACTCACATGTTTCTTTATTCTGCTTTAATATAATAGAAATAACTCCACCTGCATTCGTGTAGTGAATCGCATTATCCAATACATTCTGAAGAATTTGTTCAAGTTTTCGCTCTTCCCCCATAATAATAGGATCTGGATCTAACTCAATCTGTAACTGTAGCTGCTTGTCCTGAATCACTTGTTGATACTTTCCCACGAAGTCCTCTATAAACTGGGCAAAAGCTATCGGGGATTCCTGTAACATCACTTGCTTACGATCCATTTTTGTTAACTCCATTAAATCACCAACAAGATGCTGCATCCTCAATGTTTCCCTCGAAATAAGTTGAAGGTATTTTCGTTCTTCCTCTTTATCCTTAATGACACCATCAAGAATGGCTTGTGTATAACCTTTTATATAACTTAATGGAGTTCGTAGTTCATGTGAGACATTTTCGAGAAACTCTCTTTTTCTTTCTTCTTCTAAATGAATTGATTGGGCCATTTTATTAAAAGCATGGCCAAGCTGACCTACTTCATCATCGCTTGTAACTCGAACTTGTATCGAATAATCACCGTTAGATACTTGATGTGCTGCTGCTTTCATATCACGAATCGGATGAATCAGCTTCTTTAACCATTTTGTTGTCAGCAGCATAACAATGAGCATAAATAAAATCGCAGCCGCAATCCATTTAACCGCAAACTCATGAATTAAATCGGTAATCGAGTTAACAGGAATATATGTATAAATAATTCCTTCTAATCGGTCCCCATCGGTTAACGGAATAATGGCCGCTACTATATTTTTTTCAAATCGTTCTTCATAACCTTCTTTTTCAATGGGCTTTCCTTCAAGAAGCATTTGTCTCTCTTCTTCAGAAATCAACGTATTATAATCAATATCAAACGGCAAACACGCACTTAATTCTCGGGGATTATTCACAACAAACGTTTCACTTTCATTTTTGCTATTAAACCATTCAATATTTTGCTTATACTCTTCTGTAATCTTACCTCCTGCATAATCAGCAGCGAGTAAAGAAGCTTCATAAATAAGGTCACTCTTTACCTTTTCAACATATAAATTTTTATAATAATATTGTGATAGAGAATACGCAAAGGCAACAGATAGAATAACAGCACTCATAATGGTGAACCAGAGCTTAAATGACAAAGATTTGATTTTACGCATGCCCATCTCCCATTTTATAACCGATCCCCCATACCGTTTGAATATAATCAGCTTCCTTTAACTTCATTCTTAATGTTTTAATATGGGTGTCCACCGTTCGTAAAGAACTACCATAGCTCCCCTCCCATACATGTTCTAGTAATTGCTCCCGACTGAGTGCTTGATTTTTATGCCGCATTAAAAAAAGCAACAAGTCAAATTCCTTTAAAGTCACATTAATCGGTGTTCCGTTAATCGTCACCGTTCTTGCTTTCTGATTCACTTCAATTTTCCCCAGCTTCACCACATCTTGCTCCGTATATAATGTTGTTTTCTTGCCTGTTCTTCTTAACACTGCTTCTACTCTAGCCATTAACTCACCTGGATTAAATGGCTTAACAACATAATCATCTCCTCCAAGTTTGAGTCCTTTCACTTTATCCCACTCTTCTCCTTTAGCACTAACAAAAATAATCGGTACATCAGATTTTCGCCGCAGCTCTTCACAAACTAAAAAACCATCTCTTTGCGGCATCATTATATCTAATAAGATTAAATCTACTGTTGCGCGTTCCAAACAGCGAATAGCCTCTTCTCCATCTTGCGCTTGAAGGCAGTGATAGCCAGAATTGAGCAAATACATTTCTATCAAGGTTCGCATATCTTCTTCATCATCAACGACCAAAACGATATAATCACTCATGCACATCTACTCCCTACTAATCATTTGAAACGGGCCTTTGCCTACCTTAATGGTTTGTTTTACCTTCATAGACTTTGAATCCATCACATAGAGTTCATCGTTATCATATCCTGCAATCAATATATCATCACGAACAGTCGTCATCTCAAATGGATTGACCCCAACTGTCGTGCTCTTCACAACCTTATACGTTTCATCTACTTTGTAAAGAGCGTTTGAACCATGACTTAAAATGAAAATACCCGCCGCATTCTCCATAATATTAATGGGCATTATCGGCGTATTTAACGTTCGTTTTAATTCTCCTGTTTCCGTTGAATAAATATGGACATTTTCCTCCATTTGCGCTCCCATTCCATGACCGCCAAGCCAAATCTCTTGCTGCTCTTCTCTTAATAAGGCACCTGTGGAAGACGCTTGAATAACAAAATCTCTTTCTACTTTTCTTGTACGTAAATTAATAACGGACAATTTTGTTTCGCCAAAATTTATTACATATAATTGCTGATGATCTTGAAGGAGCATCATCGGGCGTTTACCTACTTTAATTTGATCTTCTATTTGTCCCTCTTCATTATAGAAAGAAACATTGTTTAAAGATTGATTCACCGCAGCAATACTCTTTCCATCCTGAAGCAGTTTCATATTAACAATACCTTTTTTCGCTTCCCAGCTATCGATTTGTTTTCCTTTCTCTAATGAAAACACTTCAATGGAATCCATATCTTTTCCATAAAGAAGCAACGTATCTCCATCTTCAAGAAGCAGTCCGCCCATAAAAGGGACACTGAGATCCCAATCGGCTAAATGTTTATACTGTTCATCTAAAAAAGTAAGACTCGTATCTTTAATATTTACCGTTGCAATAAAAGATTGATCGTGCTCAATCTTCGGATAAGTCACACTGTTACACCCAGTAAGCAGTAAAGCAGCAAATAAAAGAAAAAGTACTTGCTTCATTTTATCAGCTCCTTTATAACAGTGGGATTTTCTTCATCCCCACTGATGATTAAACTAATACGGGCACTTGTCCCTCTCATCTATCTTTTTCATACTCTTGTTAACTTGCTATTAAATCTGGAACAAAACGTTGATTACGCTACATTGTATCGATAAGTTGTGAAAAAAGTGTGAAGTTAATAACTCATCCTGTCCGCATTCATTCTCTTTCAATTATATCATCTCTTTTCTCTATCAATACGAGCGGTATATTCAACATAATGAGAGGAAATACTACAATCAAAAAGGAGTGGATGTGCATGTCTCAAGTTTATTGTTGTCCAAATTGCCGTACTAATAAATCACGATTTAACCTTATTCAGCAAGTAGCTACACCAATAAAAAAAGATCCACGTTCTGGTGAAATCGTTGCCCAATACTCAAATGACACGATCGAACCTTTTCACCTTGCTTATAATGGTCCTGACGTACGCGTTCAATGCGCTGCTTGCGGCTTAATTGAAGATGAAAAAACATTTGCTGCATTTGGTCAGCGCAGCCAGTAACTTCAAACGAGGCTGCCCAAAGGGCAGCCTCAAAAAATCATCTCAAATTCATTATTGTTTAATTCTTCGCTTTTCTTTCTAACTCCTTCAACTCAGAAATAAGCTGCTCTTTCTGTACATTTTCACCGATAATCACGATATTAAGCGGCATCTTCATCATTTCATTCATTAACATGGGCATGCCATACGAATATTGAAATAAATATGGATACTGCGAATGAGTAAAGGCTACATATCCTTTCATACGATAAACGGTATCAGGAAGGTTTCGCATCCACTCTTCAAAGTCCGTTTGCTTAATAGCTCCTTCAAACGAATAAACGATGGCGCTTAAATGTAAATGGTGATTCACATCAAGTTCTTGATGTTGATGGCTTTGTTTTCTTTTTAACTGCTGAAGCGAAGCAATAGACACTTCTGCTTGCTCCGTTAATAAGCATACTGCATCCGCATTGAGAGCTTGAATAGAATACAGAAGCTGAGCTGCCTCCATTTCAGTGACTAAATCTTTTTTATTCAACAAAATAAAGTCCGCATGATGAACTTGCTCTACTAACAGTTGACGCAGTTGTGGGGACAACTGATTGCGGTCTCGCCATCTTAATAAATCTACTACTGTAATGATGCCTTTGTAAGCGAGCTTCTCAGCAAAAAGCGGAGACATAATCGCATCTAATACTTCAACCGGATGAGCTGCACCTGTTGTTTCGATATAAACGGCTTCCAGCTCATTTTCTGTTAATAACTCATGAAGCTGCACTTCTAATTTATCTTGAATCGTACAGCAAATACAGCCGCCAAATAGCTCTTTTAATGGAACATCATCATCAATGAGTCCACTATCCACTGACACACTGCCAAGCTCATTCAGCAGTACAGCTACTTTTCGACCGGCTTCATTTTCTTGCTTTAAAATATTTCGTAATAATGTTGTTTTCCCGCTTCCAAGAAAACCACCTAATATGTATACTTCTGTCTCTTTCATTGTGCTCTGCTCCTTATCTTTCACAAAAATAAACTTTATCGTACAAAGTGTATCATATTTCCCCCAAAGTGCTAGCAGCATAGTCTATTGTATTCTTATGATAAATATTGTAAGCAAAACCAAAGTGCGATATATTGATTTCAAATCCAGCGTTTAGAAATCGCACAATTTAATTCTAAAAAAGTATTTAATCATTCGAACAGCATCAAAAAATTATTGAAGCTTGTCGCCAAAAAGATAGCGAGACGGCTGCTAGTCTTGTGGAGGAAAACTGGTTAAGTCTTCGAACATTACTACATCCATAGGAAGATTGAGGTGTCCGATGCGTCCAATTATATTAGGTATTTGTGCAGCATTCTTTTTTTCTGTAACGTTTATTTTAAATCGAGCAATGGAATTATCGGGGGGAAGTTGGATTTGGAGCGCTTCTTTACGATATTTTTTCATGGTTCCCTTTTTATTAGCAATTGTCATCGCTAGAAAAAACATACGCCCCCTCTTTCAAAATATGAAAGAACATTGGGGGCAGTGGGTTTTATGGTCCTCTATTGGGTTTGGGTTATTTTATGCACCAATTTGCTTTGCTGCTGCATTTGCGCCAGGGTGGCTAACTGCAAGCACATGGCAAATTACAATTATTTCTGGCTCCTTACTTGCACCACTTTTCTTTCTAACGATTACAACACCGAATGGTTCTAAAAAAATAAGAAGGAAAATCCCAGTTCGCGGATTATTCATGTCGCTTATTATTTTACTCGGTATTGCTCTTATGCAGCTTGAACACGCCAGCTCTATTTCGTTAAAACACGTATTATTAGGAATCATCCCTGTCATTATTGCTTCCTTTGCTTACCCACTAGGAAATCGAAAAATGATGGATCTTTGTGTCGGACGTTTAGATGCCTATCAACGAGTATTAGGCATGACGTTAGCAAGTCTGCCTTTTTGGTTTATCCTTTCTCTTTATGGGCTGTTTACAGTAGGCGTACCTAGTATCGAACAAACGACTCAATCTTTGCTCGTTGCCATCTCTTCCGGCGTATTAGCGACGGTACTGTTCTTTCAAGCGACTGATTTAGTCAGAGGAAATATGCAAAAACTAGCTGCTGTTGAAGCGACTCAATCGCTTGAAGTTTTGTTCACTGTTGTTGGAGAAGTCCTATTACTATCGACTGCCTTCCCTTCCCTTTTATCATGGACTGGTATGTTCATCATTGTCATCGGCATGATTCTCCATAGCTATGTATCACATTATAAAACAACGAAACTTGCAAACAATCAATTGGCGAAATCATAAGGCAAATCGATGAAATACTCTATAGATTAAAGAAGAAGGGGCACCCATTTTGGAGTGCCCCCTCTTCTATTAAGCTTGTTGCTCACCATAAGAAAAATTAGGTAAATAACTTTAGCGCTTCAATTCGTTTCACGGCTTCTTGAAGCCTTTCCTCAGAAGTAAGTAACCCGACCCTGACATAACCTTCACCAAATTGACCAAATCCATTTCCTGGTGCAACGGCAACATAAGCTTCATTTAATAAATAATCTGCAAAGCTTTCCGAAGTGAACCCTTCTGGAACTTTAAGCCAAGCAAAAAACGAAGCTTTCGGTGCCGTTACGTTCCAACCAATTGAACGTAACCCATCAATAAACACACGACGGCGCCCTTCATATGTTGCCACCAATTCACGGACGCAATCTTGTGACTCAAGTAATGCTGTTGCAGCCGCTTCTTGAATAGCAGGGAATAAACTTACATATAGATGATCTTGGAGCAGCTCCAGCGCTTGAATCACACTTTTATTCCCAACAGCAAAGCCTACTCGCCAGCCTGCCATATTATATGTTTTAGACAGAGTATATACTTCAATTCCGATATCTTTTGCCCCTTCTGTTTGTAAAAAACTGCGCGGCTTTTCTCCATCGAAACCAATTGCTCCATAAGCAAAGTCGTGTACAACACACATCGAATGTTCTTTTGCGAATACAACCGTCTGCTCAAAAAATTCAGCCGTAGCACTTGCACCTGTTGGATTATTAGGATAATTAAGGAACATCATTTTCGCTTGTTGAACAACTTCACGATCTAAGCGTGTGTAATCAGGTAAAAAGTCATTTTCTTCAAGCAGTGGCATAAATGCTGTTTTCACTTGCGCTAATGCAACACCTGATAAATAGTCTGGATATCCTGGATCTGGAACGAGCACCGTGTCACCTGGGTTTAATAAGCATTGTGGAAGCTCTACTAACCCTGCTTTTCCGCCGAACAAAATCGCAACTTCTGTATTAGGGTCTAACACTACTCCATGCTCTCTTTCATAATAAGCACAAGCCGCTTCCTTCAAATATTGATGACCGCGAAACGGAGAATATTTATGATTCAACGGTTTCTCTGCCGCTATTTGCAAACTTTTCACTATATGTTCTGGCGTTGGCTGGTCTGGATTGCCCTGCCCTAAATTAATGACATCATGTCCCTGTGCTTGAATGCTATTAACTTTCGCAACAAGCGAAGCAAAAAATTGTTTCGGTAATGTCTTTAATAATTCGGATTTTTCAAATTGAAACATTCGTGCACCTTCTCTGAAATTTCTTGAAATTATAATCACAAATGATATATGTTTATGATAATGTTGTAAAGAACTTTTTCAAACTGTGGAGGTATAAATTATGAACTGGAACATTGCCTGTATTCAAATGGATATTGCTTTTGGAAAACCTGAAACAAACTATACAGCAGCAGAACAACTCATTGAGCAGGCTGTTCAATCGAAGCCGGATGTCCTCGTTTTGCCAGAGCTATGGACTACCGGGTATGATTTAACGCGCTTAGAAGAAATCGCTGACGTGGAAGCAAAAGAAACGATTTCATTTTTACAAAAAATCGCCAAAAAACATCACGTACATCTCGTTGGAGGATCCATCGCCCAAAAAACAAAAGACGGCATTTATAACACAATGCTTATGATTAATAATAAAGGAGAATTCATCAAAGATTACGATAAACTTCACTTATTTCAATTGATGGATGAACATCATTTCCTACAACCTGGTGAAAGGGATGGTTTATTTACATTTGATGACAAACTGTGTGCAGGCTTCATTTGCTACGATATCCGCTTCCCTGAATGGCTTCGTGCACATACTACAAAAGGAGCAGAAGTATTGTTTGTGTCAGCAGAATGGCCGAAACCTCGATTAGATCACTGGCGTGCGCTGTTAATTAGCCGTGCAATTGAAAATCAAGCGTATGTTGTAGCTGTTAATCGAACAGGTTCAGATCCGAATAACGTATTTGCTGGACATTCATTAATTATTGATCCATGGGGTGAGATTATTAATGAAGCAGGTGAAGGGGTCGAAATTTTAACAGGAACTATTGATTTTACTAAAGTACATGAAGTGCGTAATAAAATTCCTGTGTTTGCCGATCGACGTCCGGAATTTTATTAATGTTTTATATTGACAATGTTTTAGGAATATTGTTATTATTTTTCCAAGCTAACTATAATTTATTAAAAATGAAAAATATACGTTCTCTTATCAAGAGCAGGCTGAGGGATATGGCCCTATGACGCCCAGCAACCGACCGCAATATGTGGAGAAAGAATCCGCAAGGCACGGTGCTAATTCCATCAGAAAGAATTCTTTCTGAAAGATAAGAGGTTTGAATCATCATTTCAAAACCTCTTTCTTAAATCGAAAGAGGTTTTTTACTTGTCTAAACGATAATCTGGAGGGATTATATTGACACAAACACAAGGCTCGTTTGAATTATTAACGAATGAAACAGCGATCGCACTCATACAAAAGCTAGAATTATTAGATAAGGACGCAACATTAACTTGCCGCAAAATTGGAGCTGGCCCATTCAATTATGTTTTTCATGTCGCAGATAACGCCACTAATAAAGGGGTTATTATTAAACAAGCCGTTCCCTACGCAAAAGGGCTAGGTGAAAGTGAAAGCTGGCCGCTTACATTAAAACGCGCAGCTATTGAAGCAGATGCTTTACTTACATTCGGAAGCTATTGCCCCGAATATGTCCCAAAAGTGTATTACGCAGATAAACAGCTTGCCATTACAGTCATGGAAGACTTATCACATGTAAAGATTGCTCGCACTGGTCTTATCGAAGGCGAAAACTATCCTCTTCTTTCACAACATATTGGCGAATATGCTGCCAAAACTTTATTTTACACATCTGACTATTACTTGGAATCAACGACAAAAAAAGAAATCGCACGTGCCTTCACGAATCCAGAACTGCGTAAAATTATAGAAAGTTCCATCTTTACGGGCCCATTCTTTGAGCATACACCAACCGACGTAGAAACATTATGGAACGACCATGAATTAAAACTAGAAGTGGCAAAATTGAAAAAAATATTTATGAGTGAACAAGAAGCTCTATTGCATGGCGATTTACATACAGGACACATTTTGGCAAACGAAAGCGAAACAAAAGTCATCGCCCCTGAAATTGCCTTCTATGGTCCAATCGGCTTTGATACCGGACAATTCATTGCTAATCTCCTTTTCCAAGCTGTTACATGCGAAGACGCGGATCAAGAGATTATTCTTTCTCATATTCAGACATTTTGGTCAACTTTTACAGATGTTTATTCAACATTATGGAATAACGAAAGTCGTGATGCATTTAAAAACATTGATGGCCTATTATCTTATGTTTTACAAAAAGCGAAAGCAGACAGCTTTGGATTTGCTGGCTGGGAATTAATTAGAAAAACAAGCGGACTTTCACATGTAATCGATTTAGATGGAATTGACCATATGGACCAACGAATTAACGTTAAAACAAACGCGCTTATCCTTGGAACTCATTTAGTAAAAAATCGCAGTACATTGGATATTCCAACTGTTATTGAACTAGTACAACAAGTAACTCGCTCTTCCTATTCAACTCTTTAAAAGAGATTGACTATGACCAAAACACCTTTGTCTTGCTTGGTTCAATAAAATGATTCCTATATTACCATTTTAAATCAACGAGCATTACGGAATTTATTAATTTTTATTCCATACAAAAAATAGAATGATTAGTCCGAACTATCGCGATAATATTCCCGTTTTATGAAATCATGTAGTAAGAGACTGCTTAGGCAGCCTCTTCTTATATAGATGATACGTCATCGCGAAAATATCGTAGTTAACAAGACTTACTCAAAAAACTCTTGTAAAGCCTGTTGATTTTTCTCAAAGTCTATAGATAAAGCGGCACCAGCGTGCGGATAAATTTCGTTTGTATAGCTGTCATTAACAGGGATGCGCAACGTCTTAATCGAATCAACAGGATGAAACATCGCTTGGGAACTTAATACAAACATCGTTTTCATTCCAATATCTGTTTCTACATATGTCAGCGCTTCTTCAATCATCCCTGGTAAAGCAACAATTCCGTTCACGTTAGACAGCTGCTGAATTAACTGATCTTTTAACTGCACCAACACTTCTTGCTGTCGTTCAACACGACCGAAATCACTTTCATTATCATGTCGAAAACGAACATACTTTAAAATCTGCTCCCCATGCAACACATTTTCTCCACTGCTCGCTGCAATACTCATATCTGAAATCATCTCTGGTTTAACATCTACAGTGAGCCCGTCTGGTGCAATTAAGTCCACTATATTAACAAATCCTTGAAAGTCAATGACTGCAACATGGTCTACATTGATATTAAAATTCTCTAAAATCGTTTTTTTCATTAACTCGCTTCCACCATAATAATAAGCCGCATTAATTTTATGATACCCTTTTTCATACCCTGGAATTTTCACATAACTATCTCTCATAATAGAAGCTAACTTAATCTGCCCTTTTTTTGGCTCATAACGGGCAAGCAGAAGCGCATCTGCACGCGAATCCTCTTCTCCGCGAGAATCCACACCAATTAAAAGAAATGTTTTGGCCGTTTCTTTTTTCGAATCCGTATGTTGGTTTCGCTCCGCATTAGGTATAGGTGAAGCCACACAACCAGATAATATCGTAAAAAGTGCAAAAATTAGCAATACCTTTCTTTTCATTATCGTCACCTCGGCTTCAAAACTATCCATATTTTTCCCAAAAGTCCTCCTTCTAATACAGAAAAAGCTTAGTAACTAATTTAGCGTTACTAAGCTTTCCCTTAACCTCACCTTACTAGCGAGATCCTCGCTAAGTGAAATTGCACTTTATTTCATTTCTTTTTTCAACTCTTTTACAGCCCGCTTCACTTGCGTGTCATTTTTCAAAATTTTGTCGCGTAGTTCTTGCATTAATGTAACCGTCGTCTTATCTTCCAGGATACCTGTTACTTTCAACTTATGATCCTGCTGGAATTTTTCTACGGCTGCCTTTGTTTGTTCATCAAAGACCGTATCAACCGTTCCCGGATTATAACCAAGCTCTTTTAACATATTTTCAGCTGCTTTCACTTCTGCCGAAGCATCTGATACTTTTAAAGCCTCATCTGGCGAAATATAAGGAAGACTCGCATAATCAGGCAGCTTGACCTCTATATCTGGCTTAATACCTTTCTTATGAATCCAATTTCCCTCCGGTGTTAACCATTTATAAGAAGTGAATTTGAAATTCGAGCCATCTTTGAAATCTTGAGCATTTTGTACAGTTCCTTTCCCAAATGACTTCACGCCAATTAATGGAATATTTGCTGATTCACTCACCGCTGCGGCCACGATTTCAGAGGCACTCGCACTTCCATCATCAATTAACACAACAACTGGTAATTTAAACTCACCATTGTTTTCCGATTTATGAATCTCTTTATTTCCATTACGATCTTCGATTTGCAGCACAATTTCACCCTTTGGCACAAAGATGCTGGCCATTTTTATAGCCTCTGGTAAAAGTCCACCAGGGTTGCCGCGTAAATCTAAAATTAAACCCTTCATATCTTTCTTGCTCATTTCATCAAGAGCCGTATTTAATTCATCAACTGTATGCTCTGAAAAGCTTGTCACAGCAATTTTCGCAATCCCATCGTCGAGCATTTCTGAATAGACGGTTTCAACTGGAATTGTATCTCGAACGATTGTAATCGATACGGGCTTCGCTTCCCCCTCTCGAGAAATCGTCAGCTCAACTTTTGTCCCTTTTTCCCCTCTAATCTTCAGAACCGCTTCAGTAGAACTTAAGCCTTCTATACTCTTACCATCCACGCTCGTAATAATATCATTCGGCTTCACACCTGCTTTTTCAGCTGGTGATCCTTTAATAGGTGACACAACCATAATTTTCCCATCTTGTTCTTGGATTTCAGCACCAATTCCTTCAAAAGAAGAGGAAATACTTTCATTGAAGCTTTTTGCTTCCTCTTGGTCCATATAAGTAGAGTATGGATCTTCCAGTCCTTCAAGCATACCAGCAATCGCACCATTTACGAGTTTTTCATCATCAACTTCCTGATAATATTCCTTTTTAATCGTATCATACGTCGAATACAATTTTTCAAATTGAGGATACTGGCTCGGAGCGATAGATTGCACTTTTTCATCCCCAAATGTGAGAGCAACCGTTGTAATACCTGCCGTTAAGAAGATTAACAAAAACCCCCCCATAATCAAGGGAAACTTTTTAATTTTGAAGTATCTTCCTGAATCTTTCTCTTCTCGATGTTCTTTGTTTTCTTCTTGCATTCATGCTTCACCACTTTCATGTATCACTGCTATGTATAACAATACCCCTATTTTATCAGTTTTATTGTAAAACGGAAATTATAAGTTACGAGCAGAGCTTATAAACACCGTGCATTTAGAACAGTTAGATATCAAAACTTTTATATTAACAGCTTCAAATCCCAATTAAACAAAAACGAGCACTACAAAAATCGCACTTAACAAAGTAAAGTTAAGGCTATTTATAGATGCTCGCCTTATAAAGTAAAACTTTCATTAGCGGGAGTCTTACTACCCGTTAAGTGTAGAATAACAATTTCACGCTTCCTGAATCGCAGCTTCAAGCGCTACTTCAATCATATCACTGAATGTTGTTTGACGTTCCTCAGCTGTCGTCTCTTCTCCTGTTAAAATATGATCAGAGATTGTAAGAACAGACAACGCTTGACGACCAAATTTTGCAGCTAATGTATATAAAGCAGCCGTCTCCATTTCAATGGCTAATATTTTATACTTTGCCCACTTCTCTAAATCACTATTATCATTATAAAAATGATCAGCTGTAAACACATTTCCTACTTTCAACTGTAACCCTTTCGCCACACCTGCATCGTACGCTTTACGCAATAAATCGAAATCCGCTGTTGGTGCGTAATCAATACCGCCAAACGTTAAGCGGTTCATTTGCGAATCAGTCGAAGCACTCATCGCTAAAATCACATCGCGCACCTTAACATCCTTTTGAATCGCACCCGCCGTACCGACACGAATTAATTTTTGAGCATTATAACTACTGATTAATTCATTTACATAAATAGAAATTGAAGGAACACCCATGCCTGTCCCTTGAACAGAAATACGTTTTCCTTTATAGGTGCCTGTATAGCCAAACATGTTTCGTACTTCATTATAAAGCTTAGCATCTTCTAAAAACGTTTCAGCAATATATTTCGCACGCAATGGATCTCCTGGCAATAGAACCGTTTCAGCAATTTCATTTGGCGCCGCTCCAATATGTACACTCATTCTTATATCCTCCTCTAATGAAAAAATTATCCATTTACATACTATAACATATAATTCTTACGTAAAAAAATATGTGCCTCATCGATGTTACCTTTCTAAAATTCCCCTTAAAGTAGAAACACCCTATACAATATTTCAATATCTAAAAAAGGTATAAGGTTCACCCTGTAAGGATAATAATGGAAATTACATCAAACATCAGGAGGATAAGAAATTGAAAAAGGAACTAAAGGTTTTTTTCAAAATTTTCACTACGACCAAAGATGCAATTGAAAAGTTTATGAATATGCTAAATCCTGTCATTCAAAATGCCAGTGATGATCATGAACGACTGTATTATCATCATATTTACGAGGAAGAAGAACAACGACTATCGCGTTTAGTAGAACTTATCCCTCTAATAAGTAAATTTGAACAAGAAAAAGACGAGAAAGATTTTACACCCACAAACAATGAATTCAATCGCCTTTTGCAAGAATTAAATCTAGAAAAATTCGGATTACACAATTTCGTTGAGCACCTTGATTTAGCACTTTTTCGATTTACTGATACAGAACGAAGTACTCTATTAAACGAACTGAGAGATGTTTCATATCGAGATTATCAACAAGTCAAAGAATTGTTAAATGAAATCAATACACGGTTTGACCATGACTATGTTGACCCACATGCGCATCATGATGAACACCATGATCATTTAGCGCGGCCTGCTTCTCCAACAGTAGTTACCAAGTCTAAAAGAAAAAAAGGATTTACTGTGGGAAGTTTATTGTAAGGAATAGAAGGAGGAAAGAAAAATGAGTAAGTATGAATTATTTCCAGATTCACCGCTAACAGATGAAGAATTCGCACAATTAGACCAAACGGTAATTGATTCGGCAAGAAGGCAGTTGGTTGGACGCCGTTTTATCGAACTGTACGGTCCTCTTGGAAAAGGAATGCAAAGTATTTTTAATGATATTTTTATGGAAAACTATGAAGCAAAAATGGATTTCCAGGGATCATTCGATCTGAATATTGAATCTAGCAAACGAGTAAATTATACCATTCCATTGCTTTATAAAGATTTCGTTTTATACTGGCGTGATTTGGAGCAAGCGAAAGTGTTAGATATCCCGATAGATTTTTCAGCAGCTGCAAATGCAGCCCGTGATGTTGCTTTATTAGAAGATCAGATGATTTTTCATGGGTCAAAGGAGTTTGAAATTCCCGGACTTATGAATGTTAAAGGTCGGTTGACACAATTGCTTGGAAATTGGTATGAGTCAGGAAATGCTTTTCAGGATGTAGTGGACGCAAGAAATAAATTACTTGAAATGAAGCATAATGGACCGTTTGCCCTTGTGCTCTCACCAGAGTTATATTCATTATTGCATCGTGTACATAAGGATACAAATGTTCTTGAAATTGAACATGTTCGGGAACTTGTTACAGATGGAGTCTTCCAGTCACCAGTTTTAAAAGGAAAAACGGGAGTTCTTGTCAATACAGGAAAAAACAATTTGGATCTTGCCGTGTCAGAGGACTTCGATACAGTCCATCTGGGAGAAGAAGGAATGAATCATCCATTCCGTGTTTATGAAACAGTTGTTTTACGAATTAAACGCCCATCCGCGATTTGCACGCTGGAAGATCCCGAAACTTGATGGTATCAATGAATAAAAGAGCATGGACTGTCGGCTCCCTTATTCCAGGAAGTATAATTCAAAAGCGTACACTCAAAAAGCAGCTTACAAAACCTGATACATCTGATCAACAAATTTGCCCCCGTAACAACATCATTGTTCAGCAACATGAAAACAGATTTGAAATTCAGCCTGCGGAAGGGAAATTACTAGATGTTGCTTTAAATCAGGGAATAGCATTGCAATATAAATGCCGAAAAGGAACTTGTGGATTATGTACAGTAAAAATTATTGAGGATGGTCCTGGATTATCCGAGCCAAATGAAAAAGAGCAAAAAAAGCTAAAGAAAACGTTAAACAACGGTCTCCGATTGGCTTGCCAGGCAGAAATTCCTTTATTAGAAAAACAAACTTATCACCTTAATAGCGAAAGTCAATGTACGTAAAGGTTATAGATTTGAGAGCTTTCGCATCTTTACTATTGTCCGCTTCATACAAATTCTGATCGTACAAAAAACAAGGTTCCTTATAGAGGAACCTTGTTTTTCATGCAAATAAGCGTTTGTTTATATGAATTAACTTTTCTTCAAGTGGGAATGGAAGAACAATATTGTGGTTTTTCAATTCTTTTATACTAATATCCCTGACAAGTTTTAAAGCTTCTTGCTTAAAAGTATGAGTAACGAAACCGGCATTTACATCACATAATTTTTGTAAGTATTGCATGGTATCCTGCAGCAATAATTGTTTCACATGCATATTATTCAGCTGACAAATCAATTTATGCTGCAATCCTTTTATTACAGCAATTTGATCAACATGTGCAATAATGTTTGTTCCCTCTTCATCCATAAAACATACGGAAACATAGTGACCTTTAGAGATATCAACATTTATAAACACAGGATTTTGATAAGATTCACCAGAAGTTAACCTTATCATGTCTGCTTCTGCGGCTCCGCCTATTTTACGGCGATTTGAAATAACAGTATGAATATCTTTCAACCCATATAGCATGTTAATCATGTTGTTCCTCCCGAAAAAAATATCTGATATATGTCTACTTTTAATTTTATAGATAATGAGAATCATTGTCAATCTTTATTTATTCATGATACATAGGATTTTTTCCAACATAGTTTTATCTTTACCAATAAACCCCGCTAGCCACTTTGCATCATTCCTTTATCCTCCGATACAATAACAGTCCATTACGTTATCATAATAACTTTTATGTAAAAAAATATAAAAAAGAGGTTAAGGGAATAAGAGAGAATACGTACTAACTGAAATCTTAAAAGATTAGGTAACCATTTTGAGTTTACCCTTCATTATTCATGTTCATAGGTTTTTTTCATATTAAAAAAAAGCATAGAATAAAAGATTTTTATTTTGGCTTTTCTATTACAGAACTTTCTGAACGAGAAAGCCCATTACGGTGCGTTAGCACCCCCTTTAGGGATGGGATGAAAGTGAGGTCAGATACGGAGCGCCACAAAAAATCGAAGATTTGTGGTGCTTCTAGTATCTGAAATGAATAAAGCTTCTAGACAAGAGTTTTCTCTTGTTTTTTTATTTTTCATTATTGTATAATAACGGAAACGAATGTTCGTGAATAAGGTGGATAAAGTGGATGTTGTAAAAGAAAAAAGCGATACCTACCATAAGGGCTTTAAATTTCGTTTATATCCAACAAATGAACAAGCCATTCAATTCAATAAAACAATTGGATGTTGCCGGTATTCGTTTAATTTGGCATTAAAAAAACAAAAAGAAAAAGACTTGCTATGGTGGATCACGGAGGAAATGTTTCAAAATGGTCAACTTCTTTCGAACGAATGGAAAGGCCCAAGATTTAGTGCCAACGCTTCTATGAAAGATCATACTCAATTTAAGAAAACGACTCCGTGGTTAAAAGAAGTGGATTCTACAGCTATCCAAAACGCTATTCAGTACTTGGGAGAAGCCTATGATTCGTATTATAAAAAAGAAAAAGGCAGACCTACATTCAAATCCAAAAAGAATGCTATCCAGTCCTATACATCAAAGTGTAACTACAACAAAGGTGTAGGGACCATACGCATTGTAGACGAAAATTATATCATCCTACCAAAAGTGGGAAAAGTTCGTTTTGCTAAATCAAAAGAAATTGATGGCAAAATTATGAATGCAACCGTCCGAAGAACACCTTCTGGGAAGTATTTTGTTTCTATTCTATGTG
>NZ_QWVS01000064.1 GCF_003570725.1 Peribacillus asahii
CCCCTGTGAGAGTAGGACGTCGCCAAGCAAAACATAAAAAAGATCAGCAAATTTGCTGGTCTTTTTTCTATGTGATTAATAATAAATGACTTGTTTTTAGTTCATCGATAAAGAAGAGAGGGACAGAATAAATAAGCATCCTCCCATTTACTTGATGTCTTCCTTCGCAAAACGGATAGTTTTGAGGCATATAGCTTCTTCCGTTTCTATCACGATACTATCTTTTAGTTCTGCTAGACAACTTTCCCGTAGATACACACATCTAAATTTTCTCCTAATCGATTAGGAATGACAATCGAGGACCCGTGGCGAGAAAAATACTATTATTGTATCCTCTTAGAATAACCTGGAATTAGCTCTTTTTTCCACTTATTTGGTCTAGTTTAAGCAGAGGCCTGCCTGATAAGTCAACATTAACTATAGTTGATAAGAGACCACGTCTGCTTCTTTTTCTGTTCTTCCGATAAAAGGGAGGACACCTCGAATAACTTTTCATTCATCTAATAAATAATCATACTTCCCTATTCTTCCTTTCACATTGACGCAAAAGGCTTGTGCTTTTTCAAATTGTTATCCATGCTGTAAGTGTAAGAGAGCTGCCTCCACTGTCAGCTTTAGGAGAGCCTGCTTGAACAATGACAGGATGGACAAGGTGTATCTTTCCATCAGTAGAAAAACATTTGCCTTCATGAGTTACTGTATGTATTTTAGAGGTGTCCGCAAACTAGGAAGATTCTTTATTGATGAATAGGGCTTCATCTTCCCAGCTATCCAATAGTTTTTGGACGACATTAACAAATCTCTCAGCATGATTACAGTGTTTTTCATGAAAGAGATGCTTTAATCAAGACTACAATTCCGTGCTTTTGCTTTGATATTGGACGTGACCATGTCCCAAGCTGCTCGGCCGTTATTTAAATGATCGAGGAAAGCAAACTTACGAGTGGGATGAGAAGGTTCGTTTGTACCGATCAGCTTGGTTATAGAGAAAAAGGTAAATGTCTCCGCAAGCGTGTTAACGGTTTACCTTAATGCTTTTGCTGCATAACAATCTGTAGGGAGATTTATGGGGAATTTTCCGTATCCAGCTGTTTGGACTAATTGTTTAGTGAAGTGAAAATTTAAAATATTATAAAGCGGCTAATTGTATTTTTAGCGTGTTTAAGAATAGTTGTATATATATTTCTCTTATAAAAAAGACCTTTACCATACACATTGAATTGTGTTGTCGTAAAGGCCTCCAGATGACTGGTTAGCTATATAGTTAATGACCGTTGATCAGGGGATAAAAAAAGCCTTTACTACATACACCTCGAACAGTGTTGTCAGTAAAGGCCTCCAGATGACTGGTGGGCATTTTTCTCCTCTGAAAAAAATAATACCGATTGAATTACTAGTAATATAACAATTCGTTCGCTGGGAGTCAAGAGTTTTTTTAATATTATGTATTTTTAACAATTAACCGGTTAAAACCTAGTTGACTTATTTGAAATATGTGATAATATTTGTACATAAATAATTATTTCTTATTTTATATAATATATAACTTATTTAGAAAGATGAAAGAATAGGATACCCGTCCTATGAAGTGAAGCAACCTGTGTATATAAGGTGTTGATACATTCAGTTTGAAAGATAAGGTTACGAAACTAGTCTTTCAATCGAAAAGGCTTCTTTAGTTTTCTGAATCAAGTTTATTTATGAAAAACATTGAATGATGTGAATTAAACCGAAGAGGAACATCATTCAAGTGGATAATTCAATATAAACAATGCTGTCTAGACAACTGGAGGTGTTTTAACAAGGATATTAGGGATATAGGGAGAATGATGTCTTTTTGTTAAAGCACCTCTTTCGTTTAAATAAAAAGGACGTGATCAGATGTTAACATATGAAACTTGGCAGGAGCCGACTATCGAATTTGAACTTGATGAAACATATAAGGCGGCGTTGAACGTCTTAAAATGGAGCTATGAACAGTATGGAGAAGAGATTGTCTATGCTTGTAGTTTCGGAATTGAAGGTATTGTTTTAGTAGATTTAATTTCTAAAGTAAAGCCGAATGCGACGATTGTGTTTCTAGATACAGATGTTCATTTTAAAGAAACATACGAAACAATTGAACGTGTGAAGGAGAAGTACCCAAGTTTAAATATTGTTATGAAAAAGCCTAAGTTAACGCTAGAGGAACAGGCTTCGGAATTTGGCGATAAATTATGGGAGAGCAATCCTAATCAGTGTTGTCAAATACGAAAGTTGGTTCCTCTGAATGAAGTGTTATCCGACTCTAAAGCTTGGATTTCTGGCCTGCGCCGCGAACAATCTGAAACAAGAAAGCATGTTCAATATATTAATCGCGATGATAGGTTCCAATCGGTGAAAATTTGTCCGCTTATTCATTGGACTTGGAAAGATGTATGGCGCTATGTTCATAAGAATGATTTGCCTTACAATCTTCTTCATGATCAAGGATACCCAAGCATAGGTTGTTCCCATTGTACTGCACCAGCTTTTAATGCAGATGACCTGCGTTCTGGTAGATGGCAAGGAAAAGGGAAAACAGAATGTGGATTACACGGATAAAGGATTCGCTATATGCTTGAATATGTAGCAATAGCCATTAGTTTATTTTTTGCAATGAATATTGGAGCTAGCGGGGCTGCAGCCTCAATGGGGGTTGCTTACGGGGCAGGTGCAGTCTCAAAAGCACGCTATGCTTTACTGATTTGTGCGCTTGGCGTTTTTGCAGGAGCCGTATTAGGCGGTGGAGAAGTCGTAAAAACGATTAGCTCCGGGATTGTTCCGCAAGATATAATCAATGTCAAGATTGTCGTCATTATTTTAGTATCTGCTACAAGCTCATTGTTTTTTGCCAATCTTCTTGGTATTCCTTTATCAACGAGTGAAGTAACGGTTGGTGCTGTTGTAGGGGTTGGAATTGCTTACAAAGTACTGTTTGTTAAATCGCTTTTAGTGATTATGATGTTTTGGGTGCTTGTGCCAATCGTAGCTTTCGGCGCGGCTTGGTTATTTGGTAAATTACTATATATCATTCAGCAAAAAGGCTATTTACAAGATCGCCCTTGGTTAACGATTATTTTAATTTTTGCTGGTTTCTTCGAAGCTTTCTCGGCTGGTATGAACAATGTGGCTAACGCAGTAGGTCCGCTTGTAGGAGCGGGGATGATCTCTGTGACAAAAGGAATATGGATTGGCGGGGCGTTTGTAGCCATCGGAGCCATTTTCCTTGGGAAAAGAGTTTTGGAAACAAACGGAAAGAAAATCACGAAATTTTCAAAACCAGAGGGGATTTTAATTTCTGGAACAGGTGCAGTTCTAGTTGGTATTAGCTCCATCTTCGGCTTACCTGTCCCACTTACTCAAGTTACTTCCTCAGCTATTATTGGTCTTGGGGTGGCGAAAAATGGAAAAGAGCTTTTTCATAAGCATATTGTAAAGAAAATTGTTAGAATTTGGGTTGTTTCCCCTATATTTTCATTGGCTATTTCTTATTTTTTAGTTAAGCTCTTTTTAGAAAGCGATTTGTATTCCGTTATTATGCTGCTAAGCGTTATGGTAGGTACATTGGTAGCGATTAGCTTAATGAGAGCAGTGCGAGAAGAAGAGCAAGCGATACATGAAGAAGGCGGAGGAATTTAACCTTAAAACCGAGTATGATTATATAATTAGGAGGATAAAAATTATGAGTTTACAACCACATGGAGGAGTATTAATCCAAGCTTATCATCCAGAAACATCTCTTCAAGGAATTGATAGAGAAATAGAAATCGATGCAATTGCTTTAAGTGATCTTGAACTGATTGGAATTGGCGGGTACAGCCCAATTGATGGTTTCTTATCGAAAGCAGATTATGAGAGTGTTGTAGAAAATATGCGATTAGCTTCTGGGACAGTTTGGAGCATTCCAATTACGTTGCCGGTTTCAAAAGAAGTCGAAAGCGAGTTACAAATCGGAGAAACAGCTAAACTTAGCTATCAAGGTGAAGTATACGGCTTGATTCAAGTAGAAGATATTTATGAGCCGGATAAAGAAAGAGAAGCATTATTAGTGTATGGCACAACAGATTTAGAACATCCAGGTGTTAAAAAACTACATGAACGTCCTGAATTATATGTTGGCGGTAAAATTACATTAGTGAAAAGACTGGAAAAAACATTTGCGGAATATACATTTGACCCAATCGAAACTAGAGAAATTTTCAAGAACAAAGGCTGGAAAACAATCGTTGGTTTCCAAACAAGAAATCCGGTCCACAGAGCACATGAGTACATTCAAAAAGCAGCTTTAGAAACAGTTGATGGTTTATTTTTAAATCCTTTAGTTGGTGAAACAAAATCTGATGATATTTCTGCAGCTATTCGAATGGAAAGCTATGAGGTGCTTCTATCAAACTATTATCCTGAAAATCGTGTTCAATTAGGTGTATTTCCTGCAGCGATGAGATATGCAGGTCCAAGAGAAGCAATTTTCCATGCACTTGTTCGTAAAAACTACGGTTGTACTCATTTTATCGTAGGTCGCGATCATGCAGGTGTTGGCGATTACTATGGAACATATGATGCTCAGAAGCTATTTGATCAATTCGAGGAAGAAGAGTTAGGCATTAAACCAATGAAGTTCGAACATAGCTTCTATTGCAGTAAATGTGAAGGAATGGCGACAACGAAAACATGTCCGCATGATAGCTCAGCGCATATTATTCTATCTGGAACAAAAGTTAGACAAATGCTTCGAAGCGGAGAAGTTCCACCAAGTACATTTAGCCGACCTGAAGTCGTTGAAGTATTAATTAGAGGACTTAAACAAGAAGTTCTTTCATAAGGAGTTTGGTTAAACAATCTTTTCAAAAAAATGATTGTTAGCTCATTCTAGCTCTGGTTTTATCAAACCAGAGCTACTTTTCAACATAGCTGAAAGTTTTTGAAATGACGTTTTTATACAAAATAATAATTTTATAACAGGACCGATGAGGAAGGGGTAATTCAGTTGAGTACAAATATCGTTTGGCATGAAGCATCTATTTCTAAGGATGAAAGAAGAAAACAAAATAAGCATCAAAGTTTTATTCTTTGGTTTACAGGATTGTCTGCATCTGGGAAATCATCTGTAGCAAATGCGTTCGCAAGAACATTATTTGAACGAGGAAATCAAGCATTTGTGCTAGATGGTGATAACGTTCGTCATGGCTTAAATAAAGATTTAGGATTTAATGAGGATGATCGTAAAGAAAACATTAGACGAATTGGTGAAGTTTCGAAGTTGTTCGTGGAGAGCGGCCAAATTGTTTTAACGGCTTTTATTTCGCCATATCGCGCTGATCGTAATCTTGTTCGAGAATTAGTGGAAGAAAATGAGTTTTTAGAAGTGTACATTAAGTGTTCTGTTGAGGCATGTGAGAAGCGAGATCCAAAAGGGCTTTATAAAAAAGCTCGTAATGAAGAAATTAAAAACTTCACAGGTATTAGTGCACCTTATGAGGAGCCAGAAAACCCTGAAATTGTATTAGATACAGAACATTACACAATTGACGAATGTGTTGAACAATTAACAAATATTTTGACAGAAAAAGGTTTAATATAAAAAGAGTGCTCTTTTTGGGACATCGGTAAAAAGAAATCATCATCAATGAATAAGGGGAACACAAACATGGCGAAAGTATATTTAGTAGGTGCAGGGCCTGGTGATCCAGAATTGATTACGTTAAAAGCAATCAAATGTATACAGCAGGCGGATGTTATTTTATACGATCGCCTTGTCAATAAAGAACTGCTTTCTTATGCAAAAACAGGCGCAGAACTAATTTATTGCGGCAAGCAGCCAGACCATCACGCAATGACACAAGAAACGATTCATCATTTTTTAATTCGTTATGCGAAGAGCGGAAAGATTGTAACGAGATTAAAAGGTGGCGATCCTTTCGTCTTTGGCCGAGGTGGAGAAGAGGCAGAAGCGCTTGTAAAGGAAAATATTCCATTTGAAATTGTCCCGGGAATCACTTCTGGTATCGCTGCTTCTGCTTATGCCGGTATTCCTGTTACGCATAGGGATGTCAGTTCAAGTGTAGCCTTTGTTACGGGGCATCATAAAAATGATAGACAAGAAAGTGAAAAGTGGGAAAGTTTAGCTAAGGGAATTGATACGTTAGCGATTTATATGGGAGTAAGCAATCTTCCTTATATTCGAGAACAGCTTTTGAAATATGGAAAGAGTGAAGATACCCCAATTGCTCTTGTTCATTGGGGAACAACAGATATTCAAAAAACGGTGACGGGAACGCTTGCGACTATTGTAGATATTGTCCGTGAAGAACAAATCGAAAATCCGAGCATGATTATTATCGGTGAAGTCGTACGCTATAGAGAGAAACTAAAGTGGTTCAAGGAGAATATCCAAACTTTATCACCAATCAGCGAGGCGTTGTAAATGAAACAGGCAGTGCTATATATATGTCACGGAAGCAGGGTCAAAAAAGCTTGTGAGGAAGCGGTTGCCTTTCTCTCCCGTTGTCAGAAACATGTGGAGGCAGAGATTCAAGAAGTGTGTTTTCTTGAGCTTGCCTCTCCTTCTATTGAAGAAGGATTTTCATCTTGTGTCCAACAGGGGGCCACACATATAGCTGTCGTACCTCTTTTACTGCTGACAGCTGTACATGCAAAATATGATATTCCACTTGAGTTAGAAAAGGTATCTCAGCAGCATCCGGGGGTTCAAGTGACGTATGGTAAACCGATTGGTGTGCATGAGAAAATGGCGGAAAGTGTAGTGGAAAGAGTGTTGGAACAAAATGAGGGGTATCCGGACTCTTCTATGATTGTGTTAATTGGAAGAGGAAGTTCAGATCCGGATGTTGTGAAGGATTTAGAATCCATTGGAGAGTTGGTCAAGAAGCGCTCTCGTATAGAGGATGTTAGAATATGTTATTTGGTAGCAGCAGAACCGAAGTTTGAAGATATGCTTGCCGAACTGACGCTGTTGAAAAATCGGCCTATTTTTCTCATACCTTACTTATTATTTACTGGAGTGCTCATGAAAAAAATTGAAAGTCAAGTACAACTTGCACAAGAAGAGAATAATAATATTAGGTTATGCCGCTACTTAGGATATGATTTGAAAGTAGAGGAAGTATTCATAGAACGGGTGCTAGAAGCGATGAGAAATACAGATTTAAGCTATACGTTTAATGGACAGTATAAGGCGATTGAATAGTTGGAGTGTGTCTTTCCTTGGAAGGATACACTTCAAAAAAACGGTATTTTCGCCTTCTGGAAAAATGTATGTTAAAATAATGCTAATTCTGTATTTGCCATTGGGGGATTAGCGATGGATTCTACTAAAGAAGCAGTGATACTCTCGTTTGCTGAATGGCTGCGTAGTCAAGGTAAATCGGAGAATACAATTAAAACATATACTGGTGTTCTTTCGCAATTTTATGAGTATAGTAAAATGAAAGTAGAATCAGTAGAGACAGAACATATACAAATGTATCTCGACTTTTTAGAAAATTCTAAGAAAAGTTCAGGTACTATTGAAAAACATTATATGGCCTTATCTGTTTTTTTTAAATACCTTGGTAAACCTCAGGTAATGCTGTCTGTGGAGCGGAGAGTAAATGAAGCGAGGCAAGAAGCTCCTGATTCTTTAAGTGATGAGGAACAAGCGGCTTTATTAAAAATGGTGGTAGCAGAAGGGAATTTACGCAATATTACGATTGTCTATCTGTTGTTACATACTGGTATTCGTGTTTCAGAATTATGTGATTTAGACTGCGAAGACATTGTAGTAAAAAGTAATAAGTGGTATATCCAGGTTCGGAATGCGAAGAGAAAGGTTGACCGAACAGTACCGCTCACAGATGCAGCTCAAGCGCATTTGAAAAATTATCTCGATTCATTAAAAGAACAAGCAGAGCCTTTATTTATCTCAAGTTATAATCAAAGGATGACACCGCGTTCTGTGCAGTATCTTTTGAAAAAATATAATGTACATCCGCATAAATTACGCCATACATTTTGTCAAAGGTTAATTGATAATGGGGTGGATGTGCTTACCGTTTCGAAATTAGCTGGACATAAAGATTTAAATATGGCAAAGCGCTATATAAGAGCGAAAGATGATTCGTTTGTTGATGCGATTAACCAAGTGTTTAATCATGATAAGAATGGAAGCTGATTGGTAGCAAGCTTTGTTATAAGATGAAGATATTGAAGACGAAATCTTACTAGGTTTTGTCTTTTTTTAGTTACGATAGCTTCTCCCTTAATGTTGTTGACGTAGGGAATTTGGGTGAACCAATCGACGAAATCTGCTAATCTAGTTCTTTTTCTTAAGGCTTTTTTAAGGAAAAAAGATTTATCTTCAAGATGTTCATAAATTTTGAGAGAGAGGGAAAGATTAGGATGCAAATTATGTCAACTGGAAGTGTAAGTTATAGTATGGAAACATCATCTAACACATCTGACCGTACAATTAAAGAACTAGAAAAGCAAAGAACGGACATTCAGGATGATCTTCAAGAAGCTACCTTGTCGGAGGAGGACTCAGAAACAAAGCAACAGAACATTCAACGGCTTCAGCAACAACTTCAACAGATTGAAATAAGAATTCAGCAGCTTCAAAGAGAAAAGGCAAAAGAACAAACAAAGGTACAAGAAGTCAATGAACAGGAATTAGATAGTTTGCAGATTAGTGCAGAAGCTAATGTGTTGTATGCTCAATCACAGGAGAATAAATAAATTTAACATAGAGCAGGGAGTCTTGAAACACCGCTTTCTCCCTGCTAGTCTAAGATAGATACATTTTCAATTTGTTATTCTTTTACTCCAATCACCCGAATTCGTTTATAATCTGCTACCCATTGACCGTCTATATATAAATGTTCTTTTAGATTTTGTTCGACCTTCGTTATAATTACTTCTTTTGTTTCTTCTGTTGCTCCTTCAAACATTCCGCCGCCAAACATTTCAATCCAATTTCTTAATCCGTTCTCGCCGTCTAAAGGGGTTGGTCGATCAATATGCTGCGCAAAGGTAACTCTAAATCCAATCTCCTCCATTAAAGCTGAGTATTCACCGATGCTCGGATAATACCACGGGAATTTCTCGGCTTGTTCTATCATTCCCAAGTTTGCGAATTGCTTCATGATTTCATTTGTAATCGTTTGTACATTACCTTTTCCACCAAACTCTGCCACGAATCTTCCGCCTTGTTTTAAGCTGTGAAAAATATAATGAAGCACGGCACGCGGTTCTTTTATCCAGTGAAGAACTGCATTAGAAAATACTGCATCGAATTCATTATGATAGCTTAACTTTGTAGCATCTTGCACGCTGAAGTCAATGTGCGGAAATTTCTCTTTTGCTTGTTGAATCATGTTAGGTGATTGATCGATTCCTATAATGTCGCATTCTAAGTTTGCTAATTTGTTAGCTAAGTCACCTGTACCACAGCCAAGGTCTAGAATCCTTTCTCCTTTTTGGGGAGCTAATAATTCAACTAAATGATTTCCATATTGAGATACGAATGAATGTTTAATATCGTATAAATTTGCATTCCAACGATCGTTTTTTGCTTGCGCTTTTTTCATTTTTACTCGCTCCTATCATGAAATAATTGTGTTAATGAAATTATACTTGATAGGATTTATAATAAAAATTAACAAAAAAAGAAGAAATTAATAACGAAATGTTATTATAATGGGGAATCGATATGGATATTAAATGGATTAAAACGTTTATAGTGGCCGCACAGTATGAAAACTTTCGCCAAGCATCAGAAGAATTATTTGTAACACAGCCCGCGATTACAAAACATATCAAAAGATTAGAAGAACAGTTAAATAGTCAATTGTTTGAAAGAGTAGGTAAACACGTTACATTAACAGCGGCAGGGCATCGTTTTTTGCCTTATGCAAGGGAGATTCTTGCTCAATATGAACAAGGATTAGATGAATTTGAGGCGTGGAAACAAGGGTATAAACGTAAATTAAGCATTGCAACGGCACCGCAAATTGCCTCCTCGGTATTGCCTTCTTTATTACGAAGTTTTATGAATCAATATCCCGATATAGAAGTGCTGATTGATGTACTGAAATCGTATGAAATAGGGGAGGAGATTAGTGCAGGAAGAGCGGATATAGGCTTAACAAGAGTTAAGCCTATACAGATGAATATTTATTGTCAGATGGTTCATGAAGAACCGGTTATACTAGTCGGACCAAATGATGTGAATTTGGATGAGAAGACAGGATTACATACGTATCGACTTATTACACATAATCATCCTGACTACTGGGATGACTTGCTACATGATGTTAAACGAGTATATCCAATTGTTCGAACAATGGCAGTTAATCAGGTAGAAATCACAAAGAAATTTATCGAACAAGGACTTGGTATTTCCTATTTGCCTCGTTCGATGGTGAAGGAAGAAATAAGTATGGGTAAATTGCTAGAAGTAAAAAGTAATCAAATTAGTCCGCCTGCATCAGCTACATATATATTAACAAAAGTAGAAACAGACGAAGTTAGGGCCTTTAGTCAGTTTTTGAGAGAAGAGATTGTGGATTTTTAAATCGTGTTAATCTAAAAAACTAAAGAGAAGGTCTTCGATTTTTCTTTCTTCTGTTTTTCTTCTTTATGATTTAATCTTCAAGCTTTTAAAACCAACTTAATTTGACTGAATAACAATAAGGGGAAGAGAAAGACCAAAAAGTCCGATTGATATTGAAATCGGACTTTTATTCAATAAATGAATTATTGTTCAGAAACTACAATATTTTTTCAAGATTAACTCGACCCGAGAAGAAGACGGCGCCATTCCCCATATCAGCAAGTCGATCTGGAGTAAGGGTGTTGATGTGCTGTTTCCTACCAGGAGTGTTCTGCCATAGGCCTTGGCTGACAAGAACGCCGGCTAGGACAGTATCACCGGGAGCCGCCTTTAAGATACATTCACCGCGCTCGTTCCAGATACGGACCATGTCGCCGGTATCGATTCCTAGTTTAAGAGCATCAACTGCATTCATATGCAGTTTTGGTTCCTTTTCCATTGAGATATGTTTATCGTTATTGGAAAAAGTAGAGTTCAAGAAGTTATGATTTGGCGCTGGTATAAATAAAAATGGCAAGTCAGAGTCTTTAACAATGGATGTATACGTCGGCAGTGGTTCGTATCCATGCTGTTTCATCTGTTCAGAATAGAGTTCAATTTTGCCGCTCGGTGTTCTTAGTTTACCTGAGAAGAGCGGACGCATCTTAGCTTTAACAAATTGATTTTCTGAAAGAGATTCATAAGTAATTCCCTCTAGATAAGGGTTATCAGGAAAATCCAATGCCTGACGAATCATATCTTCTTCTGAATCTTGAAAAGCTGATTCTTTAAAGTCCATGCTAGCAGCTAATAGTTTGAATAACTCGACATTGGACTTTGACTGACCGTATGTTTCAATTACTGGCTTCTGTATTTGGACATAATTATGCCAGTATGAATTGTAGAAATCCTCTGTTTCATAAGACGAAGCAGCAGGCAGGACTAGGTCGGCATACATAGCCGTTTCGGTTAAAAATAAATCATGAACAACTGTAAATAAATCTTCGCGCATTAGCCCTTGTTGAACTTTATTCGCATTTGGGGCCACAAGGACCGGATTGGAATTGTAAACAAATAAGGAGAGAATAGGCTTTTCTTTTTCTAAAAGGGCCTGTCCAATTTGGTTCATATTAATGACACGTGTTTTCTTATTTTGTAATAAGTCAGGCCGCTGCAGGGCATTCGTGTTAAATGCCAAATAACCAGAGTTTCCTTTCATAGCACCGCCACCCTTCGCGACCCATTGACCGGTAAGAGCGGGAAGACAGGCAATCGTTCGTACAGCCATTCCGCCATTATCATGATGCTGCAAGCCGTTACCGATTCGAATGAATGATGGAGTGGTACTTCCATACATACGAGCTAATGTATAAAGATCATCAATGGAAACGCCAGTAATTGCTGAGACAGTAGCTGGGTCATATTGACGGACGTGCTCACGCAATTCGGCCGAGCCTACCGTATATTCTTCTAAGAAGGGCTGGTTAACTAGATTTTCAGCATATAGAATATGCATTAAGCCGAGGGCCAGGGCGCTATCGGTACCAGGTAGAATTGGAATAAACCAATCCGCCCATTTTCCAGTCTGGTTTTTATGCACGTCAATGACTACAACTTTTGCGCCGTTTTTTCTGGCCTGCTGGGCGATCGTCACTTGGTGCATATTTGTACTTACTGCATTAATTCCCCACAGGATAAAAAGCTTTGTGTGAATCGTTTCTTCGGGGTCGATGCCGAAAGAGCCACCCATTGTATAGCCGTAGCCGATTGCACCAGCTGCGTTACAAATGGAACGCTCAAGTCTGCTAGCGCCGAGTTTGTGAAAGAAGCGCCGATCCATTCCTTCCGCACTAAGGTTTCCCATGTTTCCATAAAAACTGTAGGGCAGAATGCTTTCGGGCCCGTGCTGATTAATCAAATTTCTCCATTTGGAAGTGATAGTATCAATAGCTTCGTCCCAACTGATTGGGATGAACTTTCCTTCCCCTTTAGCACCAATCCGCTTTAATGGTTGTGACAGACGCTTAGAATCATATATACGAGCTGTCATGTTTCGAACTTTATTACAGATATTCCCTTTAGTAACCGGATGGTTAGAATCCCCCTCGACCTTAATGATTTTCCCGTTTTTCTTATGCAGCAGCAAACCGCATTGGTCAGGACAATCAAGGGAGCAAACTGAGGGGAAGACCCCATCTAGTTGATTGATATAGGATTGCAGGGCGTACCTCTCCCTTCATAAGTAAAACAAAATAGTATTTATTTTATTTTAACAGGAAT
This sequence comes from Peribacillus asahii, assembly GCF_003570725.1. Taxonomy (GTDB): domain Bacteria; phylum Bacillota; class Bacilli; order Bacillales; family DSM-1321; genus Peribacillus; species Peribacillus asahii. Next base: position 12,890 of record NZ_QWVS01000064.1, read on the forward strand.
ACTATTGAATTGCTAAAGGTAAGGAAATATCCTTTAGGGGGGCATCCAATTATTTATTGTGTGTATTGTTCGTGCATTACAGATCGTGGTTTACAATCATAAATCTATTGTACGGGATATAGTGAATGTAGCCTTTTGTGTTATAGGTGAAAAGAGTTATTTTTTACTGATTTATTCTGCACTTTGGGTGAAATTTGAAGTAGAATAGAGAAGAATATTCCAAACACATGGGGGAACATATAATGATTTACCAGGTAAGATTACTGAAAGGCTTGTTTACGCTAGAAAAAAGTCGATATAAGTTGCAAAATGCAGAAGCAGTGACACATATCGGGAGAAATATTGTATTCCTATATGTCGCTAGTCTTCTTCTTTTTTGCTTATATGGATTTCTAGGAATTGGCTCAGAATCGTTTTCGAAAGAGCTCGTTGGATTAGGTGAAAGTGAATTTGAAATGGGTAAGCTGCTTATTTTAGCAGGAAATGCTGTAGCGGGACTGATTTATCCAACGGTTTATTTGTTTCTGATTGCTCTGTTTGTATGGGCTTTAACAGATATTGCGTATTTAAAAGTTTTGATTGTCCAAATGATTATATTTATTGTGCAATTGTTAGAAAAATTACTTCTTCTTCCTTTTTTTGTTTATCTGGATATCAATTATGATGCCAACCCTTTTTCTTTAGGAGTAATTAGTCAGTATCTAGTTTCGCAAGAATATGTTATTCATTTGTTTAGTGAAATTACAATTTTTCAAGTGTTTGTGATTGCCATACAGTATTATTATCTAAAAAAAATGACGGAGCGAAATACATATACCTTGCTGGCGGTTATTGTTTTAAGCTATATAGCAATTTGGCTTTTGAATGCATTATTGGCTTATGTAAAAGTGAGCGTATTTGTTTGAGGGGATGAAGAAAGATGAAACGATGGAAAGTACTTTCGGCTGTAGTAGTTTCAGGTGTGTTAGTGGCAACGAACCTCTATTTAATTACAAAAGAGGATAGTAAAGTATCGCGTTCAATTTTTGTGGAATATTGGACAAAAGTTAAGGCCGCAACTGTAACGGAAACGTTTGAGACGAAGGGGGTTACAATCCCTGCTGAGGAATATGAAGTGTACTTTGATGAATCGGGTAAAGAGTTTCAGCGATTTCTTGTGAAAGAGGGGGAAGAAGTAACAGCGGGTACCCCTCTATTCGAGTATGAAGTAAAGGATTTAGAAAAAAATAAAGGGGAAGTTGAGCGGGAAATTACCGAGATAACTGGTTCGATAACGGAAATTGAGGCATATATTAAGAAGTTAACGGATTACAAAGCGCAAGTTCCTAATGCTTCAACGGTTTCGGAAATCGTGCAGGGCGGTGTAGGTTTGGATCGCAATGCTTCTTCTGATTTAATTATTAGCACACTTGAACAAGAGATTTATAAACAAGAGCTAGAGAAGAGTAAATTAGAAGAGAGAAAAACAAGGCTGGATTCACAATTAGCAGCGATGAATGAACTTAGTGGGCCGCTTACGATTGATGCGGAAGTAGATGGGGTTGTGAAACGGATTGATCAATCACTTAATAATCCAGTGGTGATCATTGCCTCTACTCAACAAGCTGTAAAAGGCGTTCTTTCTGAGTCGCAGTTACACAAAACAACAGTTGGGATGCCGGTTAAAATTACATCTCCGCGTTTAGAGAAAGGAATCAATGGTACAGTTGGAAGCGTGGAAAACTATCCAGTGTCAGAACCTTCTCTTAATCAAAAATCGATGTTTCCATTTCAAGTCGTAATAGCGGAAGAGGAAGATGAAGAAGGAGTATTACCGCCGCTAGCCGTCGGTTCAAAGGTAGATGTAACGGTTGTTACAAATGAAGCGGTAGATGTTCCGACGATTCCGGAGAAAACGGTGTATGGAAAGGACAATCTCTATGTATTTAAGTTAACAAACAATGGATATGTAAATAAACAATATGTTACAGCAGGATTGAGAGCGAATCAAAAGCTTGAGATTGCTTCTGGTCCAGCAGAAGGAGATGTGGTTCTTGTTACACCAAGAGTGATTCCGAAAAATCATTCAACGTTTATTACTCCTATTCAAGTAGAAAAGGTAAACTTAGATGCGTATAACACGTTTACAACTCGTGAGAAATGGCGTCATTTCTTAGTTGGGTTACTGGAGAAATAGTTTTAATTTACTGAAGGGGCTTCCATAGTGAAGTCCTTTTTTGGTTTTACAATAAATATTTTATTCTGAAAATTTTTTATATTAGTATAATTGCAAAAAAAGTTATTATAAATAAATAATATAGATAGAAAGCGTTTAAATCCAGAATAAAAGAGACTTCATCCAGAGAAAATAATTATTCAGATATAAAAAAACGTTTACACATTTATAATTTTGAGATAGTATTGATTCGAGGGATTATTTCGCTGAATCTTTTTTTAGAGCGGGGGACCCGACTTTGCAGAACCTTCTGCTAGGGGTGAATTCAGAAATGAAAGGGCAATTTGTTTCCAAATCCTAACCCGACAGCTAACCTCGTAAGCGACTTAAAGGAAACAATATGTGAATCTTTATGGTAAAGACACCACTTGTGTCTTTTTTTGGTCGAAAGAAAGCGGTTTCCAGCTGCAGAAAGAGTTTTCTTTTTATCAACAATCTTGTTTCCTTTACCGAAACACTGTTTTTTTGTAAAAACTATTAAGAAAGGTGAGGGATTTATGAAAAAGAAATTTCAGTTGAGTCTAGCTACTCAAATCTTCATTGGCCTACTAGTTGGTATAATCGTTGGTGCTATTTTTTATGGCAATACAACGGCTCAAGAATACTTACAGCCAATTGGAGATATCTTCTTACGTCTTATTAAAATGATTGTTGTACCGATTGTTGTAGCAAGTATTGTAGTTGCAGTTGCAGGAGTCGGCGATTTAAAATCTGTAGGTAAAATTGGTGGTAAAGCAATCCTGTACTTTGAAATCGTTACAACGATTGCAATTATCGTCGGAATTATAGCAGCGAATGTTATTCAGCCTGGTGCTGGCGTTAATATGAGTGAATTGTCACAAACTGATATTTCAAGTTATGTCGATACAGCGGAGCACAAAGAAGAAGCAGGTTTCATTGAGACAATTGTTAATATCGTTCCTACTAATCCAATTGCAGCTATTGTAAATGGTGATATGCTTGCAATTATTTTCTTCTCGCTTATGCTAGGGGTCGGGATTGCTGCAATTGGGGAAAAAGGAAAGCCTGTTCTTCACTTCTTCCAAGGAACAGCGGATGCAATGTTCTACGTAACGAATATGGTTATGAAATTTGCTCCATTCGGTGTATTTGCACTAATTGGGGTAACAGTTTCTAAGTTTGGTTTATCTTCTTTGATTCCATTAGGAAAGTTAGCTCTTTCTGTATATGGAACGATGATTTTCTTTATTCTAGTTGTATTGGGAATTATCGCGAAATTAGTTGGCTTTAGTATTTTTAAATTGATTAAAATTTTAAAAGAAGAGTTGGTTTTGGCGTTCTCTACAGCGAGTTCTGAAGCCGTTCTTCCAAGAATTATGGATAAAATGGAGAAAGCGGGATGCCCAAAACATATTGCTTCTTTCGTTATTCCGACGGGTTATTCATTCAATCTTGATGGATCAACGTTATATCAAGCATTAGCAGCTATCTTTATTGCGCAAATGTACGGTATTGATATGAGTCTCATGGATCAAATTTCATTAATGCTTGTGTTAATGGTCACATCAAAAGGAATTGCGGGAGTTCCAGGTGTATCATTTGTTGTATTGTTAGCAACACTTGGGACAGTCGGAATTCCAGTCGAAGGTTTAGCGTTCATTGCGGGTATTGACCGTATTTTAGATATGGGACGTACAGTTGTAAACGTAATTGGGAATGCGTTAGCGGCGATTGTTATCTCTAAATGGGAAGGGCAATTTAACCCTGCAGCAGCAGATGAACAAGTGAAGAAAGCGTCATAATGATCAAAAATCCAGAGCGGTGATACTGCTCTGGATTTTTTATAGCTATATCTTTACGAGGAAGATTTGTTTGATGAAAAAAGCAGGAAAGTTACTAAGATAAAAATATACATACATAAGTCGGTATATAAAGGGGGAGAATAGATGTCTTGGATTACGTTGCTCATGTTTTTAACAATAGCTGTGTTTGCTTTGTCTAAGGCTTTACCAGCAAAAGGGGTTAAGAGTATTACAACAGAAGATTTAGCGAAAGATTTATCGTTACAGGTAAAAAAACAGTATATTGACGTTCGTTCTGAAGTTGAATATAACGATCGTCATATCCCGCAATTTAGTAACATCCCCCTTTATTTGTTGAAGCAAAGAGTGAATGAGCTGGATAAAAAGAAGCCGGTAGTTATCATTTGCCATAGCGGAATGAGAAGTATAAGTGCGGCAAAAACACTTAAAAAGTTAGGTTTCAAACAAATTGAGAATGTTAGTAGTGGTATAAACGCCTGGAAAGATTAAGAAATTCTAAAAACACCGTCCTATCTTTTGGAGGGGTGTTTCTTTTTATGAATGAGTAAATTATCACTGTGTTTTAGTGTCTAATTTTACGCTTTTTATGTATAGAATAATCCTATGGTCCCTTGCTTTAGTCGGTATATAGTAATGTTCCCTAGATGGGATGAACCTGCTCTGTCTTCAAGGGTTTATTCCGCTTTAGTGGTATGATAGTATGACTTTAAATGAATGTACAAGGTTAACGGAATATCGTGCGATTGTGAAGAAGTGAGAAAATTGATAAAATGAGCGCTCTAATTCCACGGAAAGGTCGGAGGGAAGTGGGTTATGAAGCATGAGATTAGAGAAATCTTATATATGCATGTGCAAGCTTCTGAACGTTTTGTGATTTCAAATGGGATGAGCTTTTGGGAGTTTGCTAATTCTTTAGAAAAACCATTGCAACATCTTTTGTTGTTAAAACATGATTATGGTGATACACAATTTAATTTAAATGTTGCTTTAGATTATATACCGAGTGAAGGTGTAGCGAAATTTATTAAACAAGATGTGGGAGCGTATGGTGAGTTTTGTTGGATTGATTTTCAAGAAGAGGATAGTTTAGATGAATTGAGCGGAATGGAGTTGGCTGAGCTGCTCTATCTTGGGCATATGAAGCATCATTTAAAACAGCCGTTCTTTTCCAAATTACATAATCAGTTTGTTTACTTATCGCATGATGATGGATGGTTTAGTAAAATTTATTATCGTTCATTACCTATGTATTATAAAATGTTAGGCAGTCTTATTTCTTTAAAGCTTGAAGGATTAAAAATAGATAGAACGTGGTTTGGTTTGAGGAAAAAACGAGATTTACCTATTATACCAATGGAAGTGCTTGAGAAGTTGTCCGCTATGCTCTCTGAAGGGGTTGTTTTTTCTCTTAAGCATGCTCTTGAAACGAGAGTGAAAATGGAGATTCCAATATGGGTAGTGGGGGATTTCACGAATATGGATGACATGCTGGATCATTACTATGAGCTACAGAAGCAAGAACCCGATGCTTATATTACTTTTTTATGGAAAACGAAGGAATGGTCGATTGTATTAAATAGCTGATAAAGTAAAACTTTTATCAACGGGGGCTTTAGCGCTCTTTTAGTGTAGGATAAATTTTGTTGCTGAATGAAGTTTCACATATAATTAGTTGTGTGGTGACATAGAATGCAATGAATGTCATTCGATAAATATGTATGTCACACAATAGTAATAATTAACAAATTTATGTAAAGCACTCTATTTAATAAAACTTTGTTCGTTTTTGTTGAGAAATGATACAATAAATAATGGTGAAAAGAATAATGGAGGTCACATAAATGAAAACTAAACTCGGCTTGCTTTATGGTGGAAAATCTGCAGAACATGAGGTTTCCTTACAAACAGCAATGGCGGTTATTAAAGCACTTGATTTGGAGAAATTTGATATATATCCGATTTACATAACAAAAGAAGGAGCTTGGGTAAAAGGGCCGCAATTGACAGCGCCAGTTGAAAACGTTGAGGAATTAGCATTTCCAAATGGAAGTCAAGTAGCTCCGCTTTCTTTGCAAAAAGCGAATGAAACAAATGAAGATGGATATGATGTTTTATTTCCGCTATTGCACGGACCGAATGGCGAAGATGGTACGGTTCAAGGGATGTTTGAATTATTAAATTTACCATATGTAGGTAATGGTGTTTTAGCGTCATCGGCAGGTATGGATAAAGTTATTATGAAAAATATTTTTGCGCAAGCGGGCTTGCCGCAAGTTAAGTATACATGGTTAATTCGTTCTGAGTGGGAAGCGAATCGAGAAGAAGTCTATAACCAAGTAGAAGCAGAACTCGGCTATCCTAATTTCGTAAAACCGGCGAACTTAGGCTCAAGTGTTGGAATCAGTAAGTGTTCTAACCGTGAGGAATTGGAGAAGGCGTTCGTAGAGGCGTTTCAGTTTGACCGGAAAATTATTATCGAAGAAGGCGTTACAGCACGCGAGATTGAAATTGGTGTGCTTGGAAATGATCATCCTGCTTGCTCGGTTGCAGGAGAAATTATTTCAGGAAAAGATTTCTATGATTATACAGCAAAATATACAGATGGTAAGTCAACAATGGTTATTCCGGGTGATGTGACAGAAGAGCAGTACGCAGAATTATCTAAAATGGCCATTACAGCATTTAAATCATTAGATTGTTCAGGATTGGTTCGTGCTGATTTCTTCTTAACAAAAGAAGGGGACTTCTACATTAATGAAGTAAATACAATGCCTGGTTTTACGCCATTTAGTATGTTCCCGTTATTATGGAAGCATACAGGGGTGGAATATCCAGTTTTAATTGAAAAGCTCGTTCAACTTGCGCAAGAACGTTATGAAGAGAAACAAAAAATTAAATATACAGTATAACTACTGTTATTTATTTGTTAATTAGATGAGGTAGGATGTAGGCAGAAGCGCTAGAATATATAGGCTTCTGCTTTGTTTTATAATGAAACAGCCTATAGGAGGAACGGAAAATATGATAAATCGCACGTTAAAGCAGATTCATGAGATGGTAGGTGGCCTAAATGTAATTGCAGAATGGGAATCTGTTCAGGTTGCTGGCGTATCAATTGATTCTCGGAAAGTAGAGCAGAATAACTTGTTTGTTCCACTTCTTGGAGAGCAAGTCGACGGTCATAAGTATGTCGAGAAAGCAATTCAACAAGGAGCTGCTGCTTCTTTATGGCAGCAAAATGTCCCGAATCCACCAAAGGATATCCCTCTTATTATTGTGAAGGATACAGAAGTGGCGCTACAAGAACTAGCAAGAGCTTATCGCGGACAGTTGAATGTGAAAGTAATTGGCGTGACAGGAAGTAATGGAAAAACGACAACAAAGGATATGACTGCTTCTCTTTTGGCGACGACTTATAAGGTACATAAGACAAGTGGGAATTTTAATAATCATCTAGGATTACCGTTAACAATTTTGTCAATGCCAAAGGATACCGAAGTAGCCATTTTAGAAATGGGGATGAGTAGCCGAGGGGAAATTGAGTTTCTTTCGAAGCTAGCTCGCCCTGATATTGCGATTATTACAAATATCGGAGAATCTCACTTATTAGATTTAGGATCGAGAGAAGAAATCGCTCGTGCAAAGCTAGAAATTATCGAGGGTCTCGCTGATGGAGGAACATTCATTTATTACGGAGATGAACCTTTATTATCAGAGCAAATCCAAAATCGAGATAAAGATTTGCATATCCAATCTTTCGGTCGCTCTAGGGAGAATGATTTGTATGTGACTTCAATTGAGCAACGAAATGATAGTACAGCTTATATGACCGCGGGGGTATTAGTCGGTTCTTACGAAATTCCGGTTCTTGGGAATCATAATGTAATGAATGCTTTAGCCGCTATGCTGGCAGCGAAGGAATTAAAGGTGGATCCAGAGAAAATTCAAGAAGGGCTGGCTTCGGTTCGATTAACGAATATGCGAATGGAAATGGTTGAAGGGGCTAAAGGAGAAAAAGTAATTAATGATGCTTATAACGCTAGTCCTACATCAATGAAAGCAGCGATTGAATTAATTGAAGGGCTGTCCGGATTTGAACGAAAAATTCTTGTGCTGGGTGATATGTTGGAATTAGGTTTACAAGAGCAGGATTTTCATTTGAAAATTGGTCAACATATTTCAAAAGATGAAATTGATGAAGTATTTACTTATGGTCCTCTTGCTGAACATATTGCCAGAGGTGCGCGTGAAACATTTGAGGAGAATCGTGTATTTTCTTTTCAAGATAAGCAGCAATTAATTCAAGAATTAAAAAGACATACGCAAGCTAATGACCTTATTCTTGTAAAAGCATCAAGAGGTATGCGTTTAGAAGAAGTTGTTCAGGCATTACAAAAATAAATAAAATCGGTTTACCCACATGGGTAAACCGATTTTATTTATTTTAATGTTTAAGCTATATTATATAATGTTAGGGCTTTGGGAAATAATATGATTAAATGGAGCGAGCATTTTAAGTGAGATTCGTGATTGGATATCCTTTATTGCAATAGTGGCTATAAAATGATATTATATAGTATGGGTTTAAACGCCTTAATAACGTATTCATTTTTTATGTTGTTAAGTCAGTTCAAGTTATTCAAGTTTTGTCATGAACATGAACGATTTCATGATTTTGATTTTGAAGGACTATGTACTTTTAGATTAAATAGGCCGAGCGTCTTGATTATAAATAAAAGCTGCCTAATATGGCGGCTTTAGTTGCTCATACGGAAGTAAGCTATACGCTTTATCCACTTCTGCATTTCCTCAACGCACCGTGCCTGTTTTTTGTATAGAATCTTGGCTCTCGTCAAGTTAGATAGGCAGCTCCATCGGCTGCATGAAAAAGTAAGGTGCAGCAGCCCTCACCTAAATGTTCGGTTCAATTACCGATTATGCTACTTTAACTTTTCCGATTTGAATTTCATCTTGGCTATATATACGAGTAATAAAATGCGCCTATGTTTACAAACATAATAATGTGTATTTACTATTGCATCCAGCACAGTAAGAGAAGGCTGATGTATGTTATTTGTTAAATCCATATATTGAGTTCAGCCGAACTAATAAGGTAATTGTTTAGGTGATTACAGTTCCTTTTTTATACTGTTGTGGTATACATGATCAGCATAGGGATGATTTTGAAACAACTGCCGATTTTAGGGGAATAGGATAAGTGCAACTACGCATCTATCTGCCTGAAGATGAGCCAATTGGTGAATTTTCTTTATACGAGGTAAAGTACAACCTCCGTCACATTTGTTGTAATTTGAACAAGAACCATTGCAACATGCACTGATAAATTTATGATATTAAAAAGGAGCACGAACACATTGACATTGTTTAGCGAATTAGGATTAGATAGAACGTCTATGAAATCAATTGAAAAAATGGGGTTTGAGGAAGCGAGTCCGATTCAAGCTCAAACGATTCCATTAGCGCTTGAAGGGAAAGATATTATCGGTCAAGCTCAAACTGGAACAGGTAAAACAGCAGCATTTGGTATTCCGTTAATGGAAAATATCGATATAAATGACGAGAATGTACAAGGAATTGTCATTGCTCCAACACGTGAACTTGCGATTCAAGTTTCCGAAGAACTCTTCAAGCTTGGCTACGGAAAACGAGCACGTGTACTAGCGGTATATGGTGGTCAAGATATCGATCGTCAAATCCGTGCTTTAAAGAAAAAACCACATATTATTGTGGGTACACCAGGTCGTTTACTTGACCATATTAAACGTAAAAACATCCGTTTAGGCAATGTACACACAGTGGTACTTGATGAAGCAGATGAAATGTTAAACATGGGATTCATTGAAGATATTGAGTCTATTTTGTCTACTGTTCCAGAAGAGAGACAAACATTGTTATTCTCAGCAACAATGCCTGACCCAATTCGTAAGATTGCAGAAACATTCATGCAAAACCCAACGCTTGTACGTGTAAAAGCAAAAGAAATGACGGTTGATCGTATTGAGCAATACTATATCGATTTAAGAGAAAATGAAAAGTTTGATACGTTAGCACGTCTTCTTGATATTCAAACACCAGAGCTTGCGATTGTATTTGGTCGTACAAAACGTCGTGTAGATGAACTGTCATCTGCTTTAAATATCCGCGGCTATATGGCTGAAGGAATTCACGGTGATTTAAGTCAAGCGAAGCGTCTATCTGTATTAAAGAAATTTAAAGAAGGCAGCATTGATGTACTTGTTGCAACAGATGTAGCGGCACGTGGTTTAGATATCTCAGGCGTAACTCACGTATACAATTTCGATATCCCTCAAGATCCAGAAAGCTATGTTCACCGTATTGGACGTACTGGACGTGCAGGGAAACATGGTGTAGCGATTACATTTGTTACTCCGAGAGAAAGAGGTCAATTACACGCTGTTGAACATACGACGAAAAAACGTATGGTAAAAATGAAAACACCAACTTTAACAGAAGCGTTAGAAGGTCAGCAAAAAGCTGTTACAGAAAAAATCCAGAACATAATTGAAAATGAAGATCTTTCATTATACCTTGCTCAAGCAGAAGAGCTAATGCAAAAGTATACGGCTGTTGATTTAGTATCTGCAATGCTTAAAGCATTAACAAAAGAGCCTGATCAAACACCTGTTAGATTAACGGACGAAGCTCCGCTTCCAATGCGTCGTGATCGTAACCGTGGCGGCTCTAATAATAGAAATCGTAACGGGCGCAGCTCATCTGGAAGAAAAGATTTCGGTGCTAAACGTTCAACTAACCGTAAATCGAATGGTCATGGCAACCGCAGCTCAAGCCAAAGACGTGAGAAACAAAGCCATTAATAATAAGCTTGAACAAAAGCTTAAAACAAAAGAATAAATTAAGTTTACGGCCTTTTCTCGATAATTCAATCGAGAAAAGGCCGTTTTTGTGTGTGGAAGAAGTAGAGTTTTTTGGGAAATTACAAGAAAGTATAACATTCTTAAATCGTTTTGATGCTTAGCTTCAGGTTCCATTACTTTGCTTAAAAGTATGGTGAAGTAAAAATAAAAGAAAAAGAAGTGAACAATTAGATATAGTATACTGAAGGGGAGTTGTGTGAAAATAGGATTTTTTTTCATGGGAAGGAGTGAATTAATGGAGCTGCAAAACCAAATATCAGCGAGGACGTTAAAGGTATGGCGCATCATTGGTTTTTTGGAATGTTTGATTACGTGGATTATTACGATTGCTGTACTTGTGTTAACCATTATATTTGATTGGACACCTTGGATTATTGGGGGGATGATTGTATTATCGGTCATTCAGCCATACTTAGGGATCTACCTATTACCTTTAATTAAGTGGCGCCGTTTTCGTTATGAAGTGCGAGAGACAGAAATTGAAATTCAAAGAGGGATTTTTGTCATTAAGCGGACGCTTATACCGATGATCCGTGTTCAGCATGTAGAAACGAACCAAGGTCCTTTCTTACGTAAATATGATTTAGCGTCAGTGGAGGTATCAACTGCAGCGACTGTACATACGATTCCGGCTCTTGATTTACAGGAGGCGGATGAATTGAGGCAATATATTTCGAAAATGGCAAGTGTGGAGGAAGAAGATGTCTGAACCGAAACGATTGCATCCGATTGCTATGTTGTTGAATGTGATAAAGGCCATTAAAGATATGCTCGTTCCGATTATCGTTGTTGTTGTCTTCGGAGGGGATAAGGATGGATTAGCGGGGACGATTCAATTGGTCATCTTGGGCAGTATTTGTTTATTTGTTATTGTGACAGCCGTTATTGAATGGTTTCGATTTACCTATCGTATTGAAGAGGGTGAATTAAGGATTGAATCAGGTGTATTTGTCCGAAAAAAACGTTATATTCGTTTTGAACGAATACATAGTATTGATGTGTCAGAAGGGATTATTCAGAGGCTTTGCGGGCTTGTGAAAATTAGTATCGAAACCGCCGGCGGTGCTCAAGCAGAAGCGGTGTTATCGGCCATTTGTAAAGAAGAAGCTGAACGATTAAATGAACGATTAGCAGAAGCGAAAAGAAATAAAATGCTAGGAGAACAGCCAGAAATCGATTTAATCGCGGAACCTGTTATAAAGCAAGAGTCCGTTATGACGTTTAGACTGCAATTTCCAGAGCTTTTCTTGATGGCTGCTACTTCTGGGGCTGTTGGAGTTGTGCTATCTGGGGTGGCTGCTTTTGTTTCGCAGTTTGATGAAATAATCCCATTTGAGCGGTTTTTTGGGGAGTATGAGGATGTATTAAAGCTCGGTACCTTTTTATTGGCCGTTTTTGCTTTTGTCGCAGCGCTTATTGTATACATGCTTGCGACAATCGGGATGATGTTGAAATACGCTCAATTTACGGTTGAAAAAAAGGAAGATGAGCTAATCATTTCAAGAGGTTTACTTGAAAAAAGACAGCTGACAATTCCGTTGAAGAAAGTGCAAGGGATTCGAATTATCGAAAATGTGGTAAGGCAGCCTTTAGGTTATGCAACGGTTTATCTAGAGTACGCAGGAGGGTCAGAAGCGGATAAAGATAGTTTAAAGGTTATGCTTTTTCCGCTTGTAAACAAGAAACATTTACAAAAATATTTAGAACAATGTCTATCAGATTATGTAGCAGATGTAGAAGTGGAGCCGTTGCCGGCACGTGCACTTCCGCGCTATATGTTTCGACGGGCCATTTTCTTTATTCCTGTCATAATCGTTTTTATTTATTTTTTCCGCCCTTGGGGATATGTTTCTTTGGTTTTATTGCCAATTAGTATTAGTTGGGCTTTTTTACAATATAAAGCGGCTGGTTGGAATATTACGAATCATCAACTGTTGATGAGAAGCCGCGGGTTATCCAAACAAACGATTTTGTTTCATAAAAGTAAAATTCAATCGATTGAATCAAAAACAAGCTGGGCGCAGCAACGAAAGCAGCTCTCTTCTATTTCTGCTTTAATCAAATCAGGAATTGCTTTTCGAGAGGGAAAAGTAAGAGATGTAGAGGCTAAGGATTTTGATGCGGTGCAAACATGGTTTTTAAAGAATAGTCGTACGAAATAACCGTAAAACAAACCGCTTTCGTTCACATAGCCAAGAATAAAAGAAGCTACTAAACAGTTAGCTTCTTTTATTTACGCCAAAATAGTGGAGCGAGAATGACACCTGCAAGTAAGCCGCCGATATGAGCGACGATGTTTATATTAGGTTGGATAAATGTCATAATAACAGCGATACCTGTTAGCGTATAAATCGTATGAATTTCATTTTTAGATAAGAGATGTTTTCGAAAACGGGCCATATAGAGGAAAAATCCGAGAATGCCAAAGATCGCTCCGCTTGCTCCGGTATGAATGAAGGTAAGTGGTGTTAAGAAAAAGGTAGCGATGTTGGCGATAGTCCCCGTTAATAGAAAAAAAAGAGCAAACTTTATAGAACCCAGAGTTTTTTCAAGTGTTGGTCCAAAGATGGCTAGGGAAAACCCATTAAACAATATATGGGTAAACGAGTAATGTAAAAAAGTTGGCGTAAGGAGTCGCCACCATTGACCATCTGCAATGTACAAGTTAACACCTGTTCCGTAATGAATGATATTTCCAAGAAACGACGGAAATAAGGTTAGTACGAATACAATCATCATCAAGAAAATGTAGCAGGTAACAGCAGGGAAACAACGTACATACTGTTGAAAGCTTTCAGTTCTTATAAACATAGATTCTCCTTTTGGAAGATTGAAATGGTTGTACTCATTTTATGAATGTTACGTCTATTATAGAAGGGGTTGTTTAGATGATAAAGGGAATAGGGATTGATATTACAGAAATTCAAAGAATGAAGCAGATTATAGAGCGTCAACCACGTTTTTCAGAACGAATTTTAACAGCTAATGAACAAAGTCGGTATGAGCAGCTGAAGGGAGCACGGCAAATTGAATATATTGCAGGGCGCTTTGCGGCTAAGGAAGCTTTCTCAAAAGCAAATGGAACAGGAATAGGGAAACACTTGTCTTTTCTTGATATTGAAATTATGGCCGATGAAGCAGGCAAACCTTGCATTACTGCGCCAATCTCCAAAGGAGTCCATTTATCTATTAGCCACAGCAAAGAATATGCCGTTGCTCAAGTCGTTATTGAAGAAGTAGAAGAATCTTAACCAGAAGCGCTGTTTTCCTGCTGATTGAGCTTCAACGTTTAGTTTGTTGTGCAGAGGATAATGCTTCTAACAGGTACAGGCCGCTTGTTAGTTTCATTCTAATTTGCTTTATATGCTTGCCCAAGCTGCTTCCGCTTTTCGAATCATATTTGCTGAGGTTGTCTCATATACTTCTATTGCGATAGAGAGAGACAAGGTTGGGTAAAGCGTAGCGGACTTCAGGTGAGAGATACATCAAGATAAACGCTAAGTCTTAAGGTCCTGCCTTTTCCTCTCTCTTTTATGTTTAAATGACAAAAGGGGTTGAAAAGATGAAGAAAATGGGGATTCTTTTGGCTGGGGTTATGCTGTTGTTGGCTCTCAGTGCCTGTGGTCAGAAATCACAAGCTGATGTTGTGACAGCTTTAAATGAAAAGGTTGAAGAAATGAAAGGCTACAAAGCAAATGCGAAGATGACGTTACAGATGGGGACTGATCCGCAAGTATATAACGTGGAAATTTGGCATAAGAATCCTTCCTTCTATCGAGTGAATTTGAAGAACCAAGAGAAAGAACAAAGTCAAATGATTTTAAGGAATAATGAGGGAGTATATGTTTTAACGCCCGCGTTAAATAAGAGCTTTAAGTTTCAAAGTGAATGGCCTGAAAATAGCAGCCAAGCGTATTTATACGAGTCACTTGTAAAAGATATTACGGAGGATAAAAGTGCGACGTTTAAAGAAGTAGACAACCAATATGTGTTTGAAACAAAAACGCGCTATCAAAATAGTAAAATGTTGCCTGTTCAAGAAATTAGACTGAATAAAAAGGATTTATCTCCAGTTAGTGTAAAAGTGATGGATCCAGATAAAAATGTGTTAGTTACAGTGGAGTTCTCCAAGGTGAAATTCGATACAACGTTTGATAAAGATGCGTTTGATATGCAGAAAAATATGACAAGTGCTCAGCTTGAGGTAGAAGTGATGGCTGAAGTAAAAGATCAAAATTTTTCTGTTAAATATCCAGCGGAAATGCAAGGTATGAGTTTAACTGATGAACAACGAATTGATACAGAAAATGGAGAACGGGTTGTTTTGACGTATGAAGGGGAAAAGAACAGCTTTACATTAATTCAAGAGAAGGCTGAAGTGGTCCAAACGAAAATCGTTTCGACAACTGTAAATGGCAATCCAGTAGATTTAGGATTTACAGTAGGTGCATTAGCGGATAATATGGTGACGTGGACGTATGAGGGAGTCAACTATACGCTTGCTTCACAAAGCTTATCTCCAGATGAAATGGTAGAGATAGCTCGTACAGTTGGAGTGGAGCCTGTAAAATAGAGTGGAATTTTGAAAACACAGAGGCTGTCCTATTGACGAGACAGCCTCTATCTTTTTGGACATCGTTGTTGCCTGTAAATGGCCTAGATGACATATAGCTCTTTTCCTTTCTGTTAAACCGTTTTAAAATAAAGTAAAACTGAACCCTGCTTATGGGTAGTTGAACAAGTCGGACAGTTGTGTCCCAGCTTGGGGCAGGGGGGTTGCTGCCTGTTAAACATGAAATAAATGGAGAAATAATGAAAGAAGGTTACGTAGTTTGAGTATGAAGGGGTTTCACCGCGATACATGGGCGGAAGTGAATTTAGATTACATTTATGAAAATGTTGTTTCTATGAAAAAAATATTGCCGCAAGATGTAAAGATGTTTGCTGTTGTGAAGGCGAATGCATATGGACATGGTGATTATGAAGTAGCAAATACAGCACTTAAAGCGGGGGCCAATTTTCTTGCTGTCGCTTTTTTAGATGAAGCATTTGCACTCAGAAAAAAAGGAATTACAGCTCCTATTCTTGTGCTTGGTGCATCTAGGCCGGAAGATGCCGGTATAGCTGCAGAAGCGCACATTTCTTTAACGGTTTTTAGCCAAGAGTGGCTGGAGCAAGCGAAGCAGTATGTAGGGGAGAAACAGGTTCTTCATGTGCATATTAAATGCGACAGTGGTATGGGGCGAATCGGTGTACGTACTCCGGAAGAATTGAAGGCTCTTGAACAGTGGTTACTGAACGAACCTCAGTTTAGATTTGTTGGAGTTTTTACGCATTTTGCAACAGCTGATGAACTAAATTTATCATATTATCAACAGCAGCTAAATACATTTAAAATGTTGTTATCTTCTTTGCGAAAGCTTCCTGAACTTGTTCATGCGGCAAATAGTGCGGCTTCATTACGATTTACAGACCCTTTGTTTAATGCTGTACGTTATGGGATTAGTATGTATGGGTTAAGTCCGTCTCCAGAGATCAAGCAGCTATTGCCTTTTACGTTGAAAGAAGCTTTTAGCCTGAAAACAAAAATCGTACATGTGAAACGGTTGAACAAAGGCGATCATGTTAGCTATGGAGCTACTTATACGGCGGAAGAAGAAGAGTGGGTTGCTACATTGCCTATTGGTTATGCGGATGGATGGATTCGTAAGCTGCATAGCCAAGAAGTGATTGTTGCAGGTGCAAAGGCGCCGATTGTTGGCCGAATTTGTATGGATCAGTGTATGATTAAGTTGTCTCAACCACTTCCCATTGGGACAGAAGTGACGTTAATTGGTGAAAGTGATGGGGTAGCGATTTCAGTAGATGAGATTGCCGCGACATTAGAAACGATTAATTATGAAGTGACGTGTATGATAGCAGCGCGTGTACCGCGTGTATATAGGCGGAATCATCAAGTATCACATGTGCGTAATACGCTCTTGAATGATTGATTTTGTAAAAAATTACAAAAATGTGAATAATATTTATTACGGTTCGCTGATAATAAGACAGAGGATGGAATATACTCTTTGCAGATAGGTATTTTAATGGTAATATGGAAAAGGTATATAGACTATGGTGTGTAGTGATGGTGGAGGTGTATGCTTGTGTCTGAATCCGGCGCAACAAGAGAGATAATAATTCGATTACCTCAAAATGTATTAACTGAGTTAGACGGGTATGCGAGTGAAGAAAACGTTAATCGCAGTGAGTTTATTTATCGTGCCACGACTATGTATCTTCGTAAAAAGAAAGAATTTCGGGAATCAATGAAACGTGGCTATATCGAAATGGCGGCCATTAATTTAACAATCGCTTCTGAAGCATTTCAGGCTGAATATCCAGAATATGAAGCTGAACATGCTGTCGAGCGATTAGCTAGTGGAGGCTGAGCCATTGATTGTTGTTAAGCGTGGTGACGTATACTTCGCAGATCTTTCTCCAGTTGTCGGCTCAGAACAAGGTGGAACCCGTCCGGTACTCATTCTTCAAAATGATATCGGGAATCGCTTTAGTCCGACAGTGATTGTGGCAGCCATTACAGCTCAAATTCAAAAGGCAAAATTGCCAACACATGTGGAGATTAACGCGAAAAAATATGGATTCGAGCGAGATTCCGTTATTCTTTTAGAACAAATTCGCACGATTGATAAGCAACGCTTGACAGACAAAATTACGTATCTCGATGAAACAATGATGCAAAAAGTAAACGAAGCTTTACAGATTAGTTTAGGGTTAAAAGAATTTTAGAGAAAAAATGAATTCCTATAGCAGGGTGCTATTATATATGTTCTTTTTTATAAATAAAGACTAGGCGATTCCGGTTAACGACACTGGGGTCGTTTTTTTTTGCTTATTAACAGTTGACTAGGAAATAGAGCCAATGCACATAATGAATTGGTTGAGTTGATCACTCATAAGGAGAGAGCTGATTGGCGGTGCGAGTTTCACTTTATAAAAACTGTTCTTCTAGATAGTGAGGTTCGCAACGTATGGCTATATTTGCTAGACTGTATATAAGAATGTAAAAGCTTGGGGGAAGAACATTGATGATACAAAATGAATTAGTGAAGCAAATAGCTGTAGAATTAACTTTGAAAAGTCATCAAGTGCAAAATGTTATCAATATGCTTGAAGAGGGAAATACGGTTCCGTTTATTGCTCGATATCGGAAAGAGATGACGGGGGCACTTGATGAAGTGCAAATTCGTTCAATTATGGAGCGGTGGAATTATTTAGAAAACTTAAATCATCGAAAAGAAGAAGTCATTCGTTTAATTGAAGAGCAGGGAAAGTTAACGCCGGAGTTAAAGCAGCAGATTGAAAAGGCGAGCAAGCTGCAAGAAGTAGAGGACGTGTATCGTCCGTATAAACAAAAAAGAAGAACAAAAGCAACCGTTGCTAAGGAAAAAGGATTAGAGCCGCTTGCTGATTGGTTGTTAGCTTGTCATTCTAATCCGGCTGTTGAAGAAAAAGCAGTTGAGTTTCTTTCAGAAGAAAAAGAGGTACAATCTGTCGAAGAGGCGATTGCCGGAGCAAAGGATATCATTGCAGAACAAATTTCTGATGATGCTGAGCTGCGTAAATGGATTCGTTCATCCATCTTTAAAACAGGAAAAATCGTTTCAACTGTGAAAAATGAAGAAAAAGACGAAAAGAAAATTTTTGAGATGTATTATGAATATGAAGAGCCTGTCCAAAAAATTGTCCCGCATCGCGTATTAGCGCTTAATCGTGGTGAAAAAGAAGAGGTGTTACGAATCTCTGTGCATCCTGTAACGGATTCTATTATTCAATACATTGAGCGTAACGTAATTACGAAACCGCATACAGAGTCAGCTGCTATATTGAAGGAAGCTATTGAGGATAGTTTCAAACGCCTTATTATGCCATCTATTGAACGGGAAATTCGTAAAGAATTAACAGAGAAGGCGGAAGATCAAGCTATTCATATTTTCTCAGAAAACTTAAGAAATTTATTATTGCAGCCGCCGTTAAAGGGGAAGGTTGTATTAGCGGTCGATCCTGCATATCGGACAGGCTGTAAGTTAGCTGTAATTGATGAAACAGGGAAAGTATTAGAGATTAGTGTCATTTACCCACATCCGCCTGTTTCGAAGCGAGCAGAAGCCAGGGAAAAAACAATAGCTATTTTGAAAAGGTTTGCCGTAGAAATTGTTGCGATTGGAAATGGAACGGCCTCAAGGGAAACGGAACAGTTTATTGCTGATATTTTAAAAGAAGTCGAAGGCGGTCTTTCTTATATTATTGTAAACGAAGCGGGAGCGAGCGTTTATTCTGCATCTGATATTGCCCGTGAAGAATTCCCAAATCTCCAAGTGGAAGAGAGAAGTGCGGTTTCGATTGGCAGAAGGCTTCAAGACCCGCTTGCAGAACTGGTGAAAATTGATCCGAAGTCTGTTGGTGTCGGTCAATACCAACATGATGTTTCACAGAAAAAACTTTCAGAGTCGCTTTCTTTTGTTGTAGAAACAGCTGTGAATCAGGTTGGTGTGAATGTTAATACGGCTTCCCCTTCACTTTTGCAATATGTAGCAGGGTTATCAAAAACAGTTGCTCAGAACATTGTTAAGAAAAGAGAAGAGGAAGGGAAGTTTACGAGCCGAAAAGAATTGAAAAACATCCCTCGACTCGGAGCGAAAACGTATGAACAATGCATCGGGTTTTTGCGAATTTTGAATGGGAGTGAACCACTCGATCAAACGGCTATTCACCCAGAGAATTATAGTGCCGTTAATAAGTTGTTAAAGAAAATAGGGTTTACTTCAGCAGAATTAGGTAGTGAAGCGTTAAATGAGGCGCTG
Source organism: Peribacillus asahii (assembly GCF_003570725.1). Taxonomy (GTDB): domain Bacteria; phylum Bacillota; class Bacilli; order Bacillales; family DSM-1321; genus Peribacillus; species Peribacillus asahii. Next base: position 32,673 of record NZ_QWVS01000064.1, read on the forward strand.
AAAAACTTAGATTTACCCTCATTAGCAGAAGAGTTAGAAGTTGGCGAGATGACGTTAAAAGATATTATTGATGACTTAATGAAACCCGGACGAGATCCACGTGATAATTTAGCGAAGCCGCTTTTGAAGCAGGATGTGTTGAAAATAGAAGATTTACAAGTGGGGATGGAGTTACAAGGTACGGTACGGAATGTTGTTGATTTTGGAGCTTTCATTGATATCGGTGTGAAGCAGGATGGGCTTGTGCATATTTCGAAACTAAGCAATCGTTTTGTTAAACATCCTCTAGATATCGTAGCGGTTGGAGATGTTGTAACGGTTTGGGTCGATCAAGTTGATGTTCAAAAACAACGGGTGGCTCTAACGATGCTGCAACCAAAAGATCAAGGTTAATTTTTTTTGAAAACATCTTCAGGGTGAAGGTGTTTTCTTTATCATTGGAGAACTATGAGCGAAGGCTGTCATTTCTCTGATACAAAAACCAATATCGGTTTAGCATTTTGATTTGTGAAGAATCTTTCTCAAAAAAGGCTCTGCGCATTTGGTTTTGAAACCATTTAGGCATCATAGGGTTTCCTCCCCTTGGTGTCTCCTATTTTTTCACCAGTATATGCTATAATAGGTTGTCAAGTTACGATTGAAAGGAAAAAAAGTATGAATGACGAACAACTTCAAACACTTGTTGAAGCCATTTCACTTTCCGATTTTCAAAAAACATTTGAACATCGTGCCTATTTTAATCCGCGTCTTCGCACAACGGGAGGGAGATATCTGCTTACGTCTCATAATATAGAAATTAATAAGAAGTATTATGAGGAGCAAGGGATGGAAGAGTTGATTGGGATTGTGAAACATGAGTTATGTCATTACCATTTACACCTAGAGAAGAAAGGCTATCAGCATAAAGATGCGGATTTTAAACATCTATTAAAAAAAGTGGGTGCTCCAAGGTTTTGTAAACCGTTAGCTGTTAGTAGCAAAAGACATAAGACAAAACTATATGAATACAGTTGTAAAGCCTGTCATCAACATTATATGAGAAAAAGGCGTGTAAACATTAATCGTTTTGTATGCGGTAAATGTAAGGGAGTGCTATCTTTAGTACGAGAAATTTAAAGGGAAGAAAGAATTTCAAAAACAATTGTTGACTTTGCCTTGAGAAGTGTGTATACTCTAAAGAGTCGACAAGATAACGGCTTGTTATTTGAGACGAAATAGAGTTCTTTTGAATGATTTGTGAAAGAATCTGGATGATATTGTTCCGCAGTAGCTCAGTGGTAGAGCACTCGGCTGTTAACCGAGCGGTCGTAGGTTCGAATCCTACCTGCGGAGCCATTTTGGGGAAGTACTCAAGAGGCTGAAGAGGCGCCCCTGCTAAGGGTGTAGGTCGGGTAACCGGCGCGAGGGTTCAAATCCCTCCTTCTCCGCCATTT
>NZ_QWVS01000065.1 GCF_003570725.1 Peribacillus asahii
TTATAACAGAACTTGTCGCACCTACCCGTTAGTCATAATGAACGAAACGGCTCCCATCGCTTAACGTAGGTTGCACTTGGTCATAATGTTACTACCCAAATAAAAACCAAGTGTAGAGCTACACACGAAAAGGAGCCGATTATTATGAAGGATGTACAAAAATTTGTTGGTTTAGACGTATCTAAAGATACTATTGCTGTTGCGATTGCTGATTCAGGTCGTGGAGAGCCTAGATTTCATAGTACCATTCAAAATAAGCCAGAAACCATTCGTAAATTAATGAAAAAGTTAGGTGATCCTGAAAATCTACTTGTTTGTTATGAAGCTGGATCTACTGGATATGGAATCTACCGATTACTTCTATCTATGGACATTGAATGTATGGTTGTAGCACCTACCCTTATCCCAAAGCGTTCAGGTGATCGAGTAAAAACAGATAAAAGAGATTCAATCAGATTAGCTCAGCTACTTCGTGCTGGAGAGCTTACTTCTGTATGGGTTCCAGACGAAGACCATGAAGCATTGAGAGACTTAATTCGCGCTCGTCATGATGCTCGTGAAGATTTACAAAGTTCTCGTCAGAGACTTGTTCACTTCTTACTTCGTCATGAAATACGCCCCCCTCAAGGGGTTCGAAATTGGTCTGTTAAGCATCGTGAATGGTTAAAACGATTAACCTTTGAAAGAGCTTCTCAACGTATTGTGTTTCAAGAATATCTTCATGCAATCCATGAAGTTGAAGATCGTATGAAACGAATCGAAGCTCAGATCCATGAAGAAGCTCTTCAAAGTGAACATGCACCCGTCATTCAAGCACTTCAAACTTTGAGAGGTGTTGCAGAGGTCACTGCCGTTACTTTAGTAGCTGAAATTGGACAGTTTTCTCGCTTTTCTAGTCCACGACAACTGATGTCATATGCTGGTCTCGTTCCCAAAGAATATTCGAGTGGTGCGAATCGCTGGCAGGGCTCTATTACGAAAACTGGAAACTCTCAAATTCGTCGCTCCATCGTAGAAATTTGTTGGTCTTATCGTCATCGGCCATCCCTTAAAGGGGAGTTGCTTAAACGTCAAGAAGGTCAAGATCCAGAGGCACAACGTATTGCTTGGAAAGCTCAACACCGTCTTCATATGAAATATCATCGCATCACTGCTAAAGGAAAAGGTGGAAAACTAGCCGTTGTTGCTGTCGCTAGAGAGTTGCTTGGATTTATATGGGCTATCGGCTGTGCGATTGAGAGTAAACAGGTAAGCGAATCAACTGTTGCTTAAGTAGATTGAAAGTAAGAATATATAATAAATCATGTTTTCGTATTCTAATTTTGTGATGAAAAAATTGAAGCTTTGGCTCGGAGGCAAATCCTCGGGAAGGAGAACCCTCATGTTCAACTATGCACTAGGTTCGAAGAACTGAACGTGCGCCGTTAGTCTGAGGCAGCTCCGTGACGGATGGAATGAAATGTGGTAACCAATCCACGCATATCAGACTGTATACCACCGTCAACGTTTTGCCTTCGTGCCAAGTCTTTAAGGTGTTCCTTTTCAACTTTTAGGATTGTATCCCTTTCGGATTTAGCTCATCAAGGGAAAGTACGCCCTTGACAAGCTAAATCCGAAAGGATATTTGGTTGCTAAGTTGAACAAGGAATAACTCTATTCATTTCTGAATAAAAACCTATCTAAAACCATTTAGGTATGGTGGGTTGACAGTTTCGTTCATATCAGTTGAGTAAGAACTACATAAAAATCAACGATTTCTGATGATTTTTACTAATATTTTTCTACAATCGCACCTAAACTTGATGCTTTTACATAAGGTTGTCCTTGCAATACTAGTAAATTTTCTTTTGTTCCAGTAACAACTGCCCCTATAATCAAACCACCTTTTTGGTGTTTACTTATGAATTGGTAGTCATTCTTATTAAATTTCTTTAAACGGTTTAAGAAGTCTGATTCGCCTTTCACTTCAGGAGTACTTAAAACTTGTCCTAACTTTGAAGAGGGGGTTGATATCCCAAATAACCATTGTCCAGATTCAGGTGCATCTCTGAAATCAGAACTTTTAGAGTAGTTATTTACCCAAAACCACGTTGGGTTGATTGAATTAGGAATCATTTTTTTAACTTCATTTAATGAATAACTCTTATCAAAGGAGATTGCCATCTCTATATATTTATCGTTCGGATATTCTTTGAGTTTTAATAAATCATTAGAATATGTTTTGTATTTGAATTGCGGGACATAAAATAACATTTCCCTTTGTCCACTTGGAAAGTTTATTTGAGTGGTATCATCAATCTTTGTACTGTAAGATGAAAACGATGTTGAAGAAAATCCCCTTAATCCATATTTCACCTCTTGGGAATCCCAAGGAATTACTTTATTTTCAATAACTTTATACACTTCCCGTTTAATTGTTCCTTTAAATAAACCTATATCTATCGTTTCCGTTTCTATTATTGTATTAGGAGCTTTCATTACTGCATCTTGTATAATTAGATTAGAAGCTATTTCACTACCTTTTTTACTTATCCACCAAGCATTAGCTCTATAAACACCAAAAACTATAAGAATACATACAATTGCAGATATTATAAGTGTCCTCAAGAAAGTAATACGTTTTGCCTTTTTCAATGTTTTATCTAAAGAGTTCTCATCAAAAATTGATTTCAAGCTTTCTTCATTTTGTTGGTCTTTCATTTTCTTCCCTCCAATATAGTTCTTTAAATTTTGCTCTTGCACGGGCTAAATATGTTTTCACTCCACTTGGTTTCATTTCTAGATAATCTGCAATCTGTTGATAAGACCATTCCAAATCGTATTTAAGCAGAAGTAATTGCTTAAATATCAATGGTAGGCGTTCAAGAGTATTTTTTATTTGGTTTTGATTTTCTTTTGTAATCATTAAATCCTCAATCAATTTTGAATTAGATACAAGATTTTCGTCTAATAGTAAGAATTGTGATTTTTTATTTTTTCGACAGTAATCGTAATACAAGTTTATCGCTACCCGAAAAAGCCAAGCTCTATATTTGTCGGTATCAATTGACTCAATATGTATCATCGACTTATAAACTGATTCTTGGACAATATCTTTTGCTGTCTCCGAATCAGCACCTTGCTTTTTTAAATAGAAATATAGCTCATTCATAACTTTAATCAACTGGTCATTCGAGAACCGACTCTTCAAGAACTTTCCTCCTCCCGTCTTTATAACGTAAGAAGAGCTAAAAAGTATACAGTATCTTTAAAATTATCACGAAAAAAGCGATTCATCAATCTAAGAATCGCATTAGTTCTGTTAACTATTTCTTATTCAACTAAATTACCCTGTTACTTGAATAAGAAAAAACGACACTTCGTTATTGAAGCATCGCTACCCGTTACTTTAAGTGTATTCCTTCACAATCTTTAGTTAGAATAAAAATTATTCCTTCCATCCTACTGCTATATCGTTTGAAGGGAATTCAATGACTAGTTTTATTCGAGGACAATAAATATACCTATCCCAAGTTCTAACTTCTTCAACTCTGTGAATGATATTAGTCAATTTTGTTTTAATAACATATCGATAGTTAAAGTCGATAATATAACATATTTCATTATTTAGCTTATGATTTTTATTTATTAACTCAGCTAATGCACTTTCATAGTCAATAAAGTTAGAAAATATAGTTTTGTAAAACATAAGCCTCCAATCAATTCCACTATTATGAAATGGAAAAACTTCAAATAATTCATCTTTGATTTTTTCAGAGTCTTCTTTAGATAAAATTTCTACTTCCTCTTTATAATCCATATGATTCGGAAATAACTCATTAACTTCCTCTAATAAAAATTCATACTCTCTTTTTCCCTCTTCTTCAATTCTTTTTTGCTTTTGCTTGTCTAACAATTCTTTTAAACGTTCTTTTCTATCCTTACTCACCTTATTCACCCCAAGAGATATTTCTATTTCTTTAATTATATTATGCTGGTATGGTATATCAATTCCATCTGTCACTAACCTGCGCCGTAAGTCGAATAAGAAAAAGGGCTGCCGCAGCAACCCTCCCTCTTTAACTCTTGCCCCCGTTAATTAAATTTTATCAAGGTAGTTCTGTGCATCAATTGTAATCATTGAAGGCAATTCATTTTGTTGCCTAAGTATTTTAAGCCTTTGAATGTCTCCATGTCTTTCAAACCAATCCACTACTTCTTTACAAATTGAAGAATACGATTTCTTGTCGTTGTCAATCCGACTTCTAATATGACAACGGTACTCAGTGGGATTTATTTCAGTTCCAAGAGCCTTAATATAAATGGCTACGTTAATATAGTAATCCTCATTACTCCACTGGGACCCCTGAATATTAAGAACATATATTAAATCATCAGTCGATTTCTGCCATGTTGTTTTGTTTTTCTTAAAGCCTTGTTGTTTAAAAACTAGCTTCAAACATTCAATTAGTTGCTCTTTGGATAGGGTACTCATAACAAAAACCTCTCAAAAGCTCATTTATTATTCCCTTTACTGTTAAACTATTCTCCCTCTATAAAATAAGGAATATCTCTTGTTTTCTCCTATTTTCTCAGAATTTTAAAGTTGCTTACATGTATTAGCCATTCTCCCCTTGGGATTAAGGGGAAGAAAAGGATATTTCTAGAACGGAAGAGTAAAAAAAGCCTTTAGCCACTTAACCACTGTTATCCAATAAGTGGGTATCCAGTTAAATTATAGTTGCACTAATGGTCTCCACATCTCTCATGGAGGTCAACCCTCCCATGTCTCACAGAGTCTTCGCTCCAAAATTCCTTCGTCCAACCTTTCCATGAGGTGGATGTCAGTTTATGCTGCCCGACAGGGTCCTTGCCCGAAATTCAGTTGAATACTGACTAATCCGTGCTTCAAATGTCTACTAAACCATAAACGTTCCTTTATTCTGATTAACAGGGCTACAAAAAACTAAGCTACCTTCGGCATCACAGCCATATGAGGGATGTCCTGTAACATTCTTTCTTCACTAAATTCACATTGTTTTTTACCGATGGTAAACAATACACGTATCAATTTATTGCACAGGGCGATAAGAGATTGCATCTTTTTTAATGGATGGTCCGGACGTTTTGTATAGTACGCATGCAGGGCTTTAAAAGCAGAGTTCTTGGCGACTAATGGCATGACAACTCGGAAAAGGAGGGCTCTCAGCGTCTTCCTACCTCTCTTCGTAATCTTCGTTTGTCCCTTATGTTTACCTGACGTATTTTCTTTTAAGCTTAGTCCTGCCAACTTAATGATTTGGCGAGGATGTGAATAATCGTTTAGGTCTCCGACCTCTGCCAAGAATCCAGCCACTGTATCTTTACCAATCCCTTTGATTGCCAGCATTTGATGAACACCAGGTATCTGTTCAAGTAAAGCATCTATTCTAGGTTCCAGTTCTTCGAACTTTTGTTTAATGAGATCATACTTGTCTAATAAAATGCGAATCTCTAATTTTGCCAACTCTGATCCCTCACGAATGCCGATTGAAAGACCGGCGACTCGTTTTAACTCTCTTACTTTCCCAAGACCAACTGCACGTTTTACAGCCTTTTTAAGATGGGCTAAGATTTCTTCATCAGAGATCTTTACTAGCTCACTTGGCAGTAAGCTGAGCCTTAATAATTGTAGTGCTGCTTTTCCCTCCCAGTCTTTAAAAACCGTGAGAAACTCAGGAAAATACCTATCCAGCCAGTTGTGAATTTGCCCTTGTACGGATTGAAGGTCAACAGATAAAAGATCACGTATTTTTCTTGCCGCACGAAGTTCGGCATACACTCCCTGCGGAATCTTAGGTTCAGCATATCTTCCATCTTTGACTAGCTGTGCAATCACTCTGGCATCTTTGACATCATTTTTGGTAGGTGAATTATCATCTAATTCTTTACTTTTCTTGACGTGCATAGGGTTCACGACCACAAACTTAACGTCCTGTTCTTTCAAGAAATGAGCTAGATTCAGCCAATAATGACCGGTCGGCTCCATCCCTACGATAGCCTGATCCATGTCATGTGTAGCGATAAGCTGTTGAATCCAACTCAAAAATCCATCAAAGCCAGGCTTTGTATTTTCAAAGTATAAAGGTTTCCCAAACTCCATTCCTCTAAAGTCCTGTGCACGTGCAACATGTTTCGATTTGGCAATATCAACACCGACAATAAGTGTTTGGGAAGTGATTTGAGCGATTTTTTGATTTTGGTTATAATTCATAGTGAGCCTCCTGGTATGCGAATAAGTAGTCCTTTTTGCCGACAAGCTTTAGGACCCTCTTATCATACCAAGAGGTATTTTTTATGTTCAAACCCTCTATTTCTTCATTACAGGAATGCTGCCAGTTAGTACAATAAGAAAACGGGATCGCCGCAGCCATCCCTTCTTTAACATAAGCACCCTATAGTTTAAGAATAATGTTTCACAAACTTGCTAACCTGCCCCTTTGGTTACTCGCGTATAAATAACTCATTTAGTTCAATAATTTCTCGGCATTGCTCAAATCCTGCCTTTGTTTTGCTATATATCGGAAAACAAAGTTCATAATTCCCTACTAAAATGGTTTCTAAAGAAGGGAAGAAAAAATCCACAAAGTATAATTCCTTAATTGAAAGATTCACCAGAAACTCAAGTGCCTCTTTATCACCAATTTTATATATACCCTTGTTAGTAGCAAAAATCTTTCTAAAAATACGCGCTTCCATCCGATTTAAGGAACTTAAAATGAATTTGAATTCTGCTTTGCTTACTGCTTTTTTATTGAAATAAGCAAATAATTCATCATCCTTATGATACATCTGGATGATGGCAGTTAAAAATCTAGAACCATATCTTAAATTATGTTGCTCATAGCCTAGTAAGTCCTGAGCCTCTTGTTCCGTAAGAACACGATTATATACATCCATAATGCCTAAAAAGGGAAATATCTCTTTTGGGTTCTCAAGAAGATGAGTATTGAATTTTTTATATTTTGCATACAGTTTTTCAATCTCTTCATTTGTAGCTAATTCTATTTTCAAATTGGTCGCCTCATCTTTCCAGTTTATATCATTTTATCATTTTTCTTATTGAACTAACCTCCCTCTATAAAATAAGGAATATCTCTTGTTTTCTCCTGTTTTCTTAGAATTTTAAAGTCGTTTACATATATTAGTCATTCTGCCCGTTGAATAAAAAACTTTATTTTTTATCATCTTTATCAAGGATTTTCTCTAAAAGATTTTTGATTTCTTCATTCTGTTTAGTGATTTTATGTAAATCCTTTGATATGAATGGTAAATAGTAAATTATGAAGACACCAATAGCTATAAGAAATAGTATAGAAAAAAGTTGCAACTATCTCACCACCTAAAAATTGTCTGTGAATAATTGTAACATTATTCCTTTTGATATTAATTTATTTCTTTAACAAACCTCCCCTTTACTTGAACAAGGAATTATTGTTAAGCCAATCCTTTTCCATCCTACTCCAACCATATAAAGCGAATGTTAATCCCGATAACAAGCAAATAATCCAAACAGTCAACAACTCAATAAAAGCAAAATCTATTCTAAATGAACTGATAAGAAACTTAATTATATAGTAGTCAAGAGCCAACGGCATTGATAAAACCAATCCCGACAACAAGACAAATCGCTTTTTACCTTTTTCTTGAATCTGTCTCCAGTTCACCATATTAAGTCCTCCAATCGACAATTGGTCACACTATTATGATTATGTTAATAAATAATTGTTTTTCATAAAAAAGTAGGTCTTGTTAAAGTAAATGCCCCGTTACTTGAAGAAGAAGTAAATCAAGAACGCAATAACAAGATTCGGTATTCCAATCAAAGCTGTACGAAAAGTAACACTATTTCGATTACGTCTATCTTCAGCAGATTCTGTTGCAAAATTAGCTCTCATTTGGTCCCCACTTACCATTGAACCTGAAACAACCATTGATATTCCAATGAAAAATAAACCAATACCGCCAGAAATAAAATAAGCTTTATCGATTCCCCACACAGCCAAAGATACTAAGACACCTATTACAGATAGAAGAACTCCAATTAAAAAATACCTCAAGCTATATCCCCCCCTTGACTTATTAATACGTCTAAGTATCACATATGTTTCAATTACTGCACTATCCTGCCATTTAGTAAAAAAAGACCGCCATATAGACAATCTCCTTGTTGTGTTAAAGCACCCGGTTAGCTTAATAAGGATCAGTTGATTCAATTACTTTTGCACCTTTTGGAGCTTTTACTTCAAAGAAACTTTCATCAACTTCTACATTAAATTTAATATCAATTACTTTTGAATCCTCAACACGTTGGTTACCACTCACACTAAATTCTCTTAGAATCAGTTTGGTCTCTTGATCGAACCAAAGTTCTGATGACCCATTAATTAAATATTTATCAACGGTTCTTCCTAAAAACGCATCAGTTCCTAGGCTTTGTATCTTTGATTCATCAACCGTTTTAAAGTATTCTTCTTCAAATGATTGTGATGGACGATCATACTTCCAAATAGTAAATGTATTTTTTTCTTTATCAAACTGACCTACTGACTTTCCATCTGAAACAGTATAGTCCCCGTTTTCATATTTTGAATATTCCTTTTCCCCAGATAAATAGGATGTCCTTTTTCTACCTTCAGGGTTAATTTCAATTGCCATATGTGCTAATGTTGGTGGCATTTGATTTAGATTATCTTCCAGTTCCGAATAATTATCCGATACAATCAAATTTATAGCCTTTTCAATCGTCTCACTTATCGCAGCATTTACAGAAGGAATGTTCCACGCACCTAGACCTAGAATCGTTACTGCTATCAATGGAGCAACCACATAATTCAACTTAAAGCCTCCGTTAAATGGCTTTCGACCTTTTTTATTGATTACAGATTGTATATTTACATTATCAGTGAATTTATACTGGTTTGCCGCTTTATGTAATGTTTTTTTTAACTTTCTTTCCATAAAAAATCCCCCCTTAAAGAAAAATTTGAATTATGTGAAAGGATATTTTTCTTTAACTTCTTTCTAGCATTATGAAGTCTAGATTTTACAGTGCCTTCACGAATGTTCAGTGTTAAAGCAATTTCTGAAATCGAAAGTTCTTGAAAATAATGCAACACAATCACAGTCTGATATTTTAACTTCAAGGTTTTCACTATATCCATTAGAAGTTGTTCGTCTTCTTTTAGTATGTATTCCTTTTCAGTGTTGTCGCTATTTTCATAATCATCGTGCAATTGAAATGTGAATCGCTGCTTTCTCTTTTGTTTTAAAGAACAATTGACTACAATACGATTAAACCAAGTTTTAAAAGATGCTTTATTTGAATCAAATCGGTTTAATGAAGAATGAGTTTGAATAAGTGCTTCTTGTACGGCATCCTGAGCAAGATTATAATCGTGTAAAAGTAAATAAGCAGTTTGTTTAGCCTGTTTAACATAGGGTTTCAATAACGAATTAAATGCATTATCGTCTCCTTGTTTTGCGTTTTTTATTAACAATGTTTCATCCACTCAATTTCCCCCTCTCACCTACTTATTACCATTAATCAATAATTAGGTTCATTTTTTATTAACAAAAAATTCTTACGTAGTAGTTAAAATAAAAAAAGAGCTACGGTTACAACTCCGTTGCTCAACTCTAGCGCCCGTTAGTGCAACAGGAAATTGATAAATTATAAAGCTCTTTTTCTTGAGTAATAAGCAAGAAACAAGGGAATCAAAGGTAAAAAAACAAGTATTCTAAACCAATTTTCTGCACCTAAGAAATATAGTGATGGTAGAATTAGTGCAATTCCACTAATTAATAATACTTTCCAAGATTTTTTCCATAGACCCCATATAAATAAAAGCACTGAAGCTCCAATTAATAACCAAAAAATAAAACCAACCCAATAGAAATCCATTTATTGCCCCTCCCTTTATTTCGTCTAACTATTGTATGTAAATATACTTCAATTCTTATTTTTCAACTTCATTCTTGAACAATCCTGCCAGTTAGTTGAAGAAGAAAATCAACACTGTTCTTTAACAAAGCCAATAAAAAAAGAGCCTGTATCTAAAATTACTAAGTAATAAAAGATATAGGCTTTTCTTATCAAGACCTTACGGTCTCGATGTATATTTAACATTATGTGTGCTTTTTTTATTTGTCAGGTATAAATACGATTCTATAATCTGATTTTAATTCTTCTTTCACTTTTTCAGTAAGATTTTTCCCGATTACATTATGTTCATTAATGGGGATTTTCTTATATTGTTTAGCCCATTGATATAATTCATCTTTAAGATTATCTGTCAACGGAAATTCATCAATATCGAGATTCCAGCCACATATATTGCACCAAATTGGGTCAGCCGCAAAATCTGCTTCTATTTTAAATGAATTGGTAAATTCGCAATTACAAACATCTTTTAACATCAAAGGCCATCTCCCGAAAATAAAATATTCTACCCATCAGTTATGTAACTAACCTGCTTCGCTTATGCCGAAATAATTTGCCCGTTTACAATTGTACATTAGAAAGTCCCTTACTCAAATCGAGTAAGGGACTACGTGTTTATTTTTTATTTCGAAGAAAAAATAAATCATTCAACCAAAAAATTATACTAGCAGAAAAAATCATAAAATAAAATTTTACATCTAAATAAAGTTTATCAATATCACTTACTATTATGAAAAAAATAGTATTAACAATTGTTCCTATAATTAGATATATAAATAAGCTACTGGCGCGGCCCTTGTTAGGTCTTTTATTTAAAAAGTATTGTATAGGTGCCCCCGTTACTAGATAAATAAGGCTAAATATAACTCCATAAATAATAATATTAATAAATGCAAGGAGATGTTGACCAATAAAGAATAATAGTACGAAACTAAGAAGAAAACCAGATAAAATTGAACAAAATAAAATTCTTAAATAAATATCATTGTTGTTTGATTTAACAAAAAACATTCAATACCTCCACTAGTCGAGTAGAAGAGAACCTCTCTTACCTTGCGGTAGATTGTGTTCTCCCCCCTCACAGAACCGTGCTTGCGCTACTCACGCACACGGCTCCTCCTAGTTACCATTCACAAAATGCAGCTAATCTTTTAGAATCAGATTTTGCTAATTCTGCTATCCTTAGTAGTTTTGTTTCCATTTTTTTATCCTACCTCTGTGTGTAGTAAATGCTTCCCTACTAAGGGTGATGACTGGTAGCTAACCTTTCCTCCATCGGCATTACCCAACTTCATTGGTACTACGCTGCTATCCGACTCCCTACATCGGCATTTGGTTTCCTTGCTTTTTATCGCTTGTACACCATACTCTTCTAACAAGAAAAGACCGATAGGGTCTCCCGAGTTGCCGTATCATATCAATGTGTAACGTGCCAAGGTCTCTGACTCCAGAGAGGTTTTATCCATCTTGCCTTAAACGAAGGATAAAATGTAGCTTTCTGCTGCAGGTAAAGCATCAGCCCTCTCGATTTACTAACATTATGGAGCTCAATCCCTTCAACCACTTGGCTTTCGGCCCGCCGTCGGGTAGAAAACAAGCGCGCGCAATCAATTATGATTCACGTTTCTTGTAGCCCCCCTACGATCCCGGACGGTCGGATTTCCCGAGTCCGGTTCTGACCTTGGATTAATCACCTACAAGCCTTCCCATACAACCGCAGGATTAAATGTCGGTACACATATTCCCCCATCATTTGTAGGTTTACTTGTAAGTTAGTTTAAACATACTTTATAGCTCAGAGTCTATAATGCTCAAACATTCCAAGTGCCCAGAGGTCCTTTGCCCTATCAAAGGTGTTACCTTGATAGAAGTGTAATTTCCTTACACTTAAGAAAGCATTACCCTTCCCTCATTGCTACTACGACCTCATGCGCCAATCCTAAATCATCCTACCATTTTCTATTAGCCTCTTATATGATAGGTCTTTATTGGTTAGTACCTTCCCAATTTGAAGTAGGACCTTCCCGTCGTTATCTCTGAAAATCTTTCCACAGATGCCAGAACCCATACCCCGGCTGCTCTTACGGTGCTTTTGACCGTTTCTTCCCGTAAGACATCGGTCTTCCCCCGTTAGGCAAAGGTCGACGCTAAGCAAAACATCCCTCGAACAGTTTCTTTGAGGGGCGTAGATTTCGGGATTGCAGTATTCGTTAAATCCTTCTGGCCTCTATGTTTGCTCGCCACACAGACTGTTCCGACCTTATCCTCTCTGTGTAGAATAGGCCGCCGTGACTTTTACTTCCAAGCAGAACGTAGTTCGTTACCTCCCCACGCATTGGATATGCTAGTCATCCGAATCGGTCAATTGATGACAGGAGACTTTCACTCCAATCGAGTAGAGGGAAAATAAATGTATTATTTTC
>NZ_QWVS01000066.1 GCF_003570725.1 Peribacillus asahii
CAGTAACAAAGGCTTTCAGCCGTAGAGCAAACCACCCGTGATAACGGGTGGTTTTGATTTTATCTTAAAGATATTTCTAGTTTATAAAGGTATACGTTATAGAACAACAAAAACTAATACTCAGATAAAAAATAATAGGTAAAATTCAACATTTGGCAAAGGACCCAACCAGTTCATCTAGGGTCCTTTGTGATTAATGCCTGTATCAGAATGAAGTTATATAAATGTATAATCACTCTTATCCTAAGAAAATCAGTGCCGCTTTTTTAAAATTGTTGCGACTAATTATGATATTAATTTAGAATTTAATGTAATGTGGTAAAATATTCATATTGATAAAATAATTAAAATGGTATATGAAAGGTAATTTTCAATGAATACGCTAGAAATAAAAACTATGCCGTTTACTCAGTCTTCGATAGACTCCTTACATGGTAAATCTTATTCTGATTATCCAGTTGTATATTTTTTAAACAATAATACTCTGGCTTACATTGGAGAGACAGTAGCCGTAAGAAGTCGTATGAGAAATCATTTGAATAACCCGGAAAGAAAATCATTAGATAAGATGACATTGATTATTCATGAAAAATTCAATCGTTCAGCAACTTATAATATTGAAACTAAACTTATTAATTATTTTTTAGCAGATGAACGCTATAAACTTCAAAATAAGAGTCAGACAGCGGATAGTATTAGTCATGATTATTATGATAAACCGTTTTTTAATGAAGAGTTATTTAATGAATTATGGGACCAGTTAAAGGAAAGGGATTATGTTACCCACTCAAGAGAAGTTATAGAAAATAAAGATATTTTTAAATTATCTCCTTTCAAAGAGTTGTCGATGGATCAAATTGAATTAAAAGTTAAAATTATTGATGTTTGTGAAAAACATATTAATGACGACCAACCATTTGTTTTCCTTGTTAAAGGTGAAGCAGGTACAGGTAAGAGTGTTGTATTAAGCGCCGTTTTTAATCGGATTCAAGAGCTAGCAAAGGAGAAATCATCAGCTCTTTATAACAGTAATAATTTTTTATTAGTAAATCATACTGAAATGTTAAAAACATACCATAAAATTGCGGGAAAAGTAAAAGCACTTAGAAAGAATAACTTTGACAAACCTACTCCTTTTATTAACAAACGAAAAAAGTCCAATCAAAAAGCTGATATTGTGTTTGTAGACGAAGCGCATTTGTTGTTAACCAGACCAGATAGCTTTAATAATTTTAAAGAGAATAACCATTTAGAAGAAATTATGAAACATAGCAAAATTGTTATCCTAGTATTTGATGATAAGCAAGTGTTAAAAATGAAAAGTTATTGGGATGAAAATAAGCTACTCAGTCTTGTAGACAGTCGTCATTCAGAAGAATATATATTAAAAAATCAATTTCGCATGCGTGCAAGTCATAAAATGATTAGTTGGATTGGCCATTTTGTTGCAAAAAAGATAACATCTATTCCTCAAAAAGAAGAGTTTGATTTTCAAATTTTTGATTCAGCGGCTAAGATGTATAAAGAAATATGTGAGAAAAATAAAAAATTTGGCTTAGCAAGAATGGTATCAACATTTGATTACGTTCATAAAAAAGATGGTGAGACCTACTATATAGAAGAAGATCAATTTAAATTACCATGGAATACTACTGAGGGAGATGCTACCTGGGCTGAAAGGGAAGATACAATAAGGGAAGTTGGTTCTATTTATACAATCCAAGGTTTCGATCTGAATTATGTTGGTGTAATTTTAGGACCATCGGTTGCTTATGATGAGGAAAATGATGAATTGAAAATTATTACAGAAAACTATAAGGATACAGAGGCTTTCAGAGGTAAAGATGAATTTGATAACCCTCAATACATAAAAGAAAAAATCATATTAAATTCGATAAATGTTTTATTAAAGAGGGGAATAAAGGGTCTATATATATTTGCAAGTGATTTAAAACTAAGAGCAAGGTTATTAGAACTTTACTGGAACCGTACAGAAGATTATAGAAATATGAAAATAGCAGAGGAAAAAAGTGATTATCGTTAATAAATTGATACTATTTTTGAGCAAGTAAAGATAGGGGATTTGGCCTTGGAGTATTTGGAGTCATTTAATATTAAAGATAGTAAAAGAGTAGATAAAATAATAGCAGAACTAAAAGATAACTTCCCTGAAATCGATTGGCAAACACAGTGGTACGAACATGAAGATATAATAGACAATCCAACTAGTTATATTTCGTTAATTGTTCCAGCTTCTCAACATGAAGAAGCTGAACAAATTTACCAACAATTAAAGGAGAAAGGATTTGATTTTGAATCATCAATCTTTAAACCGTTAATTAAGGAAATTGTAGAATTTAGAGACAAAAGAGATTGGAAGCAATTCCACAATCCAAAGGATCTAGCTATATCCCTTTCTTTGGAAGCAAGTGAGTTATTGGAAAACTTTCAATGGAAAACAAGTGAAGCAGCCATAGACGACAATATTGATAATATTATCGACGAATTAGCAGATGTGGTTATATATGCATTATTAATGTCTAATGAGCTAGAAATAAATTTAGAGCAAGCAATCAAAAGAAAGATCCGTAAAAATAGCCAAAAATACCCGGTTGATAAATCTTTTGGATCAAGTAAGAAATATACGGATTTACAAGATTGAGCTAATAATACATATATTTTAAAATTTTGAAGTGTTGTTTTTTCTTTAGAATCCCACGGTGATGCGCATATAGCGGAGGTGGTTGCTAGGTGTTGTTCACGTAGTCTGTCATACACTTCTTGATGAATTAAGAGGCGTAAAACATGGTCTTTTTCCTTTGTAATTAGCGATTGTAAAATTTAAAATCGCTGTTGGCAAAAGGGGCGGAGTACTTAAAAAGAGTTTTAAAATATTGGGGTTGATTATTAAAAAAAGAAGTGAAACAAATTTGTATTACTCTTTATTTTCAGTAAATTCAGTATTGACAACTTGAGTTTATCGATATATTATCATATTTAATTACATAATAATAAGCAACGATTGGAAATAGTAAAAGGATTTATAAGCTTTTCAGAGAGCTGATGGTTGGTGAGAATCAGTAGTTATAACCTTTGAACTCGTCCAAGAGCTACTCCCTGAACATAATTAGTAGGGGATGTCGGTTTTCTACCGTTATGAAGATAGGTGGTGATTGCCACCGAAAATGAGTGGATTAATCTAACTATGATTAATCAATTAGAGTGGTACCGCGAGCAACGCCTCGTCTCTATGGTTTTTTAGAGACGGGGCTTTTTTATTTTTAAATAAACGAACAATTATTATAAAAAAGGTGGGAGTCAGGATGAAAAATATCAATAAATATTCTAGAGGTTACTTTATGCCTCCAGTTCAAAGCTTGAAATGGACAGAAAAGGAGTATATTACAGAAGCTCCTACCTGGTGTAGTGTGGATCTTCGCGATGGAAATCAGGCTTTGGTCGTCCCGATGAATTTAGAGGAAAAGTTAGAATATTTTCAGTTGCTTTTACAAGTAGGTTTCAAGGAAATCGAAGTCGGTTTTCCAGCTGCTTCGGAGACTGAATTTACATTTTTACGTACATTAATTGAAGAAAATTTAATTCCGGATGATGTGACAATTCAAGTTTTGACACAGTCCAGAGAACATATTATCCAAAAAACATTTGAAGCGTTACAGGGTGCGAATAGAGCAGTGGTGCACTTGTACAATTCCACATCTGTGGCACAGCGTGAGCAAGTATTTAGAAAATCTAAGGAAGAGATTATCGATATTGCTGTAACTGGAGCAAAAATGCTTAAGAAATATGCTGATGAAACTGAAGGGAATTTTCAATTTCAATATTCTCCTGAAAGCTTCACAGGCACAGAAGTGGAATTTGCGCTTGAAATCTGTAATAAGGTACTTGATATTTGGCAGCCGACAGTTGATAACAAGGTAATTATTAACCTGCCAGCTACTGTATCCATGTCTATGCCTCACGTTTACGCAAGTCAAATTGAGTATATGAGTGACAATCTAAACTACCGAGATAATGTAATCTTATCGCTTCATCCACACAATGACAGAGGAACTGGGGTGGCAGATGCCGAGCTAGGAATGCTTGCCGGAGCCCAAAGAGTCGAGGGAACATTGTTTGGAAACGGAGAAAGAACAGGAAATGTGGACATCGTAACACTTGCATTAAATATGTTTTCACACGGGGTAGATCCAAAGCTGAATTTTGAAAATATCCCTGCGATTATATCTAAATATGAAAAATTAACAAGAATGAAGGTTCACGAAAGACACCCATATGGCGGTGAACTTGTCTTTACTGCATTTTCAGGTTCCCATCAAGATGCCATTGCTAAAGGTATGAAATGGCGCGAGGAAGAAGAACGTCAGTATTGGACTGTACCTTATCTATTAATTGATCCGATGGATATTGGAAGAGAATATGAGGGGGATATCATCCGAATTAACAGTCAATCCGGTAAGGGAGGAATCGGTTATATTCTTCAGCAAACGTATGGAATTGATATCCCTGCCGAAATGCGTGAGAGCTTCGGATATAGTGTGAAAAATGTTTCAGATCATATGCACAAGGAACTTATGCCGAACGAAATCTATGACATTTTCATGAAGGAATATGTGAATATTAACACTCCTGTCGAATTTATCCGTTATCAATATACCGAAAATGGCCAGTACGAAACGATTGTATCGATTCGGATGAATAACGAAGAACATGAATTTTCAGGTGTAGGAAATGGAAGACTGGATGCTATCAGCAATGCTCTTCAAACCAAACTGGATATCGACTATACCAATTTGGTCTATAAGCAGCATGCGTTAGAAATAGGCTCAGGATCAAACGCTGTATCTTATGTAGGAATCACAGCTAAGAATGGTACGGTATATTGGGGATGCGGAATTGACACTGATATCATGACTTCTTCAGTAAAAGCCCTATTTAGCGCCATTAACAACATGGTATCCAGCTTACAACTTCCTGTTGGAAAAGAATTTATCCATTCAAAAGAATAAATGAGAAAATAGTATTATCTTTTATGACACAATATGTTCTTATGCTTGCTTTACATGTTAAACTCGATTTTGGATGATAAAGCCGATAAAAAACTACGATATAATTGGTTGAACTGCACCCCAATTGTTAGACACTGACAATTCGGGGTGCAGTTTTTTTATGCAATGAAGATAGATGATAGTTCTTCTGCTAAAATTTCGCATTTGTCAAGAACACCTGCTCCAGCAACGGATCGAGAAGAGGGATTAACTTGTAAATGGTCGTAAGGCTAATAAACTAAGGTCGTTCATCTATATGCCTTTTAATTACATAATACATTTCGATAGTGTCAAAATGTATTATATAAGAAAAATGTTTCTGCTTATCGTTGGTAATTAGAGAAGCTATCTTATATACTTGAAAAGAAATTTAATTTCAAGGAGGAATAAAGGTTTACTATCGTTAAACAAAAAGCTTATAGACCGACTTGATAGATTAAAAATTATTCTTACAACTGTAGAGGAAGTGATTGCATGCCCACATTAAATGGGAAAACTGCTCTAATTACTGGAGCTGGTAGAGGAATTGGAAAAGCAACTGCATTGGCATTAGCAAAAGAAGGTGTGAATCTTGGCTTGATTGGTTTAAATATGACTAATCTTGAAGAGCTATCAAGCGAATTGCAACAATTTGATATAGAAGTGTCAGTAGCATCTGCGGATGTATCGGATCTTGAAGCTGTTAATCATGCTGTTGCTCACATTAAATCAGAACTTGGAGACATTGATATCTTAGTTAACAACGCAGGTATCGCTAAGTTTGGAGGCTTTCTTGATTTAACCCCGGAAGAATGGGAAAAAATCATTCGAGTAAACTTAATGGGAGTATACAATGTTACACGAGTTGTTTTACCTGATATGATTGAAAGAAAATCAGGTGATATCGTGAATATCTCTTCGACAGCTGGACAAAAAGGAGCACCTGTTACAAGTGCTTATAGCGCTTCTAAATTTGGTGTTTTAGGTTTAACTGAGTCCCTTATGTTAGAGGTAAGAAAACATAATATCCGTGTTACTGCTTTAACGCCAAGTACAGTTGCAACTGATTTAGCCTATGAAGCTAACCTTATTTCTGGGAACCCTGAAAATGTCATGCAACCAGAAGACTTAGCTGAACTTCTTGTAGCTGGATTAAAACTAAATCCAAGAGTTGTTCTAAAAAATGCCGGATTATGGACAACTAATCCTTAAATTAGCTCATTAAGCTACATACGGCAATCGGACGTTTATCATAAAATACATCTCCTATCTTAATGTAGCATGAAGATGAAAAAGCGAAGCAAACAAAAATAGTCCCGAAAACACAATTGTTATCGTGTATCCGGGGCTATTTGACGTTTACTTGTGAAATATTTAATAGATGGAACAATCACAATAGAGACTACTAGAACGCGGAACAATTGAAATGCTGTAACAATGGTACTGTTAGCATGAACTGACGCAGAAATAATCCCCATTTGATCAAGACCACCAGGCACGATACTTAAAAAGCTCGTTTTAAAGTCGAGCGGATAAAATTTCATTGCTAATAGAGCGAGGCCGAATGCACTTGCGATATATAGAAACGATGAAACGAACGCATAGAAAATCAGCTTTTTCGATAGGTGAAGATTTTCTTTTTTCATAAGCAATCCGATATAAATGCCCAGCACAATTTGTGCAACATGAAGTGCGCTTACCGGAATTTCTGGAATCTCGATAGTTGCAAGTTGTAAGCCCATAAATAAAAATACCGGACCAAGCATATAGCCGGTAGGGATTTTTATTTTCATGGCGATAAAGCCAGCAATGTAACTTGAAGCAAAAAACAATAAAAATGGCAACGTGTAATGCGCGTCTGAAACAGATGTGCTCGAGCTACTGCTACTACCTACAACGAGCATTGGTACAAAGCCGACAATGCAGAGTACACGGAGCACTTGATAAAATGTAATCATCGTAATATGTTTACTACCTTGTTCTTCAGCATAAGCAACAATTTGTGTCATACCACCGGGCACACAGCTAGTAAGTGCGGTAAGTTGGTCAACTTTCACACGTTTAACTATAACCCAGCTGATGAAAATAAATAAAATAATATAAAGGACATTTAATGAAATCATCGCAGGTAAATAAAGCCGAATATCTGCAAGTGCCTCAAGAGTAAAGGCATGGCCAATCGAATACCCAGCAATAACTAAACCAAAATTTCGAAAGTGTTTATTCCATTTTAAAGAAAGCGGGGTCGTTAATTGTAAAACTAATATTGTTAGCAAGGGTCCGAGAAGCCATGGCATCGGGATATGTAACAATTGAAAAACATAGGCGCCAATGACACCAAGTATTGCAGTTAATAAATAGCTTTTGGCTATTGCCATAAAGGACACCTCAATTCATAAAAAACTTGTTCTATTATTTCATATTCATCCGATTTTTTAAAGGAATTGTAATGAATTTGAGGTAGATGCAGCTTGTTTTACCGTGGCTATTCAAAATCGTTCACTATTTAAATATGTAAGGGAAAAGGATTGTATAGACGACTTTCTAATAGCTTTTGAGCATGTTGTATTAGCAGTTGCCAGTTGGAAAAGTAACAGCGGCGACTTTGACAGAAGAAGGGGTAGAGTGTTTGATTGTACCAGATAATGGAATGATGGGAGCGGTGGTTATAGAGTTGTCACGTTGTTTTCACAGCACTGATAGATGATCGAGGGTAACGATCTGTAAAAATATCCTTAGAAAACCGTTACATTATTTTTCTAGAGTATGATAAGTGATACCAACGTCAAAAGACGTCTCTACAGATAATTGTAGAGGCGTTTTTTGATTGCGTGCCAAACTTGAACACCTTCATAAAGTTGTCTAGGTTAATGTTGGTAATCCAGTTTTTCTCTAACGATAGGAAGAGTGCAGCATCTGAATGCTCCTCCAGATTTTATGATTTCCGTAATATCAACCTCAATCAGTTCGTAGCTTCTTTTTCTCAGTTCTTTGTTAACCTTTGTATTGACAGGCAGAGAAATAATTTTCTTATTTCCGATTGAAAGCACATTCGTCCCAAGAGTAAATTGCTCCTCTTCGGTTACTTCAATTAAATCGTATCTAGATGCCAGCAGGTTCAATTGTTCTTTATTAATTTCTCCAGGAAAAATCAATGCTTCGTTCGGGGAAATGATATTAAATACACAATCTAGATGGAGATAGGTATCAGTAAATGGAATAGGGATGACATCAAATTCAGGAAGAAGCTTCTGGAGCTTTTCAATAGACTCGATGTTTGTTCGCTCACTAACCCCGACATAAATCGTATTTCGATCTATCAGGACATCGCCTCCCTCTATTCGATCTCCTGTTAGGTTATGAAAAGGTACATGTTTGTTTTGAAGCCATTCTTTCAGCACATTTTCTTCGCCTGTCCTGATGTCTGTCCCCATCTCGGCTACAAAAACTTTCTCTCCGAGTGTAAATCCTATATCCCGAGTAAATACTTGCTCGGGATACTTGTTATAAGAAGGAAGTAGGATAACCTCTATTCCTAATTTTCTAAGGGCTGATACAAAATTAGCATGCTGAGTCATTGCGGTTTTAATATGAATGCCCTCATCTTCAAAATGTTTCTGTGTTTCATTAATCACGTCTTTAATTCTCATGTATTGTGGTTCACATAAAATAACTTGTTTCAAAGGATTGTACTCACTAAAACAATTCGCTCTCATAGCTATCACTTCCTACAAAAAGTTCTAGTCATACTATCTCCTAAGTCTATTGAGATATACCATAAAAAGGTTAAAACAAAATATTAAGTGGCACAGGCTTGTTTATAATAATCTTGATAAGGTTAAATCAGTGATTGGAGGGATTCGATATGTTTAATCTTTTAAATCGTAACAACTTAAGGTTTATCGATAATCAAAGGACTTGGTAGTGGAACAAGAAAAAACCGGATATGTTAGAGCTTAAAAGAATTATGTAGTTTTTCGGAAATCAAATTTCTTCTGCTTATTCTTTGTATTCTGGATGGTTATGTCGCTTACATCCGAATAGATAGCAAGCTCCAGTTGCTGCAGGTTCAAATTCTATCAACGGGTTATGTCCAGATGAAATTAGTTTGACCATATTTTCATACTGGTTTTTATCCTTACGTAATTGCTGGATATATGTTTCTTTATCACTTTCTGCCCAATTTTCTTCACATTCTTCTTCATGAGCAGCTTTAATTTCTTCGTCTTTTTGTTGAATAGCTTCATGTACTACTTCATGGATGCGGGGGATATTGTTTGTATTAAAAAGAGCATAGATAAATCGGCTTATCCAATAAGGTTCTTTCCAGTATTCTTTCCATCCTTTTTCAAACCAATGTATCGCTTCTTTAAAACAATCTAATTCAACATATAAATCAGCAATCTCAATTTCTCTTACAAATTCGTCCACTCCTACATTGAACGCATCTAGTTTGTCTTTTGCTTCTATTTTCTTTCCAAGTTCAATTAAACATTTAATATGACTGTACATGGCATCGTCGGAATTTCCTGCAACTCGTAGAAAAAAGTCACAAGCTTCCTTTAAGTCTCCAAGATAATACTTTGCTACGGCTAAATTATGATAAGCTTCACTGGATGGTTGAATTGAAATGGACTTCAGTAATACGTCTGAAGCAAGCTTCCACTTTTTTTGCCTAATATAAATTTCCCCCAATATGTTATAAGGAAAATAAGAGGAGGGATTCATATAAATTGCTTCTTGAATTAATTCGAGGGCTTTGTTATCGTCCTCCTCTTCGTAACTGTACATCCAAGCAAGATTATTCAGAGACTGAATATTTCTTGATTCTTTTACTGCTTTTTGAAAAAGTACTAAGGCTTCTTCATACTCATTTTTTTCAAATAGATTAATAGCCTTTTGGTTGGTATTCAATCATGTACCTCCATTTCTTGATGATTTTTATTATCTAGCATATTATTTCAAACTATGAAGTGCAGTTGAAACTCGAAACAAAACGAGTGGGAGAGTTTCAAAGTCCTTATTCAATTATTTGCTTACGTTAGTGGAATAACAATATTTTTTAATTTAATTTAATAATCTATTCACACGAACGACATTTCGCAGAACTTGTATTTTATTGAACATTTCTCCTCTATAAACATGTTATGATAGATTATAAGATAGATTTTGACACCGTCTAGAATGTGAGGTTCATGATGATTACCAATACAAAAGAATTGAAATCCCAATTGAATAAGTTAATTAGTGATCCCGATTTTTTACGATTACAGGAATCTTTTGAAAAAGAAAGTTTGTTTCAATTATTAGGTTTTGGACACCGCGAGACAATGCATAGCGCATTTATTAGTTGGCTACTCTCGCCAACTTCTTCGTTAAATTTAGGCTCATTCCCACTGAAGCGTTTTCTCTACTACATTTGTGAAGAGAACGTTTCGAATATGAAAACAACTATTGATTTTGATTTGATTGAATCGGATGCAATGGAGTTAGAAAAAATGGAAGTCGCTACTGAGGTAACAGCTTCTGCCGTTGATCCGGATACAAATACGAAATTAAAGGCCCGATTTGATTTGTATTTAACGAACGACTTTATACGAATTATTGTGGAAAATAAAGTATTATCACGTGAAAATAAAGATCAAACCGAAACATATACAAAAATTTTAAATAATTTGGATGACTCGTATACATATGATTTAAAGGTATTTTTATCTCCTGATTCTACAGTAAAACCAAAATGTCCGGAGTTTATTCAAGTCGATTATCAAGGACTATATGATTTTGTCATTGTACCTTGCTTAAACCATCCCAAAATTTCAATTGCGAATAAAAACCTTTTAGAACAATATGTCCATAACTTACGCATGGTATATAGAGGAGTGAATAAACCCATGGCAAAAGTAAACGATGAATTATGTATCGCCATTTATAATAAATATAAAGATGTATTAGATGAAATTTTTGATGCCGTAAAAAATGAGACACCTGAAAAGCGGAAAGTTAAAACTTCTTCTACCGTTCGTACATCGAAAATATCTTGGAATGAAATCTATCCTCGTCTAAATGAAGACGAGAAATATTTAGAATCTACTTATGGAAACACCATTACTAAAGCAGAACTCGATTTAACTAGCGGCCATATACTTTTCCAAGGTAAAGAATACAGCAGTCTTTCAAGTGCCGCAATTGCAGCGGTTAACTCCATCAAAGGTGAAAACTACACAGACCGTTACAACGGATTTGAATTCTGGAGCATCGTCTATCCAAATGGTGAAAAGAAAAAACTATCTGAAGTACGTGTTGATATCGCATTAGCACTTGCACAAGATGAGGAAGATTAAAAAGAAGAAAAGTCGTAATAAAAAACGCTCAGAAAATTGTTTCTGGGCGTTACTATTACTGGTCTTATTTAATGGGTAGGTATAACAAGAGAAACAGTTTCCGGAGCTTCTTATGACATTCTAAGTTCTTCACCGCTTGCGCTCCATTTATTAGCAATGACTTGTGCAAAATTGGGTTACTGCAACCACGAAATCGGACAGCATATAAAAATACGCCGCATCCATCCAACGTTCAAAATCAACCTCAGTCATGGTCATTGGGTCTGCAATGATGCATTATTTATAACGTAATACGGTCAATTTCCTAAATGAAACGGGTTGTTTTAAAAGGAAAATCCCACGAATTTAGCTAATAATCCCGCCAAATTCGGAGAAAATCTCGCCAATTCACTATTTTTAAGTCAGCCCTGTTATCATCAACTATTTCAATTGAGTATAAATCTGATGATAAGCTGTTGCTTCTTTAACCATCCCTTTATTTTGATATATTTTGGATAGCTGCAATACAGGAGCAGGGGAGTTCGGATGAAGTTCCATTTCCCATGAGAAACATTCAATGGCTTCATCATATTGTTTAAACTCTGCATAATATTGACCTAATTCCAGCATGTGATCGGGATCTTCTAGTAAGGTTATCATTTTATTTATTTTCTGAATGACTGAAGAATGTGGAACCAATTTTTGAATCGGTAGAAGTTTTTCATGAACCGTTTTAAGCTCATAGGTTACTAGTAATTTACCAATAATCTGTATTAGTTTTTGTTCAGACTGGTTATCGTCATCTTTTAGAACTAGTTGTTGAACGACCAACATAAAGGTATCTAAATGAGAGGCGATAAATGTGGAATCTAAATGCTCCCATAATGAATGTAAGATGTCATCATAGGCAGTAGGGAGAGCATCAAGGAATTTTAATAAAAATAGAGCGGCTGTTTCATAATGCTCATTTTGAATCATCTCGTCAATGATTGATTTTGTGTGAGGTAACACTTGAAACGGATTAATATTCAAGTAGCCTAAAGTTAGAATCCACTTTTCCATTGAAATATATTGCAAGGCCATACGTGTATACTTCTCGACTGAATCTGCTGGAGAACATTTTTCTACTTTCTCCATCCATAGTAATACGATTTCTAAGAACGAGTCTTGTTTTCTCAATAAATCTTCTAGAATTTTATATTCATCAGGTTGAAATCGATTTTGGAAGCAATACCATTCGACAAAAAGAGGATCTTTTTGGTGAATGACAGGTAGTGATGAGGAGCTGTAAAAATCTCTATAAGAATAAAAATCTAATGAATTCTTTATTTCTCTGGCTGAATTTAAATCGGGAGCAAAGTCCGCTAATATCCGAATAATTTGAAAGGCCTGTATAAAGTTACCGTTTCTTCTGTAGTGGTAAAAGATTTTGTAAATGACATTTGTTAGTTGTTCTTTTGAAAAATAGGAGTCTAGAGTTGTAGAGATGTAGGCAACTTCCGGAAGAGAATATTTCTGTTGAAGTTGAGAGAAAAGCTTGTTTTTATTTGGAATAGTGGCAGTTTCGCTGGGGATTAATGCGGGTAGAAACGGATGGTCTTCATGTAAGATGATACCAGTTTTACGTATTTTGTTTATAAATGATTCTTTCTCTACTTTTTCTAATGGTTCACCATATACAAGAGAATTTTTATAGTAAATAAGATAATAATTTTCATTTAAAGAGGTTTGTACTTCTACCATCGTACATCGTGAGAATACGACTGCTTGTTTCACTTGTCCCTTTGATAGTTTCTTTTTTTCTTTGATGGAAATTTCAATTGGCATTATAACTTCATTATTCATATCTAAAACAGCCCCTTATGATCGTCTATAGTAAAAAGTAATTGTTATCTCATTATAACATAGCATTTTTCTAATTTTCAGAGGGAGCAGGCATTGAATGCTAGGGAAAACAATGTTGAACAGAGATAGATTATCTCATGTGTCAAAGAGGCTGGGACAAAACTCTCCTCCGCACACTCGTGACTTCAGTCGTGAGTAGTTCAAAAGGTTAAATCAGTGATTGGAGGGCCTCGATATGTTTAATCTTTCAAATCATAACAACTTAAAGGTTCAGTGATAATCAAAGGACTTGGTAGTTGAACAAGAAAAAACGGGATATGTTAGAGCTTAAAAGGTGACTACCTAAAGTTAAAATTGTGTTTTTTATTAGAGGGTTTGTCCCATACAAAAAGCTCTCAAACGAATAGATTAATAATAGATTTAAGTATATTTTTTAAATCTAAAACAATATTAATGGAAGGGAGTTTTTATCCAGAATGAAACGGCATGACTATCTCTATATTGGAGACGGCTTCGACAACACTGTGAAGACATTTGATGCAGAATCGGGCAGGTTCCTTGGAAGATTTGTTCCATCAGGTGACAACGACTTAAATGGTCCCCGAGGGCTTATCTTCGACCATAATGGTAATCTCCTTGTTACTAACCAAAACGTTGAGCCTCCTCCTCCTCCAGTACCTCAAAATGGAAGTATTTTGAAGTACGACGGACACACTGGAAAGTTTCTGGGATATCTCGTCAGTCTCAACGACCCTAACGCCCCGTTCGCCCCGCGCGGTATCATTCTTTCGAAACAAAATATTCTGTTTGTGGCAGACGTTATTGTACAGAGCGGACTGAATGGAGAAGTGCGGACATATGATGGTACCACTGGACTGTTTCAGGGGAATCTTGAGCACCCACCTGCAGTACAGTTTTTCCCTCGAAGTGTAGTAATTGGTCCGGACGGCTTGTTATATGTGTCTGTCAGCAACAACATTACTACTCCAGAAGGTCAGCTTGGTGGACGGGTAGTGCGCTATAATCCGAAAACCCGGGAATTCATTGATGTGTTCATTGAAGGCGATTCCAACCCCGATTTTAATCGTCCGGAAGGTTTGGTCTTCGGTCCTAATGGCAACCTTTATATCACAAGTTTCAGAAGGGACCCAAATGACACAGACAAAATTCTTATCTTCGACCGTAAGGGAAGGTTTCTTGATAAAATTGATCTATATGCCGTCGGACAGCCCCGCGCCTTTGCGCAGGCAATCCTGTTTGGTCCAAACGGTAAACTGTTTGTTCCTATTACAGGACCGGGTCCCGGTAATGGCCAGCCTTTGGGACCTGATACAGGTTCTGTACGTCGCTACAACGTTAAGAATAAAACATTTGATGTGTTTGTACGTCCGGCTCTTTTGGGAGGACCGTTAACG
This sequence comes from Peribacillus asahii, assembly GCF_003570725.1. GTDB lineage: Bacteria > Bacillota > Bacilli > Bacillales > DSM-1321 > Peribacillus > Peribacillus asahii. The sequence goes on from NZ_QWVS01000066.1 coordinate 14,629, forward strand.
GAGCCCTGGTATCTGACATTTGGCAAAACGGACCCCGCAACACTAGCTTACGGGCATGACGAGGAAGAAAGCAGCGACCATGATCATCATCACCACCATCACCACCATAATGATGAAAGCTGTGACTAGAATAGTAGTTAAAATTTGAATATATAAGGAAAGACCGCTACTTGTGTTTAGATAGCGGTCTTTCTTTGGACAAGGTGGTTCTCACGATACAAGTATTACGTCTTTATTTTCTTCATGGAGAGTGTGAAAAAATGTACTTACGCTAACGGGGTGCGATTGCGAAATAAGAGCAGTCGCTTTTTATACGAGCGGTGATTGTTGCATAAGATATGTAATATTTATAAATAGCTAACATTTAACAGGGAAGAGGGGAGTGACGTGAAAAATAAGAAGTTGGGTAGGTGCGATTCTTTAGGATATGAGCAGATACAGGAATTTATCTTACTATCTGCTTTTTGTTGTCTGTAAATGATTCGTTCAAAGAGTAAAGTAATCTAATGTTTTAAAACACTAAAGGCTTTTGCGACTTTTTGTGCAAACGTTAACGGAGGCTCCACAGATTGAAAATGAACATATAAAATATTGGGATTGGTAAAAATCCAGTGATTATGAATAGCGCTTATGATTAGGTTATTACGAACTAATATATTAACAAAAGGCGAGATTTCTTCTTCTAGGAGGACAACTTCTCCAAGATTAAGTGCATTTCCTTCGTGATCCATTGATTCAAACGATATTCCTGCGTGAAGTTCACCACGACTTGGACGTCCTTGAATAGTGACATGAAGATTTCGATTGATTTCTACTGAACAAACTCCATGTTTCAGACTAGCCTTCCCGTTAACAATTTGAGCATATTGATGGCATATATCATGGAAGTTCAGCATAGTAAAACACCTCGTTTTTTCTAAAATCTATGAATTAAGGGGAAGGTCTAGAACTAATAATCATGATGTTAATGCGGATTTCATTGATTATATGCAATAAAAGAAGGTTCTTATTTAATTAATTGAGGGCGTTTCTACAATATGTGGAGGCGCTTTTTTTACTAACGGTTGAACGTATTAGCTGGGGAAACTTAGAAAGTAAGTCAAAGCTCTCAGTTATTCAATTAACGGCAGGCAGTATAAAAAAACTTTAAAACTCACATAAAGTCCTTTTTATACACTAGGGCATATACATGTAAAAATATTCTTTATGTGGGGGATTATATGAAGTTGCAGGGGAGGATAAGTTTAGGTGTTGGTTGGATAACTTTGTTTCTAATGGGTACTGATTTATTTGTGGTATCCCCATTATTACCGTTTATTTCGGAAGCATATGAAGTTAGTGCATCGACCACTGGATGGATGGTAACCGTTTTTGCAGTTACATATGCTTTTTCAGCTCCTTTCTTTGGTTGGTTTTCAGATAAAAAAGGACGGAGAACACTGATTACATTTGGTTTATTGCTGTTCGCTATTTCTAATATGCTAACTGCATTTTCTCCTTCATTTCTATGGCTGATTATTAGTCGTATTTTAGCTGGTTTATCCGTTGCTTCAATCACTCCTTTGATATACGCAATCATTGGAGATATTGCGCCACCCAATCGAAGAGGGACATGGCTTTCGATTGTTGTTTCAGGACACTTAACGGCTCTTTGGGCGGGAGCGCCATTCGGTACGTTATTAGAGCATTTTCTTGGTTAGCGCTCCGTATTTGTTGTAATGGCAATCATAGGGGCCGTATTGGCAGTAGTGAATTTTAAAACGTGGGAATATATTCCTAAAAGGGATTTAACAAGAAAACTCTTAGAAGGAAATCTGTTACGAATACTTGGTTCCGTAAGTGTTACCATCATTTGGGCGATTTCAATGTATACCCTTTATGTTTATTTAGGTGCAGCTCTTTATTCTGAAAATCGATTTTCTTCATCAGAAATCGCATTAGCTGTTACTTTTTATGGTGTCGGTGCTGTTTTAGGAAGTCTTACAAGTGGGAAATTAACAGATAAATTTGGAGAAAGGAAGATTTCGAAGACTACACTAATTTTCTTGACTCTAGTACTCATTTGTTTAGGGATATTCTTCTCATCAGGCGATTGAGTTTATCAAAAAAATAGGCGAGAATACCCCTTCCT
>NZ_QWVS01000067.1 GCF_003570725.1 Peribacillus asahii
GTACAATCGGTTTCTTGTGACTTGTTGTAAACAAATCATACCTTACCGCATAGGTGGTTGTATCGAGAATCCACTCTGCCACCCAGTCTGAGCCAGACAATATAGATGTTTTTTTAGCGATATTAATGGCGCTATTTACATCGCGAACAATAGTATGTTCGCAAATTACACAAGTAAAAGAACGAACCTCCGGTTCTTTCTTTTCTTTATGACCGCAAACACAACATTCTTTGGTTGTGTTTTTTTCATCCACGATTACACATTGTTTCCCACGTTTAGCAGCGACCCATTTTAAGATTTTACGAAGCTCGCCAATGTGGTCTTGATTCAACATACTTCGTTTCATATTATCTAAAGAGGCTGTATCATTGGTTGGCGTATAATCGCCAATAAGAACCACATCATATTGATCAAACAACCAATGAGACATACTATATAACGCGACTTTAATCTGTTCTCGTCGTGTATGATAGGCTTTATTCAAAGCTCAATTATAGCGATTCCATCGTATGCTTGGCTCCCAATATGAATTTCCGTGTGTCGTTATGCCTTTCCTCGATTTTCGATTACATACATCTCTTTTGCTTTTGATTTCATCGATTTTTCTATCCCAATACTTTGTTTGATATAATTTGTTCATTTCGTAAGAAATACCTTGATAATCTACAGCTACAAAGAAGTTTTTATGATTGGGATCTAAACTTACCCATCTTGTTCCCTCTGGGAACGCAGGATATTCTGTTTTAGCTTTTTTCTTTTTCTGCTTTTTAGGCTTAGGAATTTCTAATCCCAACGCTTTTAAACGCTCGCGTTCTTCTTTTTCTTGTTGTTTGCATTCTTTCTCCTCTTGTTTTTTAGCTAGAATGAACGCTTTTTCTCCATTTGCATATCGTTCAATCGTGAAAATGCCGTAGAATCGATTTCCTTGCTGCTTGCATACGCGAAAAGTTTTAATCTCTTCGCATTCTCTAAGAGAAAAGGATTCTTTTAAAGAACCGGATATTCTGATTTGTTGACCTTTATCATTTTTGCCAAATGAAATTTGAATCGTCTTTGAATCTAGTAACTTAAATCCTTTGTTTGGTTCGTCAAAATAAAGAGAGAACCATTTTTCTTTCCAACTTCGAAACTTAGGATAAGCATTTTGTTTCGTAAAAAAACGGTCATATGCGTCTTTTAAACGTAAAGCCGTATTCTTTAACGGAGACGAATGAACCGTCCAAAGGAACGGATGACTTTCTTTCATATTAGTTGCATAATCACGTAAATTTCTACCTTTTAATAGCTCTAAAGGAGACCCTTTTTCATAATCGTCTCTCGCAGCCTGTACGAGTTGATTATACAACCAATTGCAGATTTTGCTTTGGCCGTCCAATGAATGTTCATCTTCTTTTTTAAAAAACATTTCAATCTTACGATTAAATACCAAACTCAC
>NZ_QWVS01000068.1 GCF_003570725.1 Peribacillus asahii
CGGGTTCGAGTCCCGTCCGGACCGCCATTTTTTATCCTTGTACCCAGGTACAAGTTTATATAGATGTTAGATTTTTTATATTCAATGAGCTGTATCTTGAAAAGGATTTAGAGTTGGGAAAAAGATAAGCAGTTTTTATGTTAGAGAGATTAACTATATACGGCTCAGTAGCTCAGTTGGTAGAGCAAAGGACTGAAAATCCTTGTGTCGGCGGTTCGATTCCGTCCTGAGCCATCTTCAATTAAACGCCTATTATGGCGTTTTTTTATTTTTGATAAAGAATGTAATTGCATGATAGTAGCAATCAAGTTAAATCATTATTACTTACTTGTAATAATTGATACAGTTTTATTACAGTATAAAGTTTAATTCTGAAAGAATAGTATTATATGATAGAGTAGTGAAGGGGCAGAATGTTCTCTTTCTAATGGATAATACTAGTGCTTTAAGTAGCTGTTGAGGAAGCCTTCGGAATGAATTCGAAGGCCTTTTACGTGCAATGAATGAAAGACTTATTAGGCTTGTAATAATAGGAAAAAGATGATTTAAAGTGTTTTAAATGATACAGTATAATAAAGATATCTATGCTTAATAGGTCCTTTTGGGAGGGTGATTTAAAAAATGGATAAGAGAATTTTGGTCGTGGATGATGAAAAACCAATTGCAGATATATTACAATTTAATTTAAAGAAAGAAGGCTATGATGTTCATTGTGCGTATGATGGCAATGAGGCTCTAAAGATGGTAGAGGAGTTACAGCCCGATTTAATCCTGCTTGATATTATGCTTCCGCAACGCGATGGTATGGAGGTTTGTCGTGAAGTTAGAAAAACATCGGAGGTTCCGATTATTATGCTAACCGCTAAGGATTCTGAAATCGATAAAGTGCTGGGACTTGAACTTGGTGCAGATGATTATGTAACAAAGCCATTTAGTACCCGGGAAATAATTGCACGTGTAAAAGCAAACTTAAGACGCCAACAAGTCGTGGCAACGCCTGACCCTGAAGAGGAGACAAAAGAAATTATGGTTGGTACATTAGTTATCCATCCGGACGCTTATGTTGTATCAAAACGTGGTGAGATGATTGAATTAACACATCGTGAATTTGAGCTTCTTCATTATTTAGCAAAGCATATTGGACAAGTAATGACACGTGAGCATTTATTGCAAACGGTTTGGGGATACGACTATTTTGGTGATGTCCGTACAGTAGATGTAACAGTCCGACGTCTACGTGAGAAGATTGAAGACAATCCAAGTCATCCAAGTTGGATTGTAACAAGAAGAGGAGTAGGTTATTACTTGCGCAACCCTGAACAGGAGTAATCATTTATGAAAAAGGTCGGTTTTTTCCGCTCGATACATGTTAAATTGGTTCTAATTTATGTATTGCTTATTTTTGTAGCCATGCAGATTATTGGCGTGTATTTTGTTGGGAAATTAGAAGATAATCTTGTTAGTAATTTTAAAGATTCCATTAAAGGTCATATTAACTTGCTTACTTACAGTATTGGTGAGGAAATGATAAAAGAGCGAGGTGAAGATGACCCTACTTTGGAAGAAGCAATTAATACCATTTTGAAAGATAAAGATAACACATCAAAGGACATCTCTGAAGTACGAGTCATAGATATTCGCAGTAGTCGTGTGATTGGGACCTCTGATTCTGGAAATCAGGAAATTATCGGAAGGAAAACAACAGAGCTTACAGTGAAACAAACGCTAGGTATAGGGGAAGATGATGAAGGGATATATCGTGACCCGGAAACAGGAAGACGCGTTTGGGTGCTTTCAACACCAATTGAAGCAAACAGTGAAATTATTGGTGCTATTTACTTAATTGCAGATATGGAAAATGTTTTTGAACAAATGTCTGAAATTAATAATATATTCATTAAGGGAACCGCTATAGCCTTAGGTATTACTGCTCTCTTAGGAGTCTTACTTGCACGAACGATTACAAGGCCGATGGCAGATATGCAAAAGCAAGCTTTAGCAATGTCTAAAGGAAACTTTTCTCGAAAAGTTAAAATATATGGTGATGACGAAATTGGTCAATTAGCAGTGACATTTAATAATTTAACGAAAAAGCTACAAGAGTCGCAGTCGAGTACAGAAGGTGAACGACGCAAGTTATCGTCTGTTTTAGCCAATATGACAGATGGAGTTATTTCTACAGACCGACGCGGCCGCGTCAATTTAATCAATCAACCAGCTGCAAAGTTATTAAACGTTACACGTGAAACAGTATTAAATCAACCAATTATCGAATTACTCGGCTTGGAAGAGGAATATACATTTGATGATCTACTTGAACAAAGAGAATCCATCATTCTTGATTATAGTACGAAAAAAGAGGCTTATATTCTAAGGGCAAACCTTTCTGTTATTCAAAAGGAAACAGGGTTTGTTAATGGTTTAATTACGGTTTTACATGATATTACGGAGCAGGAAAAAATAGAAGAAGAACGCCGTGAATTTGTGGCGAATGTATCCCACGAGCTGCGTACTCCATTGACGACGATGCGGAGTTATTTAGAAGCGCTTGCTGATGGAGCCTGGGAGGATAAAGAACTTGCTCCCTCATTTTTGAATGTTACACAAAATGAAACAGAACGAATGATTCGACTTGTTAATGACTTACTTCAGCTTTCGAAGATGGATAGTAAAGATTATCGATTATCCAAAGGCTGGGTTAATTTTAATAAGTTTTATGATCACATCATTGATCGCTTTGAAATGACCAAAAATGATGATATTACATTTGTCCGTGATATTCCAAACGAAAATTATTATGTTGATATTGATGAAGATAAAATTACACAAGTACTCTATAATATTATTTCCAATTCGTTAAAGTATTCACCTGAAGGCGGGCAAGTTACCTTCCGTATAGGGACTATAGAGAGCTTTATTGTCGTTAGCGTTAGTGACCAAGGTGTAGGGATTCCGAAAAATGTAATTGATAAAATTTTTGACCGCTTTTATCGAGTGGATAAGGCAAGGTCACGAAATCTTGGTGGTACAGGCCTTGGTTTGGCTATTGCAAAAGAAATGGTAGTGGCCCATGGCGGTAGAATTTGGGCAGAAAGTATGGAAGGCAAAGGGACAACTGTATTTTTTACTCTTCCATATGAGCAAGATGAAGAGGATGAATGGTCATGAATTTAGAGCGTGCAAAAAGCATTGTGCTATTCCTATTGATTGCAATCAGCACCTATTTAACATGGAGCATCTGGACGTACAAACCTGAACTTGAAAAGATTGATCAAGGTCCATTCCTGGTGATTGACCGAGAAGAAAAAACAGCGGGCGATGTCATTAAACCAAGCAGCATTCTTATTCATCGGAATCAGATAAGTTACCAGATCTCTAGTCCTGCTGATTTAGAGAAGGCATCAGCGCAAATGAATAAGTGGAATTTGTATAATGCTAAAAAGCTTTCTACTCGTATGACAAAGAAAGAAATGGATGACTTTATGCATGAGGATGGAACAGTGGAAATTATATTTCCCGGTGATGTACCATTCCAATTGTATAAAAATGCTCTTGGTATGGTGAATAAAGAAGTGCCTACTTTTTCTTTTGATCGAATTTTATATAAGCAAAAAGATATACACAGCAAGGAAAGCATCCTATACTTTGTTTCTTCTCAAGAATTGAGTATTCTAGAAGCTTCAATTACGACGAAAAGGTTAAGTGCTTTCCATACTACTTTTTTTCAAAAAGCGAATACCTATCCAGAATATGTTCCACGTACTGTTAATAATCAGCACAAGGTGTTTGTTTCTAAAAATGAAATATCACTGCCTCGCTATAAATATTTAATTGATGATTTAAATATTAAAAATTTCAAGAATGCGTTATTTGCTGATCCAGTAAATGTTCGCCATGAAACAGTCGTGAGTGGTGATGAGTATACGGATAGTACGAGGTTGCTCTCAATCGATAAAACGACCCATATGCTTTCTTATATTAATACTAATACGTCTCAAAAGGTTGGGATGTTAAGCAGTCCAAGTGATTTACTCAAAAAAAGTATTGAGTTTGTTAATAATCATGCAGGCTGGAAAGAAAGTAATTATCGCTTTGCCCATCTGGACGAGAAGAATCAACGTGTAATCTTCCGTTTATATCATAATGGTTATCCTGTATTTAATCATTTAGGGATGTCTGAAATTGAGGAAATTTGGGGGAAGGATGAAATATATAGTTATCAACGTCCATATTTCACCTTTCAAGCTGCGGATCCTTTTGAACAATCTGTCGTGTCCCTGCCATCTGGAGAAGAAGTATTGGAACAATTGAAGAAGATGCGTAATTTTGATTACTTTAATTTAGAAGATATTACGATTGGATATAAACTATCGATGGCGCCTTTAGATGACAATCTTATGTTTCTAGAGCCTGCCTGGTATTATCGTTCTGGAAGCGATTGGTTAGCAGTTCCATTCGATGAGGCAGGGGGAGAAATAAATGGATTGGAGTAAGACGAAATCCATCTTTATCATGGTGTTTTTTATATTGAACATTTTTCTGCTCTATCAATATTTAGAGAAGAGAGATAATAATCAATATGAATTGATTACGGAAGCATCTATTGATGAAATGTTAAAAGGGGACGAAATCACATATGATCCGCTTCCGAAGTCAACAATGAAAGAGCAATTTTTAATCGCTCAGAGTAAAGTTTTTACCAAGGATGATACTAAAAAATTACCGAATCAACAGGTAAAAATGAATGATCCAACGAAGCTCGTTGGTATTTTTGATAAACCCTTGTCTATTAGTCAGGGCGTTCAATCAGCAGAATTAGAGCAGTTGTTAAAGGATTATATTTGGAACGGCAGTGACTATCAATACTGGAGCTATGATGAACAAAATAGCACCATTGTCTTTTACCAGCAATGGGATAAAAAAATGTTTTTTAATAATAGTAAGGGGAAAGTTACTTTATATTTGAATAAGAATCAGCAAGTGATTTCTTATGAACAAACTTACTTAGAGAAAATTGAAAAGTTTAAGAAGCCAAAAGAGCTAGTATCAGCTATTAAAGCGATTGAGACCCTATATATTAATGGTGATATTCAGCCAAAAAGCCATATTACGAAAGTAGAGCTGGGCTATTATAATTCTTTACAAACAACGTCTGCTACGCACTTGCTTGCTCCAACCTGGAGAGTAGTTATAAATGATAAATTAGACTTATTTGTTAATGCTTTTGATAAGAGTGTAATTGAGTTAAATACGGAAGAAAAAATATTGGAGTGAGTGTTCATATGGCGATGCATTTTAGTGTACTCGCAAGCGGAAGTACAGGAAATGCTTTTTTTATTGAGACAGAGAAGCATGCCTTCCTAGTTGATGCGGGACTGAGCGGCAAAGCAATGGAAGGGTTATTTAGTGAAATTGGACGAGATATGTCTAAGCTGACAGGCATTCTTGTTACTCATGAACATAGTGATCACATTAAAGGGTTAGGGGTAGTTGCTAGGAAATATAAGCTGCCGATTTATGCGAATGCAAAAACGTGGCAGGCGATGGAGCGTTCTATTGGTGAAATCTCAACGGAGCAAAAATTCCTATTTGAAATGGAACAGGTAAAAACATTTGGAGATTTAGATATTGAATCATTCGGTGTATCTCATGATGCAGCGGAACCCATGTTTTATGCGTTTCATCATGAAGGAAAGAAAGTAGTAATTATCACAGATACAGGCTATGTGAGCGACCGTATGAAAGGGATTATTTCGAATGCCGATGCGTATGTATTTGAGAGTAATCATGATGTATCTATGCTTCGAATGGGGAAATATCCATGGAGCATAAAACGGCGTATTTTAAGTGATGTTGGACATGTATCGAATGAGGATGCAGCCCTTGCGATGTATGATGTAGTCGGTGATAATACGAAAAGGATTTACTTAGCACATTTAAGTTTAGATAATAATATGAAAGATTTAGCACGAATGTCGGTTGAACAAACGTTAAAATCAAAAGGCGTTGTTGTTGGAGAACAATTTTCATTATTTGATACAGATCCAAAAAAACCGACTGAGCTCGTTACGCTATAAGGAATAAATAGGCAGCAACTACACATTAGTTGCTGCCTATTTGTATTGATTGTATAGGTACTTTTTTTAGATATTTTCTGCTGAAAGCGTATAATTAAGGATATACTAACCAAACACTAGTAATTGCAATTATTCATTTTAAAAAGAGAGGATGGAGAGGTTTTGGAATCAAATGAACCAAATTATGGGGAACGAACCCAACAGAAAAAGCCCAGTCGCTTTGGCTACTTTTTCTCTGGGTTAATTGGAGCAATTGTGGGAGCTCTAGTCATTTTATTCGTATTTCCGGAAGTAGGAATTCTTGAGGGGAATGAATCGAATAATAATGAGCAGTCTGAACATTCTGTAGTAGATAATAATCAAAGTGCAGTAACGAAGCAAAAGGTGGCCTTGGATGTCACAACTGCTGTAACGGATGCTGTTGATAAAGCCGGAGATGCTGTTGTTGGAATCACCAATATTCAAAAAACAGATTTTTGGGGAATGAGCGATCCAAATAATGATGGTCAATCAGCTGAGGCAGGCACTGGGTCAGGTGTTGTATATAAAAAAAGCGGAGATAAGGCATTTATTGTGACGAATAACCACGTAATCGAAAATGCTTCAGAGCTTGAAGTGACGTTGAGCGATGGGACAAAATTGCCGGCTACATTAATTGGGAGCGACCCTTGGACGGATTTAGCTGTTATTGTTGTTAAAGGTAATAAAGTAAAAACAATTGCCGAATTTGGGAGATCAGAATCATTAAGGCCAGGGGAGCCGGTCATTGCAATAGGAAACCCGCTTGGCTTACAATTTTCTGGTTCGATTACTCAAGGGATTATTTCAGGCTTAGAACGGACAATTGAAGTGGATATTAATGAAGATGGTCAAGTTGACTGGAATGCAGAAGTTATTCAAACTGATGCGGCGATTAATCCTGGTAACAGTGGAGGAGCATTAATCAATATGGCCGGACAAGTAATTGGAATTAACTCGATGAAAATTGCTGAAAATGCAGTTGAAGGTATAGGACTTTCTATTCCAATTGATTCTGTCATTCCAATTATTACAGACATTGAAGAATATGGTGAGGTAAAACGACCATACCTAGGTATTAACTTAGCATCAGTTGAAGAAATTTCTCAATATCATCAACAGAATACGTTGAAGCTACCATCAGATGTCAAATCAGGAGTTGCTATTACTGGTGTAGAAGCAGGATCACCTGCTGATAAAGCAGGGGTAAGAGAATTTGATGTAATTGTTGAAATGGATGGAGAGCCGATTCAAGATGTTGTAGCGTTGCGAAAATATTTATATAATGAAAAGCGCATTGGTGAAAAAGTGAAATTGGGCATTTATCGTGACGGTAAAAAACAAACGGCAACAGTCACATTATCAACAGCGGACCAACTAGAATAATAAAAGCGAAGCAGGGAGGACAGTTCTCCCTGCTTTTTTGTATAAAAGCTATTGTGATTACTTGCGCTTTTTCAGGAATTTGTTACGATAACTGTGGATAAAAAATAGGTTGAAATGAAAGGATATAGTTTGTGGATAAATAGTACGAGCAACTTATACACAAAAAGGAGAGTCGAAACGAATGGTACTATATTGTTGTCGAGAACATGTTGAAATGGCACTAGATGAAATTGTATATGAGTTTGAAACATCTCCTAACTTAACGAATATAGCAGAGGAAAAGCAATTATCAACAACCTGTGAATATTGTCGAAATAGCGCAATATATATGGTGGCGAACTAATATTCTTATACAAGATGTGGATGAGTGGTGTGGATATGTGGATAAGTTATGTGGATAACCTGTTCTTAACCTGTTTGTAAAGTGAGGATAAAAATGAATATAACGATTGTTACAGTTGGGAAGTTGAAAGAAAAATATTTAAAACAGGGGATTGATGAATATTTAAAACGATTAACAGCCTATGCCAAAGTCGATATTATTGAATTACCGGATGAGAAAGCTCCAGAAACATTAAGCGATGTAGAAATGCTTCAAATTAAAGAAAAAGAAGGAGAAAGGATCCTATCTAAGATTAACCCAGATGCACATGTTATTGCACTAGCAATTGAAGGAAAAATGAAAACATCAGAAGAATTAGCAGATACGATTGAAAAGCTAGGTACCTATGGTAAAAGCAAAGTAGCCTTTATTATTGGCGGATCACTCGGATTAAGTGCAGCAGTCATGAAGCGAGCGGATGAAGCGCTCTCCTTTTCCAAAATGACATTCCCGCATCAGCTCATGAGATTAATTTTGGTTGAGCAAGTGTACCGGGCGTTTCGGATTATGAGGGGGGAGCCGTATCATAAATAAGTGCGGTTTCTGTCCAATGTCATTAATATTGTAAAATAGATGAATAATTTCTCTTTTAGTGAACAGCGTGGTATGTAAATTAATACTACGCTGTTTTATTTATGAGTGACATTGAAAAATATGGTGAATCTACTTTTGAGCAATATAAGAATATAAATGAATATGAGCAAGAGTTCTGGTATGCAAGAGATATGCAACAAATCTTGCAATATAGAGAATGGTGAAATTTTTTTAAGGTGATTGAAAAAGCAAAGATAGCTTGTGATTCTAGTAATCAAAATGGTTCAACTCGGTTCTGGTGCAGAACGTGAAATAGAGGATATAGTACTTTCAAGATACGCTTGTTATTTAGTTGTTCAAAATGCAGGTGTTGAAACGCCTTTTGATTATGCTATATTTAAAAATTACGGATATAAAGGTTTATATGGTGGTTTAGGACAAAAAGAAATTCACGCTAAAAAAGGTTTGAAAAAGAGCCATAAGATTTTAGATCATATGAGAAGTAATGAAGCTGCAGCTAATTTATTCCGAGCAACTCAAACAGATGAAAAGTTACGAAGAGAAAATATTTCTACAAAATCTGAAGTGTAAGGGATTTCTAAAGGAATAAAAATTTCATCCTTTTTAAATCCTTTTTTGTTACTTGCATATATAATAAAAGTTATTAGATTGAAATTAGAAAGGTTTGTTGTCGGCGTGTTCTCTATAAATTATGAGGCGCTCTTTGAGCAGAATACAGATGCGATAATGATTGTGAATAAGGAAGGCTTTGTCGTTGAGGCTAACCAGGCTTTTTATGCTCTGGCACAGTTTGAACGCGAGGATTTTCGAAATAGAAGCTATGAGACTTTTTTTCAGTATGATCATGATGATGACGAGGTAACAGCATGGGATTAGCGTGCGCAATTAATCTGTAAAGACGGTAAGATCGTGCCGATACTAGTGCGAAAAGTCAGTGGAGACGATTGCTTTTTTGTTGTAATAAAAGATATGCGAGCACTCGATGCGATTGCCGAAAATTACTTACAAAGTGAGCTACGCTACCGAATAATTGCGGAACATATCCAAGATGTACTCATTTTAATGGATAAACATAAAAATTACTTATATGTTTCACCGTCCGCACAAGCTATGTTTCATTTTGACTATCGAAGTCTAAATAATCGTTCCGCGTTTTTTAATATTCACCCAGATTACGTAGAACACTTAGAGCTGAATTTTGAAACGGCTATGTTAGAGGGCATTTCATTTACAGTGAAGGTGAAGGCTTGGCATGAAGAAAAGCAATGGGTTTGGACAGAGCTTAAAGGACAGCCGATGTATGAGAACGGCAAATTTCAACATATGCTGCTCGTAGCACGTGATATTTCGTCGCAGCACAAATACGAAGAAAGGTTATTGCATGATGCGTATTCTGATGTGCTAACAAATTTGCCAAATCGAAGAAAGCTGAATGAACTGCTGAAAGAGGCAAAATCAGCATTGAAGGAACATCACTATTTTGCTGTAATGCTAATGGATATTGATAATTTTAAGCATATTAATGATTATTATGGCCATGAAATTGGTGATCATGTACTCGTCGAATACGGTAAGCGTGTGTCCGCAATTCTTGAGCAGAAGGGGATAGCTGGAAGATACGGGGGAGACGAGTTTGTGGTGTTGTTGCCTTATCAAATGCAACAAGAAGTAGAAGAAATAGCGAGGCGTATTGTTGCTGAGATGCAGCGACCTATTGAAATTCAGCAGACAACTCTTTCCATTACAACTAGTATTGGCGTTGCTCTTGTTGAGGAGGATGTGGCGATTCGTAAGATGCTGAAGTGTGCGGATGATGCCTTATATAAAGTAAAGGAACAAGGGAAAAATGATTTTTATATTGCCGATGTGCCGGGTTTGAAAACGACAAAGTAACAAATAAGACTGATTGCCGTAAACACTTCGTGATTTGTTCGGCTACCAGGCACACAAATAATATCAAGAACGTGATTCTAAACAGTATATTAATTACATATGAGGGTTTTACTCAAATCCAAAATTTTATCTGAAGTAATTACAGCAGTAAGAATTAATGCGATTAGAACTATTAAATAAACAGGAATCATAGATATCTTATCAATTGAATCAGGGCCATCTTTTCGAAATTCTGTGTTAATTCCTATATATGACCAATGAAGTCTTACTGGTGCAACATGTGGGAAAGATTGTTGTGCCGATGATGTGTAATTTCATAGTAATAATATATACTGAACCTAGACTTTTTTACTGAGTGTGGGAATAATTTAGCGATTTTATAAAGCTTATTCAGGATAATAGAATGATACAAAAAGGAGAACATATGAAAAGATGGATGTGGATGATACTATGTATCACCTTTTTGAGCGGATGTGGAGAAAAGGAAACGCAGGAACAAACTCCATTACCAGAAGGAGTTGCAGGTGTAAAATGGCTTCAAGATGATGATGGACGCGATTATAGATTGTTTTTAGGGGAAGATGGTACCGTTTCTTATTATAGTCCGACTGCTGGCAACCCATATCACGATTATGATTTGTGCAAGAGCTATACATACAATGCAGAAAGCCATGAATTTTCATTTGACACTAATTCATGCAAAATGAAGTTTGTCGACATCACTGAAGATGGTAAAACTCTTTTATTGCTTGTTGACGGTGACAAAATTGTATTTCATAGGGAAGGCTCCAATAAGTAATTGCAAAATAACGGAGTGTACTTGTGGAAACCAATCTTATTTTTTATGCGATATCTTCGTTTTTTTGTCTTCAATGGATAGGTTTAAATCGTCCATTAGAAAAGTGGGAACTTATAAAATGCAAAAAATCAGGTGAATTTCTCACCTGATTTTTTGCATTGTACAAATGAATTATGAAACAAAGACTGTTTTTTTTATTCTTTTCGATTCGACAAAAATAAGATTTAAAGCAATAGAAAGGTAAACGGCTATCGGAAAACTAATTGATGCATCTAAAAAGACGGAGAGTGGAATGACAATGATTCTAAAGGAAACAAAAACCCATGTGATGGCGTAGCTCCTTAGAATCCAATTTTTATGCGAGGGTATTTTTTTCTGGAATCCTCGAAGAACTCCCATAGCTGTTGTTCCAAGCCAAAAAGTATTCAACACGAGGAAGGCAATCATTGTTGATTGGCCACCTGTAGAAAAGAGGGAAATGTATGGAACCAATAATACATTAATAAAAATGGTAAACCCATAAATTTTTCCTAAGTTGCGATGTAGCTTTGGTTTTTTACGACTCACCTTAGTTAATTGAAATGGACTGATTGCCAGTGCAATCGTACCAAGTATAATATGAGGATAGAAAAAGGCTTCCCAAACGGTTAAATGAAAGTGTTCATCTTCCATTTTTCCTTTAACCATCGGTGCGTTTTTGGTCCCAATGACAAAAAATATTACAAATATATAAGCGCTGAATAGTAGAACATTGACTGCTCCCACAGCTGAAGCAGTGGGATTCCCACCCCAAAGCTCGTTAAATAGATTTTTCTTTCACAGAATC
>NZ_QWVS01000069.1 GCF_003570725.1 Peribacillus asahii
ATGATGAGGTTAGTCTAAAAAGTGGACACGTTAAAACGAGATTTATTTTATAATACAATCATTATTCATTATAAAAAGGGCGTGTTCATTTTGGCTAAACATTACGATCAAGCGTACAAGGACCATGTTTCAAAGTTAGTTGTGGAACAAGGGAGAAAAGCATCCGAACTTTCTTATGAATTAGAAATTTCACCGAAGACCATTAGTCGGTGGGTAAAAGATTACAGAACGAGAATCAATGGTGGAAAGCCTAACGAGCCCTTTATTACCCCTACAGAGCTCGAAAAGCTCAAAAAGCAACACGAAAAAGAATTAGCACAATTAAGAGAGGAAAACGAAATCTTAAAAAAGGCCATGCACATCTTCACCAAAAACCAAGCGTAGTTTATACCTTTGTCCAGGCCCACTCAAATGAACACGCGATTTCGAAGATGTGTAAAGTACTGAAGGTGTCAACGAGTGGCTACTATAAATGGCTTAAACAACAATCTAGTACTCCATCTGAAAGAGAAGCATATCGCTTAGAAATCAAACAAAAGATCGCTAAGTCATTCCACGAAAGTTTCGGTACCTATGGAAGCCCTAGAGTCCATGATGACTTAATTGAATGGGGGTATACCATTTCGCAAAAAAACGTAGCTCGACTGATGAAAAAAATGGGTTTAAAAGCAACCCAAAAAGAAAAGTTTATCGTTACCACGGACTCCAATCATGATTTCAAAACGTATCCTAACCGACTAAATCGTCAATTTAACGTAGATAAGCCTAACCAAGTTTGGGTAGCTGACATTACATACATCTGGACACTCGAAGGCTGGGTTTATTTATCCTCCGTGATGGATTTGTTTTCAAGAAAGATTATTGGCTGGAGCCTGGCGTCACATATGAAAAAAGAGCTATCCATTCAATCCTTAAAGAGGGCTATCATGACAAGACGGCCTAAGAAAGGGATACTTCATCATTCAGACCGTGGTTCCCAGTATTCTTCGCAAGACTATGTGGATATGTTGAAAGAGCGTGAAATGGTCATTAGTATGAGTAAAAAAGCAGATCCATATGATAACGCTTGTATTGAATCGTTCCATGCCACAATTAAGAAAGACTTGATTTATAGAAGACGATTTAAGACAAGAGAAGAGGCCATAAACGCTATAAACTATTACATTAGCAGCTTCTATAACCCTAGAAGAAAACACTCGACTTTAGGATATCTCTCACCAACCGAATTTGAGAGAAAGTATCACAAGAATGAAGAGGCATTAATCTCATAATTTGGCCGTGGGGTGTTCGAAATGAGCAGTCAGGTTTTTCGACTGTTCATTTCGAATACCGGACCAAACGAAGTGCGGTAGGCATTTATTCTTTAAAAGTCTCAAATTTTATTGTCCACTTTCTTGACAGAAGACCAATGAAGGAC
>NZ_QWVS01000007.1 GCF_003570725.1 Peribacillus asahii
AAAAAGAATCCTGTCCAGTCTTACGTTACGAAGCATACGAAGGGAAATATCGCTGTTATAGATGACCATATCAAGTTGCCAAAGCTAGGTCTTGTTCGTTTTGCTAAAAGTCGTGAAGTACACGGTCGTATTTTGAGTGCGACGATTAGACGGAATCCATCGGGGAAATATTTTGTTTCTCTAACGACCGAAGTAAAAGGACCAGAATTACCAAAAACAAATTCGGCTGTTGGCATCGATGTCGGCCTAAAAGATTTTGCGATTCTGTCAGATGGAACCATCTATTCAAACCCAAAGTTTTTCCGTTCACTGGAGGAAAAATTGGTGAAAGCACAACGGATCTTATCGAGAAGACAAGAAAGAGCGCTTCAACAAAAGAAACCACTAAATGAAGCAAAAAATTATCAAAAACAACGAAAAAAAGTGGCGAGTATTCACGAAAAAATCGTGAACGCACGAACAGACTACCTTCAAAAAATGTCTACCGAAATCATCAAAAACCACGATGTGATCGGAATAGAAGATTTAAAGGTAGCGAATATGAGGAAGAATCACCATCTGGCGAAAGCAATCAGTGAAGCATCTTGGTCACAGTTCCGTACCATGCTGGAATATAAAGCGGAATGGTATGGGAAAACCGATCCTACCCGTACCTCACAGTGTTGTCATGCTTGCGGCCATACAGAAAAAGCCAATCGTCCATCGCAAGCTGAATTTGTGTGTCAAAAATGCGGTCACACAGACAACGCGGATGTGAACGCATCTAAAAATATAAAAGAATTAGCGTTAACTGTCTAACTAGATTCTTTTTTTGCAGGAGACTTGCTAGGTTAGTCGTTTGGACTGCTAACTGTCGGTGCGACAGGGATCGCCTACTCCATTAAGGTTCGATAGAATCTTGTACGTAGGAATCCCCCTCCTCAACGAAACGTAGTGGAGTAGGTGGGGGTAGTTCAAAGAGGGTTAATGGAGGAAAACAGAATGAATAACATTAGAAACCAAGTCGTGTTTTGGTCGTCTTTTGTATATGATAATTGGAAATTTTATTTAGCCGCAACATTTAATGGATTGTGTTATGTAGGTTCTCCTAATAAATCTTTTGAAGAGGTAAAAGAGTGGGCAAAGAGACGATTTTCTAACTTGGAATTGATAGAGGATGATGGAGCGCTACAACCATATATAGAAGAATTAGTAGAATATTTCGAAGGGAAGCGAGCATCATTTACGTTTCCAATGGATATTCAGGGAACATCTTTTCAACAAGAGATATGGAATGCTTTAAACGAGATACCATACGGAGAAACATTTACTTATTCACAAATAGCAGAAATGATTCGAAAGCCGTCTGCTGTACGTGCAGTTGGGACTGCTATTGGAGCTAATCCCATTCTTATCTCTGTTCCATGCCATCGAGTAATAGGCAAAAATGGAAAACTGACAGGTTATCGGGGTGGTTTGGAGATGAAGAAGTATTTATTAAATCTCGAGAAGGAAAGGGAAGGTATCACAAATATCTAGCTTAAATATTTGAGACTTTTTCAGTTGTTAATGATAGATAAAAGTACCTGAAAAAATTTGGGCCAAACATGGGGGGATTCCATGGAGTTTAAGACAGTGGATCATTGGGATGAAGAAATATGGAAGAAGTGGAGGAGCATCTATCATGAAGCTTTTGGTGAAAAAGGGGCAAAGTCTGAGAAGATTATCCGAAATATGTTTCGAAAACAAACATGCTTCTTCCATATAGTTCAAGATGAATCCGAGGTATATGCGATAGCGTTATCGGGAAAGTTGCGGGGAACCAAGATCCTTCTCATAGATTATCTCGCGGTTCGAGAGAAACATCGAAACCGAGGTGTAGGCAGGATGATAATTAATTATATAATGAGTTGGTCAATAAATCGTGAATTTGATAGTATTGTGATCGAAGTCGAAGCAGAACAGACGTCTGAAAATCTTGCACGTATCCGATTTTGGGAAAAGTGTAACTTTATGTTACTTCCGTATATTCATCACTATAGAGTAGTTCCGGAGCCATATCAAGCAATGGTTTTAAAACTAGTTCCTGAAGCGGAATTGCCCGAGAAAGGGGAAGAGGTTTTTCGCTTAATTGAACGATTTCATAAGAAGTCTTTTCAAGGAGCTTAAGTTTTTACATGATTTATAATCATTATTATGTTGTTCTTTTACCTTTCTTAACAGATTCATAACTCTGTAGTGTTATTTAAAAAGATTAATCATTTAAAACAAATTCCCGTAAAAAATACCGTATTAAGATTATAAGACATCTTAGAACAATTAAAGATGGAATTAGTTATAATTTTACATATATTGAATTTGCTGAAGGATACTATTTTCAAGCCTATGGTGCAGATTGTGTATACTTGTTTTTTTAATAAAGAATTAAGAAAAGCAGTAATTTGTTTTGAGTATACATGAGGTACAAGGAGCAGGAAATGGCTGTCGGTAAGTATTTGCTAGTTAAGTTTTGTATCAGATTATGAAAAATTCCCAAATGAATTCAGATAACTTAAACAAGGGCAAAAAATATCTTTTAATTTGGTTGAAAATGCAAATTTTAGTGACCTAAAGTAGGTCGCAGAAAATGTAATCATTGCTTCTGACTAAAAAACTTTTTTAATTAACCGAGGCTAGAGTTAAAGAAGGAAAAGGCTGCTACGGCAGCCTTTTCCTTCTTTAACAAACTGGAACAGATTAACATAATAAGAGTTATACTTTAAAGAAAACCTAACGATACTACTTAATTGTCTTTCAATTATCGGCATAAAGTAATTAAGAATAGTTCCTCCAAAACATACTGTTAGTACAGTCCCTACGCCAATTGGTCTATTAAAGATAGTGACCAATATAAGGAATAGAAGATAAATGAGTGTTCTTGAAAATAGGATGATTGTTTTAGTCGTTGTTCGTATGATTAACATTAACTGGTCCATAGGAATGGGGCGAAATTTATGTGTAAATAGATTGCAGTTCCGAAACCTATCAAGACTGATCCTCCCCCGAAACAAACCAATTTACTGAAGCATATCTCCAGAGTGATGAAAAGCCCTAAGAAAAATAACCATAAATCAATTCCTACACCCATTAAAACAGCTGGTACCAAACCAAGGCCTGATACGATATGAGAGATTACTAAATACAATACATAACTTATTTAAAGTAGCATCATAATTCATAAATGAAAAGGATATTGAGATTCCATGTTTCTAACAAGTCATATTTGCACTAGATTCATACATTAACGAAACTTTAACAATTTCTCAATTTTGTGTAAATTTTTAAATGATAATATGAAAGTGTTGTTTGTAATACTATATTTTCACATAACAATTAAGGGTTAAGCGAATGAAGAAAGGAGAAAAAGCAATTAAGCAGACCATACAAGACCAAATTCCACTAGCGGGAAATGAACTGTACTTTAACACAGCGGGTACGAGTCCTTTACTTAGATGTGTAGTTGAATCTATTTCTTCAGACATACAAAAAGAATTATTTACCGGACGAGCTAATAAAGGACAACGTTCATTATTTCAAAAAAATTTATCCATATTAAGAAGTAAAGTGGCTTCCATTATAGGGGCAAATACTAATGAAATTGGTGTTACTAGCAATACTACAGAAGCTATTAACACAATAGTATGGGGAATGAATTTAACAGAAGATGATGAAATCCTAACTACAAATGCTGAACACTTAGGGGCATTAGCAAGTCTATCTACAGTTCACAAGCTAAGAAATGTGAACATTAAATTTTACGAATATTCTAAGGAAACAAATATGATTTTTGATGTGAATTCTTTTTTCGAAAAGGTTACACAAAGAACAAAGTTGATTGTGTTATCCCATGTTTGTTGGGAATCAGGATATATTAATCCAGTTAAAGAGATTTGTAATTATGCCAAAAAATTAAGAATTCCTGTTTTGATTGATGGTGCGCAAGCATTAGGAACTATGTATATCAATATGAAGGAAATTAATGCGGATTTTTATGTATTTCCAGCACACAAATGGTTATTAGGACCCGAGGGAATAGGTTTTATGTACATATCTAGCCAATCTATTTCAAGATTAAATCAAATTTTTGCCGGAAATTCTTCCTTCCTATCTCATGATGGAAAAGTTGATTTTATACCAGAAGTTGGATCAAAAAGGTTTGAGATAGGAACTAGATTTCGCCCTATTATTAGTGGGATGAACACAGGTTTAGATTTTCTAATAAACGATATCGGCCTATCGAATATATGCGATATGATTAAAGGAAATATGGAGATATTCCAAAGCTATATTAATAAAAAAACAAGCTTAAGTGTAATTACAAACAACGTAAATAGTATAAGTAGTATACGATTACCTCAAGAGATAAATGCAAAAGCTTTTAGGAAAGAGTTAGAAAAATTAAATGTATATACCAAGGATATACAAAGGTTTAATAGTATACGTGTTTCCATAGGTTTTTTTAATGACGAAGAACAAATTAGTGAATTAATTAATAAGATAAATAGACTAATTAATTAGGAGGGTTTTTAAATGAACAAAAAGAAAGTAGCTGTATTATTTACGGGTGGACGCGATTCTTCGTTAGTAGCTAGTTTAGAAGCATTACAAGGAAATGAAGTACATTTGTTAACTTGTAATAGTGGTATAGGTATAGGCAGTGAATTATCACAAATTCGTGTTGATCAATTAAAGGCGCGTTTTCCAGAACAAATCGCATGCAGAGAGATTTTACCAACTTATGGGCTGTTTAGAAGTGTAGCTATTGAAAACTTAGAAGCTGATTTTAGACGTTGGGGAATTAATCTAGTTCTATTGGGGGATAAATTAGCTATACATGCAGCTGCTACAGTTTATTGTTTGCAAAATGGTATTTCGCGAATGGTAGATGGTTGTGTTGGATACCAGGAAGATTTAGCCGAACAAAAAGAAGTGGCTATTGAACTTTTAAAAGATTTTGAAAGACAATATGGAATTGAATATGAGTCTCCAATCTATAACTATGGTAGTAAAGATGATGTAAAGTATGCTTTATTAACTTTAGGATTATCTTCAAAGTCGCTAGAAGGGGTTTCAATTTTTGGTGATGCATTTAGTGAACCAAGCGAGCAACAAGTTCAAGAATACATAATAGATAAATTACCTATTTGTCATAGGCACGTAGATTTAATGACTAATACTGCAAAAATCATAGAAAAAACTCGTTATACAACTACAAGTCTCACTGTTTAAGGAGGAAATTTAATTTAATGATTAAAAAAATAGGGGCGGCTATTGTTAAAAATAATAGACTTTTAGTCGTTAGTAAAAAGAAATATCCCAATCAATTTATGTTACCTGGTGGGAAACCAGAAAAAGGTGAGTCAGAGCTAGAAACTTTATCACGAGAGTTACAAGAAGAATTAAAATTGAACATTGAATCAGCTGAGTTATTAGGAATACATGAAACAATTTCTATGTTTGAAACTGAACCTTTGATAATTACCGTTTATTTAACAAAGGTGTCAGGAGTACCTAATCCAGATTCAGAGATTTATTCTTATAAATGGATAGATATAGATTCTAAAGAGACTGAATTACTTGGTTCGGGTATTACAGAATTTACTTTACCTTTATTACGTATTACGCTTTGCAAATGAATAAAATTAATAACTTAGGAGCTACAGCAGCGTTATTATCAGGAATTATTTATGGGGTAAATTCTATTATTGTAAAAATAGCTCATAATGAAGGTGTTACTACCTTTGATTTATTACTTTATCAATTTTTCTTTGCTTTTTTATGGTTTGGCGGAAGATACTTAGTTATTCAGAAAAAACTTGATAATTCTCGTGTACATCGTAAGTTAATTATTAAAAATCCTTATAATTGGATAGCAGCAGTTACAACAGTATTAACTGGTCTACTTTATTATTCTTCAATTCAGTTAACAGATCCAAGTATAGCCTCATTGGGACTATTCCAGTATCCTTGGATGTTATTCTTAATGGGGATTATTATCAATAAGGAGACAATTATTTTTAAAAATGTCTTTTCAGTTATTTTAATTTGGACTGGAACTATATTGTTAATTGGTAGTACAATTCAAAGTATGACAATAGCAGGATTAATATATGGAGTAGCTGCAGGAGCATCTTTTGCTATGTATTTATTTAGCCTTCAAAAAATAACTGAGCATCCTGTAACTAAAGTTTTTATTATTACTTTAGCTGCAATATTAGTAGCTGTATTCGTTATGTTCAAAATGAATCAATTAACTATCTTTACTAAAGATGCTTTTAGTTATGGCTTGATAACTGCTATTCTCGGGCAAATATTAACGTTTGAATTAACAGCATATGCTGCAAAAAGAGTATCATCTGTTGTTATGGGAACACTAACTACTACAGAACTCCCAGTAGCTATGATTCTTACATGGGTTATTTGGGGACCCATTCCAACCATAATTAAAATAGTAGGATTGTTATTGATGTTGTTTTCTATACTATGGCTTCAATATGAACAATCTAAAGGAGAAGCAACAAGAAATTATCGAAACCAAGAGTCGTAAACTCTCTTTAGCCTTATGGAAGGGTGAATTTTTTGAGAAAGTTACTATTATTTGATCTTGATAACACGTTATTACCATTCAATTCGTATTGGGAAAAAGCTAACGTTGAAGCCTTTAATTCATCTACTTTAACAAAAAAATTAAACTATGAATCTTTTATAAATTTGTATCGAAAATATGATAAAGAATTATGGGAGCTTCATACTAAGCAACTAATCTCGCTAGATCAACTGCGTCAACAAAGGTTTATCAAAACTATGAACGATTTTGGAATTAAAGTTAGTGTAGATGCATCGCAAAGATATTTTGATGAATTTTTTAATGTGTTAATAAATAGCATTGTTCCTGATTCAAAAGTTAATAGTATGCTTCTTTTTTTAAAAGAACACTACGAGTTAGGTATATTGACTAACGGTAAGATTACCGAACAAAACCAAAAGATTAAAAAAATGGGGCTTAATGATGTTATAAGGTCTGAACATATTTTTATATCGGAGGAAATTGGATATGAAAAGCCGGATCCTCAGTCGTTTTATTATACTTTAAACAAATTAAACATAAGTAGCTCTGATTCGATATATGTGGGTGATTCATGGGTTAATGATATTATAGGTTCTACTAATGCTGGATTAAGTGCTGTTTGGGTAAACGAGGATCATGTATTTCCGGAAAATTTCTCTAATAGTTCAAAGGTAATTAAAGTAGCATCCATTTTAGATTTAAAAGAGTCTCTTAAGGTTATCGATAATGTATTAGATATTTAATTAAGTGATATTTGGAAATTTCATCTGAGAATGGAAAGACCCCAATCGTTGGATGTTTCTTAACGATTGGGGTCTTTTGGTTATAAGGGGGGCTAATTTTTTGAAGAAGATTTTTTATTCAATGCTAATACTAAAATCATTCCAATAATACAAGCTGTACCAATCCATTGGAAAAATCCAAAAGGTTCTTTTAACCAAATGACCGTTGTTACAACAGCGGCTAGTGGCTCTAAACTACCTAGAAGGCTTGTTTCTTTAGGTGAAAGACTTTGTAAACTTTCAATATAAAACCAAAAAGCAATCATTGTACCAAATAGGATAACAAATACTAAATATAAATAGCTTTCTAGTGTTAAGCCTGTACAGTCCATTTGCCAAGGCGGATGGATAAAGCTTAAGGCAAAACCACCGATAATCATCGCCCAGCCGACAACGACAAGGGAATCATATTGCGCAAGGAGAGGAATGGCATATAAAGTATAAAAGGCTAATGCTAGTCCGGATAAAACACCCCAAATGATTGCCAGTGTCGGCACAGACAGCCCGGAGATTGAGCCGTTTGTTAATAAGAAAAAGCAGCCAACTAAAGCAAGCGAAACTGTTAATAAGTCTTGTCGTGTTAGAACGGTTTGTTTACGTAAAATTAAATAAACAATAATCATAACAGGTGCTAAATATTGTAATAACGTTGCAACAGCCGCATTACCATAACTGATAGAGGCCATATACGTGTATTGAACCGCAAGCATGCCGAGTAACCCAAAGATAATCAGTTGAATAGCTGTCCTTCGATTTTTCCAGACCCCAAGTATTTGAGAACGTTCCTTTAGAAAAAATTGAACGGTTAACAGTAGAAAACCAGCTATAAGCAATCGTGTCGTTACGAGCCAATCTACATCGATGGCGTATTGTTGAAAGAGTTTTTGGGCCACTGTGCCGCCAACACCCCAAAGTATCGCTCCTGTTATAACGAAAAATAGTCCTGTTCTTCTATTAGTAGGTTTATTCATGATTGATTCTCCATGTTAAGTATAATAATAGTGTTATAATAAGTGGAAAATTGGTTTAATAATAGTTAAATCGAATAAAAAAATATAAATATATTGAGGTGATAAGTTTGCAAATGAAAAATTTTAAGGTTGATCAAAGCTTAAAAGAGCTAACCGAACATCGTACAGTCGCATTACCGATTGCATGCTACGAAACAACGATTGCCCAAAATATACACGGCTATATACCACTTCATTGGCATGAGGAAATTCAATTTGTTTTGATTGTAAAAGGGGAAGCAATCTTTCAAATAAATGAAGAAAAACTAGTCGTTCGAGAAGGCGACGGGATAGTTATAAATAGCGGCTTCTTACACATGGCGAAAGAAAAGAATCAATCAGGCTGTGTCTATATTTGTTTAAATGTTTCTCCTCATTTCGTTTTACCTCAAGAACTGTATACAACCTATGTATATCCTTATATTCAAGCGACTAATTTACCCTACTTATATGTAGATGCAAATGAGGAGTGGGGGAAAAATATTTTAGAGGCTATTGTAAAAATCAATCAATGGATTCGGCAAAAATCACCATACTATGAAATCGACATCACGATACAGCTAACGTTAATTTGGCAAAACTTAATTATTAATGGCTTTCAATTAGAATACAATCAGACGGAAATGTTAAAGAATAATCGAATGAAGCAAATGTTAAATTGGATCCATCTACATTATGCGGAAAAAATTAAGTTAGACGATATTGCGAGAGCTGGTCAATTGAGTCGCTCTGAATGCTGCCGATATTTCAAACGAGTTTTAAAGACAACACCATTAAATTACGTAATCGATTATAGAATTCAAAAAAGCTTAATTTTACTGCAACAAGCAGAATCCAATGTTACTGAAGTCGCCTATCAAGTAGGGTTTAATAGTACAAGTTATTTCATTGATAAATTCCGAAAGTCTATGAATATGACACCATTAGCCTATAAGAAAAGAAGAAAATAGATACGAGATGATGTGTTATCCAGAGTAGTATACGCCAAAGTATTCTTGATCTATTGGCGTTTTTTTTATGAAAAAACCTCTTAACGCTGTAAATCCGTATTTGTCTGGATTCACTTCATTAAATTATTTCAATCTTAACCATTTTGTTTTATATCCCGGAATAATGTTTTTGGGATATAAAATATTTTTTTGAAAATAAATCCAATAATTGAGGTTGACACATAGGTGAAAGAAAAGTATATTTTAAATCGTAAAGATTACGATTTATTGAAAGGGGATGAGGTTAATTCATCTGAATGGGTGCTTCTACATAAAAACAGGGGGTATTAAGGAACATGAAAGAGAAATATAAATTTTTACTTTCTTTAAAATTACTCGAATATGAAATAAAAGAATTAATGGTCTATTCAGAAGAGTGTCGCGTATGTTTTGAACTGCTAAAAAATAAATTAGACGATCTTTGTCAATTTGTAATTTGTGAAGAGAATTTGAATCAGTGGAAATTATGGGGGTGCCACAGTGAAGTAAAGAAACACTCTGAAAGGTTAAGAGAGGCTTCGGTAAAGGCACTGTGCGCTATGGAGAAATACCAATCTATTTGTACGTGTAACAATGAATTAAATTTAAGTGATTATATCAATGTGTTGTCAAAATCTGTTAAGCAAGAACTTGATCATTTTTGCATTGATGATACGTCTAAAGTACTTTTTATTGGATCAGGTGCATTTCCAACTTCAGCACTTACAATTGCTCAAGAAGCGGGAGCTAAAGTGGTAGGATTGGATATAGATAATGAAGCTGTAGAACTAGCAAAGAAAGTAACAAAATTTTCTGGTTTAGAATCAAAAGTTAAGTTTTCTAGTGAAAGTTTATATAAATTAGATTTTGTTAAAGAAGCTACACATATCATTATTGCTTCACTGGTAAGGAACAAGCTTGAAGTCCTAGATAGTTTAAGAACAAATATAAACATGAACGCTAAAATTATTTTAAGGTATGGGAATGGTTTAAAGTCTGCTTTTAATTATCCCTTAGAGAAAGACTTATCTCCGGATTGGATTGAAACCAAAATTAGTCAAAGTAAAAATATTTACGATACCATAATGTTAGAAAAATCCAGGCCGCTTGTTTAATTGATTTTAATTATATTTCTTGTAGATTCTGCCTTTAACTTAACAAAGGAATGTGATGATATATGAGTAGTCTTACTACATTTAACGTTGGTGAAACATTATCCCCGCCTTTCGGTAATACACTAATCATCGGTGCAGGACCGGCTGCCATACATATTGCTGTTAGTGTTTCTCGCGGGTGGAGTGACAATATAGGTTTATTGAACAGAAAAGGTGCCCATACAGTTAGGCTTGCAAAAGAGTTGACACAAAACCACTATGTTCTTCATTCAAATGTGCAAGGTGAAAAATATAACAACCTTTCGGGGACAGTTGCATTAGATTGCTTTTATGCAGGCTATGATGACATTGATGATATTTGGCAAACACTTATTATATGTACCCCAAGTGACAGTTACACGGATGTAATCAATGCTTTAAATATAGATTCATTGAAAAAGGTAAAGACCATTATTTTAATTTCACCAAGTATTGGTTCTAACCTTCTTGTTACTAGTCAGCTGAAGAATTCAAAAGGTAGAATTGATGTCATTAGTTTGTCTACCTATTTTGCTGCTACAAAATTTGATTCGACAAATGTAAGTATCCGAACGGCTTTTACAAAGGCTTTAAAGAAGCGCATCTATATTGCTGCTAGTCAAAATAACAGTACGGCTATTTTAAATGTTCAGCGTTTTATTGAAAACCTGGGCATACACTGTACAGTGGTTAATCATGCTATTGAAGCGGAAAGTAAGAACATTACAACTTATGTACATCCGCCTTTCTTCATCAATGAATTTTCATTAAGTGAAATATTCAGCTTGAAGGACTCAAAAAAGTGGATGTATAAAATTTATCCAGAAGGACCTATTACTCAACATTTGATAAAGGCAATGGTTTTACTCTGGAAGGAAGTTTCTATGCTTATTGAATGCCTTGGGGCCAAACCTATTAACTTATTAAAGTTTTTAAATGATGACAATTATCCTGTTCATGAACTCACTCTTTCTCGGGAAGATATTGAGAACTTTCCCCAACTAGAAGAATTGAAACAAGAGTATCTTCTATACATAAGATACGCATCTATTCTTATTGATCCTTTTTCAAAACCCGATGAGAATGGAAAGTACTTCGATTTTTCATCTGTTCCGTACAAAAAAGTTTATAAAGATTCATATGGAAAGTGGATTATCCCTAGGATTCCTTTTGAAGATTATAAAAAATTGAAACTTATTTATGGTTTAGCTGAAAAAGTGAATGTTACGATGCCGCAAACGTTGGAGTTAATCAAATACTTTGAAAAAAGATTACATGAATTCATACAAGAACATGGAGAAGACTCCTTTTATCCAGAAGTTTTCAAGGATACAACAGAGAATGACGTAGAGGCCATATATAGCGAATTGGAGAGAAAATAATGAAAAATGGGGTTATCCTTGCAATTTTATCTTCCCTTGTTTTTAGTATTATGAATGCCCTGGTAAAGGCAGTTAGCTTATCGATTCCTTCCACTGAGGTTGTGTTTTTTAGGAGTATTATTGGGACGATCATCATCTATTTTATGATGAGACATAGTAAAGTGGCATTTTCTAAAAAGGGAGTTCCCATGCTTGCCGTTCGCGGTGTTCTTGGTGCCTTGTATTTGTTGGCCTATTTTTATACGATTTCTAAAATACCGCTTGCAGATGCAAGTATATTGGCTCATTTAT
Organism: Peribacillus asahii; assembly: GCF_003570725.1. Lineage (GTDB taxonomy): Bacteria > Bacillota > Bacilli > Bacillales > DSM-1321 > Peribacillus > Peribacillus asahii. Next base: position 12,153 of record NZ_QWVS01000007.1, read on the forward strand.
CACCCTTTTTTGCTATTCTTATCGCTGCAATATTCTTAAAGGAGAAAGTGTCCCAAAGAGTACGTCTTTTGCTTCCTCTTGTGATAGCAGGTGCCATTCTACTCGTGAAGCCATTTAATTATTCTACGTATTCGATCTATGCGTTCGTAGGTATTCTTAGTGCTCTATTTGCAGCAGGTGCAGCAACTTCCATACGCTACTTAAGTAAAAAACATCATTCCTATGAAATTGTCTTTTATTTCCTAATGACAGCTACTCTGGTGTCTATTCCGCTTATGTGGAATAACTTTGTAGTACCCACACCACTCGAACTTATCTATTTGGTATGTATAGGAGTTGTTTCTTTATTAGGTCAAATATTTTTAACAAAAGCCTTTACGCATGACAGTGTGATTGTTGTAGAAATAACGAGGTATAGTGGAATTGTTTTTAATGCCATGTGGGGATTTTTATTTTGGACAGAAGTTCCTGATAGGTTAACCATATTAGGAGGGATTTTCATTATTACCGCATGTATCCTGCTTTCGGCAAAACAGAATAAAATGCCTACAGCGGAAGTGAAGAGTGTAAAGGAATAATACAGGGTTAGTTCATATACAGGAGAAAAATAGACTCATATTTTGATTAATTAGTAATATCCATTCATTAAATCGTAATAATTACGTTTTAAAAATATCTATATAAAGGTGGGAGAAAGAATGAAAACGAATATGTTCAGTGTAAAAAAGCTGCTTATTTTAGCGTTAGGATTAATGATTCTCATAGCAGCTGGATGCTCAGCTGAAAAGAGTCATTCAGATGCTAAAGGAGAAAAAACAGAAGATGATAAGAAGGTAACAATGATTTTTAGCTTTAAGTCTCCTAACTTAGATCCTCATACTGGATTTACTCCTATTCGTGCGGGCGTTACAGAAACGCTGCTAAAGCTGGATGAACATTCAAATATTGAAGGCTGGCTTGCAGAAAAGTGGGAGACAACGGACAATGTGACGTGGGAGTTTACCATCCGAGATGATGTAACATTCCAAGATGGAGCAAAACTTGATGCTACTAAGGTCAAAGCTTCAATTGAACGAAGTATCGCCGTAAATGAATCCCTTGGAGGTTCTTTAAAAATTCAATCAATGAAGGCAGATGGTCAAAAGCTTATCATTACAACTATAGAGCCATATCCTGCTTTACCATCAGAACTAGTAAACCCATATACTTCGATTGTCAATATTGCAGCTGAAAAAGAAATGGGTGAAGAGGCATTTAGAAATGCGCCGGTTGGGACAGGGCCTTTTCAAGTGAAGAAATTCACTCCAAATCAGGAAGTTCAAGTGATTAAAAATGACAACTACTGGGCAGACAAGCCAAAAATAAATGAGGCAACCATTAAATTTAATGAAGACGCAAATGTCCGGGCACTTGCTTTGCAGTCTAAAGAGGCAGATGTAGTTTATAACCTTCCTGCTGAAGGTATAGAAGCTATTGAGAAAGATACAGCACTTAAGATTGAATCTGTACCTGGTCTTAGATCGCATTTTGTCTTATTTAATCAAAAAAGTCCAAACGTATCAGATATAAAAGTCAGGGAGGCCCTTAATTTATTACTTGATCGAAAGAGTATTGCGGATGATATCATGCTCGGTCATGCGGTTCCTGCAAATGGTCCATTTAACAGTAATCTTCCGTTTGGCATCGATGATGAAGTAAAAAAATTGGATATTAAAAAAGCGAAGGAGCTTCTTCGCGAGGCAGGATATAAAGAAAATGATGCTGGCAAGATGCAAAAGAACGGCAAAACACTTAAGTTTGAGCTTATCACATATAAAGCACGTCCAGAATTGCCATTAATTGCTCAGTTGTTTCAGTCAGATGCAGCAAAAGCAGGGGTAGAAATAGAGATTAAAATGGTCGAAAATGCTGATACTCATCTTTCAGAAAATAGCGATTGGGATCTTGCTACCTACAGTAATAATACATCACCACGAGGAGATGGAAGCTACTTCCTGAATACTGCATTCACAGAAACAGGAGCACTTAATGTTGGAAAAATAAATATCCCAGAATTAAATAAATTGATTAACCAATTAAATACAACAAGTGATTTAGATGAAAGAATACAATTGACGAAAGAAGCAGCCAATATTATCAACAAGGAAATAGTACATAGCTATGCTGTTTATCCAAATATTCTAGTAGGTGTGAATAATCGAATTAAAGGCTGGGCTCCTACAGCTGAGGAGTACTATATTATAACCCATACATTGGATGTGAAATAAGATGTTAGGACTGGTTAGAAAGCGCCTTGTTCAATTAGTGATTGTTTTATTTCTATTATCCATATTTACCTTTAGCTTAATGAAGCTAGCCCCAGGTGATCCTGTTATGGCGATTTTAAATGCAGATGAAATGATGGTAACTGAAGCTGATCAAGTTAAGCTCCGAAGTGAGCTTGGCTTTAATCAGCCTCTATATATTCAGTATGGTCAGTGGATGCTCGGTTTAATTAAGCTTGATCTCGGCACATCCTACATGAGTGGAAAGCCTGTCTGGAACGAGATGATGGAACGTTTGCCAATCACCGTACAACTTACAGTTGGTGCACTGCTTGTGATGGTGTCTATTTCTGTGCCGCTAGGTATCCTCTCAGCTCGTTATCCAGGAAAATGGCCAGATCAAATCAGCAGAATTTGTGCTTTAATTGGGGCATCAGTTCCAAGCTTTTGGTTTGGATTGATGCTCATATACTTTTTTGCTTTTAAGCTTCAAATCCTTCCATCAACTGGAATGGGGACCTTCTCTCAAACGATATTGCCTTCCTTTGCCTTAGGATTTTCATTGGCGGCTGTGTATGCAAGACTTCTTAGAGCAGGACTTCTTGGAAGCTTTTCTGAGGATTACATTCAAGCGGCACGAGCTAGAGGAGTGAAAGAATGGCGGATTCTTTGGTTCCACGCTTTTAGAGCAGCCTTGCTGCCTGTTATTACTGTTTTTGGATTAAGTATGGGGAGCTTACTTGGTGGAGCTGTCGTAATAGAAATTTTATTCTCTTGGCCAGGGCTTGGAAGTATGGCAGTAGATGCGATTTTTAGCCGTGATTATCCAGTCATACAAGGATATGTCCTCTTAACAGGCGTATTCGTAGTAGTAATGAATTTATTCGTGGATCTATCCTACTATTTACTAGATCCACGCATTAAGCAAGGAAAGGAGGGAACTGCTTGAAGGTCTCTCATATTTTGCAAAAGAAACCTTATTTTCCGAGCTTGGTACGGATAAACTCGAAGCCAATAACAATGTTTGGTCTCTTTTCTCTTTCAATTTTCATTCTTATTACAATCATAGGACCGTTTCTTGTACCGAATGATCCCTTTACGGCAAATATGGCGGAGCGCCTTGCCCCCCCAAGCTTAACATATCCTTTTGGGACAGATCATATGGGAAGATGCATTTTTTCCAGGCTAATTATTGGTTCGCAAACAACACTTGGCATTACGGCGCTGGTGATTGCAACTGTTATTCTGATTGGTATTCCGCTCGGCTTGCTGTCGGGGTATGTGGGAGGACGATTTGATTCGTTTGTGATGCGCCTAGCAGACGGCTTAACAGCACTTCCAGAGTTTATATTAGCCATTGCAATTGCGGGCTTTTTAGGTCCGAGTTTAACAAATTTGATGATCTCTGTTGTTTTAGTAAAGTGGATCAGTTATACCAGAGTTGTGAGAGGCATCATCTTATTAGAACGTGAAAAAGAATATGTATTAGCGGCAAAGGTAGGAGGATGTCCAACATGGAAGATCATCACGAGGCATTTGCTACCGCAAATTATTTCGCCGGTTCTCGTGCTTGCAACGCTGGATGTTGGAAAAGTCATTTTAATCATCTCTTCTCTGTCTTACCTCGGTCTTGGAGCTAAACCCCCGGAACCAGAGTGGGGAGCAATGCTAAACGATGGCAGGCCGTATTTTCAAACCATTCCTGAATTAATGTTCTATCCAGGAATGGCCATTTTCATTCTCGTTTTATCATGCAATTTAATTGGAGAGGGATTAAGAGATAAGCTTGATATAAAAAGCATATAACGAAGGAAACGGGGGTATTAGGATGCCTGCAGTAATGGATTTAAAAATACAAAACCTAACAAATAAGGACAGTCAACAGAAAGTATCCGGGCTTCAATCTATCCCTGTCCTTGAAATTAAAGATCTATCGATTTCATTGCGCGGTGCTAATAGGCAGGAAGATCATACACTAGTTAAAAAGCTGAATTTTACAATTCGTCCGGGTGAAATGCTTGGTCTTGCTGGAGAAAGTGGAAGTGGAAAAAGTTTGACTGCTTCCGCTATTTTAGGATTGCTTCCAAAATCCCTACATGTTTCAGAGGGGCAAATTGAGTTCCGGGGTAAAAATCTCACAAGACTTTCAGAAAAGGAAATGAGATGTATACGTGGAAAAGAGATTGCTTATCTTTTTCAAAACTATCAGGGGAGTTTTACTCCTTTTATTAAGATTGGTAAACAGCTTATCGAATCGCTTCGCAGCCACGAGAAAATTAGAAAAGCAGATGCGAGGAAGAAAGTTCTCTTCTGGCTTGAACGTGTGCAGGTGCCAGCAGAACGGATTTTCAGCAGCTATCCTCACCAGCTTAGCGGAGGACAGCTTCAAAGGGTATCTCTTGCTGCAGCGCTTATGTTTAATCCTTCACTGATTATTGCGGATGAGCCGACAACCGCCCTTGATGTCCTTACAAGTAAGAAGATATTAGATTTGCTTGCCGATCTTCAGAAGGAGGTGGGTTGTGCGATACTCCTGATTTCTCATGATCTTAAACATTTGTTAAAGAGAGCGAATTCAATGGCTGTGATGTATGGCGGACAAATTATTGAAAAGGGTTTAACTGAAAATATCGAGACCAATCCGCTTCATCCATATACAAAGCTGCTGCTGCGGGCAAGGTCTGTCTTAACTCAAACAGTACCAGGGAAATTAGCCGTAATCCCTGGAGAGCCAGGACTCGTTGCTAAACAGGGCTGTTCATTTACTCTTAGGTGTACGAAATCATCAGAGAAGTGTAGTATGGTGCCAGAGATGCAGCTAGCAGAAGATTCCCACTGCACGGCATGCCACAATTTAGAAACGGAAGAAGGAAACTAAATGCTTCAAGTTAAAAATGTTTGTAAATCCTACCGCTCAAACAAGGTATTGAACGATGTCTCTTTTCAAATACAGCAAGGTGAATGTCTGGGGTTGATTGGGGGGAGCGGGAGTGGAAAAAGTACACTAGCTAAATTGATATTAGGGCTCGACCAATCTGATAGAGGACAAATCACACTAAATGGCATAGATTTTCAGTGTTTAAAAGGAACTGAGCTTAGAAAGGCAAGGCGCCACGTTCAAGTTGTGTTTCAGGACCCAACAGCATCCTTAAATCCGAAGCTTCCTGTATGGAAATCTGTTATTGAGTCCCTAGAAAATTATCCTGATGTGGTTCCCTCTTTTTTAAAGGATGTAAGAAATGATAAGAAGCAGATGGCAGAAATCCTGCTCGAAAAAGTGGGTCTGAACAAAAGCCTGCTTGAAAGATATCCGCACCAGTTAAGCGGAGGTCAGCGTCAGAGAGCTGCGATTGCAAGAGGAATTAGCCTTCAGCCAAGCTTGCTTATATGCGACGAACCTACCTCCAGTTTAGATGTATCCATTCAAGCACAAATTCTAAACCTACTAAAGGAATTGAGAGAAGAGTTTAATATGTCCTACTTGTTTATTTCGCATGATATGGCCGCTGTTCGATATATATGTGAACGAATGGCCGTGTTAAAAGAAGGGATGCTCGTTGATTTATTTTTATCAGAAGATTTATTTTCAAAAAGGCGACATCCCTATACGAGGAGGTTAGTAGAGGCGGCGGCAGAGAACTAAAACTAGCGAGGAATATGATTCAGAAGCGAGAAATCTTGAAAATCCTTTTCTATGGGAGATATCTGTATTGCGTTAATAAAGCACCCTTTTCATAAGGGTCTTTTCCGTTATAAAAGAAATTGTAATGAGGTGCTTTACGAATCATCGTTCTGGCGTAAAAACTCCAAGACAATTGCAATTATTTTGGGAGCATCGTCATTCATAGCGGAGAAGGACATTGAGATTCTATGTTTTTAACAAGTTATATTTGCACCAGAAGCCAAGAGAGGGTCCTATCCCTAAAGGAAAGAAACCCTTTATTATAAAATGTAGTTTAATAACCAATTATTTTGCTGAAAAGTTTAAGCAACAATTTTGTTGCTGGTGACCTTCTAATTTTTATCTTCATAAGATAATACCTCCTTAAACAAATGTGTTGAATAATTGTTCTTGAAGGAGAACTCAAAAACGTATAAGAAAGTCGAATGATCACTAAAAGCTTGTATTCATTCTCTTTTTAACGATATCTTTTGGGCTCCAGCAATCAAATTTATAGTTTGGTTTTGTTTGATAGTTAAGTCTTGAACATTGATAATCTATCTTCTTGTTGTTATCCTTTAGCACCCTAAAATGTTGACAACTAGCACAGCAATGATATCTGTTGTAAATTTCCATCATAGGCCTCCTGATCCTTCCTTTCAATTAAAGAGCTCATTACATATCTGAACAACTCGTATATTAACAAAATATCAATTAGGTATTCCTTATTTTTACAATTTGTTTATCTTCTACTAATACTAAAACCGAGAATATGATTTGTCACTAGAATTTAATTACATATTTAAAAAGTATAAAAAATGCTAATGAACATAAAAAAAGTATAAAAAATGCTAGACAACGTAAATAGCGTCTAGGGACAATGAAAATTCAGAAAATTATAATTAATATACAAGAAGGAAAGGGAGGACCTTCAATTAAAGAGGGAGTTTTAAAAAATTGAAAGGAGTATCACTCTTGAAAGAACTAAAAGGGGAATTAATTGCAGAGTTTGTTGGCAGCTTTATTTTGATTTTTTTAGGTGCAGGCTGTGTAGCTGCTCTTGTTTTAAATGGAGCTCAATACACGATGTGGGATATAGGGATGATTTGGGGAGTAGCTGTAAGTCTGGCTCTTTATTTAACGGCAGCCATATCGGGAGCGCATATTAACCCAGCGGTCACATTAGCGCTTGCTGTTTATCGCGGGTTTTCTTGGGCTAAGGTATTACCCTATATTTTAGTGCAAACAATAGGAACCTTTACAGCAGCCGCCTTAGTATACGGACTCTATTATAATGGTTTCCTTCACTATGAAACAACAAACGAAGTGATTCGCGGGAGTGCACAAAGTCTAACTTTGGCTAGTATTTTTTCTACCTACCCTGCTTTCTATCTAAATCATTTTCAAGCTGCATGTGTTGAGATTGTTATAACTGCCTTGTTAGTAGCTGCTATATTTTCCTTTATTGACGAACGAAATTCATTTGCTCCCACAAAAGCCTTATTTCCTTTGGCAGTAGGAATCGTTATCGCTGTAATCGGCGGAGCCTTTGGTGTGTTGACTGGGTTTGCAATGAATCCAGCACGGGATTTTGGGCCTAGATTATTCACAGCGCTAGTCGGCTGGGGACCTGTCGCTTTCGATGGAATAAAAGGATATTTTTGGGTTCCTCTTATCGCGCCAATGATTGGGGCTGTGATAGGGGGAGGATTGTATGATTATCTCATCAGCAAATATCTTCCTTCTAAAGGTTCTGCTTTGCAAGAAAAAGAGGATACTCAGGAAGAAATCGCCGCTTCTTCCGAAACTTAATAATGTTAAATAATGATAGAAAGAGGGATATTCTATGCTACGTTCAAAACGATTTGAGATTTTAGAAAAAAGACCCGTTAATAAAGATGGATTTGTAATAGAATGGCCTGAAATGGGATTTGTCGCTATGTCAAGTCCGAATGATCCAAAACCTTCTATCAGAGTAGAAAATGGCCAGATAGTAGAATTGGATGAAAAAAAACGAGAAAACTTTGATATGCTGGACCAGTTTATTGCAGATTACACGATTGATGCAAGCATAGTTGAAGAAGTCATGGCTCTTGCCAGCTTAGAGATTGCCCGAAAACTTGTGGATATTAATGTGTCCCGTTCAGAAATTGTAAAGCTGTCAAAAGGTCTCACACCTGCAAAAGTGCTGGAAGTTCTCAATCATATGAATGTTGTAGAAATGATGATGGCTTTACAAAAGATGAGAGCAAGGAAAACACCCTCTAACCAATGTCATGTCACAAATGTACGCGATAACCCTGTATTAATGGCGGCGGATGCTGCAGAAGCGGGACTCTATGGATTTGACGAACAAGAAACGACCGTTGGAGTTGCCCGTTATGCTCCTTTTAATGCGTTAGCATTACTCGTGGGTTCCCAAACGGCAAGGAATGGAGTCTTAACTCAAGATTCTTTAGAAGAAGCGACTGAACTTCGTTTAGCAATGCTTGGGATGACTTCTTATGCGGAAACTGTTTCGATTTATGGTACGGAATCTGTTTTTATAGACGGGGATGATACACCTTGGTCCAAGTCATTTTTAGCCTCTGCCTATGCTTCAAGGGGAGCTAAAATGCGCTTTACATCAGGTACTGGCTCTGAGGTGCAAATGGCCGGGGCAGAAGGGAAATCTATGCTTTATTTAGAAATTCGCTGCGTCATGATGGCGAAAGGAGCAGGGGTTCAAGGACTGCAAAATGGTTCCATCAGTTGCATTGGCATCCCATCCTCTGTACCGAGCGGGATTCGTGCTGTCTTAGCAGAAAACTTAGCTACTACATTATTTGATATGGAGGTAGCTTCAGGAAACGACCAAACTTTCTCACATTCGGAAATCCGCCGGAGTGCAAAAATGTTGTGTCAAATGCTGCCTGGTACAGATTTTATCTTTTCCGGATACGCTGCTGTACCGAACAATGAAGATATGTTTGCCGGTTCTAATATGGATTCTAGTGATTTAGATGATTACTTGATTATTCAGCGGGACATGATGGTGGACGGCGGATTAAAGCCGGTGGATGAAGAAAGCGTTATTGAGGTTCGCTACCAGGCAGCCAAAGCTTTACAAGCTATTTTTGAAGAGCTGGGATTCCCGATTATTACAAATGAGGAAGTGGAAGCAGCTACTTATGCGAATAGCAGTGAAGATATGCCGCAGCGAAATGTTGTTGAAGATTTAAAAGCGGCAGAGCGAATTTTACGAGATGGGATTTCGGGATATGATATAGCTCTCATCTTAGCTAAGACTGGATATCGACAAACGGCCGAACGGATTTTCAATATGCTGAAACAAAGGGTAGCTGGCGACTATTTGCATACATCGGCCATTATTAATAAAGATAATGTCGTTATAAGCGCGGTAAACGATGAAAACGATTACATGGGACCTGGAACAGGATACCGCCTCAGTCCGGAAAGATGGGAAGAAATTAAAAACATTCGTCAAGCCATCAGTCCGAAAGACTTTGATTAAGGGAGGAATCGAACATGACGACATCATCATTTTCAATAGAGATGAAATTAACGGAAATTGGGACGGCGGTAAAAGGGACGAACCCTAGGGAAGTTATTGTAGCCGTAGCCCCTGCTTTTGGAAAAGAGATGAATAAAACCATTATGAGAATCAATCACGCTTCTGTTCTGCGCGAAATCCTTTCGGGGATTGAGGAGCAAGGAGCTGTTCCCCGTGTCATTCGCAGCTTGCGCACGGCCGACTTGGCTTTTATGGCGCACGGAGCAGCCAAAATGAGCGGTTCAGGTATCAGCATTGGTTTGCAGTCACGGGGAACAGCAGTGATTCATCAGCGTGATTTGGATCCGCTAACCAATCTTGAATTATTTCCTCAATCTCCGTTAATTACTCTAGAAATGTACCGAGCAATTGGACGGAATGCAGCCATGTATGCATTAGGAGAAAGCCCAAATCCTGTTCCGGTGGTAAATGACGAAATGGCACGGCCGAAATACCAGGCGGCGGCAGCTCTGCTTTATTTAAAAGAATGCCAGTCGCTTGTGCCAGATCAGAAGCCTGTTGAATTAAAAGCGGAATTTTTAATAAAAGACTAGGAGGAAAAATAGATGGAAAATTTAACGAAACAACAAACGAAAAACTTAACAAAAGAAAACTATCCGCTCGGTTCAAAAAATCCGGATTTGCTATTTACACCTACCGGAAAAGCGTACAATGAGTTAACACTGGATGCTGCCTTAAAAGGAGAAGTAACAGGAGCAGATTTGCGCATCAGTCCGAAAACGCTTGAAATGCATGCAGACATCAGTGAAAGTTTAGGAAGAACACAACTGGCAAAAAACTTCCGCCGGGCAGCTGAAATGATTAATATATCGGATGCTCGTATATTACAAATCTATAATGCTATGCGCCCTAACCGTTCGACTAAAGAAGAGCTTTTAGCGATTGCCAATGAATTAGAAGAAGAATACGGAGCGATAGAAAACGCCGGATTAATCCGCGAAGCTGCGGATGTGTATGAAAGGCGCGGAAGATTAAGGAAGAGTGAGGACTAAAGATTGATGAAAAAAATTTTAGCCGGTGTAGATATCGGCAATTCATCGACTGAAGTGGCAATCGCAAGCGTGGAGGGAGATCATGCTGAATTTCTTTCCCAGCATTTAGTCAAAACAACGGGCATAAAAGGAACTATTGATAATGTGAAAGGCATCCGCCGTGCTTTGCAGGAAGCAGCTAAAAAGGCGGGCATCGAGCTAAAAGACATTGATCTTATCCGATTGAATGATGCTGTGCCAGTTATTGGAGATCTGGCGATGGATTTGATTAGCGAAACGATTATTACTGAATCTTCCATGATTGGCCATAATCCGGATACGCCAGGCGGAGCCGGTTTAGGCGTCGGGGTAACGATTTTAATCAATGAATTATTTGAGGTAGAGGAAAAAGACCAGGATTATATTGCTGTTATACCTAAATCTTTTGATTATGAATGGGTTGCCCAACGTTTGAATCAAGCAGAAAGCAAAGGAATATCCATTACCGGAGCAATTGTTCAAAAAGATGACGGAGTGTTAATACACAACCGCCTGAACAAAAAAATTCCCATCGTAGATGAGGTCGCTTTAATTGAAAAAGTTCCTCTTTTGAAACTAGCAGCGGTAGAAGTCGCTTTACCAGGTCATGTGATTCGGACGTTAAGTAACCCATACGGTCTTTCTACCGTCTTTCAGCTGGATCCAGATCAGACGATACAAATTGCTTTAGTCGCTAAAGCACTAGTTGGCAATCGATCGGCCGTAGTAATCCGAACACCACAAGGGGAAGTAGTGGAACGGAAAATAGAAGCTGGACGGATCATTTTAATCGGGACGAATAACCAACAACTGGAAGTATCCATTAACGATGGGGCAGAAGCAATTATGAATACGTATGAAAAACTAGAAATGCTGGATACGCTGGCAGATGTCCGAGGAGAAACAGGAACGAATGTCGGAGGGATGTTTAACGGTCTCCGTCATGATTTAGCCGAGCTTACAGGACAATTGTCAAATGAAATTACCATCTCTGATTTTTTGGCCGTTGATGCGGTAATTCCGACTTCTATTAGTGGAGCAATGGCGGGTGAGCTTTCCATGGAAAGTGGCGTTGCTTTAGCCTCAATGGTAAAAACAGATAAAGTTCCTGTTCAAAGAGTTGCGTCTTTATTGGAAAAAGAAATTGGGATTGCAGTAGAAGTTGGCGGTGTTGAAGCGGAAATGGCCATTTGCGGAGCCTTAACGACGCCTGGTACGAGAAAACCGATTGTTATTCTTGATATGGGCGGTGGTTCAACGGATGCTGCCATGATGAATAAAGCCGGCAAAATTACCTCAAGTCACTTGGCCGGTGCAGGAGATATGGTCACGATGCTAATTAATTCTGAACTTGCTTTAGGGGATAAGGAACTGGCTGAAAAAATTAAAAAGTATCCTTTAGGAAAGGTACTGAGTTTATTCCATATGCAGTTAGAAGATGGAACGATGCTATTTTCTGAAACTCCTTTTCCCCCGTACACATTCGGGAAAGTCGTGATTCGGGAAGAACAGGACCTCACACCTTTATCAAGCAAAGTATCTATGGAAAAAATCAGGGAAATCCGACGGAGCGCTAAGCGGAGAGTGTTTGTAACAAATGCGTTGCGTGCTCTTAAGCGGGTCATTCCGACAGGCAATTTAAAACACTTGTCTTTTGTTGCCATGGTAGGGGGATCAGCACTTGATTTTGAAATTCCGCAAATGTTAACAGAGGAACTAGGCAAGTACGGCATTGTAGCTGGTTTTGCCAATATACGCGGCACAGAAGGCCCGCGAAATGCAGTTGCTACCGGCTTGGTCTTATCCTCTGTCAGAATCGGGCATGAGGTATTGAAATGAATAAAAGTAGCATTTATATTACGATTTTATATAATAGCGCTCTCCCTCCTAATCAAATTCAAGAAGTCTGTGCCGGATTGGAAGAAGAAGGGGTCCCGTTTTTACTCCAAAAGTGGGACAAAGCGGGCAGTTTTATTGAACTAGGAAAGGAAGCAGCATCCAGATCCCCTTTGGAAGTGGGAATTGGCATTGATCAAAATGAAGATTTATGCGTGCATCACGATAAGTTGAAGCAAGAAGAACCATATTTACAAGACAAACTTCAAAACGGGCGCACATTAGGAAAAAACGCAGCCCGCCTGATTAAAGGCTTACCACTATCTTTATAGCAGGAAAGGATGGGAAAAGATGAGTCAGATTAATTTAGAATTAGCGAAAAAACTGATTGAAAGTGCTGAAAAGGAAGCGAACGAAATCAAAGTCCCTATGGTCATTAGCATTGTTGATGAGGGAGGGAATTTCATAGCCTGCCATCGCATGGATAATGCTTTGTTAGTCAGCGTAGATATTGCTCAAAATAAAGCATGGACTTCAGTAGCTATGAAAATGCCGACAGCAGATTTGGCGCAGGCAGCTGGAGCGGGAAAAGAGCTTTATGGTATTAATACAACAAATAATGGACGGGTTGTTGTGTTTGGCGGGGGAATTCCATTATGGAAAGACGGCCAAGTTATTGGTGCTGTAGGTGTCAGTGGTGGTTCTGTAGAACAGGATATACAAGTCGCTCAGTCCGCTGTGCAAGTATTTAGTGAGTTGGAATACTTGTTAAATGGTTAACCGATTTGCAGAATATAGTTTTGAATTATCTCATTTCGTTGTAGATGCATACTAAATTCTGTTCAAAATGTACCCTTAGGACTACCCATTACTTTTACTTTACGGTTCTAAGAGTGCAATCTATTTAAACGGAAAGATTGTATATATTTGAGATTCATATAAAATTTGGTGATAGAAGTAAGACAAGTCTTATTTATGTTTCCAAGATGAATGATTGTACGGAAGCTTATGGTATAAATAAAAGAGCTAATTCAATTGGATTAGCTCTTTTATTTATATAATATTTACGCATGATTCAAAACAAACTGTTTTATGTTGGAGCAGGGTTAGCAACTCCTAAAGGAAAAACGTTGGATGGCTTATATTGGAATCAGACGTTGTTTTCTTGGAAAAGAAATAGATAGAATGGAAGAAAGCTTATTATTAGTGATGTTTTACAAAAAATGCTAATATATTAATGGTTTAGTACGATTCATTATGGGAGCGCTTTCTTGCTATGTGAAATATAAAAGTTATAGCAAAGGGATAAATTAGGAGGGACACAAGATGATTTTTAAACTTAAAAATATCGTAGATTTGAACACTCTCCAGGAAATTCAAGATCTCTTTGCCGACGCGACAGGTTTGGGAGTTGTTATTTCAGACGAAAATGGAGCACCGCTTACAAAGCCTAGTAACTTCACTAACTTTTGTTCCTATATACGCTCAGCATCAGTTGAGGGGTTACGGGGATGTATATTATCAGATGAACGTTTAGGAAAAATGGCAGCTCAACAGGGAAAGACAATCATTCACCGTTGTCACTCTGGTTTGGTTGATTTGGCTGCTCCAATCATTCTCGATGAAAAATACCTGGGAGCAATCCTTTGTGGGCAGGTATTAATCCAAGGGCAGGATGAAGAGCGACTTGATCAGGTTCGTCAGAATACAAAGAATTTTCAAATTGACCAGAATATTCTTGATCATTACCTTGATCAAATTGAATTTGCTAATCAAAAACGGGTAGAAGCAGCAGCAGATATGCTTCTTCTAGTTGCCAATTATATTGTTAAGATGGGTGCAAACTATTTTACCCAAGAAGAATTAAATCAAAAAAATCAAAAATTGATGGAAGAACTACAGCTTCGTGCACAATTGGAAAAAACATTACAAGAAACGCAATTAAAAGTTTTACAGTCACAAGTTAATCCTCATTTCTTATTTAATACTTTAAATACGATTTCACGTCTGGCCTATCTTGAAGGCGCTGAACAGACGCAGGAGGTTACATATGCTCTATCCAAAATACTGCGGTATAGTTTACGTAACATAGACCAACTTGTAAGTTTAACGGAAGAGTTAGAGCATGCGCGGAACTATTTAAACATTCAGCAATCTAGATTTCGAAACAAAATTCAGTATGAACAAAGTTTGCTTTTTAATGTTGATGCTATAAAAATACCTATTCTTTGCGTCCAACCAATTATTGAAAATGCTATTCTACATGGGTTTGAATCACAAGGTAAAGTGGCTATTAAACTATGTTGTTTTTCTATGAATGATAACGTGGTAATTGAAATTTGTGATAACGGTGTAGGTATTTCACAAGAAAAATTATCATCCATACTTTCAGATGAAAAAACTAAAAGTAATGGTCATACCACGGGAATTGGTATAAAGAACGTACATAAACGAATTCAACATTATTTTGGAGAAGGTTATGGAATTACAGCCATTGAAAGTAGGAAAGGGGCAGGGACTAAAGTTCAGATTACAATCCCGAAAGTTGGGGGTGGCTTGGCTTGAAAGTAATGATTGTGGATGACGAACCGTTAGAACGGGAAGTGTTAACATTGATGATCAAGAAGCATAACTTTAAAGTAAATCAATTTTTCGAGGCGGAAAATGGTGTTGATGCTGTAAAATTGGCCAAGGAAGAACAGATGGATCTCGTGATTATGGATATCAAAATGCCTATAATGGATGGTCTAATGGCAGCGGAGATTATCAAAAAGGAAGTTTCTCATTGTCGAATAATTTTCCTTACAGCTTATGATGAATTTGATTTTGCCTATCGTACTATTAAATTGGGAGCGAATGATTTTTTATTAAAGCCAGCTCATTCAGAAGATATTCGACGGGCTTTAACGAAGTTTATACCAATGCTTGATACGAACCTCATTCCCACGCATTTAGAGAAGTCCAATGAGCATTACGATATTGTGAAAGTCAAAGATTATATCGAGCTTAATCTTCATATTGAGTTAAATTTAGAGAAGTTATCCAAGCTAGTCCATCTTAATTCGCAATACCTTAGTCGTTTGTTTAAACAGGAAACGGGTTTTACTATTACACAATATATAACGAGTCGTCGTTTGGAAAAAGCAAAACATTATCTTGTCCATACTAGGAAAACGATTGCAGAAATCAGTGAGAAATGTGGGTTTTCTGATTCAAATTATTTTGCGAGGGTTTTCAGAAAATATGAAGGCACGACACCAACACAATATCAACAACAAGCTATCGTTGGAAGAAAGAAACGATTAAATTCATTTAATAATTTTGTAATGTAGAGTATGTATTTTGGGTGAATGGGAGAGATAAAAAAAATCAGTTCTGGTGCAAAAATTTTAAGACAATATCGTGTAGTGGATTCCAAAGGAAACACAATTGATTTCTATCTCAGTAAAACAAGGGACAAAAGGGCTGCAAAGTGCTTCTTCAAGAAAGCTTTGCGGCCTCTTCATGTCTCTAAGCCTCGAGTTAGTAGAGTCTATAAGAAACGGGCTTGCCCTATAGCCCGTGAAGAGTTAAAAAAGAGAAAAGCAACTTGATAGTATGCAACTTACACAACAGAAGTACTTAAATAATATAGAGGATGCATGTATATGCCCCCTGTGTCGAATAGCTAAGAGGAAAAGCATATTATAAGCTAGGCTAATAGGCGTGAGAATATTTAATTAAACTAAAAAACCCCCCTAATCGGGGGAATCTTGCAATGAATATAAGTTTCAAGAATTTAAAGTTGATAGTCTTTCATTGTACTTTAACACTACGCGGTTCCTTTAAATTATATTTTATTAACTTCCGATATAAGGTGGACCTTGCTATTTTTAATTCTTTTGAAACAGCTGAAATATTCCATCCGCTTTGAATTAAGAGTTTTTTTATTAGCTCCATTTCTGCTTTTTCCGTTATGGAAAAGCTTGAATGTTCAACCTCACTAAGTGATTGTTGGGTTTGAAAGCTGGCTAAATAATCGGGTAAATGACTTTTTTCAATTTCAGCTGAACTGCTAAAGATGACGGCATGTTCCAGGGCGTTTCTTAGCTCCCTTATATTTCCCGGCCATTTGTAGCTTAAAAAGAAATTTTTTGTTTTCTCTTCTAAATGAAAAGGCAAGGGTTTATTATACTTTTTTGCAAATAAAGCTAAATAGTAATCACTAATCGGAATGATGTCTTCTTTCCTTTCCCATAACGAGGGAACCGTAAATGAGATAACATTTAGCCTGAAAAACAAGTCTTTTCTAAACAGTCCTTCCTCAATCATGGCCTCCAGATTTCTGTTTGTTGCAGCGATTACTTTTACGTCTATTTTAATGGTCTTTGATGAACCTAACCTAGTAAACTCTTTTTCCTGAAGTACCCTTAGTAAATGCACCTGTAAGTCAATCGGCATTTCTCCGATTTCGTCTAAAAAGATTATACCACCGTTTGCTTCTTCAAATTTTCCTTTCTTTCCTTCTTTTTTTCCTCCTGTAAACGTTCCGCTTTCATAACCGAATAGTTCACTGCCAATTAATTCTTTTTGTATGGCACCGCAATTAATTGTGATAAAAGGTTTATCACTTTTTGAACTTACTTCATGAATATACCTTGCAATCAGTTCTTTGCCCGTACCTGTTTCACCAGTTAATAAAATAGGGGTGTTGATCGATGCAATCTGCTGGCATTTATGTAATATATTTTTTATTTCCGCAGATTCACCAATCAAATGATGCTCCTTTGAGTGAGTTAGCATACTTGATGACGTGCTACTTTTATTTTTGAAAATAGCTATGTACCCCATTTCTTCTTTATTTATCATGATAGGGTTTAAATAGGAGAATTGAAACTCTTCCGCTTTATTCATGAAACTTGATGGATTTTGAAGAAGTTCTTTAATTTTTAAATGGTTATCAAATGTTAGTTCTTTTTTCAAATTTAAGGCATTCAGTAATGTTGGATCTCCATCAACAAGAACGGATTCGTTACTAAAGACAAGGACAGAATGATCCCTCCATTTTAACGTACATTGATGATAATATTCTTCTAGTTGTCTATATTTCGTCCTATAAACGGTAAGTAGTTGTTGTTCAATCATCTGTGCGAGGGAGACGGCTAACCCAAGTGTGTGAGGTTGTGTACTTGGCCAAAGTCCAGTGAAATCGATTGCTCCAATGACATTTTTGGTATATGGATGAAAAATAGGGGAGGAGGAACATGTCATTGGATGAAAGCCTTCACAAAAATGTTCAGCAGAAAAAACCTGAATAGGCTTTTTAGAAACAATGCTTGTACCAATGGCATTGGTGCCTGCTGCCCCTTCACTCCAATCCATTCCGGGAGAAAAATTCATTTTTTCCATTTTCCTCATAATATCTGGTTCGCCCTTTAAATAAATCATTTTCCCACTTTCATCATTAAGGGTAATTAAGTAGCCAGTCCCAATTAATGTATCATAAATATGGTCAATAATCGGTTTGGCTGCAAGATACAGGTCAGATTTGGAAAGAAGTTTCTCTAGTTCAAATGAGGTAAGTGCAGTTCTAGCTTGTTTTTGTTCTGGATTAATCCCCATCGATTGACAACGGCTCCATGAATCCAGTATTTGGCGGCGAACCACGGTTTGCAGATTTGTATAATTAGAAGGATTTGTCACGAATTTTTCCCATTTATGTTTTATTTCACTCACTTTGCTATGCAAATCCTGTGTGGAAAAAATAGAGAGAAAATAGTTTTTCAACTTTTTTAAAACCTCCTCAATATTATTCGGAACATTTCCAACTAAAAATCAGTCAATTAGAGGGATGAAACGCAAATGATTAAGAAGTTAACCACAATAAAAGTCTACATTTTAAAATATTCTGTATATTTAAAATATTAACTTAGCCCGTTATTTAAATCAAGTAGTTTAACTGTATCAAGGAAAACATTGTGTAGCGCTACATATGTTGCAAAATGCTACAGTCTTTCTATTAATCTCGTTTTACGCGACAACTATTAATGATTGGGAATTTTACTTGATAAAGCGTACCGTATAGCCCTATTTATTCGAAAATCCGAGGATTTTAAAGTGGTGGCACATTACTTGCATTATTAAGGGTAACAGCAAAAATATAACCAACGTATTTGTACATAAATTGCTGTTTAATTCATTTACTTACACTCGAAGGGAGAGAGTTGTAATTGGCCAAATCTCAAATTCTTGCCATTGATGCGGGCGGTACAATGACAGACACGTTTATTATTGATGAAAAAGGGGATTTTGTCGTAGGGAAGGCACAAACAACTCCGCTAGACGAACATATTGGACTATTAAACTCTGCTAAAGATGCTTTGAGCCAATGGAATACGAAAATGGAGGATGAATTCCCTAATTTACTTGCAGGTGTTTATTCTGGAACGGCAATGCTCAATCGCCTCGTTTCACGGGTAGGGCGTCGTGTTGGATTAGTTGTTAATAAAGGGATGGAGGATAACCATCGAATGGGTCGAGGGCTTCAGTCATTCCTTGGATACTCCTATTCCGACAAAATCCATATTAATACACATCACTTTGATCCGCCTCTTGTTCCAAGAAAATGGACAGTTGGCGTCACCGAGAGAGTGGACCTTTTTGGAAACGTTGTCATTCCCCTTTACGAGCATGAAATTGAACCAGCCATCCAAAAACTGATTGATGAGGATGTAGAAGCGATTGTAATCAGCTTACTTCACTCCTATAAATATCCTGCTCATGAAAGAAAAATTCGCGATATAGCGGAACAAATCGTAGCAAAAGCAAATAAAGATATTAAAGTTTTTGCAACGGTAGATTATTATCCGGTGCGAAAAGAATCCCACCGGACAAATACAACAATTGTCGAGGCATACGCTGCAGAGCCTTCACGCAAAACATTAGAAAACATTGATACAGCATTGAGAGAAGCGGGAACCAATTTTGATTTGCGGATTATGGCCAGTCACGGTGGCACAATTAGTATAAAAGCAAATGAATTGGCAAGAACCTGCGTTTCAGGTCCAATCGGAGGAATGGTTGGAGCCAAATACTTAGCAGAACAGCTTGGATTGAAAAATGTCGCATGTTCCGATATTGGCGGAACAAGCTTTGATATTGGTCTGATTACTCAAGGAGAATTAGCTATTAATGCAAGTCCTGATATGGCTCGGCTTGTCCTGTCATTGCCGCTAGTTTCCATGGATACAACGGGTGCGGGTACTGGAAGCTTCGTTCGAATTGATCCTAACTATGGAAATATTACTCTAGGACCAGACAGTGCAGGATCCCGTGTCGGTGTATGTAACCCTAAGGGCGGTCTTGATACAGTTACCGTTTCTGATTGCCACGTCGTTCTTGGTTTAATCAATCCAGATAATTTCATTGGCGGGGTGATTAAACTTTCAAAGGAAAAAGCCTATGAAGCGGTTAAAACACAAATTGCAGATCCGCTTGGGTTAACGGTTGAGGATGCAGCTTATGGGGTAATTGAATTATTAGAATCACAGCTTCGAAACTACCTTGAATCTATGATTCTAGGAAAAGGATATTCACCTTCGCAATATGTTTGCTTCTCGTACGGTGGCGGAGGTCCATTACACACAGCGGGCTATACGAAGGGGCTTGGCTTTGAGGATGTTCTGATTCCTGCTTGGGCAGCTGGATTCTCAGCATTTGGCTGTGGGGCAGCAGATTTCGAATATCGTTATGACAAAACATTGGATTTAAATGTCGATGATAGAGCAGAGGATTCAGATATTCTCCTAGCTGGTAGAGAATTACAAGCGGCATGGGATGAATTAAAGAAAAAGGTGACAGAGGAATTTAAGAAAAATGATTATTCTCCAGAAGAAGTTGATTTCCGTCTTCTTTATCGGATGCAATATCAGGGCCAATTGAATGACCTCGAAATCGAGGCTCCTATCTCTGCCTTTAAATCTGTCAACGATTGGGATAGCCTTATTCAAACATTCGAAGAGACCTATTCAAGAGTCTATGCAAAATCTGCCCTTTCTCCAGAGCTTGGATATTCTATCACAGGTGCCATTGTTCGTGGTGTGGTTGAAGTGGCAAAACCGCAAATTCCACAGGAGCCATTATTTGGTGAAACACCACCTGTCGATGCCTTTCTAGGATTCCGCAAAATTTATTGGAATGGCGAGCACCTTCAAGCCAAGATTTATGAAATGGAAAAATTGCTGCCTGGTAACCGAATTGATGCATTTTCAATCCTTGAATCAACAGCTACTACATTGGTTGTTCCAATTGGGTTTGAGGCTTATCTCGATGAAAATCGTATTTTCCATCTAAAAGAGATTAAGGAATAGGTTAAAAGTAAATATCTTAAGGAGGTACTGAATTTGGCGAAAACACTGACGGGCGTTCAAAAAAAGAAAAGAGGTATTGGCTGGGACGGTAAAACGTTAAAGGAAATGCGGAAGGAAATAACTGAAATTAGTAAAGAAACGGGTCATTATGCTGGTCTGAAGACGCTTCCATTTAAGGAAAGCGACCCGATTCGTTTTGAGAAAATTTATTCCAAGCTTCGCGGCGGAGTCGTGCATGCAAGGGAAACAGCAAAAAAAGTGGCTGCATCTCCAATTGTTGAGCAGGAAGGCGAATTATGCTTTAGTTTGTACACGCCTGAAGCCGATTCAATCGTTACATCTACCGGAATTATTATCCACGTAGGCACAATGGGTGCTGCGATTAAATTTATGATTGAAAACGATTATGAGGATAATCCTGGTATTGCTGATAAAGATATTTTCTGTAATAACGATAACCATGTAGGAAATGTCCACACATGTGATGTTCATACACTTGTACCTATTTTCTGGGAAGGTGAAGTTGTGGGCTGGGCTGGCGGTGTAACGCACGTAATTGATACAGGAGCATCTGCCCCAGGAAGTATGCCTATGGGTCCTGTTCAACGATATGATGATGGTTATCAAGTAACATGTCGAAAAATTGGACAAAATGATGTGTTATCGAAAGATTGGTTGCTTGAAAGTACACGATCAGTGCGTGCGGTGAAATACTGGACACTGGATGAAAAAACGCGCATAGCTGGATGTCATATGATCCGTGACCTTGTATTAGATGTAATCAAGGAGGAGGGCGTCGATGCCTATAAACAATTTATGCGTGAAATTATTGAGGATGGACGTCGAGGCTTTGTAAATCAGGTAAAAACGATGTTAATTCCGGGTAAATATCGTCAAGCTTCATTTGTAGATGTACCTTTTAAAGATTTGGATCTCCCTTCATTTGCTAAGCTTAATACAATTATTCATACACCTTCTGAAATCACTGTTCATAAAGATGCACAGTTCGAAATTGATTTTGAAGGGGCAAACCGTTGGGGCTGGCACCCGTTCAATGCAACACCTGTTTCAATTACGAGTGGAATATGGGTCATGCTTTCACAGACTCTTGTACCAAATGACCGGATTAATGATGGTGCCTATTACGCAAGTAAGTTTGGAATTCCATATGGATCCTGGTTTAATCCGGATGATATTCGTTCTGCCCATTCAAATACATGGCATGCGCTTGTGGCGGCATGGTCTCCACTTTGGCGCGGATTAAGCCGGTCTTACTATGGACGCGGTTATTTAGAAGAAGTAAATGCTGGAAATGCTCATACATCTAACTGGTTAATGGGAGGAGGATATGATCAATATGGTCAATTATCCGCAATGAACAGCTTTGAGACCTCATCATGCGGGGTGGGGGCAAGTGCCGTTCAAGATGGAATCAGCCATTCCGCTGCTCTCTGGAATCCAGAGGGGGACATGGGGGATATGGAAATTTGGGAAATACTTGAACCGCTTATCTTTTTAGGAAGACAAATTTTACCTGGATCAGGTGGGGCTGGTAAATACCGGGGTGGAAATGGTTGGCAATCACTTCGTTTAGGTTGGGGGGCAGAAGAATGGACCATGTTTGTTGCAGGTGCTGGAGTAATGGCGACAGACTGTGGTCTAATGGGAGGATATCCAGCTTCCGCAGGGTATCGATTCCAAGCAAATAAAACGAATATCAAAGAACGTATTGAGAAGGGACTACCTATTCCATTAGGCGGAGATGTGGATCCAGATCATCCTACTTATGAGGAAAATATGGATGCCGAGGTTGTGTACCGTGATAGACAAGCAGTGTCTACACAAGAACAATTTGGTGATTACGATGTGATTATGAACTACCTTCGTGGGGGCCCAGGATTTGGCGATCCGCTTGAAAGGAATCCAAAGCAGGTAGAAGAAGATTTAAATGAAAAGTACATCCTTCTTCGTTATGCAGAACAAGTGTATGGTTGTGTCTTTACAGAAAAAAATGGAGTCTATACGGTTGATTTACAAGCTACTGAACAAAAGCGTAAGCAAATCCGCAAGGAACGTTTAGATCGCAGTCAGCCAACAAAAGAGTGGATGAAAGGCGAAAGAAAGCAGATTTTGAATGAAAATGCTGCGATACAAGTTAAACATATGTATGCACAAAGCTTTGCTTTAAGTGAAAAGTTTACAAATGAATTCAAGAGCTTCTGGAACATTCCTGAAGAATGGATGATTTATGAAGATGATTTAGGCGTACCTACACTAGGGTCACGCATTAATCGATTCAAACAAAAGAAAAAACAATAAAATTGAGACAAAGAGGTGAAGAAAGTGGCAAAATACGACAAGAAAAGAATTGCCGAGCTAATTGATGGGACATTAGAGTTTTATCAGTTGAAAGATATGATGTCAAGCCATAAAGATCCTGAGCGTTTTGAAATTTATAGGGAGGTTTTGCAAGATCGTGTGAGTTGGGATGACCCAATCCTGCTTCCATATGGATTGCATCTATATATTGTGCAAAAAGCAAATGGAGATCGTATCGTTAAATGCGACTGCGGCCATGAATTCTGTGATTATAAAGAAAATTGGAAGCTACATGCGCGTATTTTTGTTAGGGACACAGAGGAGAAAATGAATGAAATTTATCCTAAATTAATGTCACCAGACCCAGAGTGGCAGGTTATTCGCGAATATTATTGTCCAGGATGTGCAACTCAGTTGGAGGTTGAAGCAGTGCCTCCTTGGTATCCAATTATTCTTGATTTCGAACCAGATATTGATACATTTTATAATGAGTGGATCAAGAAACCATTGCCAACGGTTAAATAGATTTTAAGTGGTGATTTTCTAGGATGTGAGGCCCTTAGGGGTTTCCCTATATTTTTCCCGCAGTGAGACTGCCATCAGAGGGTGATAAGAGAAAACTCCCACTGATGGCAGTCTCACTTTATTTATTGATCTAAATACACCAAAAAAAATCCTATTGTTGATGCTATGATTAAAAAGAACAAATAGATCTACGGAATCAGTCTGTTCGAAATCAGAAAGAATTCATTCATCAATTGTTTGTGCTAGCATCATAAGACATGATTCCGTTAAGGCATAGATACGCTGCCTTCTTTTTTACTTTATTTTTGCACCAGAACCGAAATAATCAATCACCGAAACAAAACCGGCTGTTTTAAATAACATAGTCGGTTTTTCTAATTTAAGAGACTATTTCGGTAATCAAGTAGTGATTTATAGGGGATTTCGAGAAGTTTCGTGACTTTTTCGAGGCCTTTATTTCAAGTTAGTATGGAGAATAAAATTTAATTCTACCTTGCGATAAAATATGTTGTCAATAATAAATTTGTAATATTTTTAAAAAATGTTATAATAGTCTTACAAGTGTTTTTTCAATCGTATTCCGAATTCTGCTGTATTTTTTGCAGATAGAATTATGGATACGTTTTTTTAATATCTTTTTTAGACTGAAGAAAAATTCAAACAGTTGTGTGAACTTTATAAGGAAGTTAGTTGAATAAAATCAGTAATTTACTATCTAATAGTAATCGAGTTTTTATTCTACAAGGAGGACTAGAATAATGAATCTAATCAATAAAAAAGTTACACACAAGCGTTTTGGTATGGGTAGTATAGTTAAACATAATGATTCTAGTATTGAAATACATTTCGCATCGGAAAATAAAAAGTTTGTTTTCCCCGATGTATTTGGAAAGCACCTAAAACTACATGATGAAAGTGTTGCTAATTCAATTGAAAAAATTATAGAAAAAAAGGAAATGGAACGAAAGGAGGAAGAATGGAAGAAAGAAGAGGAAAAAAAACTACAACAAAAAAAACAGGAACTTCGCTTGGAGTATGAAAAACTTATGAAAAATCATAAACTTCATCCCGAATCACAAATGGTTTTTTGGTGTGACGCAGAAGAACAGAATAGTGCTTTTTCAGAGTGGAAAGTTTTTTCAGGCGTAATAAAAAGTGGTAATAACAAGGGGAAGTCAAACAAACCCATCCGCTTGCACCAAAATAGCGCTGTCCTGTTAACAGCAATAGATCCCAGCATGCCTGAAAAAGACAGACGTATCTTAGGTGTCTATATGGTGAACGAAGATTTTATCGGTAAGCTTTGTGAAGATGGATATATTCCTGCTCATTCAAAATACAGACTCCAACTTACAGAACGGGAATCAGACCAGATGCTTTTCTGGGAATACTATGTAAATGGAAAATTTCCCCACAAAATGACATGGAATACAGGTAAATACCGTTATTTTGATAATTCATGGATGGCTCAAATTTTGCTTGATATAGTTTCGTTGAAAAGTGACCCAAAGGAACGAGAGCTGGCACAACAATTTTTTGAACAATTTTGTAAAATGAATCAGATAACAGATCAAGAGTTACCAAAGCCTAATGGCGCATTAATGCGTAGTTAGACGCTAGCTCAAAGATAATAAGAATGACAGGGGACAGACGCGTTTTTCCCACCCATCACTAATGGGAAACAGTGCCTGGCTATTGTGAAGCGGTAGTGTATAAAGCTGGTATAATAAGAAAGCAGATGGTATAGAAAAAATCTATATCATCTGCTTTTTTTGTTTATACAAATACCATTTTTAAAAAATTTATGTCAAAGGATTTCATGGAGCTGGTGAATTAAGAAATCAATTGATGAACACGAAATCAACAGATGAAGTGCGTGCATTGCTTGATAAATTTGAAAAAGAATAATGAATTTTAAAGCTAAATATTAAAATGTTACGATGTGGCAGTATGATAAATAGCTTTTCATGTAATAGCTTTTTCAAATAGATGGTTAATATGTATGTAAAGATTAGGCAGGAATATACTTGAACGGTTAGTTAATAACTTTATTGTGATAAGATAAATTAAACGTATTTTATGACTAAAGGAAGATTTAAATGAAGAATCGATTTTCGATAGGAGAAATGGCTAGGCTACATAATACGACCATAAAAACTTTAAGATATTATGATGAAATTGGATTATTGAAGCCTATTCAAATTGATATAAACAACGGATATAGATACTATTCAACCGAACAGTTTGAACAGCTAAACACCATTCATTATTTGAAAGAGTTAGGGTTTTCTCTTAAGGAAATAAGTGGGCACCTACAACATAGGGATATTAATGGTTTTTTAGCTTTGTTAGAGAAACAAAAAGTGATAACAGAAATTAAAATAAAAGAGTTAGAACGAATAAGACGTAGATTTCAAAATCGAATCAATGATATTAAACTAGCAGGGAGAATAAAACAACTAGGGGTTGTAACTATTAAAGATATGAAAGAGAGGAGAATTGTAAGGTTAAACGAAACAATTCGTTCAGAACCAGAGCTAGAAATCTCCCTTCGGCAATTAGAGAATATGTCAAATATGAGCTCTTCCATATTTATTGGAGGAGTTGGATTTACCGTAAGTATAAGTAACATAATAAATACCAAGTTTGATGAATATAACTCTATATTTATTTTAGTCGAAGATGATATTCAAAGCTCTTTAGTCACAACTCTACAGGAGGGAAAGTATGCCTGTATTTATTATAACGGAAATCATAACGACTCCCCTGAACATTATAGAACCTTACTGAATTGGATTTATCATAACGGTTTCCAAATTATTGGGGACTCTGTTGAAAGAACAATAATTGATCATTATATTTCAGGCAGTAAAGATGATTACCTAACAGAAATACAAATACCAATAGAGTGTTGACCCTTCCCTTACAGGAGGGTCTATATTTTTGATTAAGAGTATTAGTTAAAAGGAGAAATGATTATGTTTGGGACAATATTTAATACAATGATGATAATAATCGGAAGTATTGTCGGAAGTATCTTTAAAAAGGGGATAAAAGATGAATATCATAATATTATAATGCAGTCAATGGGGCTAGTAGCCATGGGATTAGGAATAAATGCACTAGTACAACATTTACCTTCCAGCAAATATCCGGTACTTTTTATTGTAAGTTTAGCCGTAGGGGGATTGCTCGGTCAAAGACTTAATTTGGAATCGAAATTTAATGCTTTAGTTAATAAATATTCTAAGGGTAATTTAGCTGAAGGGTTATCAACTGCGATTCTTTTATTTTGTATTGGAACGTTATCTATATTAGGTCCTGTAGAGGCTGCGTTAAAGGGAGATTATACATATCTACTTGCAAATGGTATGTTGGATGGAATTACTTCGATTGTTTTAGCATCGACATTCGGTATTGGGATAGCTATTGCAGGAATTGTGTTATTTATATGGCAAGGTTCCATTTATTTAATTGCTATTTTAATGGAGAACTCTATAAATAATGACCTTCTAAATGAAATGACTATTGTAGGAGGTATATTGATATTAGCATCTGGTTTAAGTATTTTGGGTATTAAGAAATGTAATACCTTAAATCTTCTGCCATCATTAGTAATTCCCCCCATTGTATTTTTGATTATTCATTTAGCCCATTTATAATATTTGTGAAATATTGCACTTACACTAAAGAGGACTTGAATTAAATATGGATTTAAAGCTAAAAAAGTCGATTCCTTAACGCTCAGAGGAATTGACTTTTTTAATTTGTTCTGTTCAAAGGCTCTTGTTCGTTAAATATTATTAGGATTTTTGTAGGGCGTCTATACATCTAGCTATAGCTACTAGGTGCCTAAAGGTTATAGGCTAATCAAATATTAATCAATTTTCCTATTCCCCTATATGATTTAACAATGACTCTGTCAATTCTTTTCTTATTTGTATAATATGTTTTTCCATTAGTTGCGCTGCTTGATCTGCATCGCCTGTGGCGATTGCTAAATAAATCTCTTTATGCTCATTAATTGTATCTTGGTTACGTTTAGGATTGGCCATTATTTGTCTTCGAGTAGCTCGGATTGTATCTTGCATATGTCCGCTTAGGGTTTTAATTAATTGTAAAAATATTGAATTGTGTGAAGCGTAAACAATACTAATATGAAAGTTTAGGTCAGCTTGAAGTCCTAATTCTACATCATTTTTATCGTGATCCATCATTTCTAGTGCTTCGCGAATTCGATTTAAGTCTTCGGAAGTAGCTCTTTGTGAAGCTAAAGAAGCACATTCCACTTCAAGCATACGGCGAAATTCCAACATTTCATAGATTAGTTTTTTTTCAGCGTTCATGATTGTAGAGGAAATCTCTTCTACTGCGAGATTTTCTGATGTTTTGATAAAGCTCCCGCTGCCTTGTTTAATCTCAATTATCCCTTTAATTTCAAGTTTCCGTAATGCCTCTCTAACCGACGTTCGACTTACATTAAAACGGCTTGCTAATTCTCTCTCTGTGGGCAGTTTATCTCCAGGCTTTAATTTTCCATTTAAAAAGTATTCATTTATTTGGTCAACAATTACTTGATAGGCTTTTTTCTTTGGCTGTGTCATCCCCTATGTCACTCCTCTAAAATAACTGTACTATAAATGTCTTAATCATACAAAAATCAACATGTTTAATCAATATCAGAAAAATTAGAATTGTTAATTTTTTAATCATTTGTTAAAATTGAAAATGTTGGACCAATTTCAATTACTTGTAAATTGGTATAACCATTTATAATACGGCAAAAAATAAAAGTAATAAGGGGAGAATGAAATGATAGCAACAAATGAAGAATTGGTTTTTGCTCTACGGAGTGTGCTTTCAGAAAGTCAAGTAACAGTAAATCAAACGATATTAGAGCAGCATAGCAAAGATGAGTCGTATCATACGCCCAGTCTACCAGATATAGTCGTATTTCCGGAAACGACGGAAGAAGTGAGTAAAGTAGTAAAAATAGCGGGCCAATATAAAGTACCGATTGTACCATTTGGAAGAGGTTCGAGCTTAGAGGGGCATGTTATTCCTTATGACAACGGCATTACCATCGATTTTTCCCTCATGAATAAAATATTAGAAATCAGGGAAAACGACTTTCTCGTAAGAGTTCAACCAGGTGTAACACGTTCTGAGTTAAACAAAGAGTTGAAAAAATACGGGTTGTTTTTCTCGGTAGATCCAGGAGCAGATGCATCGCTTGGCGGTATGGCAGCGACAAATGCTAGTGGAACAACATCGGTTAAGTACGGAGTCATGCGCGACCAAGTTCGTGATTTAGAGGTTGTTTTAGCAGACGGAACTGTAATAAATACTGGGAATCTAGCAGAAAAGTCTTCATCTGGATATCATTTAAACGGTCTGTTCGTCGGTTCTGAGGGCACCCTCGGATGTTTTACAGAATTAACACTTCGGGTGTATGGTATTCCTGAACATATTATGGCTGCTAGAGCTTCTTTCCCAACCGTTAAAGATGCTGTAGCTGCGGTCGTTAGTATTCTACAAGCAGGGATTCCGATTGCAAGGGTTGAATTTGTAGATGAACCTTCTATGAAACAAGTAAACTTGTATAGTGAAACAGCCTACAAGGAACAACCAACCTTATTTTTAGAGTTTCATGGTAATGAAGCTGGATTAGAGCAAGATGTTGAATTTATGAAAGAGATTGTAGCAGAACACAATTGTGAAGGCATTGAATTTGAGACAGATAATGCCGCTCGAAATCAGCTATGGGATGCTCGCCATAATATGGTTTACGCTTATAGTCATGGAAACCCAGGGAAAAAACTAATGATAACGGATGTTTGTTTACCAATTTCAGAGTTAGCTGGGGCGATTGAGCATGCCAGAGAGGCGTTGAATACGTTAGCGTTGACTGGAGGCATAGTAGGTCATGTCGGTGATGGTAATTTCCATGTTCTTCTGATGATTGATATGAACGATGCTAATGATATAAAAGGAGCAAATGAATTTAATGAAATGATTGTAATGTATGCGTTAGAACGTGGGGGCACCTGTACGGGAGAGCATGGTGTCGGTGTGGGCAAACAGAAATATCAAGAGAAAGAGCATGGAAAAGCGTTGCTTGTGATGGAGAAAATTAAACAAGCGCTCGACCCTGATAATCTTTTCAATCCAGATAAGATTATAAAAGTGAAAAGATAGGGAGACATTGTATGAAAATTTTAGAAGCCATAAGTGCGATGG
The DNA here is from genome assembly GCF_003570725.1 of Peribacillus asahii. Taxonomy (GTDB): domain Bacteria; phylum Bacillota; class Bacilli; order Bacillales; family DSM-1321; genus Peribacillus; species Peribacillus asahii. Next base: position 41,930 of record NZ_QWVS01000007.1, read on the forward strand.
CTGTTAAATTTTAATGTTGATAATTCAATAAAAAATAAAGGGAACTCAAAATTATTTGGAGGTTCCCTTTATTTTTATTTTTTTAACTTTTTGAATATTATAATCTGATGCCTTGTTCTTTTGACAGGATAACATATTCTTTAACCTACGAAGATAATGTTATTGATAATAAGAAATATAGAGAAGTTTTCAAGGAAGTATCGTGAGGTTGAGACGGGACAAGCCTACATGGGAGTTGGTTTGATAAGACCACGGGTAAACGATGAGGAGGGGGAGGTTCTGATGCAAAGACTACATTTATTTGAAAGAGGTATATAGATTCCTAATAGAACTTCAGACTGTAAGCAAACTCGATTTTGATTGAGTTTGTCTACAGTCTGACAACAGACGTATAATTTGCTGTTTTTATCTAGTTACTCTGTTTTAATGTTTTGAACGAAACGTTCGAAAAACGAAGTGATAGAAGATTTCATTTCAGATAATTTCTTTTTTGAATCTTGTATAAGGCTTGTATTTTCCGCTTCTTTTGCTTTTTTTTCTTCTATTTCTTTTACACTTTGTGGTTTTTGAAAAGCAATCGAAGCAGTATTTTTACGTGATTCTTTCATAATACGAGCGAATAAAGTAGCTGGATTATCGCCGCCTGAAGTCGTTAGATAGAGGGCCTTACTCGGTTGATCAAACCCTAAATGGACGGACATCGTCACATTCGGTGTATACCCAACAAACCAAGCATCTCGAATTCCTCCATTTGTTCCTTCTTCTTCCGTTGTACCTGTTTTTCCTGCAACAGGAACACCAATTTTAGCGTTCTTTCCTGTTCCATTTGGCTCGGTTATGACTTTTTGCAACATTTCCGTTATATGATAAGCGGTTTCTGATGTAAAAACATCGATACCTTTTATTTCGGCTTGTTCCTTCTTTTGAACGAACTCTCCGTTTTTATTTTTAATCAACTTAATGGCTTTCGCTGGTTTAAAGTATCCGTAGTTAGGAAAGACAGCGTACGATTGTGCCATTTGAATAGGGGTAACTCCTTTTTCCATTCCGCCTAATGCCAAGTGTAACTGTTCGTCTTTTTCTTGTATCTCGATATTCATTTTTTCTAATGCTTTTACACCTGTTTTTATGCCGATGTCTTGAAATACTGCAACAGCAGGGATGTTGGCTGAACGAATTATGGCTTGTTCTAGTGTGATGTTGCCTCCATATTTTTCTCCTGCATTTTTAGGAGAATAGCCGTCAAAATTTGTTTTTTCATCAACGACGGTGGATTGTGCATTCCATTTTCCTGTTTCCAAAGCAGGTGCATATACAACAAGTGGTTTAATAATAGAACCTGGTTGATAATATTGATACGAACGATTTAAGTACCCTCTGACAAAATCCCGTCCTCCGTATAAAGCAATAATATTTCCATTGTCGTTATCAACAGCTGCTATTCCTACTTGCACTTTTTTGTTTTTAGATTCTTGATCGTCTTTGTAAGAAAAAGATTGAGCCGTTTGGTACATATGCTGTTGAAATTCAGTATCTAAATACGTATAAATATGATATCCGTTACTTTGTAAGTCTTTGTCACTCAGCTCATAATCTTCTTTTGCTTCCTTTAATACATAATCAACATATGAATCTAAAGCAGAAGTCTGTTTGTTCTTGGCTTGTTTCAATATAACGGTTTGTTGTAACGCTTTTTGATATTGGTTTTCTGTGATAGTTTCATTCTCTTTCATTGCTTGTAAGACAATATTCTTACGTTGATTTCCTGCTTTTAAGTTTTTTGTATATGTAGAAGGTGCTTTTGGCAAACCAGCTAAATACGCACTTTCAACTAAGGTTAAATCATAAACGTTTTTATTAAAATATTGTCTCGCAGCTGTACCTACTCCATATACGCCTTCTCCTAAATAAATCCGATTTAAATACATTTCGAGAATTTCTTCTTTACTGTATTTACTCTCGATAATAATCGATAAAAGGGCCTCTTGAAATTTGTGTAAGACATTTCTATTGTATATGTCCCCGTTCACATTTTTAATCAATTGTTGTGTAATGGTACTTCCTCCGTGCATTTTTTGTGATGGACGAATCATTTCATAAAAAAAGGCACGAATGTATCCTTCAATGGATACACCGATGTGTTGATAAAATTGTTTGTCCTCCACATCCACAAACGCACGTTGTAGTTGAGTAGGCATTTCATCTAACGTCACAACATCTCTGTTGGTACTATTATGAACGACTTTATATACTGGATTTCCTTTTTGATCGTAGATAAAAATATTCGTTAATTCATATTGCAGTGCTTCAGTATCAAAAGTGTAATCCTTTAGTTTTGAATCGGAACTCGCAATATAAATGGTAATCCCAATCCGAATTATAAAAAATAAGAGAAGGAAAATTTGTAACCCTACTAAAGAATAAAAAGAAATGTTATACAATATTCGTTTATATTTGTTTATAAAGGTTTCTTCTTTATGTGAAAATAGGGCAACCAATCCCAAAATGAAAAGTCCGATAATCACGATACTTATCCCGATAAGACCCATAAAAAATAAAAGAAAGCCAATTTGTAATCCTATTAAAGCATAAAAAGAAACGTTGTATATGATTCGTTTATATTTGTTCGTAATAGCTTCTTCCTTATGTGAAAATAGGGTAATCAATCCCCATATCAAAAGCCCGATAGTCACGATACTCATCAATAAACTTAAGACTTCCCATACCCAATGTTGTTGAATTTTAAATACTTGAGCGAATAGAGATAATATGTTAGTAAAGATAAACCGAAAGATATCCATTACGTTGATAACAACTCCTTTTATGGCAATAGTCATAGCGTAGGCTCTTTTCCTTTCTATTTAGGAATAATATCAGCCAAAGGATGATGTACTGATGAAAAGAGTAATATGTTTAATTATACCTATTTTACTATCAGCATGCTCCATAAATAGAGTAAGTCATACTTTTTATACAGAACGAGAAGAAATTGTACGTATTATAAGTTAGCTACATAGACAGGGTACATACATTTTAGATGAAAAAGATTAAAAGATGATTAAAAAATAATGAATGATTTTTAAAAAAATATTCAGTTGTTAGTATCCATTTAATTAAACTTTATTCTAAAGCGACCATAACAAAAAGGCAGGAACATATTGTGCATATCGAATATGTTCCTGCCTTTGATTTTATTGACTTTATTCATTATTTTATTTTGCAAATACATGATTACCAATTTTCTTCACGACGTTACGAGTACGAATCCAATCATCCGTTGCAATATCCGGGTTATAAAAATACATTGAATTATTTAAATGATCTTTTCTCATTAATGCTTCATCCACTGCTCGTTTCGACTCATCTGATGCGGGTTTATTAATTTCACCATTTTGAACAGGTGAAAAAGCATAGCTATTGCCTACTACTTGATTAATAACATCTGTAATATTATTTGGAAATTTAGGAGAATCCACTCGATTTAATACAACAGTCGCAACTGCTACTTTTCCTTTATATGATTCACCTTTTGCTTCAGCTTCTACCAATCGGGCAAATAAGTCTTTCTCTTTATTTGAAATTGAAACGGCCGGTTTCTCTGGTTCTTTTTTAGGCCTTTCTATTTTAGGGTTTGATGATTGTATAGATACTGCTTTTAATTTATTCGGAATTTGCAACATTTCTCCTGTATAAATCCAATCGTCATGACGATTATGGTCTTGTTTTATATCATCAATGGTTATACCATATTGTTGTCCAAGTTTCCAATGGCTATCTCCTTTTACAACTTGATATTTGGTAATAGCCTCGACCGTATTATTTTGTAGCCCTATAAATGCAAATGTAGCTACACAAGTTAAAACTAGTGTTTTCATGTAAGTGTTGTTCATCGGTGCTACCTCCTGTGGCCTCGTTGGTATTACACTAACATGAGCTGATACTCGTTTTACAGAACGATTCCATTACATTTCTTTTTAATTTGATAAATATCATTACAGATAAGGTGGAATTATGACATTATCCCTATATTAATGTCATATTCAACCCAAGATTTATAAAATGGAGACAGATATTACCGTAACTTTCAATCTTTTAAGACAACTCTGATTGTTTATAAAAAACGGTTCGGGGGAAAAACTTCGACGCAATGGCACATATAGAAATGGTAGCTTTATTCATTCTTTAATTCCATCTATACTAATATAGTGCTAGTGAATAAGCTGTAATGGATTTACTATTAAAAGGAGAATTTATGAGAATTTATCAATATACTCATCCGCAACAAATTGAATCAACCGACAAACATGCTGTAATCGATGAATCAGGTGAAGTAGTTTGTTACGTACAACGTCAGTATAGTAACAAACTAAAAAAGTTTGTCGATCGTGTTTTGGAATATCGCTATTTTGTACAATACGATGTAAAAAACAACGATGGCAGTAAAATATTTAGCTGTAAAAAGATTGTACGAAAAGGTAGAATGTGGTTTGAGGGAATAGATTTCATTACAAATAAGAAAGTGATTATTACATATGAGAATTGGCGTCTGGGCATTCCAAACCTGACAATACTCGAGGGTGCCCATAAAATTAGAATCAATAAAGAAATGGAAGAATGGTCACAGTTTGTCTATGAAGAACGAGTAATTGCAAAATGGAAGGCTGATTTTATAGATGAACAATTCCAGATGACATTACAAATAGAAGAAGAGAGTCCCATTCAAAATGTTGCATTTTTCATCGCAATTTCTCAAGCGGCGTTATTTGTCGGAGCATAAGTCATGCTTTTTTCTTTTTCAAGTAAAGAACAAGTTACTAATTGTGAATAACGAATGAAATTTAACCTGTATCTACCTTATCGAATCACCCAATAATGATGAATGACATCAGTTTCTAAACGGGGTGTTAGTAAAGGCTGTGGTAAAGCAGAAATTACTATATTATCTTGGTAGCGATGGGGTAAGCGGCAGAAAGATACAGGGGAATTATGTCGGTGTATACCTATTTACCTAATCAGGTGTTGAAATGTTGAGTGAGTCACACTGAGCAGGTTATTTCCACGTACAACTCATGTGGAGTGTTGTTCACTACTTGTAAGGAAAGATAAATAATAGAGATGTAATAGTGAGTAAAGAGTCTTTCAATTTCGGAAAGGCTCTTTGTTTTTGTTTGAAAATTTTCTGTAGCTTTCTAATATGTCTTTAAACGACTTTATATTAAGGTTTTAAGGGGGTCAATGAGAAAGTGAACTAATTATTAATAGTGTGTGACTACGATGTGACCAGAATGTGACTAATACTTTGTTAGAAAATAATTTATGAATAGTGTAAATTAGTGATTTTGAGATGTAATAGTTTGCTAAATAAATTAAGATTAATGGACTTTTTGTAATCAGGATTTGGACCAAGCGATAAAAAGAATTAAGTGGCCTAAACAGTAATGCAATTGAAATAGTGTTTGTTGAACCAAAGAGCTGATTTTGAGTCTAGGGGGAAAAGATTCCTTTAGGATTCTTTATTCAACATTCACTAAAATATGAAGGAACGGAGCACGTCCGGTTTGAATTGCACTTTAGATTGTAAAATTCTTCACTTAAGTTAACCGACAGTTTAGTTCAATAACTAATTATGATAAATGGCTCTTGTTACAGTATGCAGCGTATTATAATGTTAAAACGACTTCAACGTGACAATTTTATATTTGCTTTGTTTATGTAGTTTAATTCAATAGGAAGGTTACATATGGAAGACTTAAAATTAGAATTACATATTGTGGGAATATATGGAAGCTTACGTAAAAAACCGTTTAGAAATTACTAAAAAAAAATAAAATGCTTCAATATAGATTAAAACAACCTTTTGGTGAGGTTATAATAAATTGAAGCAAGATAAGGTTTTCCTGCGATTGTTAAAAAAATTTTTTAGGAAGGATAAAGAAAAATGCTTTATATATGGGATATTGAGAAGATAATTAAAAATATATTACAAGAGCTCAAACTAAATATAAATGTGGAATTCAACAATAAACTCACTGCACCGATGAGTTATAACGTTTCGACAAATACGATAAAGTTTAACTACATACAAATTAACGGATATAACGCTAAAATTAACTTTAAAATTAAAGAAACAGATGAAAACTTTGTGAAAATTATTCTTTACCATCAGCTCGGTTATTATTTAGAATTTAGGGAAAATACACGAGTTTTAAAGACTCTCATTTATGGTAAAGAAGAAGAAAAGGAACAGCTTTTAGCAGAAATCGAAGAGAATTCTTGGGAATGTGGAAGAACATTTGTACCCGAATATCTATTAAAAGCATATGATCAAGTACGTGAATTAGATAAACTTTGGGACACATAGGCTTTCAAAGTCATATAACTCTCGATTCGATTGAATAACAGAAGCTACAGGTGTGATGACTTTGGGGAAACGTAAAGGTTAATCTATAATCACATGATATCCATCCACCGAAGACAACTAAACCCTTGTGGGGTGTTGCCTTTTACCGTTTCCTTCAACGTAGAACATTTCTATTTGACTGACTCCAGTAAACGGAAGCGTTACAACTCAGGGGGCTAAGGTACCATTTTTTCGTTATTGATAAAGAAGGAATTGACAGTTTAGATACTTTACTCGTAAAGTTGCTTATGATGCAAAATAAAATGGGGGAGAACAGATGCAATTCATTAATAATCTACTTCTGGATATGGAACTAGACCCTAGATTAGTAGAATATCTTTCGATTATAATCAAGATTTTTCTTATAGGGCTTATCTGTATCGCAGCAAATTTTATTTCAAAAAGAATAGTGGTCAGGATCATTACTCGTATCGTTACAAACTCCAAAATCAAGTGGGGGCCAATCATTTTGGAAAGAGAAGTTTTCCGAAAGTTATCCCATATTGTTCCTGCGATCATTATTTATTCGTTTGCTTCAACCTTTCCAACCTATCAATCAACCATCGAGAAATTGGCCATTGCCTATATGATTATTGTAGGGTTAGTGTTTATAAGAAGCTTACTAAATGTATGTAATGATATTTATCAAACCTTTGAAATATCCAAGGTTAAGCCTATTAAAGGATATATTCAGGTGGTTAACATTATTATCATGACTCTCGGGGTCATCTTAATTATCTCGAACCTAATGGGAAAGAGTCCTCTTATTCTATTAAGTGGTATTGGTGCTCTCTCGGCTGTTTTGATGTTAGTATTTAAAGATTCGTTATTAGGACTAGTGGCAGGAATTCAGTTGACGTCCAATGATATGGTTCGGGTTGGTGACTGGATCGAAATGCCAAAGTATGGAGCAGATGGTGACGTTATTGATATTTCTTTAAATACCGTAAAGGTTCAAAATGGGGACAAAACGATTACGATGATACCAAGTTATGCTCTTATTTCCGATTCATTTAGAAACTGGAGAGGGATGCAAGGATCAGGCGGTCGACGAATCAAGCGCTCTTTGTACATAGATACCAGTAGTATCACGTTTTGCACTGAGGAAATGATTGGAAAATTTATAAAAGTTCATTACCTTTCAGACTACATTATTCAAAAGGAAAAGGAAATTACCGAGTATAACACCAAAAATGAAATAGATAGGAACAATCCTGTGAATGGTAGGGCCCTTACCAATATCGGTGTTTTTAGGGGATATATCAGCAATTACCTCAAAAATCACGAAGGAATCAATCAGGATATGCCCTTAATAGTTAGACAGCTGGCACCTGGTGAATACGGTCTGCCTCTAGAAATTTATGCATTTACCAATGACGTACAGTGGGCAGTGCATGAATCTGTGCAATCTGATATCTTTGACCATCTATTTGCTGTTGCACCAGAGTTTGGACTTAGAATATTCCAGAATCCATCTGGGGCAGATATAAGAAACGTGGTAGAAGAATCGGAAAACAAAGCCTTAATTGGCGAAAGAAACTATTGAAATAATCATCGAAACAAAACCGACTGTTTTAAATAACACAGTCGGTTTTTTCTAATTCAAGAAACTACTTTTGTGAATTTTTGTATGTATTTCTCAAGCTCAGGTATTTTCGCTTCTCTGGCTATTCTTATGGATAATTCAATATCATAATGAATTATATTGGAGTTATCTTTTGAAGACTAACCATGGGTAGCAAGGCTTCTGATTCGTAGAACACAAACTTTATATAAGTTTAGAAAATTTAAACCAGCGTTTGAAAATAAAATTATTTACTTTTAACGGTTAGAAGCCGTATTCTTCAGTTGGAAAATACGGCTCATTCAAAAAATCATTATTTATTAAATTTTTTCTTGAACAATCGCACCCGTTTAAGAAATATGCAATTCTATGTGTTCATTTTAAAAATTCTTAGTTATCTCAAGAAGGTAATACAATCTGTATCAACTGGTTTAATACTTCTTTTCGAAGTAGTCAACTAGTTTGTTCTTGATGGTACTGACCATAAAGGGTAATGTGAGTTAAGATATCACGTGTAAAATTTGTAAATAGGACCCTATGTTTATGGCATAGATGCTAAAATTTCTTGCATTTTTTGTGACACTAATGGATAAAAATTAGTTTTTGCGCTAGTGGTGGAATTCCCCCCGAAAAATCCTGTGCCCGGACAAGTTTTAACAGCATGTCCTTCACTGTTATCCAATACTCTTTCCCCTGAATTAATATCCCACCAATGATGATATGTGATGGTGTCAATGGAGGGAGTTAATCCGTATTTCAGCATAAGCAAGGCATTAACCATAACAATGGTTTTCTTTTGTTCCTCAGTCATTTGGTCTTTACCTATATCAAAGTATCCAAGATTTTCAATCGTTAATGCATCGGCTTCAATTTTCTGCATGGCAGATTTATTAAGCAACCCAAATGAACCTTCGGGCGGTGTGTCAAATGGTCTGCCTACTGCTACTTTTCCGTCTGGAAATGTGGTTAATTGTTGACTTATCTCATTCCACTTCATCCCTTGAATATGATACTTCTCCATTTCCTTCAACAAAGTAAAATGATTCGAACCATTGAAATCTTTATAAGCCGGTTGAGCTGTGTTATGCTCTTGGATTTTACGAACCTTTCTAGTGAATTTGTGATTAAATATCCAATCTTTAAATTCCTCTCTAGTCATAAGTATAAACTTTCCTTGCATGGTGAGCTGTTTAGGAGGAATCTTTATTTTTTGCCCTACATAAATAACATCGGATGTAAGTCTATTCGCTGTTTTTATTAGCTGGACTGTAGAATTAAATGCTTGTGAAAGCTTCCAAAGAGTATCTCCAGGAGCAACTTCGTACATGACGGGCACCCTTAATTTCTGCCCAACTAATATTAGATTAGATTGTAATCCGTTGATTAGTTTCAGGTCTTCTACAGAGGTCCCATAGATTTTTGCAATTTTCCATAAATAATCCCCGGATTTCACCTCATATATATTTCTTGGGTTATTAGTTGCATAAGCAGGAGGTAAATTCATTAGCATTAATAAAATCAAACTAAATACAAGTATAAATTGTTTCTTCATTTTTTATATCCTTTCATGATGATTACACGAAAAACTTTGTTGTTTATAACAAAGAAAACTTTTCATTACCCTTGTTATTGTTTGTAAAACAACTATGAAATTATTCTAGAATTAATACCTTCTCGTAAAAAAGGAGACTGCCGTCTATATTAAAAATTTGTATTCATTATTAAACCAGGCTTTTGATACAGCTGTTGATTGGAATTTAGCAAAGGGTAATCCAATAAAAGGAATTGGAAACCCAGTAAAAAATGATAGTAAAGTCGATAAGAATTGGAATAGAGAAGAAATTAATACTTTTCTTCTTATGGCTTCTGAAAGAGAGATAGCTGCCTCGTATCTTGTAAGTATTCATACAGGTATTCGACGTAGGAATTATTGGATCTTGTTTGGGGTGAGGTAGATTGGGAGCAAGGAACAATTAGAATTAATAAAAGTGTAGTACATCGTTTAAGAGGAGAGGGGGTTAAAGATAGGTCCAACGAAAACAGAAAACTCTAACAGAACAATTCCCCTGCCTAAATATGTGATGGATATTTTAATAGAGCATAAGAAAGTGCAAGGTTCTTTAAAAAAGCAATATGGTGAAGAATATAATCCGTTAGGTCTAGTGTTTCTATCTAATAAAGATTCACTAATGGATTCTGAGAACTTTAGTTGGTAATTTGTAAAAATACGGGAAAATTAAACATTAAGAAAATATCTCTTCATGGATTAAGACATGCTCACGCTACGATATTAATGAAAGCTGGAGTGAACGCTAAAGTTGTAGCCGATCGTCTTGGTCATGCTCGTGTATAAATTACGCTAGATTTCTTGATGAAGAAGTCCAAGGGAGTACATCTGAAATGTTTTCTAATTTTTTGTATGGTGTATAACAAATGATTGAACTTAAATTAAGTTGTGCAGATTTTGTGCAACTTTTGAAAGTGTACAAGCTATGAGGATAAGTGCGCCCATAATAAAAAAGCCAAAATCCTTGGTATACAAGGATTTTGACCTCTGAAAAAGGATGGAGCATAGGGGGCTCGAACCCCTGACCTCTACGCTGCCAGACATAGACATGGTTTCGGATTATAACATATTGGGCTTGAAAATGTTGATATAACGGGCTTGATTTTTTAGTATGTTGGATTTAGTAGGGCGTGGTTGGGGACAGTTTGTTTATTTATGTCCCCAGGCTGTCCAAAATTCTAAAGTGCCATGTTGAAAGAGTAATACCTATTAACCTAATAAATGTTGCCACGTTGAAGGAAAACATTAAGCAGAGGGGATGGATAGGCATGGTGTTTCGGATTAATCGAACTGAACCGTATCATTTATGTCCAAAGTGAACCGGGGGAAAGGAACTGAAATACTGATGAGGCTTTAGTTTAGGTAGTGGACGAAAAATAGACTATTCTAGGATGGAGTGATTACTTGAAAGCAAAATATCAAACTTGGATTCGAATTTACAAACTAATTATATTTTTGGTTATTTCACTTATTCTCTTTTTAGTAACATTATTACCTATTAATTTATATCTTCGAGTTCTGGCAGGGATCTTAGCGTTGCCTTTTATTTATATTGCATTTCTTCTTTCCTATTCTGTTTACCAATTTGCAACAACTGGGGGGATTATCAATCAAAAATACATGATTTAATCGTTGCCAAGGTGAATTGGGATGGTAAAGGAAAAATATTGGATATAGGAACTGGCAGTGATTCGCTGATTATTAAATTGGCAAAGATATTTCCTAAGTCATTTTTAACTGGAATTGATTATTGGGGTGGGGATTGGGAATATTCAAAAGCGCAATGCCAACGGAACGCTGAAATAGAAGGAGTTTCTGATAGGATTGACTTTCTAAAAGCAAGTGCTGCTGAGCTCCCTCTTAATGATGGAGAGTTTGAAATCGTTGTAAGTTGTCTAACATTTGATGAAGTAAAAGATAGAAAAAATAAAACTGAAGTGATTAAAGAGGCATTAAGAGTGCTAAAACCTGATGGTGTATTTGTCTTCTTAGATTTGTTTAAGGATGAAAAAATATTTGGAGATGAAAAGGAGCTTTTGATAGCCTTAAAGGTGCATGGTGTATCAGAATTGAATAGCTGTAAACTTGCTGAAGTAATCAAATTACCAAAGCTTTTATTGAACAAAAAAGTATTAGGAAATGCAATAATCTTGAGCGGAAGAAGATAATCGATACTAGTTTGTCTTCTGTAAACCATGGGAAAAATAATTTAAGGCTATGAGGATTCCCCTGAGTCTTAAGTGTTCTTTCAAACTGCGAGTATAAGAGGCGCGGTTTTTTGAGGGGGATTTTTATGGCTCTTTAAAGAATTACCACTTCAAGGAAAAGGGAAAACAAGGTGCAATATTCTGTTTAAAACAGTATATTACATCTCGTGTGTACATCATGAATTAAATCCAAAGTCTTTTGCTAAAATAATCGCATGTGTCTAATGTTTCACTTTATTAATAAACAAACTTATACTCCTATGGCTTAAACTAATAGGGTTTTGTACTTGCGCTATTACGCATTAAAATTAGTTATTTTTGAATATTAATAGTGTCAAGTTTTGCTAGCCTTAATATAGCAAAGCCAAAAACTGACCATATAAATCCGATAGAAACGAATAGTATGACTAAGATTGGAGTCGAAATTTCTTCTGGCAAAACTAAAACATCTGAAAGTATACTAAGGGCAATCAATAGAAAGTTATCTAAAAATAAGGCGATAGCTGTCGAGGACAAAAACAAAGTTGAACTCCTTACTTTTTTTAATTGTATGAATAGATAAATGGAACCAATCATCATACACATTGTCCCCGTGAGCATAAAAATAAGCCCGAATGGTAAGTCAGACCCATAAAGGTAAATTTCCGAAAAGCTAAATAATCCGCTTAAAACGGCAGATAAAATTAATATCATAATTGAATTCCTAACTTCTTTTTTATATAGCGAGTAGCTCGCTATTAGTCCACCTATACAAAGAAGTGGAAAGATAAAGGAAATATAATCGGTTAGATCTTGTGGTTCGTATCCTTGACCCCATCTTTTTCCATTAAATAAAGCATCATAGATAGGTTTGACACCCCAAAAGAATCCGCCAATAATACATAACCAACTTAATAGCTTCTTCAAAGATATCCCCCCTAGTGTTTAAATCTATGAATAAATAACTACATTTTTCTGTATCCAAACTGAAAGCAATTAATCGAATATATCAATGAAGTTGTGCAGAGGAAAATTTACCATGAGCAGTCAAGTCCTCTAAGATCTATTTTGTTAAATTTTTCCTCTATTCATCATACTTCATTAATATGTAGTTGAGAACAGACGAACACCTACATTATAAAAAGGCTTTAAGCTTAGTTTTCAATTTTTTATTGAGGTAAATGAAAAGTAAAACTACTGCTGTAACTGGTGCGGTGAAACATACCATAAGTAATATAATGAGGCTTTTATGCATATAAGGAAAAAACACTATCCAGATTCTTTAATTAAAATTTAAAGTATAAACAATCAATGACCTCTTAATAGTCCATACAACAAATCCTTATCCAGCTTGGCTTTTATTGTGAGAATTAAGAAAAATGATAGGTAGAAGGTGACAAACATGGAAGCAATCGTCCTAGCTGCTGGATATTCCAGCCGAGCGAATGCATTTAAAATGACTTTACCGATGGGGCAAATGAGCGTGTTGGAGCAAACGATTTCTAAATTTGAAGGATTATGCACCAGGGTTATCGTCGTAGCTGGGTTTCAAGCGGAAATCATCCAAGAGGAAATTGTCAAGATCATCAGTAAAAATGCCTATTCATTCCAGATTAAGTTTGTTTATAATGAAAACTTTAACCAGGGGATGTTTCATTCCATTCAAAAAGGCTGTAACGAAGTAAATGCCCCAACCTTCTTTATAACACCCGGAGATTGTCCGCTTGTTAAAAAAGAGACCGTTCAGCTACTAGCAAAACACAAAGGAAACGTGGTTATTCCTAGCTTTGACTATAAAGGGGGCCATCCTATCAAATTATCAAGTGAAGTGAAACAGAAAATTCTCGAAGCCGACCCAGAAAGTAATTTACGTGTGGTCCTGGGCGGTTACGAAAAGCAATACATGAATGTAGATGATGCGGGAGTATTAATGGATATTGATACGCCGGAGGATTACCAAAAAGCCATTGATTATAATAATAAAGCTTTAAATTTATCGAAGTAAAAATATAATTAAAAACTACGAAAAGCTTGAATAGAAATGAATCATAAAAGATCATTCTCATTGATAAAATTGTAGGAAGAGGTTTCTATTCAGAATATGTCCCTTTAAAAAATGAGTCGAAGGGTGTTGTTGCAATGAATCTCAAAAACATAAGCACCTCAGTGCCCAAAAAGGACCATAAAGGTAAAGTATCGGGCCAGTTGCCCTATATTAGTGACGTGAAAGTGGAAAATATGGTTTATGGTGTTTTGTATCGGTCGCCAATTGCTTATGGAAAAATCATATCCATTCAATTACCTACTCTTCCGGAAGGGTATGAAGCTGTTGGAGCAGAGCATATCCCCGGACCGAATTACGTCAAAATTATCAAAGAAGATCAGCCCATTTTTGCCAATGAGTGGGTCAATTATATTGGTGAGCCGATTCTCATGCTCACTGGAAAAGACCTGGATATCCTGTACAGTTTGTTAAATGAAGTGAAGGTTGAATTTGAAGAACATCAGGCTATCTATACATTGGACGAAGCGATCAAGCAAAAATCAGTATCTTCAGTTTTGGCAAACTATGAATTTGGAGAAAGCTTAGAGAACATTTCAGCTATCGAGCAGGGAGCCCATCAAATCATCGAAGAAGAATATGATACGGGTTATCAGGAGCATGTCTACCTTGAGCCACAAGGAATGCTCGCCGTTTATAAGGATGATGAAATTATCGTCCAGGGATCGATGCAATGTCTTTATTATATAAAAAATGCATTGCTAAGCGCATTAGCCTGTGGTGACGATGAAGTCAGAGTTGTTCAAAGTCCTACTGGTGGAGGTTTTGGCGGCAAAGAAGATTATCCTTCGATGATGGCTTGTCACGTAGCCGTTGCCGCAAGAGCAGTCAAAAAATCGGTAATGCTCGTGTTCGACCGTTCTGAGGATATGCTGGTTACGACGAAAAGACATCCGGCCAAACTCAAATATCGAACGGCCCTTGATAAGGAAGGAAATATTTTGAGCATGTGTGTTGACATCTTTCTCGATGGAGGGGCGAATGTGGGGTTGAGCTCTGTCGTGCTGCAGCGCGCATTAATAAACAGTGCCGGTGTTTATAAAATTCCGCATTTTCATGCAAAAGGCTATGTCTTAAAAACCAATACCGTTCCGAACGGCGCCTTCAGAGGCTTTGGTGCTCCACAAAGCTTTGCCGGAATCGAAAGTCATATTGGACATCTTAGTAAACTAGCAAAAATCGACCCGCTTGAATATAAACGAAAATACCTCGTCAAACAAGGAGACCCCACCATCACCAAAGGTAAATTCCGCGACCCGATATTAGTGGAAGAAATGATTGAGGACGTACTCAACGTGTCAGAATACAAAAAGAAAAAAGAAGATTTTCAGCGCTTAAATCAACAAAATCAGCGCTATAAAAAAGGCATAGGAACTTCGCTGTTCCTCCACGGCTGTGGATTTACAGGCAGCGGCGAAAGAGATCATATTAAAGCAACGGTGAAGCTGGTTAAATCAAAGGACGACCAGGTATCACTAAAAATCTCAAACTCTGATATGGGACAAGGTATTTTGACAACGTTGTGTAAAATTGTCGCCAAAGAACTTGACCTCCCGTTCGAAGATATTTTGTACCCTTATCCCGACACAAAAGAGGTTCCCGACTCGGGTCCGACAGTAGCTTCCAGGACGACGATGATTGTCGGAAAATTGCTTGAACGGGCCGCAAAAAAACTTAAGAATCAGTGGCAAACAGGGGTGGAACAGGAAATAGTTGAGCACTATGTTCACCGTGAAATGATTCCTTGGGACGAGAAAACCTTCACTGGAGATGCCTACCCGGCTTATTCATGGGGCGTTAATATTGTTGAAGTAGAAGTTGATACGTTAACAGGAAATATAAAGTTAGAAAAAGTATACGGCAATTATGAAGTGGGGAAGGTCATCGATGAACGGATTATGAAAGGCCAAATTGACGGTGGTTTGGCTCAAGGGCTAGCATACGGATATCTAGAAAAGATGACGTCAAAGCAAGGTAGAATCCAACAAAAAAGCATATCGGATTATGGACCGCCGACTTCATTGGATGTTGTTTCAATCGAAAGCAAGGTCTTTGATAACCCCTATGCTGATGGCCCATACGGGGCGAAGGGCGCAGGTGAATTGACTTTAATTGGAGGCGCCCCAGCAGTCCAAGCTGCAATCGAGGATGCTCTGCAAACTTCTTTTCAGCAAATTCCGATTACACCGGAAGTCATTATTGAAAGTCTTTGGATGAAAGAAGGTGAAGAGGGTTGATTAAATTCACACTAAATGGAAGAACGGTAGAAACTGATGCCCCTGCTACAGCAAGATTACTAGATTTATTAAGAGATGAGTTTGAGTTAATCGGAACAAAGGAAGGCTGTGGTGAAGGAGAGTGCGGCGCCTGCAGTGTTTTTGTGAATAACCTCCTGCAAAACAGCTGCCTTATTCCGATTGGCTCGATTGCTGGTGCCGATATTCAAACGATTGAAGGCATCATTGAAACGGAACAATTTAAAATTTTAGATGAGAGCTATTCCATCGCCGGGGGAGTGCAATGCGGCTATTGCATTCCGGGGATGATTATGGCAAGTGCAGCTTTGTTATCTAAAAATCCTCATCCTTCAGAGGATGAAATTCGTGAAGGCATCTCGGGAAATCTGTGTCGATGTACGGGCTACAATATGATTGTTGAGGCGATTAACTTAGCAGCTAAAAAAGGTGATGGCTTATGGTAGAGAAAATAACAGCGTATCGCTTCGAGCGTTTAGACGAAACGTTGAGCCAATTGAATAGAGAAGATTGTGCAATCATAGCTGGAGGCACCGATGTTATGGTTCTTCACAAAAGTAGGAGGGGAGTACCTCCGAAAATCCCTAAACCGATTGTTTTTATTAATCATCTTTCTGAATTAAAGCAGGTGTATCAACATCACAAGGATCTCCACATCGGGGCCTGCTGTACCTATAGTGAATTACTTGAAAATCCGTTGATTCCTTTTGCTTTAAAGAATGCAATTAAAACAATTGCTGCCCCAGCAATTAGAAACAGGGGAACATTAGGCGGTAATATTTGCAACGCCTCTCCAGCCGGTGACATGCTTCCTTTATTATATGTATACAATGCAAAGCTTCTATTGCGCTCCGTAAATGGGAATCGCATGGTTACGATTAGCGATTTTATTCAAGGTCCACGACGAGTTCAACGCTTCCACAATGAAATAGTAACGGAGATTATTCTGCCGTCCGTATTAGAAGATTCACATGTCGTTTTCGAGAAAGTCGGCAACCGCAACGCAGATTCCATTGCTAAGGTATCGTTTGCGGGTTCCATCCGAATAAGCAAAGATAGAATCGATGACATTCGATTTGCCTTCGGGGCGGTCGGACCTACGATAGTTCGTTCCGTTGATATTGAGAAGAAGCTAGTTGGAAAAACGATACCATTAGACGGTGCAGACATCGCTGCGATTGGGTCAGCCTTCGATAAGATCATTAGACCAATCGACGATCAACGCTCCACCGCGGCTTACAGAAAAACCGTTGCGTTACATCTTTTACGTTATTTTCTTAGCATGAAGCAATATCAACCGAATTAATGTTTAAAAATAGGGGGGGGAGCTTTTCATGCTGCTGATGGAAAAAGTGGCCATGCTGACGCGTCAAAATGAAACCTTTGCTTTAGCCATGATTATTGAATCAAAGGGCTCGACTCCCAGGCATGTTGGAAAAATGATTGTCTACCGGGATGGTACCATTGAAGGGACTATCGGAGGGGGCTTGGCTGAACACTATGTGATCGAAGATAGTGTAAAGGCGATCCAAAATGGCCAATCGAAAATCGTTGAATATAAATTGAATAAATATGCAAAAGACGGAATTCAGATGAATTGTGGCGGCACGTTACGGGTCTTTATTGAAGTGTATACAAGCAGGCCTGAACTCGTTCTGGCTGGAGCCGGTCATTTAGGCTATGCGTTGTCAAAGCTCGCTGATTCCCTCGAATATCCTTATTGTATTGTCGATGATCGTGTGGATTATTGTACGAAGGAACGCTTTCCTAATGCGACAAACCTTTTTGTGAACGAGGATATTGGAAAGGCTTTGCTCGCAGCCAATCTAAATGAAAAGTCATATGTGGTAATTGTTACAAAAGATTGTGATGATATTGTATTAAAAACGGCACTGCAATTTCCGATTGCCTATGTTGGGATGGTCGCCAGTAAACGCAAGGTCATAAGCATATTTGAAAAGTTAAAAAGTGAAGGGGTTACGCAAGAACAGTTGGAGCAGGTCCATTCTCCAATCGGATTAGAAATTGGCTCAGAAACATCAGAAGAAATTGCCATCAGTATTATCGGACAAATCATCAAAGTAAGCAAGGAAAAAAAGCCTATAAAAGTGAAACAATTAAATAGATAATGTAGAAAGGTATAACACCTGAGGCAGATAAAGCTAAAATCAAAATATCTAATAGACAGTGAAGTCAGTCCCCGCTGTGTTAAGGTATTGACTCAATGGGACTAGTAATGAATGCAGTGTACTGTGATACGTTGATTATAAAACATTCTTTAAAAAATTATTTCTGAAAGTGATAAAAGTAAAAGCGGGAAACCCTGAATTATCAATGTTTTTCCCGCTTTTTATCATTTTATATTTGAGTTACATATAATCATAAACAGAATCATTAAAATAGAGCCAATGATAATATTCGATCTGTGAATCTGTCATCCCGGAAATTTCTTCCCTATTGAATTTTTGTTGTTCAATTAACTTCTGTACTTTGGAATTTCTTTCTACTTGGCTCATCTTAAATCCTCCTTATAGTATATAGTATGAGAAGTAATGAAGTATGTAAGTGTTGAAAGCGTTTTCTTTTCTTCTTGCTTTTTATTATATATCTCAATATGAGATTAAACAAATATCAAATATAGATAATTTTTCACGAAATAATATAGAAATGTTATTTATCTACTTACTTTGAAGCAGTTAAAGAGTTAAGGTCGAATTGCTAAAGCCTGTGTTTTGTTAAGGGTTATGGATTTGATTCAATGACTGTTCAGGATAATCAACTAAGGGGTTATCTGAAAGTAGACTTACAACTTTTTTCTATTTGTCTTGGTATTTGCACCAGAATCACATTTTAATTCTGAATGAATAGCTAGAATGATATGAATAGAGCAGCAGTAAGTACCGAGAGGGTATATACTGCTGTTTTTTTCGTTTCTCTTTATGAGGATGGTTCTTGAGTAAACATGTATCAAACAATTCCCTCTTAATTCTCACATAACATAAACTTTTTTATCACATACCTATCACTTAAGCCTTTTACAATACAATTATCAAATAACTCAGCAGACCGCAATGTCTTATCTTTTTTAGAATTTCAATTTCCTATTGCTGACCACTCCCATGGCTAAAGCCACGGGGTTCTTTCTCACGAACATCCCACTTACCACCTTCCATAAGAAGAGGCAGAGGCAAGACTTGAGTGAGCAACACTTGAGAGAAAAACAGTCTTTCAAGTGGGCAAGGTCTGTGCCGACTACGCCGTTCGACCGGCGATACTTTTTCCTGTTGGAGGTTTGTCCTGAAGAGATGTCTCTCCTTGTTTGTGTGGCTTGGACAAAAACTTTTGATACCAAACAGGCTGTTTAAACACCACAGAAACAAGTGGTCGGACGGCCATGTGATGGTGTTTACGTGCAATATTTTGAGCACCGTTTACATCACGATGGATTTCTGTTTTGTGAACAGAACAAATAAATGTTCTTCCCTTTGCCCGATGTCTGCCTCCGCAAAACGGACAGTCTTGAGACGTATAGCTTTCTTCCGTTTCTGTCACATGGATGCCTTTTAGTTTCGCTTTATAGGTGAGCTTTTGTTTGATTTTCCCAGGATTCCACAGGGACAGTTGTTGTCTTCTCATTTTGTTCTGTTTTCGTTTCTTTTGTTCGTTCTTCTTGGTCCCTTTTTCGATACCTGACACGTTTCCGATGACCAAATGCGTTACTTTTTCCGCTTCTAAAAAGGCGACAATTTCTTTCGTCGTTTTATGTTCTAGAGCTTCAAGTTGGTTCTTGCTTGTTTGGCGTAGTCGATTTCTGGCGTCTTTGTACTTTTTCCATTGACGAGAGCCTTTTTTACAACGGGACATTTTCTTGCTTAATTCCGCTAAAGCTTTGGCATGGAATTGAGAGATACTGCGCATCGTACGTCCTGACAAGACAAGCGCTCGATCCTCGGTGGCCACCGTGACTGCATGAATTTCTCCTAAATCTCCACCTGCCACCTTCTTCTCATACGCAGACAGATCTTGTTCAGGAACTTGAACCGCATAACAAAACCAATACGCTCCGTTCCGCCAGACAATTTCCGCATAGTTACATGCGTCTACGTGTTCTTCTAATCGATTGGGGATGACGACCGATGTATATTGCTTCGGAACCTTTTCGTTCCAGTTTTTCTTTTTCTTCTTCGTTAAAAGGTCAGAGAGGGAGAATCCATAGTCTACTTTTTTAATCGTGATGGTGTCTGTTGAAAGGTCCATAGAAGCTTTTTTTAAGGGGATACAATAA
>NZ_QWVS01000070.1 GCF_003570725.1 Peribacillus asahii
TCATAGGAGCCAGGAATCGTTGCGTTAATGACATTGATACCATCAACACCTGCCTCACTCCAAATCTCAAGCTGGTCTGCAATCGTTTCAGGTGTTCCAACAATACGGGTCGTTTTACCTTGAAGTCTAGCAAGATCAGCAACGGTCGGCGTTCGTCCTGGCGTGCTTTGCTGCACCCAAGCAATCAAGCTTCTTGTTCCATCCGTTTCGATATTTTTAAGCGGTGTATCTAAGCTGACGTTTCCTAAGTCCATCCCTATAGCTCCAGCTAAATGAGCAATCATCATTTCCAAATCAATATTCTTATCCAGCTCTATTTCTTTACGTCGAGCCTCTTCCTCCGTCTCCCCTATGACGAAGGATAATCCTTGATAAAACTTAATATCATGACCATCTCGACCATTTTGAATAGCTAAGCGCCGTGTATCCTCAATTAGCTTACGAGCATTTTCAGGATCTGGTGTTACGATAAACACAGCCTCCGCATTGCGAGCTCCAAAGTCTCGTCCAGCCGTTGATGACCCTGCTTGAAAGAGCACTGGTGTTCGTTGTGGTGATGGTGACACAAGATGCGGACCTTCAACCTGGTAACGCTCCCCAACATGATGTATTTTATGTACCTTAGATGGATCCGCATGAATACCACTCTCTCGATCTTGTAAAAGAGCTCCTTCATCCCACGACCCCTCCCAAAGCTTATACAAAACATCTACATATTCATCCGCCCAGCGATACCGCTCATCATGCGGGACCAGACCATCATAACCAAAGTTTCGAAAAGCATTTTCCTGTGCACTAGTTACTATATTCCAAGCAACGCGGCCTTTGGAAATGTGATCCAACGTTGAAACGCGACGTGCAAAATTAAAAGGGGGTTCCTGAAGTGGAGCTGCTGTAAATGCTAAGCCTAGATGTTTTGTGTTCACCGCAAGTGCGGATAGAAGAACCATCGGATCGTTGCTCGGTATTTGCAAACCGGTTTGTACATGATAATCCCAACCACCCTGATGATCACCATATAATCCAATAACATCTGCGAAAAAGATAGCATCAAACCCTCCCTCTTCAAGTCGCTTAGCCAAAGAAACCCAAAGATCTACATCGTTAAAATTCAACTGATGTCCTTCCTCCTCACGCCACAATCCATGCAGAATATGAGAAGCTGTATTCATTACAAAGGCCGAAAAAGATAATTGTTTCGCCAATTCATTCACACTCCATTGTTTGAAATAAAATTGCTCTGTTGTTAATAAGCTTAGAAATTAATAGAATTCTTTACATTCTCCAGTACAACAAAAAACCAGAGACATCTTCTGTACATACAAAATACAGAAACTGTCTCCGGTTGACCGGCCAACAAAATTCAAACTATTCATATACAATTACTTTGTTTTATGCTAACAAGTATATTTTAGATTGTCAATCCTTTTAATTACATTTTCTTACTTTAGAATTTCTTCTACTTTATTAATGATTTCTTAATCTAGAATAAGACCTGATGCCCCTACATTCTTAACTCATATCACTGAGTGGCACCTTTAGCAGTGAAGGCCCCTCTATATCTTGCAGCAGGATGGCGCTCACTAAGACGGTCTGTTCCAAAAAGTGTATGGCGGAAAGTACCTGGCTCACCATGCTTATTACGCACTAAACCACGCTTGCGAAGAACAGGCATCACTTGATCGATAAATTCTTCATAGGAGCCAGGAATCGTTGCGTTAATGACATTGATACCATCAACACCTGCCTCACTCCAAATCTCAAGTTGATCTGCAATAGTTTCAGGAGTTCCAACGATACGGGTCGATTTATCACGCAGTCGGGCAAAGTCTGCAACTGTTGGAGTTCTTCCTGGCGTGCTTTGTTGCACCCAGTCTAATGTACTTCTCACTCCCTCCGTTTCGACATTCTCAATCAATGTATCTAGACTAAGATTCCCCAGATCAATACCGATTCCTCCGCCAATATGAGCTAAGATGGAATCGAGATCAATATTCTTATCCAGCTCTATTTCTTTACGTCGAGCCTCTTCCTCCGTCTCCCCTATGACGAAGGACAATCCTTGATAAAACTTAATATCATGACCCTCCCGACCATTTTGAATAGCTAAGCGCCTTGTATCCTCAATTAGCTTACAAGCATTTTCAGGATCTGGTGTTACGATAAACACAGCCTCTGCATTGCGAGCTCCAAAGTCCCGTCCAGCCGTTGATGATCCTGCTTGGAAGAGCACTGGCGTTCGTTGTGGTGATGGCGACACAAGATGCGGACCTTCAACCTGATAACGCTCCCCAACATGATGTATTTTATGTACCTTAGATGGATCCGCATGAATGCCACTCTTTCTATCTTGTAAAAGAGCTCCCTCATCCCACGAACCCTCCCAAAGCTTATATAAAACGTCTACATATTCATCTGCCCAGCGATACCGCTCATCATGTGGAACCAGACCATCATAACCAAAATTACGATAAGCGTTCTCCTGAGCATTAGTCACTATGTTCCAAGCAATGCGACCTTTGGAGATATGATCTAGTGTTGAAACACGTCGTGCAAAATTAAAAGGGGGTTCCTGAAGTGGTGCTGCCGTAAAAGCTAAACCTAAATGTTTTGTATTTACTGCAAGAGCGGACATAAGGACCATCGGATCGTTACTCGGTATTTGCATCCCCGCTTGTACATGATGTTCCCAGCTACCTTTATAGTCACCATACAATCCAATGACGTCCGCGAAAAACATGGCATCAAACCCACCGTCCTCAAGTCGCTTAGCCAAAGAAACCCAAAGATTTATATCGTTAAAGTTCAATTGATGTCCTTCCTCATCACGCCATAGTCCATGAAGGATATGGGATGCTGTATTCATGACAAAAGCAGAAAATGATAGTGGTTTCGTCATGTTCTTTCCCTCCTTTTTATTTGAAAATTTTTTAATGAAACAGGTATCTACTCCTTCAATTTTCATTGAAAAAGTAGATGCCTTTAGTTGACTAATAGGCTAATATACTTGTTATTTAACAACAGTCGGTTTAATATCACCACTGAATGGACTAAGAAATGTTTTTTGATTCGACGTATCCTTTCTTTCTATTGGAAGTTTAGGGAATAATAATTCGGCTGTCGTATAGGCTTCTTCTAAATGTGGGTAACCTGATAGAATAAACGTTTCGATGCCTAAATCAGCGTATTCTTTCATACGTGCAGCAACCGTATCGGGATCTCCTACAAATGCTGTACCTGCACCTGTTCGCACCACCTCTACTCCGTCCCATCGATGGGACCTTTGGTTATCTAATCAATCATATCATATAATACATATTATATACATGTGTTAACTAGGAATTAATGCTATATTATTTTCTAATTTTCTTGTAACACCTCATTTGCTTGATACCAAAAGTCTTCTAGTTTTCTTGTCAAACCACCTGGTCCAAATTTCACCTTTTCTTCATCTGTACAACTAAAAATCATAAACCGTAACATCACTTTTCTTCTATTCAAAATATTAG
>NZ_QWVS01000071.1 GCF_003570725.1 Peribacillus asahii
AATCCCACTGCTTCAGCTGTGGGAGCAGTCAATAACAGGCCAAATTACACTAAGAGGGGTGTTTGTTACACCAGGGTCTTTTCGTTTATCTTTAGCCGGCCCGCTCACAGGTACAGAAAGATTAGAAGGGAAAAACGGAAATAAGGTAGCAACCGCCTTTCTTGATATCCTTGATATTTCAATTGCTATTTTGCTATTAAGAGGTTCTATTGTAGTAGAAGGGACCTTTATAGGGGCAAGAGAATTTACACTTGTTGTAAGTGGCCCTATATTTGGAATGCCCATCCCCGAACCGTCTCTTCCAGACTTAAGAGACGATTATACTTTATATAAAAAAGTCATCACTAATCAGTTTCATTTTAATCCATAATTCAAAAAAGGAATGGTGAATATGTCTCTAACAGATATTCCAGCCATCAGTCCATCAACAGTCGGAATCTTCCTTATCGCACTCCCCATCATTCTATTTATCTTTTTCTTTACTCAACCTAAACAGAGTGATTTGGAACAACTTAGATAGATTTATAATTCAAAATAGGGCAGCGCGAGGAATTCCGATTTCCTCACGCTTCCCTGACAAGGAGGTTTGACCAAGCTTATTTACCGGGCACTTCAATCATAATTGCGTCCCCTTGACCGCCGCCAGAACAAATCGCTGCGATTCCGATACCGCCGCCTCGGCGTTTCAATTCATAAGCAAGAGTTAGAATAACACGCGCGCCACTAGCACCGATTGGATGACCAAGAGCGACTGCACCGCCATTAACATTTACTTTTTCCGGATCAAGTCCAGCTATTTGATTGCTTACAAGTGCAACAGCAGCAAAAGCTTCATTAATTTCAAATAAATCAATATCTGCAGCGGTTTTTCCTGTTTTATTTAAAAGCTTATTTATAACAAGACCCGGTGTTTGCGGGAAGTTTCCAGCCTCTACTGCAACCTCTGCATGAGCTATTACTGTAGCGAGAACATCTTTGTTTTCTTTTCTAGCACGTTCATCACTCATGAGTACAAGCGCAGCAGCGCCATCGTTAATACCAGGTGCATTACCTGCTGTAATCGTACCCTCTTTACTAAAGGCCGGACGCAATTTTGCTAATACATCTTTCGTAGTTTCCTTACGCGGAGCTTCATCTTTTTCTACAATAATCGGATTGCCCTTCTTCTGAGGCACTTCCACTGCTACGATTTCTTCTGCAAGCTTCCCAGCTTCTATTGCTTCAATTGCCAGCCTGTGACTTCGGACAGCCCACTCATCCTGCAGGTCACGTGACAACCCGAATTCTGTTGCTGTACTGTCCCCGTAATTCCCCATGTGTACACCGGTGAAACTGCACGATAGACCATCATGAATCATCAAATCCACCATTGGCGTGTCACCCATGCGGATCCCCCAGCGGGATTTAGGCACAGCATAAGGAGTGTTCGACATCGACTCCATGCCACCGGCGAGAATGACTTCTTCATCACCTGAACGAATAATCTGATCAGCAAGCGTTACACTGCGAAGACCTGAGGCACATACTTTATTAATTGTTTCCGTTTTAACATCCCATGGAATACCAGCTGCACGTGCAGCTTGGCGGGAAGGAATTTGCCCCTGCCCAGCCTGCAAAACATTACCGAAAATAACCTCACCGATTTCTTCCGGTTTCACGCCCGCACGATTAAGTGCTTCTTTCATTGCAATTCCGCCAAGCTCTGATGCACTCAATGATGAAAGTGCACCGCCAAATTTTCCAAAAGGTGTTCGTGCCCCATCTACAATTACCGTTCTTGACATAGAATCATCCCCTTTTTTTTTAATTTGCTGCTACAAGCTCAGGAGCTACAGAAAACTCTGCTTCTGTGTTTGCTCTTACTTCTTCAACAGAAACATTACCTTGCGTTTCGACTAGAACCATTCCTTCAGGAGTAAAATCAAAAACAGCCAAATCAGTAATTAATCGGTTCACCACTTGCTGACCAGTCAATGGAAGTGTACATGCCTTTTTCACTTTGGATTCTCCATGTTTATTCACATGCTCCATAATTACTACCACACGCTTTGCTCCGTTGACAAGGTCCATCGCGCCGCCCATACCTTTTACCATTTTCCCAGGAATCATCCAGTTCGCTAAATCCCCTTGTTCTGACACTTCCATTCCCCCAAGAATAGCAAGGTCAATATGGCCGCCGCGAATCATAGCAAACGACTCTGCGCTGTCAAAAAACGAAGAACCCGGAACGACAGTCACTGTTTCTTTTCCAGCATTGATTAAATCCGCATCTACCTCATCTGCTACTGGATATGGTCCAATACCGAGCAGACCATTTTCTGATTGAAGCAACACATCGCAATCATCTGGAATTTCATTTGCAATAAGTGTCGGCAAGCCAATACCTAAGTTAACATTCATGCCATCTTTAATTTCCTGAACTGCTCTTTTTACAATATCAAAACGTTTATCGCTCATATTCAGACACTCCATTCCTTCAAAAAATTTTAAGCTTTTGCAACCGTCCGTTTTTCAATGCGTTTCTCATAATTTGACCCAAGCAATAAACGTTGTACATAAACGCCTGGTGTATGGATTTCATCTGGATCTAGTTCACCAGGTTCCACAATTTCCTCTACTTCTGCAATCGTTATTTTTCCGGCCATCGCTGCAAGTGGATTAAAGTTGCGAGCAGTCTTTCGGTACACGAGGTTACCAAATTTATCTGCTTTCCATGCTTTTACAAGTGCGAAGTCTCCTACAATTCCTTGTTCTAAAAGATATTTCTTTCCGTCAAAAATCTTCGTTTCTTTTCCTTCTTCAATTGGTGTACCGACCCCTGTTGCTGTATAAAAACCAGGGATGCCTGCACCACCAGCTCGCATTCGCTCTGCAAGTGTACCTTGAGGAGTCAATTCGACTTCCAATTCTCCGCTCAAATACTGCTGTTCAAAAATTTTATTTTCTCCAACATAAGAAGCGACCATTTTCTTGATCTGCTTATTCGCAAGCAACAGTCCAAGTCCCCAATCATCGACCCCGCAATTATTACTAACAACCGTCAAATCCTTTGTTCCTTGTTCTTTAAGAGCTTGAATAGAATACTCCGGAATACCTGAAAGACCAAAGCCGCCCACAATAATCGTTGAACCATCCTTAATATCTGAAACCGCTTCCAAGAAGGAATTCATTACTTTGCTGTTTTTCATCTGGCTACCCCTCCAACACTTTGAATATTTGGAATAATTTATATATTCATAGTTTACATTTCTATTCTCTATAAGTAAAATACATAAAAGGAATAAAGATTATGAAATTAAAGAATAAATAGGAGAACATGATGGAATTACGAGACATAAACTCATTTATCGAAGTCGCTAATCATAAAAGTTTTACAAAAGCTGCTGCCCATTCCTACTTAACACAACCTTCTTTAAGTAAAGCTATAAAGAAATTAGAGGAGGAACTTCATGTTGAACTGTTTGATCGCTCAACAAGACATTTACGATTGACAGATGCAGGGCAGATTGTATACCAGCAGGGGCAGAAAGCACTGGCAGCATTGTCCGAATTGGATGTACTTTTAGAGGAGCTCATGGATGTTACGGCGGGCACAATTAGAATCGGGATTCCTCCTCTAATTGGCACGCTTTTTTTCCCTGATATTGCTCGGCGCTTCAATCAAAAATATCCAAAAGTATCCCTTGAGCTGACTGAACTCGGCGCCAAATTGATTGGCCAGCTTGTCGAAGATGGACAGGTGGATCTCGGTATCATTGTCATGCCAGCCAATGAGAAAAAATTCAATATTCACCCGTTTATTCAAGATGAATTCGTTTTATATCTTTACGAAGATCATCCACTCGCCCATAAACAGTCTATTTCTTTGAGCGAACTAAGAGACGAAAGATTCATCTTGTTTTCGAAGGACTTTACTTTACATGACCACGTTATCCAAGCATGTGAAAACCATGGATTCACCCCAACGATTTCTTATCAAAGCTCACAGTGGGATTTAATCGTCGGACTCGTCTCATCAAAGCTTGGTATCGCGTTATTGCCGAGATCAATTTATGAAAAACAAACTAACAGCAATGTCAAAATCATACCGATTGAAGAAAACTCCACTCTCCTTTGGAAGCTCGGGATTATTACTAAAAAAGGTGCCTATCATTCTTTTGCATTGAAGGAGTTATTGAAAATGTTAGGTGAGGAAGAGTGATTTTTGAGGAGAATGGTATGTTGGGGAAGGGCATTTCGCTGGCTCAGTTTCTTGATTTTGTCCTTCATAGCCCTGATGAAGGACATTTCGCTGGCTCAGTTTCTCTATTTCGGCCTTCATAAACCCGATGAAGGACATTTCACTGGCTCATTTTCTCTATTTCGGCCTTCATAACCCTAATGAAGGACATTTCACTGGCTCGTTTTCTCGATTTTGTCCTTCATGACCCGGATGAAGGACTTTTCACTGGCTCTTTTTCTCTATTTCGGCCTTCATAACCCCGATGAAGGACTTTTCACTAGCTCTTTTTCTTGATTTCGTCCTTCATAACCCTGATGAAGGACATTTTGCTGGCTCATTTTCCCGATTTTGTCCTTCATTGGTCTTCTGTCAAGAAAGTGGACA
>NZ_QWVS01000072.1 GCF_003570725.1 Peribacillus asahii
TATAGCGATAGGTAAGTCTTTGAAGCTATCTCTAACTTTTCCCCCGCTCCACACCGTGCGTGCGATTTTCACCGCACACGGCGTTCCCTCAACTTAGTTTTATCTTTGTTTCCCTAATCTAGTAACATTTTTAATTACGCACAAAATTTCATTTTCCCTTTTGAATCATATTGATATTAAAGAACTTTGTTACCGACTTTCAAACGGAATTTATTGAGTTTTTCTAACTGACTTTGACTTAAGGAAAAAGAGCTTGATATCGAGTTAAACAACTTTGATTCATTGGTATGGATCAATTTATGAATATCCCTATGAACAATCGTAAGATTGTTAAATTTATCGTCTTTGGATATATAATGGGGCGTAATGTGATGACAGTGAATTTCGTTAAAAAACAACTCACGTCCAGAAATTGCACATTTCCCATGTTGAGCGACAAATTTAGATATTCTGTTGTCATTATACTCAATTGTTGCCTTGTCGTTAACAACTGGATTCTCTCGTAACCATTGGATAACATATTCAGATACTAGGGTTTGATTTTTATGTATTTCAGCTCTCCCCGAAGGGGAGTACTTGCACACACTTTTCTTTTTACCTATTGGTTTTCTGTGTTTCACATATCCAATAGGGATGATAGGGAAACCACAAAAAAATCTCATGTTTCTAGATTTCATGTATCTTGCAATGCCTTTATCTTTGGTTTTGAGTTCACCAGTTTTCCCCAAGCCACGTAAACGGTTTTTCATACTTATAATTATAGAGTAATGAATTCCATTCATATCAGTTGAAACATGCGAAGCAATTCCGTAATAATTGTGAATACCTATCACTAAAGCGTTATATCTACTAATTTCAATGATTGTTTGATTTGAGTTTGGGCTTTTTTGAATGGCATGTATCTGATTTTTGAGTTGAAGCCTGATACTCTTGATAGCCTTTTGCGACACATGTGTGTGCATGACGTATCTTTCGCCTTTCTTTTCAGCCTTAATTTCAAATCCTAAGAACGAACTTCGTTCCGTTCGTAATTCAGTAATCGTTGATTTTTCAGTTGAAATAGGGAGTTTAAGCCTATCCTCCAACCACAGCTTACTGGCATTGAAAATACGTTCAGCGATGTGCTTGTCTTTGCAGAAAATTTTAAAGTCGTCTGCATACCTGACATAGTAGAATTCTTTGAGTGACGTACTTTTTCTAAGTTTTCGGTAGTGGTTAGATTTCACTTCACCTTTACCTTCGGCATGTTGGTTGACGATTTCTTTACAACGGCGGTCTTGCCATTGCTTAGACATCCACCAATCAAACTCGTTAAGGTTAATGTTGGCAAGTAGGGGCGAAAGCACAGCTCCTTGTGGGGTTCCTTTTGTTGGAATAACCACCTTGCCGTTAGGCATTTTTATTGGAGATTTAAGCATCTTACCAATAATGGCTAAAAGCTTTTTGTCTCTAATACCTAATGTCCATAGTTGTTTCATCAGTTTGCTATGACATACCTCATCAAAGAAACCTTTGATATCGACATCAACTACGAATTTACACTGGTTGAAGTTAATTCTGTTTCCACAGGCAACTATCGCCTGTTCTACTGACCTGTTAGGTCTGAAACCATAGCTGTGTTCGCTAAATTTCGATTCACAGATTGGTTCAAGCACTTGAAGGATACTTTGTTGTGCCAACCTATCCCATATCGAGCCGATTCCAAGAGGTCTTGTTTTGCCATTTGGCTTTGGTATATCGACACGTTTGACTTTTCTTGGTTGATACCAAGCAAAGCGTTTCTTCATGATTGTTAGGTATTCATCGGTACTAAGTTTTTCGATATCTTTGATTGTTTGCTTATCAATTCCTGCTGTGTAACTACCCTTATTCCGTTTTATATTACGGTAAGCAAGTAATAAATTATCATCAAGAATGACGTATTGCATAAGATTTTTGAAATTGGCGTTCTCGGAGCTTTTGAGATAGAGCGAGTCAAATATATCAGTCATGCCATAATATTCCGCATGTCTTAGCTTGCTATCTTTCAGTTCTCCTGGTTGCTTGCTACTCATAGTTAATCACTTCCTTACGGACGTGTTTTAGTTGTCTTACACGAACCTATGAAAAATGATTAGGGTTTCTGATAAATTAAACTAAAATTGACTTGTGGCTGTTGCTCAGTTCTCATTACAAGAACTTCAACGCTCATGCCACTACTCTCACTAGAACTAAACAAGGTTATTCGTTATTCACGCATTCCCTTGTAACGCTTCATCGAGTGTGTTCTCTCCACGTTTCTAGCTTTCCACGTTGCCCTATTTTTATCTACATTACATTAGGTTAGGTGCTGACTATATCCCACCATTTTATCCAACGCCTTTAACGTTGCATGGTTTTTCATAGCATGAATTCTTACTCAACCACAAAATGATGAACCCAGATTTCTCAAGGCCAGTCGTTGGGACGTACATTCGCCAGTTCGTCAGTGTATTACCACATTCTCACCATACTAAGTTTTTAACGACTTCCGGACTATCATATACGGACAATACCTCTATTGCCTTTTCGGTTATTCAATTGAATACTACGGTATATTTCGCCCGACTTCACCGAGCTTCACACTACTTTTGATTACACATTCTACTCATAGCATGTCGGAGTATTAAAGATAGCGTTTCAAGGCGTTACCCTATCATTCCACTATTCAAAATAGGACTTTATTCCATTTACGGCTTTTCACAGCACGTTTGGAATAAGATAGCTTTTCACTACCTAACGTGTCGCACTCAT
>NZ_QWVS01000073.1 GCF_003570725.1 Peribacillus asahii
TAGAGGAAGGAAAGAGATACATATTAGTAGATAGAGAGGGTATTCCTGTAATTCCTGTCGTCAAGTACCTCAAGTATTTGGATGTGACAGGGAAAAGCAGCAACACCCAGAAGACTTACTGTTATGCACTAAAGCAGTATTTCCTTTATTTAGAGGAGAAAGAGAAAGATTACAAGCATATAAGATTAGAAGACTTGGCGGAGTTTGTGGGATGGTTACGAAATCCCTATGAGAGCACGAAGGTGACGTCCCTTCGACCTGTACAGGCAAAGAAAACAGAAAGGACAGTGAACCTTACGGTTACAGCGGTAACAAACTTCTATGACTACTTATATCGTAATGAAGAGCTGTCACATGACATGGGTGAGAAGTTGATGCGACAAGTCTTTACAGGAGGAAAAACACGATATAAGGGTTTCTTACATCATGTCAATAAAGACAAACCGTCCGTACGGAATGTGCTGAAAGTAAAGGAACCTCGCAGGAGGATTCAAACACTCACAAAGGAACAGGTACTACAAGTGATTGCAGCGACAACCAACATACGGGACACCTTCCTGATTCAACTCCTATTTGAGACAGGATTGCGGATTGGAGAGGCTCTCTCCTTGTTCATGGAGGACTTCAAATTCGACCATGGAAAAGGGCATCGTATCCACCTGACGGACCGCGGGGAATTGGAGAATGGCGCGAAGCTCAAAACAGGTGAACGAGAGATATTTGTGTCGCAAGCGTTGATGGATATATACGACGATTACCTGTACGAAGTGATTGATGAACTGGACATTGATACCAACTTCGTGTTTGTGAAGCTGAGTGGAAAGAATATGGGTAAGCCCATGACATACAGTGATGTCGAGGCTCTTTTCAAACGGTTGCGGCAGAAAACAGAGATTGATGTTCATCCACATCTGTTTCGTCACACACATGCGACGATGTACTATCAGGAGACAAAGGATATCAAACAGGTGCAAGAGCGTCTGGGACATTCCCAAATCCAAACGACCATGAACTTGTATCTTCATCTTTCAGAAGAAGACATCCGTAAGGATTGGGAAAAGGCACAGGGCGCATTTGAAATGCAGAAAAAACACTGAAAGGCGGGAAAGAATGAAACAGAAACAACAAACAAATACAGGAGAATTAGGTTTTCATGAACGAATACAGCAAGAGCTTTCGTGTTATCCTGTTAAGACCATACACGAAGATGGTTCCGTTACCACCCAGCAAGTGAAAGACCCATACTTCTTGATCAACGACAGTTGGAATGTTGGCTTTGTGGGCGATATTAAACAGTTCGTGGAGATGATGGAGAACTATAAAGAAACTGCACAAAATATCTATTTCCGACTAACAAACCCTATGGTCAACTTAGAAGTAAAGTATGTCTGTTATCACCAGCTATTCAATGATAAGTGGTCTTTATCAAGTGTTTTTGGAAAACAAGCAACGAACTTACGAAAATTGACACGGTTTATAAATGAAAAGTATCCTACCCTTCAATCTCTGATTGATTTGGACATCGAGAAGGCGGAGCGAGAATGGTTGTTTTGGCTACATGAGCAAGGGTTTCAAACACAACGAATTCTACATCATGGTAAATATACTGGTAAGTCGTCCGTAGCAAACTTTCTGCGATTCATCTACTCCAACTTCTCTGTATTGACCGATACGCGTGAAGAATGGGATAAAGACCGATGGGATGTGCGAGTGTTGTATGATAAATATGGCATCGGATATAACAAAAGCAGATCTGATTATCATCTCGATTTCACCAAAATTGAACAAGGAAACATGCGTGGGCAAGTAAAAAAATACATCAAGCAACGCCTCCTAAGTAAGAACAATTTCTCGTGGGGTACAGCAAGAGAATACTTAAAGTATTTACCTGAATTTTTATCTTTCGTATTTTCATTGGAACCAAAATGGGATGATTTAAAAGGACTCAAACGATCTCATATGGAGCAATACATCCAATTGTTACATGAATACGCCAAAAGCAATTTAAGACGAAAAGATGCACACCCGGAAAGGTATATAACGGAGGGACTAAAAATCATAGGAAAATTTTTGGAAGATATTCAAAAATATGAATACGACATAGCTCCTGAAAAGCATGTTCGATTATTACTCTTTCCAGAGGACAAGCCTAAACGAAGGAAAAAGTCTATCGACCAAATTGAACACAT
Source organism: Peribacillus asahii (assembly GCF_003570725.1). Classification (GTDB taxonomy): domain Bacteria; phylum Bacillota; class Bacilli; order Bacillales; family DSM-1321; genus Peribacillus; species Peribacillus asahii. Next base: position 2,190 of record NZ_QWVS01000073.1, read on the forward strand.
TCCTGAATTTGTATTGGAGCAACTCTTCACACACATCAACGATTTACATAAAGATGTCATCCCTGTCATATTGGTGGCTTTTAAAACAGGACTACGAATTTCGGATGTATTGGGATTAACCTTGGATTGTCTGGAACGGCTTAACGGCAAATACTCGATTGTGACTGATATTGAGAAGACCTATGTGAAAGGGCATCGAATTCCGATTGATGAGGAATTGGCAAATATCTTGGCGGTGCTCATTCACAAATCTAAAGAGAATAGCAATCAAGACAACAACCCCGAAGGGTTTATTTTTATTCGCTATCGTGGAGCTCGAAAAGGTAGACCGTACTCTCAAGGTTGGGTTCGAAACAGACTGAATGAATTTGCGAAAGAAAAAAACATTGTTGACGAGAATGGGAACCTTTTTAATATTAAGACTCACAAATTCCGCCACACCTATGCGGTAAAAATGTTAAACAGTGGTGTTGACATTCTAACAGTGCAAGAATTGTTAGCTCATGCTTCTCCAGAGATGACTTTGCGATATGCCAAGCTGTTAGATGATACGAAGAGAAAGGCATTTGAATCGGTCATTAACCATGGTGTATTCAGTTTTGACTTAAATGGTGATGTGCAGGAAATTAAAGCAGGTGAAGACATCCCACAGGATATTCTGCAAGCTCTCTGGCAGGATCATAAACTAAACGCGATGGACAACCCTTACGGGACGTGTCACGCACGATTGAATGGGAATTGTCCGTATATGGAAGCTCCACCTTGTCTGACATGTAACAGCGGCAGTCCGTGTAAAGACTTGGCGATTGGCTTTTCAGAATTAGATGTTGAAAAATATGAGATGCACATCAAAACAACAAAAAGAGCGAAAGAAGTAGCCGAGCATCATGGTCGTGAAGATATGGCTGAAAAGCATGAACGGAACTTACAGCGATACCAAGGTATTTTGGCCAATATCCGTGAGGGGCATGTCATCTTCGGCAGACAAGACCGCATGACGAGAAAGCAAGGTGTGAAAAATGGCTGATTATGACCGCAGAGAACAGATGAAAGAGATTCATGCATCACGGAAGGCTGCCACCTATCAAAAGGTCGATAAAGCCATTCAACGACTTGTACGTGCAAAAGAGAGCATCAATTTCAACAGCGTGGCGAGCGAGGCTAGTGTAGCGAAAGCTACGCTATACAACAACCTTGAGTTGCGTGATCGGATTGAATCCTTGCGACAACAACAAGCGAAAGCACCTACATCGAAGCAAATCAAACGAGAGATGGATGACAATAACAAAGATGCTATCATTGAGTCATTAAGACGAA
>NZ_QWVS01000074.1 GCF_003570725.1 Peribacillus asahii
CATTTCATTTGGGCCAGGAACATTTCGCACCAAGGAAAGCGCCCGATTCTGGAATAACGGCTAGCTTCTATTAGCTGGTTAATTGTAAAACAACGTAAAATCCCCTAAATTCCACACTACAATCTCATGGATCGATTGATTTAATGATGAAATTTGAAGATTTTTCCTCTTTTTTTATAGGTGGGGGGGCCCAGCCCTTTTCTTTTATTCATCATTCATATAAATCTAATTGATAATGGACAATGTCTAACCATTTTCCAAATTTATATCCGATATGTTTTAATCTACCGACCAAATGAAAACCAAACTGTTCATGCAATTTGATGCTTCCGACATTTTCCGAATCAATAACAGCAATTAACGTTCTCACTTTTCGTTTCTTCGCTTCTTCAATTAATTTTTGGAAAAGTTGTTTTCCAACCCCCTTTCCTTGATGTTTTGATGAGACATAAACAGAATGTTCCATGGAAAATTTATACCCTTCATTTGGATAAAATCTTTTAAATGTGGCAAAACCAATGACTTCTCCATTTTCTTCATAAATGTACATCGGGTTATTTTCCTTTACATTTTCCAAAAACCATCTTTGTTTTTCTTCCAACGTTTCTGGCTCTGTGCGATATAGCGCTGTCGTATTCAAAATAGCATCATTATAGATTTCTAATACACTTTCAATATCTTCCATCGTCATTGTACGAATCATTCTGTCCATCCTCCTTTAATCATTATTCGTAGTGTAATTCACCCATAGATAACTAAATATTTGCCTCTAATTTTTTGAGAATCGAAACATTTCCCTTTAAACATCATAAATATTTTTATCTATAACTATCTTATAAGTTTATCACCTACAAGATATAAAAAAGCTTTATAAACTACTTAACTGCTTTAAACCAATCTTCAATTTTTTCCTAAGCTAACGGATAGTTAATAGCAATAGTAAGACTTTGAGGTTATCTCCATCTTTTCCCCTGCTCCTCACTCAACGTGCGACTTTCACCGCATTGGGTGTTCCATCTTATTCTTTTAGACTAAAGCAATTAAATTACAAACTTTACGAAATTGGTTTAGCTTCTTCAATTGTTTTCCATCTAATTGAAGAATGTTCCTATATCGTTCAATCGTCTTTTCGCTAGTGGTATGGATCAGTCTATGTACATCTTCATGTACGATTACAAGATTGCTAAATTCATCTGTACCTCCCATATGTCGGGGTAACTTATGGTGACAATGCATCCTATCGGATGTCAAAAATTCCCCTGTTACTGCACATCTGCCTAATTGCATATAGTATCTTAAAATTCTATTATCTTCCATTTCTAAATTGTCCTTGCCGCAAGCTTGCCAAGAAAACGTCGGAATTTACACTCCTTGACGTATACAAGGCTGTTAATGTTGTATAAGAATGAGTTGCTTGGAATGCACGAAAATCCTAACCCCGACTGCCCGGTGGGAAGGCACATCCAAAACACAATTGAGCCAATATTTTCAGCTGCACAGTTAGCAATGGAGAAAGTATTGTGTAACGTGATGCTCGAGGATGTTGTTAAGGATATTGGTAAAAAATTAAATATCGACTGTTAATATAAAGGGCATTCATATAGAATGTCTTTTAATTTTTTCCGTCGTTTAATGAATTAAATAATAGAACTGGAGGGGTGACTAACCCCCGGCCTCTCACACATCATGAGCTCTAGCATTTTATCCTTTGCCTTATTGGTCAAAGTGTTCGGACAACGATATACTGTATTTTGAACCTTTATCCTCTGACCGCCTGCTTTACCGGCAGGCAAGATGGCCGAAAAAACTGTTGATGATAAGCAGCTTTGTTCATTTGATTACAATCCAACACTTGAATCACCCCTCACTGAGTTATGGGTGATTGGCTGGATAGGTGAAAAAAGTGCCTGTCGCTCCCCGAACCTTACAAGGAACTTACAGGCACTTATTCTACCGATTCGACATTTCTTTTTTACGTTATCTAATGGAATCAACAAGCTGCCTCATGGAGTTTATCTGAGAAGATAGTTCAATAAACCATTCCTCATCTCCTGATTTAAGTAATTGCTTTACCAACCAGCCCTGCATGTAGTCTATGTGATTAAACGTTTGGTTTGGCCAGACCGAAATGTAAAATAAAAAATTACAGTTTGACCAAAAAACGATTAGTACTTTTCAAAAAAACAAATACAAATTACATTTTGCCGGCTACTATACTGTAACTATAATATTTACAGTTAAGAAAGTCAATTGCAAATTTAATAAGACTAGGACAAAAAAACATGATTGCTTCATCTTGGTTGAACGGAAAAGGCTAGAAGTAGCTGAATAACATCTAAAAGACCTACTGCTGTGAAGGAAGTAGACCATTATTATTAAAAGGCTGGAGCAGGTAATTCGCCAATTTTCATGCGAAGTAAACTATAAGGTTTTTCTCGTAAATCACCCAAAGATGCTCATCCCTGTTATGAAACTATGTAAGTTAAGCTGATCATTCAGTCTCTTTTTTGCCTCTCATTTTCTTTAATCACCTATTTCCTGATAAAAAATCCACTCTAATTCCTTCGAATTCATATCCTTTAAATAGAGCAATTATCTCCATTACATTCCTTTCTCCCTCTTTTTTTAAGAGTTTGATCATATAATTATGTAAGTAGGGTGTAATGAGGCTGTTAAAACATTTTCTTCCCCACTCATTTTAACTATTTCAGGGTCATCGAATTCCAAGTGAACTCCAGCAGTAAAATCACCATTATTAAAGAGAGCTACATTCCAACCAAAGTCATAAAAGTAAGCTAATTCCACCATTCCGCTACTTTGTGAAGGGAGGGCTCATAGTTAAAAAGCAATTGGCTCCATGTGCTCACTTTCCGCGGGCGAGCCGGGAGCCTCCTCGACGCTGCATCTGGAGTAAATCTTCCAATACCTCTGTTGACATACACATTCAATCCCTTCTCTCTTGTCTATCCTCTAAAATTTCTATAAAATGTCCAAAGGCATTTTTCTAGTCGGTTGCGAAAATACTTCATCAAGTCTATTTAAATCCTCTTTTGTTAATTCAATAATAGCAGCTTCCGTATTTGCTAGTACATGTTCTTCTTGAACAGCTTTTGGAATAGCTAGACAATTGTTAGAACGGATTGTCCAAGCGAGAGCGATTTGTAAGGGTTGTACAGCGTATTTTTCTGCAATCTGTAAAATGGTTGGATCCGTTAACAGTTGTCTTCTTAAAAAACCTCCTTGAGCTAGCGGGCTATATGCCATAATAGGCATGTGATATTCTCGCTGCCATGGTAAGAGATTATACTCTATACCCCTTGAACCAAGATGATATAATACTTGATTAGTCATACAATTTTTTCCGTTAGTGGTGTTCCATAACTCTTTCATATCATCGTTATCAAAATTGGATACTCCCTACCTTACTATTTCCCCTTCCTTGCATAGCTTTTCCATTCCTTCAATGGTTTCTGCTAATGGCACATGTCCTCGCCAGTGTAAAAGGTACAAATCAAGATGATTGGTTCCCAGCCTTTTTAGATTGTTTTCACACGCTTTGGCAATCATATCTAATCCTGCATGATGAGGATACACCTTTGATACTAAAAAGACGTCATCTCTACGTCCTTTAATTGCTTCACCTACTAAGCGTTCAGAATCACCATCACCATACATTTCCGCCGTATCTATTAGTTTCATGCCTAATTCTATTCCGAGTTGTAAAGCTTTGATTTCCCTTGCTCTTATTTGAGGATTTTCTCCCATGTACCAAGTTCCTTGTCCTATTCTTGGCAGAGAAGTTCCATCAGGCAATGTAACTACACGACTTTCAAGGGAATTTTTTATTTTTGTTAATTTATTTTCGTCCTCTACACTCATTAAAATTCACTTCCTTTTGTATCTTTTTTGCACCTAATAACAAAAAAGGCGGCAATACTCTTTTGCAGTATTGCCACCAGTAAATTACTTAATTCTTACCTTATTTCTATTTTGGTCAGAACCACTGCTTGGCAGGGTGATAAGCTTCCGTTCAACATCCATTTAGTAGGCCATTATACTAAGTGGGCTCCACCATCAATAAGAACAGCCGTACCAGTAGTAAAACCATTTTTAGCAAGGTATACATAGGTTTCAGCTATGTCTTCCGGCTTTGCAATCCGTCCAACAGGGAGCTGCTGTGCAATGCCGTTGAACAGTGCTTGCCTCTGATCATCTGGCATTCCAGCATAGATTGGAGTGTCTACAATTCCAGGTGAAACCACGTTTACCCTAATAGGGGCTAGGTCTACAGAAAGTCCTCGAACCAATCCTTCAATGGCTGAATTGATTGCCGCTAACGTAGTAGCGCCTTGAGGAGGACGAACGCCATATACACCAGAGGTTAAGGTGATTGAACTCTCATTGTTTAAATACGGAAGTGCTGAACGGACGGTAATATATTGCCCCCAGAACTTACTATCAAACGCCTCTTTAGCACTTGCCACAGGCAATTCGCTAAAGTGCCCCATTGCGCCTTCTCCTGCTGTTACCACAAGGTGGTCAAATTGCCCAATCTTGCTGAAAAATTCTGCTACTTTTTCTTCGCTTCGAAAATCGATTTCATTTCCTTCTACATTGCCACCAAGAACTTGTTTTGCTTCATTTAATTTGGAAACAGAACGGCTGGCAATGATCACTTGAGCTGATTGATCGAGAAACGCTTTGGCAGTTGCTAAACCAATACCAGAAGTACCCCCTAAAACAACTACTCGTTTACCATTTAACGACATAGTAAAACTCCTTTCTTATTAAAACCTTTTTTGTATTGAAATTCATTGTGAAATATTAATTTCTAAAACGATGCTATTGAGTACTTACGCTATTATTCAGCTAATAAATGACCAGCATCTTTAAATGCTTGTGCTGGTTCTGTGAATTCTACATCTTCAAATAAGTCTGTTATTAGTGTAGCGATTTTTTTGCTCATTATGATAAGCCCCCTTATAATTATAAAAGCATCATTGATATTATTCTCATTCAACACAATAAATACAAGTAATCCACTTTGTTTAGTATATGTTACTGCTAGATATATGAGGGTATAAAAACATTTAGTATCGCTCTGTCATGTGTTTAATGATGGTGATGCCCTTTGGAAGAATTCGTGATGTCAAATCCTGCTTGCGGCACATAGAAATACTTGATCCAAACCCCATCTAAAAACGGTTCCCTTTTATCAAGTAAAACATCAATGCCTTTGTCTGTTTTCACAATTTCATCATGGTCCGTGGGAGTATCAAGTTTCACTTCATAATGGGCATGGTCCCCATGGTCCAATGTAACGTAGACACGAACCATTTTCCCTTCAGCCCCTTCACTTTCCAACATTTGTTTCAGCACTTTAGCAGCATTTCGGTTAATTTTGCAGTTCATATCATTGTCTCCTATTCTAACAACTTTTATCTTTTTAATTAAGGAATCCTGTAAATAACCTCATAACTTGATTTCACGGTTTCATCCATATTCAATGCCCTAGAAAAATCAAAAAGGTTTCCTTGCTGATGTCCTCCTTTTTACCTTTCGCTTTTTGTAATTTCTGCCAGAAGATCGTATGAATGCAGGCGAGCTTTGTGGTCGTAAACTTGGGCAATGGCCATGATTTCATCTGCCTGGCTCTCCTCCAAAAATGTATGCAACTTGTCCTTTACCGTCTGCTGGCTGCCAACAATCGATGAGCCTAATTGCTGCTCGAGAGCCTTTAATTGGTAGCTGCTGGCCACTTCGGATATGTCATCTACCGGTGGTTGAAGCGCTGTAAGGTTGCCACTCATCAGATTCAAAAATTGCTGCTGTATTGTTGTAAAAAGGCGCTTTGCCTCTTTATCCGTTTCTGCTGTAATGATATTCAATGCCACCATCGCATACGGCTTATCGAGAACATTCGAAGGCTTAAACGCATTGCGATAGATCTGTAGAGCACCCAGAGTGTTAAGTGGCGAGAAATGGGCGGCAAACGCGAATGGCAAACCCAGTTCTCCGGCCAGCTGCGCACTGAAGCCGCTTGAACCCAGCAGCCAGATTGGAATATTCAAACCTTCACCTGGAATCGCTTTTATAGGGTTCCCTTGTGCCAGGGATGGATCAAAGTAACCGCGGAGTTCCGCTAATTGCTCAGGAAAGTCATCTCCGGTACTTCCCAAGTCACGTCTCAATGCACGAGCGGTCCCCTGATCTGTACCGGGTGCCCGCCCCAGACCAAGGTCAATTCGCCCAGGATATAATGATTCAAGAGTGCCAAACTGCTCAGCGATGACGAGCGGTGCGTGATTCGGCAGCATGATTCCTCCTGAACCAATCCTGATTTTTGATGTACCGGCTGCCACATGGGACATCACCACAGAAGTGGCGGAACTGGCTATAAACGGCATATTATGATGTTCTGCGAGCCAAAAACGGTTGTAACCAAGTTTTTCAGCAAGCTGTGCGAGTTCCAATGTATGGCGGAAAGAGTCAGCAGGAGTACTTCCGGCTGTTATCGGTGAAAGATCAAGCACCGAGAATGGAATTTCGTTTAGTTTATTTGCATGTTTAGACATAAGTTCATCTTCTTCCCTTATCTAATTTTTTTAAAAACTAATCTCATACTGGAATTTCATGAGTCGGAAAGTAAGGCAACACAAACTCTCCAAGCTCCTGGATGACTTCCTCGGGAGGGCGCTTTGAAAAATACAATACAAATGCCAGGTGATTGACACCAATGGATTGAAATTGATATAGAATTTCCAATAACTGTTTGCGCCCTACACGAAATCCTAACGGAATCTGAACAGGAATCGAATCGGGATTTTCCGATAAATCGATAAATAAAGTCTGAGTGAAAGGTTTAAACACTCCTGGGGCGTAAATTTCCGACAACTCGCGATACTCGTTAATCAATTGAGTTTGTTGTGGGATAATCCTCGGGTACTGGATCCAGCCGTCCCCATTCTGGGCGATCCATTCAATCGATTGATTGCTGAATCCTGTCACCATGGTCGGAATCGAAGAAAAAGGTTTGGGGATCATTCTCATATCCGTTCCATCGATGATGCCTAAATCGCTGTTAATTGTCGGATTGTCCTCCTTTAACAGCCGTTCAAGGAATGCATAATTCTTTTTAAACAGCCCTCCACTTTCGAGCTTGGATATTCCCAAAGCTGTGAAATCTTTATCCCGGTCTCCTGAAGCCACTCCCATGATCAGGCGTTCGGGAAACAACCGGTCAATAGATGATGCTTCCTTTGCCACTCGGACAGGATGGCGCAGCGGGAGGACCACACTCGCCGTCCCAAGTGCAATATCCTTGGTATGGGCCGCAAGATAGGTCAAATAAATCCATACATCATACATTTGACCATTATCATCAATATTCAAATTCTGAATCGTAACGTCCCGAAGCCACAATGCCGCGAAACCATGGTCTTCAATTTTGCGGGCAAGCGACAGCTGATTTTCCATAATCGGATATTTGGACATCCTTGCCGTCGGAATCGCGAAACCAAGCGTCATTTTATCCTGTTGGTACAACCTGTTAAATGCTCGATGCTGTAATAAACTCACTTCAATTCTCCTTAAATTTTTGTACCAATGTATTTTTCGAACTTTTTAATCGTCTCCTCATTACGGCGATAATACGTCCATTGTCCGATTCGCTTCATTTCAACCAGTCCGCTTTGCAGCAGAATCGATAAATACTGTGAAGTAGTGGATTGCGAAATCCCGGCCTTGCTTCGGATATCCCCTACGCAAACCCCGCCTTCAAATCCTTCATCAGCAATAATATGGGCTTGCGGTGAAAAATGACTGTCGGGATCTTTTAACATTTGAAGAATGCTCACCCTAGTCTGGTTCGACAATGCCTTAAAAATTTCAACGGCTTGTTCATCATTTAAGCGTTCCAATTCCTGCTTCAATGTCATTTGCCTCTTTCTATATCGATTATCACTATCCCAATGGAAGCTGGATAGATGATCTGAAAGCATCACGCCAAATCGGTAATTCGCGATATTAATATATTAACCATCTGGTCCGTCCAAATCAAAAGATTTGTTTCGAAGGAGATACGGCGAAAAGCTCCCATCTAAAAAAAGACCACTAAAAACCTGCATATAACAGGTTTTTCCGACGGTTCCGCCACTCCATCTTTGTGAACTTATTCCATTATTTTTAGCTTATACACTTCTCTAGTTGATACAAGGTCTGCAATATTGTTCCTGTATTCCTGATAATGAGCCGACTGAATATGGTGTTCCAGCGCTTCCTCATCCTTCCACACTTCATATAAAACAAAAGTTTGGTCTTCAGATTGGTGCAAGTCATACTTTATACAACCCGCCTCTTCCCTTGATGCCGCTTGTACCTTTTTGAGTTCTGATAATAGTTGCCCCTGCAGGCCTTCTTTTGGTTTTAATACAGCAGTAATTACAATATGCTCCATTTTCATCCCCCTTAATAATGAGTAGTTTGTCTTTCTTTTGAAAGTTGGTGGCAGTGGAGTTAATGTCCCTCCCAACATCGTGTAAAAAATATACCCTTTTTAATCTCTTATCCGCTTCAGTTATGTAAGCTTTTAATTGTTACTCTTAACTTTTTTAGTTAGGCTTAAATTAGTAAAGGACTTGATACACATTGATAAAACCTCATAAGCAGCGACCCTATCTGTGCTTTAATAAATTATAAACATAAGGACATACCAGGGGCTTCAAAACCTAATTTCTTATAAAAATCTTGTTTTTCTTTTCCACTAAATAATTGAACCCACTTAATATCTTCTTCCTCATATTTTTTAGTAATGATGTCATTACTTTTTTCCGATGCCTTGTTTTTGGTATTCGGCATCGACCATCACAAATTAAAGTTTGATAATCCCATCTGAATCCTGCCAAAGCCTATTAAATTTTTATTATAATAAATAGAAATGGAATACCAGCTGTTACAAATTGCGGTATATAGCTGGTTATATGAATACAAGCTTTTAGCATTCCATTCTGTTGTTTAATGTAATCTTATAAAGTCTTCCTTGACTGGATTCAATTCACTAAATTCAACTTCCATATAGTTCTCCCCTCTTGGACTATATCTCTGTGTTCCTCATTACAATGTATCCAATTATCTTTCCACCCTATAAACTTGATACCAATTCGTTTCCTAAAAACTATACTCTACTTATCAAAATATAAAAAAATATTTTTATACACTTGACACTTGCATTTTTAAATATCACCCTAAAAAATGCAAGTGTCAAGTGCTATTATTTAGATTATTGAATAATTTAGCTCGTAACTTGGGTAGCAATAGCTTTATTTCTGGATTAAATTCATATCTCAAAATGGTAACCCCCTTTCATTAGGAATGTGTGGATTCTCCCCCATCAACATGAAGAACTTGACCAGAACATAAGCACTCCTATAGTTTAAGTAGAAACCTTCACAATAACTAATCCTAAAATGTGTTGTTCTAGAATCAGGTACAATAAAAAAGGCGCCTTCTTATTATAGTGATAGGTAAGCTTTTGAAGTTAT
>NZ_QWVS01000075.1 GCF_003570725.1 Peribacillus asahii
TAGTGTGTGCTCACTTTAAAAATTAACGTTGGCGCTTTGTTTTGTTCAGTTTTCAAAGAACGATTTATCACTTCTCTCACAAGCGACTTTTATAATATACCATGTACAACAATCAAAGTCAACACTTTTTTATTTCTAAGAAAGAAGTTAATGTCGCATCGGCGACTTTTAATATAATATCAACTATCTAGTTAAAAGTCAACAATATTATTTAATAAAAAATACATAATAAAAAGAATCTAAGATAGTTTCTTAGATTCTCATATTACCCAATAATCAATGGCAGCTAATGCAGCAACACCAGGAATCCCCAACACTCCTGCTATTGCTGAAGTAACAAAATTAATTGGTACATGTATACCTACTTGATTACCTAATGTATTTAGAAAGAAAAGAAAAACCGCTCCAATCACAAGTTTAATAACCATTTGTCCCACATATCGGATTGGTTTTAATGGTGCTCCAACAATGAGCAACAGTAGGATTAAGCCTGCAATGATTGCAACAAATACGACAGGTTCCAAGCTTTCGCCTCCTTTTGAGCTTGTACCCTATTCATATGTCATCATTCATTTATTAAGAACTGCGGAAGTATTGAATATAAAATAAAAAAAGACTATCAGATCTCTCCTAATAGTCCTCCACAAACATCATCTCTTTACTTTCGCTTGTCTTTGCTTCGCTTCCCTAAACATATAAAAGTACTTTAATTCTGCAATTTTTAATGTTGCTTTCGCCTCTTCAGATGGGTCGACACTTCTTTCCAGCAAAGTTTTTTGATTCATCCAATTTTGTTTAAAATACTCCAGCTGCTGTATTAATGCTGCATCATATTCATGTCTCAGTCTTTTTTTTCGCCGAAAGAACATCTTTCTTCCCCCACACGCTTTAAATTTCTCTTCGTCCTTCAATTGCTTTTGATAATGTTACTTCATCTGCATATTCTAAATCACCGCCGACCGGTAATCCATGGGCAATTCTTGTCACTTTAATACCTGATGGCTTCAACAGTCTAGAAATATACATCGCTGTGGCTTCTCCCTCAATATTTGGATTGGTTGCCAGGATGACTTCCTGCACGGTCTCATCCTGCAGGCGCTTCAATAAATCAGGGATATTAATATCCTCCGGTCCAATTCCATCCATCGGCGAAATGCTGCCATGCAGCACATGATACAGTCCGTTAAACTCACGCATCTTTTCCATCGCAATAACATCTTTCGGGTCCTGCACTACACAAATCACATCTCGATCCCGGCGCTGATCTTCACAAATCATACACGGATCCTGGTCTGTAATATGACCGCACACCGAACAATAGGAAAGGTTTCTCTTCGCGTTAATCAGCGCTTTCGCAAAGTCTAACACCGTATCTTCCTTCATCCCTAACACAAAAAAAGCAAGCCTCGCCGCTGTTTTCGGTCCAATACCCGGTAACTTCATAAAGCTGTCAATAAGCTTTGAAATCGGTTCTGGATAATGCATCGTATCCTTCCTTCCATGACAGAAAAGAAACCTCCATTACGGAAGTTTCTTCTCTTACTATTTAAAATGGCAGGTTCATGCCTTTTGTAAATTGTCCCATCGTTTTGTTTGTTAATTCTTCTGCTTTTTTTAGAGCATCGTTTGTTGCTGCTAGCACCAAATCTTGTAACATTTCGATATCATCCGGATCGACTACTTCAGGTTTAATCGCAACATCGACGATTTCTTTATGACCTGTCACAATCACGGTAACCATTCCGCCGCCAGCTGTTCCTTCAATTCTTTCTTCCCCTAGTTTTTCTTGTGCTTCTGTCATTTTCTTTTGCATTTTTTGCATTTGTTTCATCATGTTTTGCATGTTCCCCATGCCGCCACGCATACCCATTCTTCGTACCTCCTAATTATTCTTTAATTTCCAACAAATCATCCCCGACTAATTTACGGGCTTCTGCTATAAAAGGATCTTCTTCTTTTGATTCCGTTTCGGTTGGACCATCGAGTTGCTGCGTAGAAAGAAACTCTTCTCGCAATTGCTGCCATTGACTCTCCGGTACACCCGCCATTTCCATACGACGACCGGTAAGTTGTTCCATAATGGATGCCATCATTCCGATTAAACGGCTATTTTCCATGGCCATTTGGCAATGAATATCATATTTAAATTTTACCACAAATGCACCTTCTGAGGCAGCAACAGGTTCTGCTTCTGTCAATAAAGCCGCTAATGACTTTAAGTTTTGTTGACCCAGTTGTTCAAAAACCTCGCCCCATTTACTTTTCACTGCTTGTAAATCAGGTTTTGTTGCATGTTTTAAAATTTGATGAATTTTTCCTGCTGGTGCCTTGTATGCTCTCTTTGTAGTCCGCTGTGCCTTTGGCTTCGTTGCTGCTTGTTCAACATTAGAAATCGCTAATCCATTTTGTTTAAGATCTTCAATTTGCTTCTCAAGGCCCTCTATTTTAGCAAGAAGTTGTTGTACTTGTCCGTTATCAACTTGAGATGATGATTGTTCATTGCACAACTTCACAAGCGCGACTTCTAGTAAGATACGTGGATGATTCGTCCACTTCATATCCTGCTGTGTTGTATTAAAGCTTTCGATCATTTGATAAATGATGTCTGTAGAAATCATCCCCGCAAGTTCTTTAAACTGCGGATCAATCAACACTCGTTCAAACGTATCAGCTAAACTTGGAGCTGATTGATATAATAACATATCTCGGAAGTAAAAAATAATATCTTCTATAAAACGAGCCGGATCTTTTCCCATTGCTAATAGTTCATCTAACACTTGAAGGGAAACAGCCACATCTCTCTCATAAACAGCTCGTGCTAGTCGACTTAAAAAAGCTTGTGATACCGATCCCGTCACTGTAAGAGCATCTTCTACTGTTACTTCATCTGTACTAAACGAAATAGCTTGATCAAGCAAGCTTAGCGCATCACGCATTCCGCCTTCAGCCGCTCTCGCAATAATATGTAAAGCCTGCTCATTACATGCCACACCTGTTTCACCCACAATTTGCGACATCCGACCAACGATATCTTGGGGTTGAATACGTTTAAAATCAAAACGTTGACAACGGGAAATTATCGTTAGGGGAATTTTATGCGGCTCAGTTGTAGCTAAAATAAAGATGACATGCCTAGGCGGCTCTTCCAATGTTTTTAATAAAGCATTGAAAGCTCCTTGTGATAGCATATGTACTTCATCGATAATATACACTTTGTACGTAACCGCATTCGGGGTATATTTTACTTTATCGCGAATATCTCGAATTTCCTCTACCCCATTATTAGAAGCCGCATCAATTTCAATTACATCCGATATGGAGCCGTCAGTAATTCCTCGGCAGGTCGCACATTCATTACAAGGTTCACTTGTCGGCGCATGCTCACAGTTTACAGCCTTAGCAAGGATTTTGGCTGCACTTGTTTTCCCTGTACCACGCGGTCCTGAAAATAAATAGGCGTGGGAAACTTTTTGCCCGATGAGAGCGTTTTGCAACGTTTTCGTTACATGTTCCTGACCGACTACATCAATAAATTGTTGTGGTCGCCACACCCGATATAATGCTTGATATCCCACGGTAATCCCTCCTTTATTTTCTCCATCTCTATTAATTATAGCGTACTCATTTCAATGGTTACAATGGCATAAAAAAACTCACCCTTAATTGGATGAGTTGATTTATTATGTAATAACTGCCGTGCACCTTCTGTCGATTAACAACCATAAGCGTTACTTAAGCAGTTAGCTCGGCCCAGGCAACCCTGCGGCACATGGGAACTTCCACTTAATGCTGCTTCCTTCCGGACCTGACATGGTTCATGGAGACCCATTGCGCAGGACCCGGACGTCAACGCCACTTACTTAAGGCAGACCCTACAGTACGCTAACCTCGAGAAGGGATTCCGTCTCGCTAGAGCGGATTGCGAGTTCAGGGCACCGCTACCTCCCCACCTAGCACGGCAAATATGATACCGATAATTAGTGTACCTCATCTAGGTACATGATTCATTATACCGATTATATTTTAAAAAAGCAATATTTATTAGCTGTTAATATCTTCTATGCAACGTGAGTTTTTCGCTTTCTTAGCCGCCTTTTTTCGTTCACGAAGTTCTTTAAAAAAAGCCGTCAGTATACCGCCGCATTCTTCTTGCAGTACACCGCTCGTTACTTCGCTTTGATGATTAAAACGTTCATCTTGAAGTAAATTCATAAACGTCCCTGCACATCCTGCCTTTGGATCATGCGCACCAAAGACCACCCGCTTAATACGAGAATTAATAATTGCCCCCGAACACATCGGGCACGGTTCAAGCGTTACATATAGAGTGGCTTCTTCTAGCCTCCATGTTCCAAGAACTTCACACGCCTCACGTATTGCTAATAATTCTGCATGAGCCACTGCATTTTGATCTGTCTCACGTAAATTATAGGCTCTAGCGATTATTTCATCCTTCCAAACAACAATCGCACCAATTGGCACTTCTTGAAGAGCACATGCTTTTTTTGCTTCTTCCAAAGCTATATTCATATAATACGCATCATCTTTCACCATCTATCCCCCCTTTTATAGGAGTAAAGAGACGCTATCGGGCTAACTATAAAGAGTAAACACACATTATCCTCATATATAGGACATCGTATCGTATTACCTATAGCTGATGCAAACTTTAAAAGGAGAATAGCTATGAAATGTGCCCTGCTTATTATTGATATGATTAATGATTTTAAATTTGCTCACGGCGATTTACTGCTTAAGCATACTAAATCTATTGTTAAACCAATTTTACATATTAAAGAAGCCATAAAAAAACAAGGGGCTCCTATCATCTACATCAATGACCACTATAATTTATGGCAAGCTGACTTCGAAAAAATTATTGCCACTTGTCAACATGAACAGAATGTAGACATCATTGAACAAATTAAGCCCACAAATGATGATTACTTTTTAATTAAACCAAAACATTCTGCTTTTTACGGGACAGCTCTTCAAACTTTACTACATCAATTAAAAGTTGATACTTTAATTTTAACTGGAATTGCAGGGAATATCTGCGTCCTTTTCACTGCCAACGACGCTTATATGCGTGAATATAAGATCTGGGCACCAGAGGATGCAATTGCCTCTGCCGATATACAGGACAATCAATATGCTTTAACGATGATGAATCAAGTATTAAAAGCAAGTACAGCTAAGAGCTCTCTTATTTCATCTTTTCTCCAATAAAAGAATCCGTTACGTAATGTAACGGATTTTCATACGATTCCATATTTATGCATGCAAGTGTGATTTAAAAAATAAATGGAGGAGGTAGAGGGATTCGAACCCCCGCGGGGTTTGACCCCCCTGTCGGTTTTCAAGACCGATCCCTTCAGCCAGACTTGGGTATACCTCCGTGTTGACATTTAATATAGTACAATGATTGAAAAAGAATGTCAACATCTTGACCGCTTTTTTAGCATAGAAAAGATTATCAACACAGGAAAAGGAAATTCACTTCAGTAGCAACATTCATTAATACATCATTTAAAAAGAGGGACATTACCTTTGACAGATAAGTCCCTTTTCTTTCAAATTAGCTAGGCTTAATGACTTCTACACCACGCATATATGGTCGTAATACTTCCGGAATAATAACACTTCCATCTTCTTGTTGATAATTTTCCAAAATAGCTGCTACCGTTCTACCGATAGCTAAACCAGATCCATTTAATGTATGAACAGACTCCGGTTTTCCTTTCGCATCACGACGGAAACGAATATTCGCACGTCTCCCTTGGAAAGCTTCAAAATTACTACAAGAAGAGATTTCTCGATAACCGCCATAGTTCGGCAGCCATACTTCAAGGTCATATTTCTTCGCTGCTGTAAATCCTAAGTCTGCTGTACACATGCTCAATACACGATATGGTAGACCAAGCAGTTGTAATACCTTCTCAGCATGACCTGTTAGGTTTTCAAGTTCTTGATAAGAGTCTTCTGGCTTTACAATTTTCACAAGCTCAACTTTATTAAATTGATGCTGGCGAATCAGACCACGTGTGTCTCGGCCTGCAGATCCTGCCTCAGAACGGAAGCATGCTGTATAAGCTACATAGCTAAGCGGTAAATCCTCTCCATTTAAAATCTCATCACGGTGAAAGTTTGTTACAGGCACTTCAGCTGTTGGAATTAAGAAATAATCTTCACTTTCAATACGAAATGCATCTTCCTCGAACTTCGGCAACTGTCCAGTACCTGTCATACTTGCGCGGTTTACCATAAACGGTGTCATTAACTCTTCATAACCATGTTCTTCTACATGTAAATCCAACATAAAACTTGCTAATGCACGCTCTAATCGTGCGCCTAGCCCTTTATAAAAAACAAAACGGCTTCCTGTTACTTTTGCAGCACGTTCAAAGTCGACAATCCCTAAATCTGTTGCTATATCCCAGTGCGGCTTTGGTTCAAATGTAAATTGCGGAATTTCTCCCCACTTACGAGCTTCTACATTATCATCTTCTGTTTCTCCAATTGGAACACTTTCATGTGGAATGTTTGGAATAGATAAGAGAAGCATATCTAACTTCGCTTCCACTTCACGAAGTTCTTCATCTAACCCTTTAATTCGATCTCCCACTTCACGCATTTCAACAATTAATGTATCAGCATCTTTTTTCTCACGTTTTAATACTGCTACTTGTTGAGATACTTCATTTCTTTTACTTTTTAGCTGCTCTACCTCAGCAATTAACTCACGACGTTTCACATCTAATTCTTCAAATGCTCCTAAATCCGTTAAGTCCTCTCCACGATATTGCAGGATACGTTTTACTTCTTTAAAATTATTGCGTAAAAATTTTAAATCTAACATCTTTCTTTCCTCCTATTTATACAGCTTCTGTACGCAAAAAACTCCCGTCCCTATAAAAGGGACGAGAGTTAACCCGCGTTGCCACCCTAGTTGAAGACAACATTTGTCTTCCACTTATCAAGATAACGGCTTGAACCGAAAGCACTTACTAACCCTAAAAGGTGTTCCGTTCTTTACTCAAGGATGGATTCACAAGATGCTTACACCGATTTTCACCAACCATCGGCTCTCTACAGCAAGCCTTTCTTGTTACTATTTCCTGTCATAGCTTTATAAATCAAATTGTTTTTCCATAATGTACTACAATTATTTGCAAGTTGCAACCGTTTTATACGCGAATTCTATTAAAACCATCCTTTAACAGTAGAAGCAGTGCTTGACCAAATATCAGCAAAGAATCCACCTACTGCACGCATAGAAAGAACAAACCAATTCGCCTTTTCCACTGATTCAGCAGCTACAACATCTACCTTGATTGATTTGGCTTCTAGGTTCGTGATTGAACCATAAGGCTCTTCTCCTACTTGAACAGTAATATAACCAAGCTTCTCACCTTTTTTAATTGGTGCTGTTAATTGACCGTTTTCATTTAACTTGCTTTCATCAATAACAAGTTTCGTTTTAACATGCTCTTTGTAATCATCTTCTACAACTAAATCTAGTGCTTCTTTTGTTTCAATATTAACTACGTCTTCTTTTCCTTTCACAACATCAAGTGACTTATGCCCCTTGACCTGATAGTGTGCAGGAAGAATTTCTTTTTTACTAAACTGGTCAAAAGCGTAGTCCATTAATTTAATACTATCTCTAAAACGTTCATCTTTGGATGTTGATTTCATAACCACTGTAATATAACGTTGCCCACCACGAACAGCTGTTCCGGTATGAGCGTACCCAGCAAAATCCGTTGAACCTGTTTTTAAACCATCAACACCATCATATTCAAAGATTAAACCCGGCAGCATCCAGTTAAAGTTTGGATATTCTCTACCATCACGAAATTTCAATTTAGAGATACTTGAGTAATCTAACGCTTCTGGATAATCATTAATTAACCGATAAGCTAGTAAAGCTACATCATGCGCTGTCATTACATTTTCTTCATTTGCATCGCCAGACGGATAATTTCCTAGTAAATCAGAATTATTAAGTCCAGTAGCATTAACAAATTTATAGTTTTTCAAACCTAGTTCTTTCGCTTTTTTATTCAGTAGTTGAACAAATTTCTTCTCGCTACCAGCAATTTTTTCAGCCAGAGCTACTGTTGCAGCGTTACCAGAGTATACAGCCATCGCACTATATAATTCTTTGACCGTATATTCTTCACCTTGTGTTAAGCCTACATTCGACAAATTTGGCGCCTTTGATAATTTATGTACATACTCATCTATTAGAACTTTTGTATCCCAAGAAATTTTTTTATTATGAATCGCTTCTAACACGATATATTCTGTCATCATTTTAGACATTGAAGCAATCCCTAAAACTTTTTCGGCATTTTTTTCATATATAATTTGCCCAGTTTCACCATCAATGATAATCGCTGCTTCTGCTTTTAAGCCTAAATTATCAGATTCAGCTTGAGCTTTCCCCGGTTGATAAGCAAATTGTGAAAATGCGAGAACAAAAACGGTCATGAACATCAGGGTCATCTTGCTGATTCTTTTCAATTTTCAATACCTCCACCTTGTAAGCTTTTTAATAATAGGCAGCTATTTCTGGTCTGCCTTACGCACTTTTTTTAGTTTATCATAGAAAAAACAAAAAAAATAGGTAGAGTCATGAAAGACGATACCTATTTTTTTGGTAATTTTTATTCCATCTTTAGCAGGTAGTAAGACCTCCATCAAAGGAGGTTTTACCTTATTGTAAAGAATAGTTCGGTGCTTCTTTTGTAATTTGAACATCATGCGGATGACTTTCTCTTAAGCCCGCACCTGTCATTCTAACGAATTGTGCTCTTTCTTTTAAATCTGTTAAAGTAGGTGTTCCGCAGTATCCCATACCTGAACGAACACCACCGATTAATTGATAAATTGTATCTGCAAGAGGTCCTTTATAAGGAAGACGTCCTTCAATTCCTTCTGGAACGAATTTCTTATTATCTTCTTGGAAGTAACGGTCTTTAGACCCTTTTTCCATCGCTGCAACAGAACCCATACCACGATATACTTTAAAACGTCGGCCTTGGAAAATTTCTGTTTCCCCTGGACTTTCCGTAACACCAGCCAGTAAGCTTCCAAGCATTACTGCATCTCCGCCTGCAGCTAAAGCTTTTACAACATCACCAGAGTATTTAATACCGCCATCAGCAATAATTGTTTTACCATGCTTGCGAGCTTCTGTTGCACAATCATATATAGCTGTAATTTGTGGTACACCTACACCCGCAACAACACGTGTTGTACAAATTGATCCAGGACCAATTCCAACTTTTACAATATCAGCACCTGCTTCAATTAATGCTCGTGTTGCTTCTGCTGTTGCAACGTTCCCTGCGATAATTGTTAATTCAGGATAAGCATCTCGAATTTCTTTAACTTTTCCAAGAACACCTGCAGAATGGCCATGTGCTGTATCTAATACGATAACATCAACATGTGCTTTCACTAGCATTTCTACACGCTTCAGTGTATCTTTCGTTACTCCAACTGCAGCTCCAACAAGTAATCTTCCTTGTTTATCTTTAGCTGAGTTCGGGAATTCAATAACTTTTTCGATATCTTTAATTGTAATTAATCCCTTTAAAACACCGTTATCATCAACAAGAGGGAGTTTCTCGATTTTATATTTTTGAAGAATTTTTTCAGCTTGCTCTAAATTTGTGCCAACTGGTGCTGTTACTAAATTTTCAACTGTCATCACATCAGAAATTTTTAAAGAGAAATCATCAATAAAGCGTAAATCACGATTTGTAATAATACCAACAAGCTTTTGATCCGTTTCATTATTAACAATTGGTACTCCAGAAATTCGATATTTACCCATTAAATGCTCAGCATCAAATACTTGATGTTCCGGCGTTAAGAAAAATGGGTCAGAGATAACACCACTCTCAGAACGTTTAACTTTATCTACTTGATCAGCTTGAGCTTCAATTGACATATTTTTATGAATAATTCCTAAGCCGCCTTGACGAGCCATTGCGATCGCCATTTCCGCTTCTGTTACTGTATCCATTCCTGCACTAATAATCGGAATATTAAGTTTCAAATTTTCCGCCAATTCTACTTTCAAACTTACATCGTTTGGTAATACCTCCGACTTTCCTGGTATCAGTAACACATCATCAAAAGTTAAACCTTCTTTTGCAAACTTATTTTCCCACATTTCTTTCCCCTCCTGCTAAAAAATATTATTTGTAGGTTATCAACTGGGCATAATACTGTCAAGAACGAATGAAAAAGTTTGACTTTTCTATTAATTTAAAAAATTCAAAGGAGCTGTTATCTTTGTTTATAAACACTGGTTATTTTGATTCCCTTTTGCCTTTTTTTTCAGCATCTTCTTCTCAATTATTTTTAAGAAAACATTATACTCAACTACATATTCCAGATGCAGAGCAAAAGAGCTATGAAAATTGCTACCCGTTTATATATTATCTAGAACACGCAAAAACATACTATGAACAAGCAAGTATTGCTCCACTCTCTATACAGCCTACTTTAACGTTCTACGGGTTTGTACAGCTTTTAAAAGCATGTTTACTTACCGTAGACCCTAATTACCCTGAATCGACTTCTTTGCTTGCCCATGGGGTCACAACAAGAAAAAGAAAAAAGCAGCAATATGAGTTTTTGAAGGATGAAGTAAAAGTACAAAAAAATGGATTAATTACTTGTTTAGCTGAAAAAATTTTTAATATCAAACAGCTAGAAGGGGAAAAATTCACAATGGAAACACTACTAAAGGAAATTCCAGAAATGCAAATAAATTCACCTGTTCATTCTTCCAAACAATTTGAAACACTAACCCTTACACATCAAGGCTTTCTACTACCATCATCTATACTCGATCATTATCAAATGACGAGTAGCCGCTTTGTAGAATTCCTTAGTTCTAAAATCAAATTAACTTTATCATTAGAGGAAAATAAAAAGGATCTCATAATTACTCCCAAAGATGCACTGTATTATAATGGGAGCTCACCGATTCGCTATGATACCTATTCCAATAACTTTATGCTTTCCCTCAACAAACAGTCGCCATGCTATGTATTGCCTGAATTAATTCTTCATTATTTAGTTTTATACAATCTAAGTATGATTGCCCGCTATGAAACAGAGTGGTGGTCCGAACTGTTTAAAACGATGCCAAACGATGATTATCCAACCATTATTCGATTTCTTAAAATAACCCCTAGCAAAACTACCTTTTTAGTATCTAAATGGTTAAATGAATTCAATAAAAAAGATCAGCTTCTCAGCTGATCTTATGCTTGCCTGGCGACGTCCTACTCTCACAGGGGGAAACCCCCAACTACCATCGGCGCTGAAGAGCTTAACTTCCGTGTTCGGAATGGGAACGGGTGTGACCTCTTCGCTATCGTTACCAGACATTATGTAGAAGGATTGTTCCTTCAAAACTAGATAATAGGAAAGCATT
>NZ_QWVS01000076.1 GCF_003570725.1 Peribacillus asahii
TGCTCATATTGCACTTTTTAGTGTGTGCTCACTTTTAAAAAAACGTTGGCGTTTCTGTTTTGTTTAGTTTTCAAAGAACTACGTCGTCTTAGCGACATTTGTTATCATAACATAACTTTTCAAAGTTAGTCAATAACTTTTTTTAAATATTTTTCACGTTAGAAATTAACTTAGACATTCTACTTCCATCTTCATTAACTTCTCAACCCCTACTAAAAACTCTTTGTGGAATCCGCAGTAGGAATTACAATGTTACTATTTTAGTATAAAAAAGTCAACATCCTTTTGAAAAACTATACTCTAATGAAACTTTTTTTGTATGTCACCTTACTATAACGAACAAGATAAGAGAAATCCTTTTATATTTCTAAAATAAAAATACAAGTGAACGGAGACTTAATGAATGGAACAGATTAAACAGTTGCTGCGTGATTACGGCTATCCTGAAGAAGAGATTCCCAATGTATTGAAAGAGCTCGGAACAACAGACTATGAACAAATAGAAAAAAGCATCATGCCTTATCGCGACATAACAGCTAGTAGAGATAACCAAGACCAATTCTAGTTTTACGAACCCCCACCTTAAGAAATGTAAATAGGAAATCCTAATGAGTAGGTGGGGATAGTTCAACCTACAACAACGTCAACCACGTTCGTCCTCTTCATCCTCAATGTATTTAAACGCTGTTTAATTCTCTTTTGTAGAGTGAAGAATGATTATAAGGTGATAAAGATGGAGGTTTTTTAATTTTGGGCAGTATCATCGCTCCCGCACTAATGATGATACTTCAAAGAAAATGGTTTATATCTCGGATTATTTTTCATGTAGCCGCGATTCTATCAGCACTTATTTTTGGGAATATCGCTTCTATCTCCATCCATCAAATCATCGAAGATCAAACAGTATTCATGACCAATATCCACGCTTTATTTCTCAACCCTCTTTTCTTACTAACAGGGGCATATTTAGGCGTATATTTACTCTATACGCTCGCTTTACATACATTATTAAATGATATCAGTCATTCAAATTAAAAAGCAGATTCATACTAAAACTTAAAACTTCAACCGCTTTTATCCTAAAATCCGTTCCTTATTTCAAGGATAATGACATAGTTAGGATAAAAGCGATTATTTTTATTGTTAAATAAATTATTATGTCAGGTATGTTTTAAGTACGTGGTTATGAAAAGCTACTCGGATCAAACTTAATGTTTTTAATTACATAATACAAGGTATGATAAGCATAGGGTTTTATAACGGACCCTGACCACTCCCATGGCTAAAGCCAAGGGGTTCTTTCTCACAAACATCCCACTTACCATCTTCTATAAGGAGAGGCAGAGGTGAAACTTAGGTGAGCAACGCTTGAGAGATTTTCTCTCTCAAGTGGGCAAGGTCTGTGCCGACTACGCCGTTCAACCGGCGATACTTTTTCCTGTTAGAGGTTTGTCCTTAAGAGAGGAATCTTTTGTTTTTCGGACAAAAACCGGCGATACCAAACAGGCTGCTTAAACACCACGGAAACCAGTGGTTGGACGGCCATGTGATGTTTTTTACGCGCAATATTCTGAGCGCCGTTTACATCACGATGGATTTCTGTTTTGTGAACAGAACAAATGAACATCCTTCCCTTTGCACGATGTCTGCCTCCGCAAAACGGACAGTCTTGAGATGTATAGCTTTCTTCGGCTTCTGTCACGATGATGCCTTTGATTTTCGCTTTATAGGTGAGTTTTTGTTTGATTTTCCCTTGATTCCACAAGGACAGTTGTTGTCTTCTCACTTTGTTCTGTTTTCGTTTCTTCTGTTCGTTCTTCTTGGTTCCTTTTTCAATGCCTGATACGTTTCCAATGACTAAATGCGTGACTTTTTCTACTTCCAAAAAATTCACAATCTCTTTCGTCGTTTTATGTTCCAAGGCTTCGAGCTGGTTGTTGCTTGTTTGGCGTAGGCGGTTTCTGGCGTATTTGTACCTTTTCCATTGACGAGAACCTTTTTTACAACGGGACATTTTCTTACTTAAGTCCGCTAAAGCTTTGGCACGGAATTGAGAGATACTGCGCATCGCACGTCCTGACACGACAAGGGCTCGATCTTCGGTGGCCACTGCGACAGCATGAATTTCTCCTAAATCTCCACCTGCCACCTTCTTCTCATACGCAGACAGATTTTGTTCAGGAACTTGAACCGCATAACAAAACCAATACGCTCCGTTCCGCCAGACAATTTCCGCATAGTTACATGCGTTTAAGTGTTCTTCTGATCGATTGGGGATAACGACCGATGTATGTTGCTTCGGAAACTTGTCGTTCCAGTTTTTCTTTTTCTTCTTCGTTAAAAGGTCAGAGAGGGAGAATCCATAGTCTACTTTTTTAATCGTGATGGTGTCTGTTGAAATGTCCATAGAAGCTTTTTTTAAGGGAATACAATAATAATATTTTCTTCGCCACGGATAGTTGGCTTTTTTATCCGTTTTTCTCAGTTGTCGAATCGTTTCACGGTTCGCTGCATACTTATCTGCAATGGCCTGAACCGTTTGTGAATGAAGGTTGTAGGTTTGTTTCCGAATGGCTTGAATCTCTGTTTTACTTAACCATTTGTTACAAGCAAAATAATAGGAAGTAGCTTCCCTCACGATATCATTCCAAACGGAGGCTGCTTCTCGTTGCATCGTTCTTAATTCTTCATATAAGTTGGAATCATAGGGAATTTGAAAGGAATGAGTCACAAACAAAGCGATTTTCCTCCTTTCTCTTTGACTTACACTTATTGTACCAGAACACCCGTTCCTAAATCAAGAGTATATCCTATAAAAAAGCGAACCTTTGATGTGTCATCCAACACGCCCGGTTCTACCTCACTCTCATCCTATCCCTAAAAGGAGTGTAAATCACAACGTAATGGGCTTTCTCGTTCCGAAAATCTGTAATAAGCTTCTACAAAGGGGCTGGTTGCTTTGCATAGACGTAAAAATATGCCTCTCATCCTTATTTTGTGTGTTTTCTTGCTCATATTCCTTATCGTCAATGCTATCCGCAACATTAAAGTTTATATTGTATATAGTTCAGGTATCATGCCTTTATTATTTATGGGACTCATAATCTTAGTTGTTGCTATTCTTTGTTTTAGACGTTCCTGAAAAGGCAACCAAAGAAACTTGCCTTGTCTAATTCCCTCATTTTGTCCTTTAACTCACTAAAAAAAAATCAAAAAAGAAGTATCTAAGAAGAATAATCGTTCAGCTAAACAGTGAAGCTGCCCCGAAAGCCATTTTTCATGAATTTTGGGGTAGCTCTTTTTCATTCCCATGAAAATGAATCACACTTAATACTCAAACAGGCTACGAATAGTCCACCCCATAGACAGCATAATAGAAGAAAAAGGGGGCAATTTTTGTGGAAAAAGAGGTAATTATCGAAGAACTAAACACTTTATTAAGAGGTACATATATGGGAATACGTTCGTTTGAACATTATATCCAAAAGGTAGACGATGAGGAGATAAAGAAAACATTTCAGTCTATGCAGCAGGATGTAAAGCTAAATGCCCAACAAATAGCGGAACGGATTCAGAATCTAGGTGGAGTTCCAGCTGACGATGAAGGTTTCTCTGGATCCATGCATAGCTTTATGCATAAAGTCATGCTGCCTGATGATACAAATAAAATTATCGAGGATGCCTTAGAAGGATTAGATAACTACGGCGTTCAGTATTCCGAGGAACTTGTAAAGGGAGACTTAGATCCAGAAAGTAAAAAAATTGCTAAAAAAATGATTGATACTAGCCGGAGACAGGTTGAAGAATTACGGCATTTATTACATTAATAATCCTATGAGATTAGTGTTTTCACTAGAAGGAATCGACTGTTCAAGAAATGTTGATTCCTTCTTTTGTTGTTTAAAGAGAAGCAATGTCAAAAAGCATCGCACTCCCCCTACTCCCCTGCAACTCTTCGCTCATTTCTATAATACGTGGACCAAATGATTCCCTCTGCGTTTAAAGCAGATTTTTGATTTATAGGTGTATAAAAAATTGATAGTTTGGTAATAATCTAGATAAGGAAGTTATCTTAAAGGAGGTAAAATGATGTCAAGAGAAAGCCAATTAGCGCTGTCTAATTTTATTAATGAAAACCAATTTAATCTAAGCTCTTACCTCACATGTTTGTTTCATCAATTTTATAATAACCTTCCTAATCAACCTAAGAACTAAGATACATTAACCCTATTATTGTTTAAAAAACAAAATCACCCGGATATAAATAACAAAAAACTAACAATAAAAGTATTTGAATTTTCTGAAAACT
The DNA here is from genome assembly GCF_003570725.1 of Peribacillus asahii. Lineage (GTDB taxonomy): Bacteria > Bacillota > Bacilli > Bacillales > DSM-1321 > Peribacillus > Peribacillus asahii. The sequence continues at coordinate 4,310 of NZ_QWVS01000076.1, forward strand.
ATTGTTATAATAAAAAAAAGGTCAAGGAGTTGATTTTCAATGAAAAAGAATTTGCTTAACACACCAACAATTAATGAGGTAAATATTATGGATTCCGAATTTGCTGAAATGGTGTTAAACAAAGTCCTTTGTGATTTCCGAAAAGAGCAACTTCGAAAAGAGATCGATCGTTCATTAGAGAATCGGAACAAAGAAGAATTCCTACGATTAACGGAAGAATTAAAACTTATTTCTTAAATCCGTTATATACATCGAAATGATTTTAAGATAAAACAGCTTAAGAAGCCTGGACAAGGCTTCTTTTTATTGTCCCTTCTCTTTTGCAAATAAAACGTTAAATCTATTCGTGTTTTGCTATAATGATAGAGTTATGATGACTCGAGGGATAATAGTACACTTGCATAGGCAATCCCCCACTTGAAAAATTCATTATTTTCAACTATATTAACAAACAATATATTAGGTTAGGGGTATATACATGGTAAAGAAAGTTGTATCAGCAATGGAAGTTGCTAAATTGGCAAATGTATCTCAATCGACAGTATCACGGGTGTTTACACCGGGAGCAAGCGTCTCAGAAAAAACAAGAGAAAAAGTATTGAAAATAGCAGAAGAACTAAATTATCAACCTAATGCATTAGCAAGGGGCCTCATTACAAAAAAAACGAATATGGTTGGCCTAGCAATGAAAGATATTCAGAATCCGTTCTATCATGAGGTTTTAGGGATATTTACAAAAAAACTAAGAGCACAAGGATATTCTGTGTTATTTGTGTATACGGAAAATGAAGAAATTCAACAAGAAGAAATTAATCATTTCTTAGAATATAATGTGGAGGCCGTTATTGTAACCGATGCTCTTCTATCTTCCAAAGTCGTGGCGAAACTTCAAGACTATGATATTCCTGTCACATTATTCAATCGACATGATAAAAATTTAGTATGTAATTCTGTCAGCTGTGACAATATCAGCGCTGCCAACGAAATTGCTGCCTATATTTACGAAAAAGGGTATAGGGATATCGTGTTTATTACAGGAAAAATTAACACATCCACAAGTCAGGACAGGCAAAAAGGATTTACGGACTTTTTTAAAAATAAAGGAATCGATATCACGATATTAGAAGGAGATTATACATACGAAAAATCCTTTAATCTTACAAAAAATATGCTGGAAGCTGGACATAGACCTGAAGCTATTTTTGGAGCTAATGATATAACAGCTTTAGGAGCGTTAGATGCGCTAAAGAAAAGAAATATTTCCGTACCAGACGAAACGATTGTAATTGGATTTGATGATATCAAAATGTCATCCTGGCCTAATTATTCCCTATCAACCTGGGTACAGCCTATAGAGCAAATGGTCGATGAAACGATTAATTTATTAACCTCTGATTCCAATAATGACAATCCTAAAACCGTAAAATTAAAAGGTCACTTTATCCATCGTAAAACCACAAAATAGTATGAATATTTTATATATTGACAATTGTAAACGTTTACCTTATGATTCTATACAAGCGATGGTAAATCATGTTTTTGCATACGAATGCAGAAACTTAAACTTCTTTGCATACGTATGCAAATTTTTTCTTCTCTGTTTTGCATACGTATGCAATATACTATAAAAAAGGGAGAGATTATAATATGGCAACTTATTTAAAACAAGGTAAAGTAGCGGAAGATATTCAAAAGGACGATGCAAAGGTTTCTGAAATAGTTAGTTCTACTATTAAGAGAATTGAAGAAGAAGGCGATAAAGCTATCAGAGAGTTATCAGAAAACTTTGATAAATGGAGCCCTGAAAGCTTTCGTTTAACGGAAAAGCAAATCGAGGAAATCTGTGCTTCTATTCCAGCACAAACTGTAGAAGACATTGAATTTGCCCAAAACAACATTAGAAGATTTGCAGAAGAACAAAGAAAATCTATGACAGATATTGAAGTAGAAACAATGCCAGGTGTTATTCTTGGACACAAGAATATTCCAGTAAACAGCGTCGGCTGCTACATTCCTGGAGGACGTTATCCAATGGTTGCTTCCGCACATATGAGTGTACTGACGGCTAAAGTAGCAGGAGTTAAAAGAGTCATCGCCTGCACTCCACCGATTAATGGAGAGATTCCAGCTGCAACAGTCTATGCAATGTATAAAGCTGGAGCTGACGAAATTTATATTCTTGGCGGAATTCAAGCGATGGCTGGAATGGCAATCGGTACAGAAACAATTGAACCCGTAGATATGATTGTTGGACCTGGTAACGCATTCGTTGCTGAAGCAAAACGTCAATTATATGGCCGCGTTGGTATCGACTTATTTGCCGGCCCAACAGAAACATTAGTCGTTGCTGATGAAACAAGTGATCCAGAAATGATTGCAACAGACATTCTAGGACAAGGTGAACACGGACCAACTTCACCAGGGGCATTAATCACAACTTCTAAAGAAATTGCTGAAGAAACAGTTAAGGAAATCGAAAGACAGTTACAAATTTTACCTACAGCTGATGTAGCAAGAGTTTCTTGGGAAGATTATGGACAAATCATTTTAGTTGAAGACGAGCAAGAAGCTTTAAAAGAAGCAGACCGATTAGCATTCGAACACGTTGAAATCCTTACGAAAAACCCTGATTTCTTCTTAGAGAATATGACAAATTACGGCTGCTTGTTCTTAGGACCTGAAACAAATGTTGCTTACGGAGATAAAGTAATCGGAACAAATCACACGTTACCTACAAAAGGTGCAGCAAGATATACTGGCGGACTTTGGGTAGGTAAATTCTTAAAAACGGTTACATATCAAAAAGTTACATCACCAGAACAAAGTGCCTATATTGGTGAATATGCAGCTAGACTTTGCCAATTAGAAAACTTCGCTGGTCATGCTGAACAAGCATTACTACGCGTTCGTAAATACGGAAATAAAAAATAAAGGAATATTTGGTCCTTTATATACAACAAGGTAGGTGGCTTATATGATAAGTATGTTTGGGTTAATTGGAGGCTTAGTTTTATTAACCGTTCTCGTCATGAGAGGCATGAATCTACTAATCGTTGCTCCAATCTCAGCACTGTTCGTAGCAGTGCTGAATGGAGTACCGCTATTCCCGCAGTTTGCGGCTAAAGGAGAAGTAGATTTCATTACTGGTTATATGACTGGCTTTGCAGGATTCATTACATCCTGGTACTTAATGTTCTTAGCAGGTGCTATTTTCGGTAAAGTTATGGAAGATAGCGGTGCCGCAGAAAGTGTATCACATTGGATTGTTTCAAAAATCGGAATGAAACACGCTGTGCTCGCTGTCGTGCTTGCCTGTGCAGTTTTAACATACGGAGGCGTTAGTTTATTCGTCGTAGCTTTCGCTGTATATCCAATGGCAGTCAGTTTATTTAAAGAAGCGAATTTACCTAGAAGATTTATACCAGCAGCATTAGCTTTTGGTTCTACTACGTTTACTATGACTTCTGCAGGATCACCTGAAATTCAAAACTGGATTCCAATTCCTTATTTACAGACAAGCCCGTATGCAGGATGGGAAGTTAGTTTAATTACAGCTGTATTTATGCTTATATTCGGATATTACTGGCTCATGAGAATGATTAAAAAAGCTGTTAAAAATGGCGAGCATTTTATTCAAAGAGAAACAGATAATACCGAGATAAGAACAAACTTACCACATCCATTATTAAGTTTAATTCCTTTATTAGCTGTTCTTATCGTGGCATTTATTTTCCATGAGTCGTTAGCCCAATCTGCTTTGATTCTTGCCCTACTAAGCGGTATTATTGCCACATGGTTATTAAACAGAAAATATTTCAGGAACTTTTGGGATGCAGTTAGTGAAGGAACAGCTGGTGCACTTATTGCGATTGGGAATACGGCTGCGGTAGTTGGCTTTGGAGGAGTCGCCAAAATAACTCCTGCATTTAGCACAGCAGTTGATTTCATGACGAGCATTCCAGGATATCCATTAATCGGAGGAGCTTTAGCCGTTATGGTTATCGCCGGATTAACAGGTTCTTCATCCGGTGGTCAATCCATTGCACTCCCTATTCTTGCTCCGCACTATTTAGATTTGGGAGTTAACGCAGAAGCCCTTCATCGAACGGTATCCATCTCATCTGGTACGTTAGATTCATTACCTCACGGAGGATATGCTGTAACAACAATTAGAGCCATCGCTGGTGAAACACATAAAGACGCCTACCCTGCATTTGGTGCGATGACAGTAATTGTACCGATTGTAGCAGTAGTTCTTGCTGTTATCTTATTCTCGATTGGTTTAGGGATTTAAGTTGAAAATAAAAGAAAGCGCTTTTACTTTCTTATTCATAAAGCCGTATGTAGCGATGCTACATACGGCTTTTATGTGTGTATTATAAAGGTACCGTCAGAAAAAACGATGTCTTAATGACTTGATTAAGGAAGGAAGAAATAAAAATCATCCTTAACGGATGGTTTTCTCTTTAGCCGAAAGCTTTTGTTACTGACCGAATCTCAAAAAGATCTGCTCTTTGCCTTCGTTTCTTTTTCCTTACCTCTTATTTGTGAATAGATTAATGTATTCCGCCATACTTAATCATTCTGCGCTATATCACCTTGAATCTGATTATGTATACGTTCTTCTATTACCTTCTTGTTTCCTCCGAATGTTGCCATATACTATTTGGTTACACCAGAATTTTTGTAACGATTACATCGCATTTTAGTGCGTGGAGTATTTTTTAATGCCTTTCATGACCTTGCTATATATTACTTATCTTCTGTATTTAGAGAAGTCTTAATATCACGCTGAAAGCTCTTTGAATCCTAGGCTAGGCCTAGGGTTTTCTTTTCCATAGACAAAAAAACAGCCCCTACTACTTGGGGCTGTTTGCTTTTGCCTGGCAACGTCCTACTCTCACAGGGGGA
>NZ_QWVS01000077.1 GCF_003570725.1 Peribacillus asahii
ACAAATTTAGGTGCTTCCTATGAGCCTGTTAGCCTTGCATGTGCCTGTAACACAAGATGGATTTTTATATTGCGGATTCTTACTCATCCATAGCTAACCTCACGTTTTGTGATATACACATTTCTATGTATTGCCAGTCTAGACCCGTACATTCAGAAGTTCGTCAGCAACATAGTTTATTGTTCTATTTCATTGCATTCTCACCATATCTGTTCAACCCAAGCATCATGATTTACACCGCCCCATCGGGTAGGCTTTCGTCAGCCGGACTGTTACGGTAAATTCTCACGCCTATTAGCCGAGCTTATAACACACTTTTCCTTACTAAACAGAGTGCTATTCGACGCAGGGGGAGCCTTTCCGAGCGTTACCTCCTCATTCGACTCCTCGACATAACCCTTCAGTTTTAGAAATCTAAAACTGCCTAACCTTTACCGAAATTGTGTAAACCACATTTCATTTGAGCTAGGAACATTTCGCACGCGCAATCTGGCCCTAAAATGGGAATAAGCGCTGATCCTTGCTAGGATAGCGCCCTTTTCTGGAATAACCTATTCAATTTCCTAATGAAACGTCCCTTTATAGAGGAGCTTGTTTTTTGTTTACTTCGCAATATATGTCAAATTTGAAATTCGCATTTCTTATTAAAGAATTGAGCTTTTTTGAGGAATAATAAAAGCAACCCAGATCCGGTTACTTCTATGTAACAATAAAATGATTATTTAAATAGACCCAATTCTGCGGTGCTGCCAGGTTCAATTGCCAGTACGTTACACCTAACAATTGATATTGATCGACTAAATTGTATTTTTCCTGATAACTCCTAATATCTTCAAACCAAACGATATGTTCTTCCGTATCTTTCCAGTATCGATACCATGGTGAGGCAGCTACCTGATTAAATTCAATCACTGTGTTAGCAGAGATTGCCTGGTTTTGTGCACCATTAACTGATAAAGCCGTGGTCGTATTATCGATTACTCTCCAATCATATCCATACAAAGGAAAAGCAATTTGTACCTTACGAGAATCAATCAAACTTGTTGCATACCGGACAATCTGATACATCCACCACAACGGGGCTACCGGATTGGGCGGACCTCCTGGATATCCATAATCAATCGTCATAACAGCTACCACGTCTGCAATCGCTCCAATTGACTGATAGTCATAGGCTCCTACGATCCGATTCGTTGGAAGGTCTTCTGTTTTTGCATGTACATTAACATGTAGAATGCGCGAACCAAGAGCAGCTTTTAATTCGTTCAAAAATGTATTAAACTCTCTCCTTCGTGCAGGAGGAATAAATTCAATATCCAGTGAAACTCCGCCATATTCTTTTTCATTAACAAACCGTAATAAACTATCAACTAAATTTCTCCGATAAACTGGATTAGCAAACACGTTCCCGGCTAATTCAGCATCAAAACCCTCGGATGTAAAGTTACGAATCATTAAAAGAGGTGTGATACCCAGCTTTTTGCTTTCCCTAACGACCTCTGTATCATCTAATAACGCATAGGCATAGCCTTGTGTGGTGAACGAATAAGATACAACTGCTATATACGTAAGCGAATTAGATAAAGTCCGAAGAATTGGTAAAGTGGATTGTGGTGAGTATGGAATAATAAATCCTAGCGTTTCTATTTGGGGTTTCAACGGTGTTGAAATCAAGAGCCTTTGGCCAATATATAATTGACTCGGATTTATCCTTGGATTTGCTTGTAATATAGCTTCTATCGTGGTGTTAAAACGCTTAGCCAGCTGCCTAAGCGTATCTCCTGCTTTGACCATATAAGGTCTTATCTGAACAATAGCTCCGTCCGGAATGTAAAGCGCTAGACCAGGTATGATGACATTCGTAGAAGGCAAACCATTCACTTCAACAATAGTAGAAACCGGAACCTGATATTGATTTGCAATTTGCCATAAGGATTCTCCCTTTTGGACAACATGAACGGTCATTCGTTTCACCCCCTTGTTCCTAGTATATGGTCTTGAATTCATTAAATAGTACCTAAAAACTTGGGATTCCCATAGAGAATGCAAAGGAATGTTTGTTTAAAAGAAAAAGAGAGGAGAAACATGGCAGACCTAGGAATTCGCTCCTAATATATTTATTCAAAACCTATATTTCAACAGTTCACATCGTTATTGGAAATCGAGTAGAGGGAAAATAAATGTATTATTT
>NZ_QWVS01000078.1 GCF_003570725.1 Peribacillus asahii
AATCGAGTAGAGGGAAAATAAATGTATTATTTTCGCCCCTCTCACAACACCGTACGTACGGATCGCGTATACGGCGTTTCAATTTATATCACAGTGTGTACTTTTAGATAATGTTCTAAAGCAGAGGGGACTCCCCTCTGCTTTAGTCTTTTGTTTGAGATTGCTCTTTGGACGACTTTTGATAATGCTATGAATCGGAAGCCTTTTCGACAGTAGGTTAATCCCTTCGCTTCTTCCTGCGGAATCCCTAGTTGAATAAGCGATTTAATCTGTTTCTTCGCTACTTTCCATTGTTTCCAGATGATGACTCTAATTCTGGAGCGAAGCTTTTTGTCTATTCGGTCAATCAGCTTTTTCATTTTTGCCACTCTGAAGTAATTTACCCATCCAAATATAACTTGTTTCAGTTTCAATATTCGGTAGTCTAGTGGAACACTCCAGTTCCGTTTTGTCAGTTGTCGAAGCTTCCTTTGAAACTTCTGTACCGAACTTGGGTGAGGTTTCAATTGATATCTCTTGTTATTAATGTCGTAATAGTACCCAAATCCTAAGAATTTCAATTCTTTTGGACGTGAGATTCTACTCTTCTCTACGTTGACTATCAGACCTAATTTCTCTTCTATAAATCTCACGATTGAATCCATTACTCTATTTGCTGCTTTTTCACTTTTCACAAAGATAAGGGCATCATCTGCGTACCTCACGAACCTTAGCCCTCTTTTCTCTAGTTCCTTATCAAGTTCGTTTAACATAATATTACTCAATAATGGACTGAGGTTTCCTCCTTGCGGAGTACCAACAGGTGTGTCTTCATATTTTCCATTCACCATGACTCCACTGACTAAGTATTTTCTAATTAACGAGATGACATCTCCGTCTTTTATTGTATTGGATATAATTCGCATGAGTTTATCGTGATGGACGGTATCGAAAAATCTTTCAAGGTCAATGTCGATTACCCAATCATGACTATCATTCAGAAATTCCAGGCTTTTTATAATCGCCATCTCACAACTTCTTTTTGGTCTGAAACCGTAACTGAATTCACTGAATTGCTTTTCAAATATCGGACTGAGTACTTGATGAATGGCTTGTTGAACGACCCTATCCACTACTGTTGGTATTCCCAATTTGCGCATCTTTCCATTTTCTTTTGGGATCTCCACTCGTAAGGCAGCTTGTGGTTGGTATTTCCTTGTTCTGATGCGCTGGCGCAGTTCATCCTTGTTCTCTTTCAAATATTGCTTCAGTTCATCGACTGTTATTCCATCGACACCACTTGCCCCTTTATTTTTATAAACACGCAAGTAAGCTTCATTCATGTTTTGATTACTTAAAATCTGTTCTAACAGTTCCACACTCGTTTCTCCTTTCCTCTCACGTAGTAAGTGATAGCTCCATTTTGGTTATCCTTTGAGATACGCTCATACTTTCACCATTAACACATTCGGAGTTCGTCACTTACGCATTCGTGGCGTTGAAACACTATAAATTGTTCAGCCCTTCATGAATGGTTTCATTACTATGGCTTCTGCTGACTTCTTGCGGCTAACCTTTTTCGACTGTACTCCTGTACATCCGCAAGACCTCCCAGGGTAAGACAACTATCTTTCCTCTTTTACTCGCCTGATTTACTCTACAAAGTTACGCACATCTTTTGGACTTTGACTTGCTTAGGAGTCTAATCCCTTTATAAAGCCTTAGTATCAGATTTCTGTTCGTCGAGTCAAGATTTTATTCCACGCTTCCTCCAGCCCTTACCTCACGATAAGTACCTTGCGCTTCCTTAGTGGTTGGTCGATGTGTACCCCCACAGTGGACTTTCACC
>NZ_QWVS01000079.1 GCF_003570725.1 Peribacillus asahii
TATAGTGATAGGTAAGCTTTTGAAGTTATCGCCAGCTTTTCCCCCACCTCACACCGTACGTGAGACTTTCACCTCATACGGCGTTCCAACTAATCCAATTCATTCAATATTTTTATGTGTATGCAAGATGAAATTTGAAATCAGATAGCTTCGTTCAGGCATTGCTCACGCAATTCATTGACCTTTTTAAGTTCCTTTTTCTTTAATTTAAGTGTACTTAAAAGCTCTTGTATTTTCCCTTGATTTCTCATATGAATAAGGCGGTGAACGGATTCGTGCAATATCATTAAGTTCCCGTATGAATCATCTTTCGTGAGATGATACGGTGTTTTATGATGACAATGCCAATCATTCAGTCCCAATTCAATTCCTGTAACAGCACATTTTCCATATTGTGCGATAAAACGGCTAATCCGATTATCGTTGTATTCAATTGAACGATTCGGAACAAATTGTTTCATCACATAGGCGAGTGTTTGTCTATTAATCGCTCGCAAATTTTGATGAATTTTATTTCTACCTACGGTAGTATAGTTACAGATTGATTGAGAAAAGTTTAGATTTACCTTACAGCGTTGGGCGTGGATTGGGACAAGTACCATGTCTTTTATTTTATAAAGCTTACATTCATATCCCTTATACCTTTTCTGCAAGGTTTTTGTGAAGTCCTGAAACGTTGCCTCTTTTCTCATTTCTTTTAAACGATTATATAATGCTTTATGAAGACGATTGTTCAGCTTAATTAAATCATCTGTTATGTGTGACGCAGCTGAATAATAATTTTGAATTCCCATTATAACGGTATTAAAGCGCCATACGTTCTCAGCTGGTTGGTGTTTCTGAATCGCTTTAATTGCTTGTTTTCCCTTTATCTGTGCATTTTTGAGAGCTTTTTCTGTCATGTGTGAGCGAGCGACATAGAGAGTCCTTCTATTCGTCTTTTTCATATGTGCTTTAAGACGAAAACCTAAAAACTCTGATGAGTTTTTCTTTAAGTTGACTACTTTCGACTTTTCTTCACTAATTTGAAGATGTAGCCTTGTTTGAAGGAAATCTTTTACTGCATAATACATTTTAATCGCTTGTGAACGAGTGTGACACAGGATCTTAAAGTCGTCTGCGTACCTCACAATATAGCAATGTTTCAAATTCGATTGTTTCAATGCATTGTATCTGCCACCATACGATTTATATAGCTTTCGTGTTTCAAAACTTTCCCATTGATGACTGACCCACCAATCTAGTTCATTTAGTACGATGTTAGATAAGAGAGGTGATAGAATACCACCTTGTGGTGTGCCTTTCGTTGGGAAGCCTTCACCAATAATTTCGGCTTTTAAAAGATGTGAAATAATGGAAAGCAGTGCTTTATCTCGAATGCCTAATGACCACATTTGTTTTAATAGTTTGGCATGGTCCACATTGTCGAAAAATCCTTTTATGTCAACATCTACACAATGATATAAGCACGCCCGATTGATAAGCGTTTCAAACCTAGCTTTTGCATGATGTGTATTGCGGTTTGGTCTAAAACCATAGCTATGCTTATAAAACCTCGCTTCACAAATGGGCTCAAGTACTTGTAAAATACACTGTTGAAACAGCCTATCCCAAATCGTCGGAATTCCTAAAGGACGTGTTTTTCCATCTGCCTTTGGAATAAAGACCCGCCGAACAGCTTTGGGGATATAGTGTTCAAACATTCGTTGTATCGTAGATACAATTTCTGATACAGATAATTGTTTTATATCTTCAATCGTTAATCCGTCATATCCAGCCGTTTTACTGCCAGTATTTCGTTTAATGTTTCGGTAAGCTAATCGAATATTCTCATTGGATTGCATTAAATCTAGTAAACCATAAAAATTTTGACCATTAGCACTTTGAGCATACAAAGAATCAAAATGATACTGCATATCATAGTACTCGTTGTGCCTCAGTTTCTTTCGCTTTAACAAGTCGGTGGCTCCTTTGGAGCTGAACCTCTATTAGTCTTACAAGAACCTTATTAATCGTTGAAGAACTGCCTTGCATGGTGAATGAATCTTTTATTAGTCTAGTGGCTATCCCTCCACGTTCATTACACGCTTCAACGGTACTGTGCCACCACTTTCACTGATATAAAGAAAAGTTATACAATCGCTAATCTCACGACTATTTTCCTTTCCAACGCTTCACCAAGAGTAAGCTCTCCACGTTATCAGCTTACAATGTTGAGTTACATCTATTATGGAACAAATTTAGGTGCTTCCTATGAGCCTGTTAGCC
>NZ_QWVS01000008.1 GCF_003570725.1 Peribacillus asahii
CTCATGTTGCACTTTTTATAGTGTGTGCTCACTTAAAAAATTAACGTTGGCGTTTCTGTTTTGTTTAGTTTTCAAAGAACCATATCTTAACGACGCTTGATTACCATAACATAACGTCTCAATATTAGTCAACAACTTTTTTTATTTAACTTGAAAGTAACTTAAATATTCATTTTTGTTAACTTTCAATCCCTTAATGGGAATTATAATATTACTATCTTAATATAAAGAAGTCAACATCTTTTCAAAAATGTTTTTTATCACACAACTCACCATAAAAAACACTTTAATTTAGAACTAATTTCTCTACGGCCTATTAAAAAGAACTAATCTGCTTGTTTAGCACTCCTTAACAAGGATTAAAATATTACTACTTCGATATAAGAAAGTCAATATCTTTTCATAAAAATTTTATGAATAATAAGAAGAATAACCATAATTGGATATATATCATAGATAAAAGATTCAAAAGCCGAGGGCTTTTGAACCTGGATTTAATGAGTATAGGACCTGCATACAAGGATACCCTTTTTCTCAAAAAACTTTTGATAGAACACTGTTAATTTTTTCGCCTAACAATGCTGATTTATCCCTACACTAATAAATGAATCTCATTTCCTGAGGGATCTTTCGTAATTGCAATACCGTTCTTTTCTACGACATACGCACCTAGCTGCTGAAGTCTTGCTACAGTCTCCACTCGTGCCTCTTCATCTGGAAGAATCAGCGTAAAATACTTCATCCCGACACTATTTGTCTTTGGAGCTGGGGCACCAACACCATTCCAAACATTTAAGCCGATATGATGATGATAACGACCTGTAGAAGTAAATAATGCTTGTGGGCCATAACGAAGAACAATATCGAAACCAAGAGCCTGTATATAAAACTCTTCTGTAGCCCGTAAATCTGCCACATGTAAATGGATATGTCCCATAACTGTCTCTTTTGGCAAACCAGTCCATATTTCTCCCTCTGCTTCTGCTAATAAACTCTCAACGTCTAAACGTCTTGTATCCATAAACACTTGATCATCTTGCCAATTCCACATATCAGCTGGACGATCTCGATAAATTTCAATACCATTTCCATCCGGATCCGCTAAATAAAGCGCCTCACTAACGGAATGATCAGAAGCCCCTTGCATCGGGTAACGATTTTGTAACAGATGCAGAAGTGCTTTCGCTAACTATTTTCTATTAGGTAAAAGAAGTGCAAAGTGGTATAACCCTGTTGTACGCGGCTGCTTCGGCTGCACTCCCTCTGGCTGCTCAATTGTTAATAGCGGTGTTGTTCCATCCGCCGTTAATACTGCCTGATTCTTTGTTTGCTCTAATACTTGAAAACCAATCATCCCTTTATAAAATGTGATGCTCCGTTCTAAATCACTCACTAATAAATGTACTTGCCCAACATACGTATGAGGCTTGCTATGAAAGTTCATTCCTCATTTCCATTAGTTACTTTATGTAAGTTAGTATATATTAGTTTGTTATTGATTTCAATAAAAATCGTCTTCTATATTTTTTATTGAAATCATTCCTATATATAAAAGTCAAAAAGAAAAACAGAAACTGTAAAAGTCCCTGTTTTTCATAATAAGTTCATCCTTTATTCTATTGAAAAGTTGAAACCATCTCCCCTATTGATATTAGATATAGAGGGAGCTCATTTTCTCACTTAATAAAGTCCATAAAAAAACAGAAACCCTAAAGTTTCTGTTCCTCACCTCTTTTATGCTTTGCCACAGCATTTCTTATATTTCTTTCCGCTGCCGCATGGACATGGTTCATTTCTGCCTGTTACATCTCCATTAACGACCGGTTGACGGGCAGCCTTTGCTTGGTCAACAATGATTTGTGTTCCTTTTTCTTTCATCTGAGCATAGCGTACTTTAAATAATTCAATAGCATCTTTGCTATATTTCAACGTATCCTCAATAATTTCCGTGGCTTTCTGCTTCGAAAAATTATAATCTTCAATAACAAATGATTCATCTGCAAACGAAATTCGCACCCCAAAGTGCTGACCAGCTGTTTCTTTCCCTTTCTGTTCTTCTAGAAACTCTAGATACACTTCATCACACTTACAATTCGGATGCATGCAGTAGTAATCATAAATCCAATATGTTTTCCCCTCATATTTACTCTTAAGAGCGATATCATTTTGCACGCCAAAAACATCCAAATACTTAATCGCTTTTCCATCTAAAACTTCAAAAGAATCAATCGTTCTCATCTATTAGCACATCCTATTTCAACAATATTTCGCAACCTTTATTGTACACACTAAAAATCTAACCGTCACTTACAATTACACAATGTAAAAAAGCCGTAATAAAGTTTATCACGGCTTTTACTCTTCCATTATTCTATAGACCATATTTCTGAAGTCGTTTATAAAATGTACTTCTTGGAATATCTATTAATTTTGCTGCTGCTGTAACATTCCCTTTGGTTCTTTGCAACGCTTCAAGCATTAAGTCTCTTTGTATTCTCTCCCGAATGGTTAGCTGATTTTCTAAATTCACAACCTCCATCGAGACTTGTTCCTCTGGTTGTTGGAGAATACCAAGCGAATACATAGAATGTATTAATTCCTGATAATCGACCCCTTCATCTAAAAGTAAAATAGATAACCGTTGCAGAACATTCTGCAGTTCCCTTATATTCCCCGGCCAATGATAATTTTGCAATTTATCTAATAGTTCTTCTGTTAATGGAAGGTTCCAGTTGTTTTGTTGACAAATATAAGAAGCGATAAAAGGAAAGTCATCCCTTCTTTCCCTTAAAGAAGGAATATATATAGGATAGACATTTAAACGATAATATAAATCTTGGCGGAAGGTTCCCTCGTTAACCAGCTCTTTTAGGTTACGATGTGTGGCGGTAATAATACGAATATTTAAGGGAATTTCTTTATTTCCTCCAAGCGGGACTACCTTTCTTTCCTGTAAGACGCGCAATAATGCCACCTGCATGGCCGGCGGAATTTCACCAATTTCATCAAGGAACAGAGTCCCTTCATTCGCCTGTTCAAACTTCCCTTTATATCCCTGACGCTTCGCGCCTGTAAAGGCGCCTTCCACATAACCAAACAGTTCACTTTCCATTAAATCCTTTGGAATAGCTCCACAATTTAGCGCGATAAACGGCCCATTTTTGCGTGAACTATTTTCATGAATCGCCCTAGCAACAAGCTCTTTGCCCACACCTGTTTCTCCGAATAAATAAACGCTAGCTTCTGTCGATGCCACTTGTTTTACTTGTTTGATCGTATGTTGAAAGGTTTCACTAATTCCTATCTCCCCTTCAAAATGAAAGGTTTTAGCAGAAAACAGTCTATTCGAGGCACTTGCCCCTTTCTCTACTAAAAACAAGCATTTTCCTGATGCTTCTATATTTTTCGCGAGGAGCGAAGCACTTTCCAACTCAATTTGGTATCCACATTGTAAGAAGTCTGACAATCTCATTCCAATGGACCTAGGAACCTTTTGCCGAACTAGTTTGCTGGCAGAAACAATCATTTCATTTTCATCACAAACAATAAAATGACGATTATAATAATAATCCGCCAATTTGATAGCGTGTTGGATAAAGGCTTGTTCGTTTTTATAGGAGCGTATTTTAACCTCCTGTTCAATTGTGTACGCCATAGAGGCAACCATCCCTAGCATATACGGGTGAGAATGGGTAACAGGGCACGAAAGATTGATAACCCCCATCACGATGCCTTGTTCATTATAAATGGGCATAGCTGAACAACTCCATTTATGGGAGGCAATAGCATAATGTTCCATCCCACTGATCATCACTGCTTCTCCCGTTTGCAAGGCTGTTCCAATAGCATTTGTTCCTACTTCTTCCTCTGTCCAGCGCACCCCTTCTACAAAATTGATTTTTCTCGCATCATCCAATGTTTTTTCATTTCCCGAAAGAGATAAGACATATCCATCTGAATCAACTAATAATGCCATCATTCCAGATTCCTTAATCAACGGGTTCACTCTTGCCAAATGGGGTAACGCCATTTCCATGAGCAATGCGTTTTTTTCTCTTTGTGCGGTTAATAACTCATTCGTTAAAACATAGTTACCTTCCCTTAAATACGGATTCACTTGTTCTTGTCTGCAGCGGTACCAGGATTCCTCAATTTGCTTATTTAAACGTGCCGAATCGAGAACCCCTTCACTAATGAAACGTTTCCATGTACTCAAATTATTAAAAGTAGAAGTAGATGCTAGCATATATCCTCCTCTAATCATTTGATAAACGTTGGCAATACGAATTGAGTGGTATTAATTAATGCAAAAATATGGAGTATAAAATGAGTATTTGTTATAGAGGCTTATTCTACTATTATATGAGATTATGTACATACCTACAATATTTTACCATTTTAATTCAAAAGAAGTTCATAATAAAAAGCTTCACGTAAAAAATTAAACGTGAAGCTCTCTATGAAAATACAAGTTTGATTTTAATTTATATCTTATTTTTCTATGAAAAAATGACTCCACCATCAATCATAACAGCTTGTCCTGTCATGTAATCCGAGTCTGTTGAAGCAAGATAAGACACAAACTTCGCAACATCTTCAGGTGTCTCAGATCGCCCAAGTGTAATCGATTCAGAAAACTTTTTAAATGCCTCTCCTCTTTCTAGACCCATATAATGTCCCATTTTCTCATCGATTAAATCCCACATTTGTGTGCCGACAATTCCCGGACAATAGGCATTCACCGTAATCCCAAACTGTGCCAACTCTTGTGCTGCAGCCTGCGTAAGACCTCTAACAGCAAATTTAGTAGCCGAGTAGGTACCTAACAGGCTGAATCCTTTATAGCTCGCGATACTAGCTGCATTAATGATCTTTCCACCTTTTTGTTTCTTCATCTGTTCTGCAGCAGCTTGAAGACAATATAGAACACCGTTCACATTTATATTAAATATTTGATTCAAATCCTCTTCCGTTACCTCGAGTAAAGGTTTGATTTGAGCAATTCCTGCATTCGAAACCATAACATCTAATTGTCCAAAACGCTCAACAACTTGATTAACCATATGAAAAACTTCATTTCTGTTACTAACATCAGCTTGAACAGCGAAGCTTTCACGGCCAAGTTCCTTAATTTCATTTACTACAGATTCGGCGTTATCTAAATTAACATCGTTTATTACCACATTTAATCCATCCTGGGCTAGACGTAACGCAATAGCACGACCGATCCCACGACCTGAGCCAGTCACAATCGCGATTCTTTGACTAGTAACCATATCAATTCCCCCTTAAAATAAGGATTATCAATCAAACATGTACAGCATGCCCGCTCGTACTAAGCAATGCTTCGTGAATTGATTCGGACAATGTAGGATGAGCCATTATAAGGTTTTCCAGCACATCTGTCGTGATCTCGGCATGTAACATAATCGTTCCTTGGCCAATTAATTCCGTTGCATGAGGACCTACAATGGAAATGCCAAGTATCTCATTGTATTGAGGTTCTACTAAAACCTTTACTTTTCCAATCGTTTCATTAGAAATTCGTGCTTTTCCATTTGCGGAAAACGGAAATTCTCCTACTTTAATATCTCCATATTGCTGTCTCGCCTGTTCTTCCGTCAAACCTACACTAGCAATCTCAGGGGAAGTATAAATACAGCGAGGGACTGCACGATAATTTACTATTTCAGCTTGATCACAGGCATTCAGAGCGGCCACTCTGCCTTCGTGAAAAGCGACATGCGCAAGCTGAATTCCACCGATCACATCTCCGCAAGCATAAATAGAAGGGATATTAGTTTGCATATATTCATCGACAGCTATTCCTTGCTTAGAGAAATCCACTCCAATTCCCTCTATGCCTAAGCCGTGTACTCTTGGTTTCCTTCCAATTGCAACAAGTACATAATCCGCCTGCAAATCTTGAATAGTACCATCCTGAAACTGTATAAGGATTTGCTTTTTATCTACGTTCAAATCTGTTACAGAGGTGGAGGTATGAATAGTAACACCATCATCCGCCAATTTCCTATGTAATATTTCAGCAATATCTGGATCTTCACTCGGTAATAGTTGTTTTCCCATTTCAACTACCGTAACCTTCGTTCCCATCCTGCTATAAATACTAGCAAACTCGCAGCCAATTACACCTCCTCCAATAATTAAAAGAGAAGAAGGAATCGATGGAAGAGACATCGCTTGACCACTATGAATCACCCACTCTCCATCAAACGGGGCAAATGGTAGAGAGATTGGTTCTGACCCGGAAGCGACAATGACTTTACTTACTTCGACTTCTTCTTGTTGTTCACCATTGTTAATCCTTAATCGTTGATTTGTTATGAAAGATGCGCTTCCTTGGATAAGGCGAATTTTATTCTTTTTCATTAAATATTGAATACCTTGAACAAGCGTTCTAACAATTTCCTCTTTCTTTTGTTGTACGACACTCCACTCTATCTCAATGGACTTAGAAGAAAGACGAATTCCTAGATTCTCTGCGTTTTTGACCAATTCATACGTATCGGCACTTTCCAATAAAGATTTAGTTGGCATACACCCCTCATTTAAACAAGTTCCTCCTAAGGGCCCCTCTGTTATTAACAGTACATTTTGTCCCTGCTGGGCAGCAGTAATTGCTGCTACATACCCAGCAGGCCCACCTCCTATAACGGCTATTGGTCTCATAGAATCGCTTCCCCCTTTCTATAAAAGCATCGTCAATGGCTGTTCTAAATATCGTTTCACTGTTTGTAAAAAGGCTGAAGCCGGCGCTCCATCCAGTACGCGATGGTCGAACGTTAAACTCAACGGCAAAAGAGTTCTTCGTTTCAATTCCTCTCCAATATAAACAGGAGCATCATAAGCGGCGCCTACCCCTAGAATTCCTGTTTCAGGTGTATTCAAAATCGGGGTAAAATACTCAACACCGTATGAACCAAGATTGCTAATTGTAAAAGTAGAACCAGTCATTTCTTCGCTAGGAAGCTGACCTTCACGAGCGCGCTTAGCAAGTTCCTTTCCTTTTTTCGCTAGCTGCCGAACTGTACAAGCTTCCGCATTTCTTATCACTGGAACAACTAACCCTTTTTCCAAAGCGACAGCTATACCAAGATGAACAGACTCAAACAAATGAATTGTTTCATCTATATAAGCACTGTTCATTTGCGGATGCTCTTGTAATGAAAGTATAACGGCTTTAGCAATAAAGTCTGTGATAGTAATTTTATTTTCATTATCGGTTTGAATAATTTTTGCAGATTGCTTCTGTAATTGAATTAAATCTGTTACATCAGCTTTTAGCGTAATCGTTAATTGAGCACTATTTTGTAAGCTATCCTTCATACGTGCAGCAATGACTTTACGCATGCCAGTAACAGACATTTCTTTTCTCCTCTCTACAGATGCTTGAGGAGAAATCGTTCTTTCTTCTTGAATTAACGGCTTTGATTCTAGTTTCTTAATGGCTTCCTGTACATCTTCTTTCGTAATTCGTCCTCCTGGTCCAGTACCTTGAATTTTACTAATATCAAGATTAGCAGCCTGTGCAATTTTCCGTGCAACCGGAGAAATCTTTACGCGATCATTCGTTTTACTAACCGGAAGACTTGATGGTTCTGGAATGTTGGATGTTTCAATTTGTTCATCTTCTACTTTGTTTGTCTGAATATTGGACGCCTTCGTCACTACTTTCTCATCTGTATTGCCGATATAACAAATTACCGTTCCAGGCGGAACACCTTGCCCTTCTGGTACAGCAATATTTAGTAATGTTCCTTCTGCCGGGGATTCAATGTCCATTTCTATTTTTTCGGAATTAATACTAGCAATTAATTCACCCTTTTCGACAGAATCTCCCACTCCCTTATTCCATTCGGAAACGACACCTTCTTTCATAGCCATACCTAATTTAGGCATTACTATTTCTACTGCCATACTGCATTCCTCCCTTTACTTAGTCATAAGGCACTAATAAATTAGTGCCTTATGTTTTTCTTAGACTCCAAGAATAGATGGTTCTCCTAATAGCTCCGATACAGCCTTGATTACTTTTTCTGGTGTTGGCAAATAAATATCTTCTAACGGTGGAGAAAATGGTACTGGCGTATGCGGTGCCGTAATTCGTTTGATTGGAGCATCAAGCGTATCGAAGCCTTTATCCGCAACCAATGCCGCAATATCAGTAGCTATACTGCATCTTGGATTTGCCTCATCTATTACAATCAATCGATTCGTCTTGGCAACAGAAGAAAGAATTGTATCCTCGTCTAGAGGTGATAAACTGCGTGGGTCGACGATTTCCACTTCAATCCCTCTCTTAGCCAACTGTTCTGCAGCCTGCTGAGCCGTTTGAACTTGCTTTCCAATTGCAACGATAGTCAAATCTGAACCTTTTCTCTTGATCTCTGCTTTTCCAAGCGGAATTGTATAATAGCCCTCTGGTACTTCACCTACCGCATTATAAAGCGTCTTATCTTCAAAAAAGATGACAGGATCATTATCCTCAATTGCTGCAAGCAACAACCCTTTCGCATCATAAGGTGTAGATGGTACAACTACTTTCAATCCTGGTATACTCGTAAACAACGCATATAAGCTTTGTGAATGTTGAGCAGCTGCTCTAAACCCGGCGCCATGCATCGTACGGACTGTAACCGGCACCTGTGCTTTCCCTCCGAACATATAGCGGAATTTGGCGCCCTGGTTCAAGACTTCATCCAAACAGCTCCCAATAAAGTCATTAAACATAAGCTCAGCAATCGGACGCAGCCCAGTAGAAGCAGCTGCCATCGCTGCTCCCATATAACCAGCCTCCGCAATCGGTGTATCTAAAATTCGCTCTCGACCAAATTCTTGCACTAACCCCTTTGTAACTCCTAATACACCGCCCCATGCTTCATCGTCCTGTAGATGATCGACTTCTGCACCGCCAGCTACATCCTCCCCCATGAGAATGACATCTTCATCCCTTCTCATTGCAATCGCCATCGCTTCATTAATCGCTTGAGACATACTAATTTTTCTACTCATATTCCCCATTCCTCCCTTTCAATGTTTAATAGGATACATATACATCTTTTAATAGATCCGCTGCCTCTGGGTAAGGACTTTCTTCACTAAACTTCACCGCTTGTTCAATGGCCTCTTCTACTGACTTTTCAAGTGAAATCAATTCTTTTTCAGACAAGAGCTGCTGATCTAATAAATAGTTTCTGAATTGTACAATGGCATCTTTCTCTTGCTTATGTTCTTTCTTCTCTTGTTCTACTTTATATTTCTGAGCATCTCCCTCGAAGTGGCCATAATTTCGATACGTTACGCATTCAATTAATGTCGGCCCTTCTCCTCTTCGTGCCCTTTGAACCGCCTCTTCTGCCGCCTTGTAAACAGCCATAACATCTTTTCCATCCACGCGAACACCAGGGATATTATAGCCAATTGCCCGGTCGGCTATCGTTTTACAACTAGAAGCATAGCTAAATGGAGTCGCTTCTCCATATCCATTGTTTTCCGCAATAAAGATAACAGGTAGCTTCCAAATCGCCGCAAGATTAATCCCCTCATGGAAAGTCCCATGATTATTGGCACCATCGCCAAAGAAGCAAACGCTTACATTGTCGGTCTTTTTATACTTAGCAGTTAAGGCTGCACCACAAGCAAGAGGAAAGCCTCCTCCAACAATGCCATTCGCCCCTAACATTCCTTTATCTAAATCAGCAATATGCATGGAGCCGCCTTTTCCTTTGCACAGCCCAGTTACTTTGCCGTAAATTTCAGCCATCATCCCATTTAAATCACATTCTTTTGCAATACAGTGACCATGACCACGATGAGTGCTTGTAATACTATCTTTTTCATTAAGGTGGGCACAAACCCCAACAGCTACAGCTTCCTCTCCCGCATATAAATGAACGAAGCCTGGCAAAATCCCTTTTGCAAATTGCTCATGAACTTTATCTTCAAATTGACGGATTTCTAACATTTTTTTATACATCCAATACGCTTTTTCCTGAGATAACTGCACTTCTTTATTTTGGATCGTTTCCATTTTCCAGCCTCCTTAATGTTGATTCACTAAAGATTAATGCAAGTAATGTGCCAACGTGAAAAAGCTTAAAATTAAAGAGGAATGTAGTTTTTTAATAAAAACAAAGTGAGACAAAACGGGACGGCTGTCTCGTTTTGTCTCACTTTGTTTCCCTTTTTGCTATTCCTTTGATTTTTCAAACATTCTCTGGAGACAAGACCATAAAAATAATAAACAGGAAGTAATTCCATTCTCACTATCTACTATTCTGACCTAGCATTATAAGATGGGTATGGTAAACTTGGTCTGAAAGAAGAAATATTTCACGAGGGCAACTTCCTTTTTTCTTCATATATATTGTCAGGGGTGGGACTCGCTTGTTACAGAGTTTAAATCGTTTTCTTGAAAAAGCGATGCCTGTCATTACACCAGCAAGTGTTGTACTCGGTGTAATCTTCGCTTATTATTTAGAATCCTATGCCTTCCTCGTTCCTTGGATTTTTGCCTTTATTACGTTCACAGGAAGTCTGGGTTCTAATTTCAAATCATTAAAGAACGTTGCAACTAATCCAATGCCGATTCTTGTTGTACTCGGAGTTCTTCACATCATTATGCCTGTTTGGGCATGGACACTTGGACATTTAGTGTTTCCTGGAGATTCCTTAACGGTTACAGGATTAGTGTTAGGTGTCGTCATTCCAACTGGAGTAACTAGCTTACTTTGGATCACCATTTACAAAGGAAATGCAGTTTTAGCGCTTACAATTGTATTAATTGACACTTTATTATCACCAATTATCGTTCCATATAGTGTTGCTTTCTTCAGTGGTACAACAGTTGAGATGAATACAATGGCCTTAATGAAAGGGATGATCGGCATGGTCGTTATTCCTTCTGTAATGGCTATGCTGCTTAACCAAGCAACAAAAGGAAAAATCAAGCCGGTTCTTGGTCCAAAGCTAGCCCCTTTTTCAAAAATGGCTATCGGTGTTTGTGTAACATTAAACAGCACAAAAGTAGCTCCTTATTTAAGTAAAGTCGATGCCAAGCTTATTAAAATGGCCATCATGGTCTTGCTTATTGCCTTTTCAGGTTATCTTCTATCTTGGATGATTGCGAAGTTCTTAAAATGGGAGAAGGAAGAAATTATCAGTGTTATGTATACAGGCGGCATGCGAAATATCGCAGCAGGAGCTGTTCTAGCTGTTGCCTATTTCCCAGCTGCCGTTGCTGTACCTGTTATTCTCGGTACTCTATTCCAACAAGTTTTAGCATCCTTTTACGGATCATGGCTTAACCGTTATTATCATAATTCCGCGAAACAAAAAGCTGCATAACGAAAAAAACCGACCTTCATCGGTCGGTCTTTTCGTCTAAAAGTGATTATCTACCTCAATTTTGCAACTGTAATTTCACCATTAGTAGTCTTTAATTTTATAACATATTTCCCTTTCCCAATGGTCGTAGATCCTTCATATTTATCGAGAATATTAATATCTCCATTAGTAACTTCCACATCAAATGTTGTGTTGGTCGGTTCCTTTTCTGTTCGAACGATAATCTCTCCGTTCGTAGTCGTTAATTGCATCCTGCGATCCAAGTCTTTCGTTTCAACTAAAATTTCACCATTCGTTGTAGATCCAATAATATCTCCTTCTACACCTTGTAAGTAAATTTCACCGTTCGTTGACTCAACATCCACGCGCTTAGCCACAATCGTATCTAATTCTATCTCTCCATTTACTATTTTCACTTGTAGATTATTTACCTTCATTTGTTCAATTTGAACTTCACCATTTCCGTTCTTAATAGTAAAAGCTTCATATTGTTTTTCCGGTAAAAAGATTTTTAAATGCTGTGATTGAGTATGAAACCCAAAACGAAACAACCATTTTTCTTTTAATTTAAAGGAAACGGAAAGGGTGTCTCCTTCTACTTCTGTTGTAAAAGTAGATTCGCTCCCTTTGTATCCTTTCGTCACGAGTTCTATCTTAGCTTCAGAATCTTTTGTAGGAATAATTTCTACCCTTGCATTATCACTATCTACCTTCAAGGCCGTAAATTCCTCTTTAATTATTTTTTCTTCCATCGTTGCATCCGCTTCAATCGTTGAAGGATAAGTGAAAAGACCTCCGACAACACCAATTGCTAACAAAACAAGAGCGATAATTGATAATTTTTTTACATTAATCATGCTTCAGCCCTCCTTTTACAAGCGATACATTAAATTGTAAATAGCGAATAAACCCTTTGGTTAACGCCTTTGTTGCAAAGAACATTCCAATTCCAACAAAAATACCGATTCCACATAATCCGATCGCACTAAATACGTCAAACAACCAAAAATCACCCATTATTATATTAAACAGTACACCTAATGGAGAAAGAATAAACGATAAGGAAACAACCCAGCCGGCAAAAAGAAGAGCTAATACCCCAATAAATGGACCTAATACAAGCACAAGGTTAAAAAAGCCTAAACCGATCACCGCCCAAACAGCACGCATAATATTTCCGGCAGATGCTGAATGCTCCACTTTTTCAATGCGCGCAGAAGCTACTAGCTCTTTCGCAATTTGCTTAGGAGAGCCAAGCGCCTTTGAAATTTCCTCTTCAGTCTTTCCTTCCTCTAAACCAATTGCAAAATATTCCTCATAATCTTGTAGAATCTCTTGGCGTTCCTCTACCGATATATTCCTTAAAGACAACTGTAATTGATGTAAAAACTGTTCTTTATTCATGATTTACACCTTCTTTTATTAATTGATTCACACCATTTGAAAATTGAACCCATTCGGCTAAAAGCTCGTGAAGATAATTCCTGCCTTTATCGGTTAACGCATAATATTTACGTGGCGGACCTTCTGTCGATTCCTTTAAATACGTTGTGAAATATTCTTCTTTTGTTAATCGTCTTAACAACGGATATACTGACCCTTCGGAAATTTCGATTTGATCAGAAATCTTTTGCACCAGCTCATAACCATAGCAATCTTTTTTATCCACTAAAACAAGGACACATAATTCCAAGACCCCTTTTTTAAACTGAACGTTCACAATCTCACCACCTCTTTCTTTAACTTTTAGTACTATTCATTATATAGTACCTATCAACATCTCATACATTGATTTTAATGTAGCATATGCTACTATTCATTACAAGTTACCTTTTTATATTTTTCCAAAAGTGAACTATTTTTACAAATGAACCGATATACTAATTAAAGATGAAAGGAGTGAATGATGTGATTAAAAAAGCCGTAAAAAAGAAGGACTACGAATTTCTATCACATGAAATGCACTACCTTGAAACAACAGGAGTGATTTCATCTGAAGAAAAAGAGAAAATCTTAAACACTTATGAAATAAAAACGGGATCCAATTTTATTCAGACTGTATTAACAATTGGGGCTTTACTTCTAGGAATCGGAGTTTTAAGTTTCGTTGCAAGCAATTGGATGTACTTTCATAAAGGAATTAAGTTTTTCTTAATTATTTTTGGTATCATTGGGTTTCAACAAGCTGGGCTTCGTCTTGAAGCAACCTATCCCAAAACAGCTCGAAGCCTCCATTATATTGGACTATTAATTTTTGGAGCGGGCATTTTCCTTGTAGAACAAATGTTTAATCTTAGCATTAATTTTAATACCTCCTTTCTCCTATGGGCACTGGGAACGATACTTATTGGTTATTATTCAAAAGATGTAATCATTTTACTTTTTACAACACTTTTACTATTCATTTATATAAATGGCAGTATGTTTTTAGACGAAACAGCTTATCCATTTGCCGTTCTGATTTTTTTACCAGTTCTTTACTGGATGTTAAAAGAGTTTCGTTTCCCAAAACGTTTCACCTTCTCTTTAAATGCACTAGCGATTAATACAATCATCTTATTGTTATTCGAATTCGTGCCGAAAATAATCAGTGCTTATGAGGAACAAATTGTTCTTTCGATTTTATTCGTACTCGGATTAGCGCTAGCCTATCTGCCTGTTCCGGAACAAGTACAAAAGATTACCCACTTACAAGGTCATCTGCTACACGGCATAACAGCTCTGTTTCTTACGTATCATTATTCGATTATCTTTGCGATTGCCTATCTTATTTTCCTGTTATATCTTGTGAATAAAGGAAGCCTAATTAGTATCGCAATTATTTGTGCACTAATCTTACGCTATTATATAGATTTCTCCTTTGATTTCTTACCAAAATCGCTTGTTTTTATCATCGCAGGCATCATTTTAATCGGTTTTGGCTTCTTCTTTGAGCATCAGCGAAAGAAAGGAGAGACGAATCATGAAGAATAATCTTTTTATGCGAATACTAGTCTTTTCGATTCCCGTTTTACTCTTAATTGGATTAGCAATTCCACCTACATGGACCTCTTTAACAGGAGAAGAAATTCGATTAAAAACCGAGCCCATCGATCCGACCGATTTATTTCGCGGCAGTTATGTTACTTTGTATTATGAAATTGAACAAGTGACGCCAGAACAATTATCTGACTCTGTTGTCAAAGAAATTAAGCGTAAATCAGAAGGCGATATACTTCCTGTATTTGTTCAATTAGAAAAAGGAAGCGACAATATTTACATCGTCAAAAAGGTGACAAACAAGAAACCATCAAGCGGCGTTTATCTAAAAGGCACTTTAAATATTCCATATGAAATGCAAGCCACGCCTCCGGAATCATTTCATATTCAATACAATCTAGATAATTACTACGCTCCCAAAAAAGATGCAGAAGAGATCGAATCTGTGACCTCCACTAAACCAGCAGTAGCGATTGTCAAAGTTAAAAATGGCCGTGCTATTTTAATGGATATTATTGTTCCGTAACAAAACCATTATAAAAAGAGGGTGAATCAAATGTAGATACTTTTGATCCATCCTCTTTGTCTTGTCCTATTCATTCACCTCTCCTCATTATTAAAAAAAGAGCAAAATATCCCATAAAACTAGTAACATAAGCCAAAGTTTGGTAATTTAATAGAAGGAACGATTTAATCAAAACCCTAACTGCTCTTTGTCTTCTATATTGTTACAGAATAGGTCTTACTATCTATATAACTTTCAATAATAAGTCCGAAGTATTGTATATACGCTATATTTTTTAATAATTATGACGGAAGCAAGATTACTATGAAAGCAAGGTGAAAAGAATGAAAAAACTAGGAAAAGCACTCGTTTTATCAACAAGTATTTTGGTAGGTGTACCGACCGTATCTATGATGCCACTAGGAATCACTGCAGTTGAAGCGAGTTCTACTCAAAAAATTAGTAAAACCTCCTATCAAACAACAGCTAACTTAAATTTACGAGCTAGCGCCAGCACAAAAACGAAACTCATCCTTACGATTCCAAAAGGAAAAATAGTCACGTCTACTCAAAAGAAAGGGACATGGTCTAAAGTATCTTATACATACAAATCGAAAGGAAAAAATATAACGAAGACAGGCTGGGTCAGCAATAAGTATTTAAAAGAGTATTATCAATATTCAACGATCAAAACAGCCTACTTTTTCACTCAAAAACAAACAAGCCTATACTCCACACCTGACACAAAGAAAAAACAAGTGGCAACCGTTTCAAGTAATAACGGCTTTTATTCAAAACAAAAGATCATTAATAGTACGGGGCAAACATGGTATCGTATTGCCTATAAGGGAAAAACCATGTACGTAAATAGCAGTAATGTGAAGAAAAACACCTTCACTTCTTTTTCAGAAAAAAAATATAAGGCAAAAAAAGACACATTTTTGTATAAATTTTACGGAAATGCCCATGAAAAACTAGTCCAAGTCCCTAAGGATGCCATTATTTCTTCTAGTAAGAGAATTGGAGATTGGTATAGTGTAAAATATGCCGGAAAAACAGGATATGTTTACATTGGGGATTTTTCTGAATACGTTGATGAAATCACCTATACGTATACAGACACTAGCGAAACTTTCTACATAACAACAAAAGAAGCTAATCTATATGCCGCTGCTGACTCTACAAAAGAGAAAATAGCTACCATTGCTGCCAATAATAAATTTGCTTCTACGCAGAAGGTAGAGAATAGTCTTGGCGAAACATGGTATCGTATTTCGTATAATAATCAAGATGTATATATCAATAGCCAAGATGTACGTAACGATTCCTCTTCTGACATAGACATAACAGAGGAAATAATCCCAGAAACTACATTTGTGACAACACTAGATGTAAGCTTACATCAAAAGCCTGATGCGGCTTCATCTGTTGTAAATACGATATCGAAAGACACAATCATTGTCGCAACAAAAAAAACATCTAATGGATGGTATCAAGTAAACAACGCAGGAAATATAGGTTATGTTTCTAGCGATATATTAAAACAAGTGAGAACGGGTGATCCAATGAATGGTAGAGAAGGTTATCAATTCATAGATTTACGTACAAAATCACTCGTTACAGCCAATCAAATTGATGACTATATTGAAAAGAATTATAAATCTCATGGACAAGTCAGCGTGTTAACAGGAAAAGGTTCAGTATTCATTGAGGCAGGAAATAAATATGGTGTGAATGCTCTTTACCTAGCTGCCCATGCAATCCATGAAAGTGCTTTTGGTACTTCTCAAATTTCGTTAGGCAAAAATAATCTATTTGGTTTTGGTTCATATGATGCCAGTCCATATATCGCATCGTATCGCTTCCCTTCCATCGATGAGAATATTATGTACATTGCACAACAAATGAAAGCTACGTACTTGAATGAAGTTTCTGGAGGCTTCCGCTATAAAGGGGCTTATCTCGGCTTCAGTACCAAAGATTTGAATAATAAACGGTTAGATGCTAATAGTGAGGGAATGAACTTCTATTATGCAAGTGATCCAAACTGGGGAAAAGGAATCGCAAGGCATATGCAAGCCATTTTGCCATATGATAAATCCTATTACAGCAAAGCAGCAGTTAATAAAGAGATTCAAGAATCACCAGCTACTCCAATTGGCAGCGATATTTTCCCGGACAACATCCAAGCAAAAGCCAATCAAGATTTAGTCCTCTCTAGCAGCAAAGGGGCTAATGATCGTGCATTAACACTAAAGAAAGGCTCTACTTTTACTTTACTTGAAAAAGCGAATGACTATTGGGTAAAAGTTATGGTAGAAGATAAGATTTACTGGACCAATGATGTTAACTTTGTAGAGTATAAAAAGTATATCTCTGTTCAAAACTTAGGTAGAACAACAGCAAATGATCTAAAAGTCAGAAAAGGTCCAAGCACTTCAACTGATATCATTACTGCACTAGATATAAATACGTATGTCCACTTAGTTCTTAATGAAAATGGAACTTTAACGATGGACAGCTCAAAGAAGTGGTATAAAGTTCAATTGGCGGATGGCACAATCGGATGGGTATATTCTTCATATATTGCAAAGGAATTAAATTAATGATGGACAGGCAAAAAATCCGAAGAGAATGTAAATTTCTCCTCGGATTTTTTCATTAAGTTATAGAACGCTGTTGATTTCTAATGGTTATTTCAACGCAATACAAATGTTTTTTGCTTCCGTAAAGAACTCAAGACTGTGATGTCCACCTTCACGACCGATACCGCTCTTTTTGAATCCGCCAAATGGTGCGCGTAAATCGCGGACAAACCAACAATTCACCCAAATCGTACCTGCACGAACATGATGTGAAATACGATGTGCTCTTTGTAGGTTATCTGTCCATACAACGCCATTCAATCCATAATCCGTATTATTCGCGATTTCTAACGCCTCTTCTTCTGTATCAAATGGAATTAACGTGACAATTGGCCCAAAGATTTCTTCCCGACAAATACGGGCATTTGGATTCTCTTGAATGTATATAGTAGGTTCTAAATAATACCCTTCTTCTAAATAATCTGGGAGATCAGGTCGCTTTCCACCGAATACTAAAGTAGCATTCTCTTCTTTCGCAATTTCTAAATAACTTGTTACTTTCTTATAGTGTTCTTCACTTACAACAGGTCCCATCTTTGTTTCAACATCTTGCGGGTCACCGACTTTTAATTCGGAGGCTGCTTGTTTAAACTTCTCAACAAATTCATCTAGAATTGATCGTTGTACGAGAATTCTAGAGCCTGCTAAACATACTTGACCAGAATTCATAAAAGCTGCTTGAATCGATACAGGAATCGCCTTATCTAAATTCGCATCTTCAAACACAATATTAGCTGCTTTTCCTCCTAATTCAAACGCCACTCGCTTCAGGGAATTCGCTCCTGTCTTCATAATCGCCTTTCCTGTAGACGTTTCTCCTGTAAAAGAAATCAAATCAACATCGGGATGATCGGTCATATACTCGCCTGCAGAATCAGGTCCAAATCCTTGAATAACATTGACAACTCCATCTGGAATTCCAGCTTCTTTTGCAATTTCACCAAGTAAAGAAACAGTCAGCGGCGTCGTCTCCGCCGGTTTAATAACAGCTGTATTTCCAGCGGCTAAGCATGGACCAAGCTTCCATGTAGTTAACATGAATGGTAAATTCCATGGAGTAATTAGAGCTGCCACACCTACCGGCTCGTAACGAGTGTAGTTTAAGAACTCTTCGCCCATTGGATATGTTTCTCCACCTTGCTGTTCCATAAAATTAGCAAAAAAGCTTAAGTTTTCAGCTGCCCTTGGAATCTCTCTTTCTAAGGCTACATGATAAGGCTTACCGACGTCCAAAGCTTCCAACCTTGCCAACTCTTCTTTTCTTTCAAGAATAATTTCAGCCATTCTACGAATTTTACTACAACGCTCTGCTACAGACATAGTTCGCCATGGACCTTCTTCAAACGCTTTTCTTGCCGCACGACAAGCTCGATCTACATCTTCATAACTTGCTTCATGCGCAGTTGCAATAATTTCTTGTGTTGCAGGATTTTTCACTTCAAAGATAGAATGACTACTCGACTCTACATATTCACCATTAATAAAAAGTTTCACTTCTTTTATATGTGTTTGAATTTTTGACATCCTACTCACCCCTTTATCGATGAAGTTTCTTTTCTTTTCT
Source organism: Peribacillus asahii (assembly GCF_003570725.1). Lineage (GTDB taxonomy): Bacteria > Bacillota > Bacilli > Bacillales > DSM-1321 > Peribacillus > Peribacillus asahii. The sequence continues at coordinate 19,061 of NZ_QWVS01000008.1, forward strand.
TTACAGATTCCCCTGCAATGCCCCAATGAGCCGCAGGCATTTCTTCAATCAGTACCCGCACATTTTCAACCGGTGCTTCTAACACATCTGCTACTAAATCACTCACTTCACGAATTAATCTTTCTTTTTTTTCTGGAGGGCGACCTTCAAGAATCTTAATTTGAATAAATGGCATACTTCAAACTCCCTTCTATTCTGTTAAAAAAGTAGCTTCTAATGATCCTAACCCGTCAAAGCTAACAGAGAAATGATCTCCAGGTGAAATCATGAACGCTTCCGATAGTGCACCACTTAAAACAATTTCTCCAGGCTTAATGGTTTGCCCTTTCTTTACTAACTGATTGGCCATCCAAGCAATAGCTCTAGCTGGATGCCCCATTACAGAAGCACCAGCACTTGTAGCAACTACTTCTCCATTCTTTCTATACACCATTCCCATTAAGCGGAGGTCAACATCCTCGACTTTATACTGTTTGTTTCCTACTAAATAACGGGATGAAGAGGAATTATCTGCGATGACATCTGGAAGGGTAAATTTGAAATTTAAATAACGACTATCGATAATTTCCATGGCCGGAGCTATGTAAGCAGTTGCTTCTAATACGTCTGTGACAGAGACAAACGGTCCTTTAATTTCTTTCTTAAACACAAAGGCTATTTCAGGCTCAATTTTTGGATGAATAAAAGGAGCTAAAGAAATGGGTTCTCCTTCTGCTAATTGCATATTTTCTAAAAGAACCCCATAAGAAGGTTCGTGTACACCCATCATCTGTTGTTTAGCTCGACTCGTTAAACCAAGCTTCCGTCCAGAAATCACCGTTCGTTCTTCTTGACACTTCTTTTCTATTAATTGATCTTGTATTTCATAAGCTAATGTAAGATCTAGTTCTGGAAATTCATCAACGAACTTTGTTACCTCGATCCGATTTCTTTCTGCATTGTATAATGTGTCAATAATATGATCGATGACGTTTGTTTTAATCATATTTAGCACCTCTTTTCTTCTTAAATGACGGAATGTTTTCGATTAGCCAGCTCTCGTGCCACATCATAAATCAAATCTTCTTGACCCCCGACAGCTCTCATCCTTCCAAGTTCTACCAAAATATCCCGTTCATCTACACCGAATTTTTTAGCTGCATCTTCTGTAAATAATAAGAAACTTGAATACACACCCGAGTATCCCATAATAAGACTAGAACCTGTAATCTCTTGTGGACGAGGCATGAATTTTGCTACAACATGATTAGCCACATCCATAATAGGATATAAATCAACACCCGTTTTATAGTTCAAACGATCAAACACTGCTACCATCACTTCCGTTTGTGTGTTGCCACTTCCAGCTCCTAGACATCGCAAACTTCCGTCTATATAAGTAGCTCCAGCTTCAACAGCCGCCATTGTATTTGCCATGGCTAAGGAAAGATTATTATGTCCATGAAAACCGATATCTACTGAAATGCTTTGTTTAAGTGCTTGAATTCTCTCTTTGACCTCATGTGGAAGTAAAGCGCCAGCTGAATCGGTAACATAGATCATTTCCGCTCCATAGCTTTCAAATAATTTAGCCTGCTCTACTAATTTCTCAACAGGAGCCATGTGCGCCATCATCAAAAAACCTACTGTTTTTAATCCTAAATGTCTCCCTAATTGAATATGTTGCTTAGCTACATCAGCTTCGGTCACATGGGTTGCCACGCGAACCATTTTTGCTCCAGCCTTCACAGCGTTTTCAAGATCTTCTTGAATCCCAATTCCCGGTAAAAGAAGAACCGAAATCTTGGCCCGCTTTGCTTCTTCCGCTGCTGCTTCAATCAGCTTTAATTCATTCACGTTTGAAAGACCATATTGTAAAGAAGATCCTCCAAGACCATCTCCATGCGATACTTCAAAATATTCCACACCAGCTTGATCTAACCCTTTTGCTACTTGTCGTACTTGTTCTTCTGTGAAAGCATGTTTCATCGAATGACTGCCATCTCGCAATGTTACATCCAAAATATGAAGATCGCGTTTCATCTCACCACATCTCCTATAACTATAATTAGACAAATGTCGATTGTTTTTTCGCTATTTCATTCGCAACCTTTGCAGCAGCTGCGGTCATAATATCTAAGTTCCCTGAATATGGCGGAAAGAAATCCCCAGCTCCCTCCACTTCAATAAAGACAGACACTTTTCGACCATCGAATACAGGATTGCCACGCATTCGATATCCTGGAACGTACTCTTGAACTAACTGTACGACTTTATTAATAGAAGCTATAATTCCAGCTTCCTTTCCTTCTTCTACTAAAGCATGAATCGTATCGCGCATAATAATTGGAGGATCAGCTGGATTTAAAATAATAATCGCTTTTCCTTTTTGGGCACCACCGATTTTTTCAATTGCTCGAGATGTCGTTCTCGTAAATTCATCAATATTCGCTCTCGTCCCGGGTCCTGCACTTTTACTCGAAACTGTGGCTACAATCTCTGCATATTCTACTTGAGAGACTTGATTAATCGCATGGATAATCGGAATCGTCGCTTGCCCGCCGCATGTAATCATATTGACATTGGAAGCATCTAAATGTTCTTTTATATTGGCTGTTGGTACGACAAAGGGACCAATCGCTGCTGGAGTCAAGTCAATTACTTTTTTTCCAATCCCATTTAACAATTCACTATGTCCAGCATGAGCTTTAGCGGTTGTTGCATCAAATACAATGTCGGCTAATTCTGTTTTTTCTAATAATCCTTCAATGCCTGTATCAATTGTTTCATACCCACGTTCTTTGGCCCGTTTGAGCCCTTCTGAATTCGGATCAATGCCTACCATCACACTCATTTCTAAGTACTCACTTCGTTCAATTTTATACATTAAATCTGTTCCAATATTTCCAGAACCGATAATAGCCACCTTAGATTTTCTCATGATTACTCTCTCCCTTTTTCAAATGAGGCAGTAACCGACCCAATATGTGCAAACTCTGCTGTAAATGTATCGCCATCTTCAATTGGTACAGCTGCTGATAAAGCACCTGATAATACAATTTCTCCAGCATGCAAGGCAATATCATATTTTCCTAAAGCATTGGCTAACCAGGCTACTGCAATCAGAGGATTTCCCATTACAGCGGCACCTGCAGCTGAATCTAGAAATTGTCCATTTTTATAAACAGCCATTCCGATATGTGTTAAATCCACTTCGTCCAATTTAGTCGGTTTCCCACCAATAATTACTTTTGCGGATGAACCATTATCAGAAACCGTATCTTCAAAGCGAATTTGCCAATCTCTAATTCTGCTATCAATTATTTCAAACGCAGGGACCACATAATCCGTTGCTTCTATTACATCCTGAACCGTAACATCAGGGCCTTTTAAATCCCTTTTTAAAATAAAGGCTATTTCAAATTCCAATTTTGGTTGAAGAAGATCATCTAGTGGCACGGTCTCTCCCTCTACATGCATCATGTTATCTAGTAAATGTCCGTAATCTGGTTCACTTACTTGAAACATATCTTGCATGACTTTACTTGTTAAACCAATTTTCTTGCCAACCACCACTGCACCATTTGCTACTTTCGTACGAATTTGCTGTAATTGAATTCGATAAGCATCGTCTATTGAAAGATCGGAATAAACATCTGTTAACGGTTCAATTGGCTGTTTCTTTTTTTCTGCTTCTAATAGCTGTACTGCTATCTCTTGAATATTCATCCTGTCCTCCTCCTCTTCTAGAACATTAAGGCTGTACTAATTTTTCTTGTTGAAGTAACGAACGATATTGTCCATTAAAGAATAGTAACGGATCATGATCTTCAAGATAAATATTCGTCACCTTTCCTATAAATAAAGTATGATCTCCTTCTACATGTTCATTGACCACTTCACATGTAATTTGAGCAACGGCTCCCTTTATAACTGGTTGCCCTTCCAATCTGTCAAAATCGACTTCTTTCTTTTCTTTTACTTGTCCTGCGAAAATCTGCGATAATTCTTGTTGATTAGCTGCTAAAATATTCACAGCAAAAATTCTACTAGCTTTGATTTTTTCTAACATTTGAGCTTTTTGCCCAATTGAAACAACCACCAATTTTGGATCAAGAGAGACAGACATAAATGCATTAGCTGTCATGCCATGAACTTCCCCTTCCAACTCAGTCGTAATCACAGTGACACCTGTTGCAAATTTCCCCATTGCATTTCTAAACTTACGATCATCCATGTTAAATCCCCCTTTTGTTTCATATAAGGGAAGATGATTTCACCTTCCCTCTCTCGATTTTCTTACTTTGTTTCAGATAGAATTTTATGTGGTGTGCCGTATAAGAAATATTCAGATGGCAGTTGAGATCCGTACCAAACAATACCTTTTTCCAGTTCATTTTCTCTCCATGTGACTGGTTTCCAATCTGGATCTAAAATAAGGTATCCAGAATCACCGAATAATTCAACCCGGTTTCCACCTGGCTCATATACATACATAAAATACGCTTGACTTACACCGTGTTTTCCTGGACCAGCTTCAATGAAAATATCATTTTCAACTAATAAATCTGCTACATCCATTAAATGCTGAGGATAACCATACCAGAATGCAATATGGTGGAAGCGCCCTTTGTGTCCTGTTTGATCTTTCATCAACGCCACCTCATGTACAAGTGGACTCACACTCATCCAAGCGCCCATTTCTAAACCATCATTCATCACAATATTTTCCCGTAGTTTAAACCCTAGCTCATTTGCCATGAATTCCTTATTCTTCGTCACATCACTACACATTAAGTTGATATGATCTAGACGTCTTGCCGGAACGCCTACATTCGGTCGCTTCTGCGGACGACTCTTCAACAATGTTTTTTGATCCGCCGGGGCCTCGTAATATTCGACATCCCAGAGAAGCTCCATATTATGTCCATCAGGCGTCTGAAATTGATACGCTTGACCGTGACCTAAATCTCCTTCAATCCATCCTTTACCATAGCCGCTTTTTTCGAGAGACTGCACTTTACGATATAATGCTTCTTCTGAACCAGCTCGCCAAGCAGAATGCGCCATCCCTGCTTCTTTTCCTTCCGTAATCTTTAACGTATGATGATAAAAGTCTTCATACGCTCTTAGATAGACAGATTGACCTTCTCGTGCTGTTACTTGTAACCCTAAATATTGAGTAAAGAAATTCAACGTTTCTTCCGGTTTAGGTGAAAATAACTCCACGTGAGCTAATTGAGCAACATCAAAATTCGACATAATACTTCCTCCCTTAATCAAGACATTTATAATATTTTTACTAACTAAGGAGATTAATAGCTGATTCTACAAAGTTTTGGACAGCTTTTGACTATAGAAGTGAATATCGTCATTATTGACCCACGTCGGATTCTTCCATCCGTCTAAATCGTAATCGTTCATACATTCTTCTGCGAATGCTTCAAACTCGGCTGCTTTTCCAGAGGCTTGTGCAGCAAATAAAGTTTCCATACGGATTCCCTCATGATTTCCTGCATAGTTTCTCTCATAAAGTTCATGTCTACCTCCGAATTCTGTTCCGATAGAATCCCAAAGTAATTTAATAATTTTGATTTTTTCTAGCGCCTCAATTCCATTAGATCCTCGATAATATTTTTCAAGATACGGTCTTAACTCTTCATTTTGAAAATCACGAGCACTTGACGGCTGAACAATTAAATTTCCACCTACAATTTGCTCAATAATCCCTTTCACGCGCGGCCATGCTTCCGTCATAAATACTCGATATGCTGATCCCCCATCCATATTCGGAAGAACTGTTCCATTTGGACCCGGTACAGGGTTCAATGCCATGGCATCTGTGATTGACCAGAATAAATTTCGCCAAGCAATCACTTCACCTGCATTCACTTGAACACCTCTGAATGTATCCGTACCAGCAGTCTTTAACGCTTTCAGTAATATGCCTGAAATTAAATCCAGTTTCACTGCAAGTCTTGTCGCTCCGTGGAAAGTAAAGCGATTAACAAATCCGCTTTCGGGGAAAAATCGATTCACTTTATCAAAGTCTCCATAAATCAAGACATTTTCCCAAGGAATTAACACTTTATCAAAAACAAGAACCGCATCATTCTCGTCAAATCGGCTACTTAGCGGATAATCGAATGGACTCCCTAGAACAGCAGCTGTCATTTCATATGATTGACGACTGATGAGCTTCACACCTGGAGCATTAATTGGCGCAATAAAAACAACCGCATATTCTTTCTTTTTAATTGGAACACCGTAGTGACCAACAAAATTATAGTGGGCAAGCGCAGAGCCAGTAGCGACCATCTTTGAACCGCTTACAATTAATCCCTCACTCGTTTCTTCTTCCACTCTAATAAATGCATCCCCAGCTTCTTCAACTGGCTTGTTTCGGTCAATTGGTGGATTCACAATAGCGTGATTAAAGAACCAGTTTTTCTCTTGAGCTTCTTTGTACCAACGCATAGCATTATCTGAATATGGTGCATAAAATTCGGCATGCGAACCTAGTGTAGCTAAGAAGGATGCCTTATAATCTGGAGTTCTTCCCATTTGCCCATAGGTTAATCTAGCCCATGCTGCGATGGCATCGCGACTTTCTATTAAATCTTGAGGAGTTTTTGGAGTTTGAAAGAATTTATGAGTATAGGATTCTGATCCGGTATCTGTTTGCTTCGTTAATACATCTTTTGTTTTTTCATCATGAAGGGCATCATATAACCTAGCTATTGAACGAGCAGAATTACGAAAAGCAGGATGTGTCGTAACGTCTGTTACCCTCTCACCGTGTAACCATACCTCACGTCCATCTCGTAAACTCGCTAAATATTCTTCCCCTGTTAACGGCTTTCTTAATTTTTGTTCTACAGTCATTTTATTCCCTCCTCATAATGGATACCCATTTTAATTAAAGCGCTTTCATGTTGCTGAACCTTTAAGCTACTCTATACGTAAATGTTAATAAATTTTCTATTTTTTTATAATTACCAAAACATATGGAAATTTTTATTTTTTTCATTAAAAAAGAAAGAAGGAGAAACACTGCCTCAAAACAAAAAAATCGAGAATCCTCTCGATTTTTTGAAAGCGCAATATTATATTCCTTTCAACGTAGCCATTCAATTAAATGACCTTCATCATATAGTAAACCAAAATAGCGATTTGGCAATGAAAACGCCCATTTCCTGTTTTGAGATCAACTTGGCATAAAGACTCGATTTTTTCCATTCTATAACGTAATCCTGGAATGGATAAATTCAATTGCTGTGCCGTCATATTAATATTTCCATTGTTATCTAAATAGTGTTTTAAAGTTAGAACTAAACTTGATTCATTTTGTCGATCGTATTCTATTAAATGACCTAATGTCTTCTCATAGAAAACGATAAGTTCTTTAGGATTCATACTTCTTAAAAACAACATAATAGGATCAATTTGATCAGAAATAGCTCGTTTACTTTCTTTCGGGTATGCCTCTTTTAAGAAATCACAAATGCGAAAGGCCTCTTGATAACTATCACCTATTTCAACAATTGAATTCGAAATACGTCCAATACCGATATAATATTGAATCTTTTTTATTTCCTTTTTTATTAAACTTTCCATATGAGATAAGGTGTCGTAAATGGTCGTTTTCTCTTCAAGCCCTGTCGGAAGAATCAGTACAAGATAACATTCTTTCATAAACATATCGATTGTCGGATAGGCGGCATTCAACACAAGTCTAATACTCTCGTTCTTTTCTTCCGATTCACTTTTAATCACAATGACTCGATTTCTTTTTTCTATATCAAATTCAAAAAGATGTTGAGCACTTTCTAAAAAGGATTTTGTATCTAATCGACCTTCTAACAATTCTTCAAAGAAATCAACTTTTTTCTTCCATGTTAACTGAACCATCATCCGCTGAGTGTACAATTGAATAGCAAAAACAGATAAAGAACGTTGAATGATCATTTGTTCTTCTTGATTCAATGGTTGATCTCCTATAATGATCAGTTTTCCGAGATTCACTTTGTTGGCGCTGATTATAAAGGTTTCATTTGAAATGGTTTCCTGATATACTCTCCTATCTTCTTCTCTGTAGAAAACAGAAGCAAGAACCTTACCTCGTTCAATAACAACACTTCTTCCTAATACGCGAGATAATACCTCTAAAAGGCTAGATAAACGATCTCCGTCTAATAACAAATTGGTCAACTTTTGATGAATTTCTTCCGAACGTTTAATGGACTGATTTAATGAATGGACTTCACTATACATTTTATCTAACTCAGTGGCTAATAATTCGGTTTGAAAGTAGCGCAAAAGAGCTTGATATTCCGGTACATGTTCTTCAACCGTTTGCGCAACAAAATAACATTTTTCATCACCTTTGCCCATACATTGTTGTTCATATATATAGACTGACTTTCCTAATGTTTTCTCTAAATACCCTTTTACATACCCAATCAGTATCCAGCACACACCTTCATCACAGCACCCAAAATGACGAATATGCTCTTCCGCTTCAAAGGAATGATACCAGTTACCTGAAAGATAAAACTTATCATCCGATAGTTCTAATACATCCGGTTCAACTGTAACAAGACCTTCTAAAGTATGAAGTGATGGACCAGCGAGGATTAACTCTTTTTTAGAATTCCAATCATGCATTTCCTCAATACAACTACCATCATTAAAGCCGGAAGCCCAACCCAAACGTAATAAAAATCCTTTTGCTCGATCCATACTTAATGTTGTAATCAATTCTTTTCGTAAAAGTCCGAGTGCCTCGACAGACAGCAAAGCCATTCTTTTTTCATTCAGTGTAATCGTACCAAGCCTTGGATTGATATCAATAGCATTATCAAATAACAAATGATGAGCCTTTATTTCGTTCAACCCCTCTCCCAACACTTTAGAAAACAGATGAATCGATAACAAATCCAGTACACTCTAGGAAGCGTTTACAATCAAATGACTTATTTTACATAAAATTACATTTATTATAACAAATATTCTCTAAAATCTACATTATAAAACACCTGGAACCTATTTACCCCCACCTTCACCGTACCGCCCCCCATCGCTTATAATCTATCACCAAACGTGGTACTATAAACACATGAAGGAAAAAGGAGGAAATAATTTGAAAACTGAAATAATCGAACGATTCACTTCCTATGTAAAAATAGACACTCAATCCAATGAAGCAAACGCAGCATGTCCGTCTACTCCAGGACAGTTAATCCTTGCAAATCAATTAGTAGAAGAGCTAAAAACGATTGGCATGGAAGACGTAACTATTGATCCAAACGGATATGTGATGGCCACACTGCCTTCTAATACGACGAAACAAGTACCAACGATTGGATTTTTAGCCCACGTGGACACAGCCACTGATTTTACGGGGAAAGATGTAAAACCGAAAATTGTGGAAAACTACGACGGCAAAGAGATTACCTTAAATAAAGAGCTCTCTGTCGTTTTATCTCCGAAAGAGTTCCCTTCACTCTCTCAGTATATCGGACATACACTCATAACAACGGATGGAACAACACTTCTTGGAGCCGATAATAAATCCGGGATTGCTGAAATTATGACCGCTATGGACTATTTAATAAAACATCCGGAAATTAAACATGGAAAAATCCGTGTAGCTTTTACACCTGATGAAGAAATTGGTCGAGGCCCTCATAAATTTGACGTAGATGCCTTTAACGCCAAATTTGCCTACACAGTTGATGGTGGTCCTCTCGGTGAATTAGAATACGAAAGCTTTAACGCAGCGGGTGCTAAGATTACGATTAAAGGAACGAATATCCACCCTGGAACAGCGAAAGGAAAAATGGTCCACTCTGCCAAAATTGCGATGGAGCTGCATAGTAGGCTACCTATAGCCGAGGCACCTGAATATACAGAAGGATATGAAGGTTTCTATCATCTTCTCTCTTTCAACGGAGATGTGGAAGAAACAAAATTATCCTACATTATTCGCGATTTTGATCGAAATCAATTTAACGAACGAAAACAATTCATTAAACAGATTGTAGATGAATTGCGTGAAAAGTACGGCCAAGATCGTATTCTTCTTGATTTAAACGATCAATATTATAATATGAGAGAAAAAATCGAACCCGTTAAAGAAATTGTCGACATCGCCTCTCAAGCTATGAAAAATTTAAACATCGAGCCAAAAATTTCGCCTATTCGCGGCGGTACAGATGGTTCTCAATTATCTTATATGGGACTGCCTACACCAAATATATTTACAGGCGGCGAGAACTTCCATGGAAAATACGAATTCATTTCCGTCGATAATATGATAAAAGCAACCTATGTCATTATTGAGATTGCAAAGCTATTTGAAGAAGCAGAAGAATAATAAAAAGTGCCAGTGTGCCTTTTCATCAGATAAGGCACACTGGCATCTTTTCATGTTATCACAATGATTGTTGGCTTCTTTCCTTTTCCTCTAACGCTCCGTAATACATATACATGTTTTTCCCTAATGATTTAGAATAGTACAACGCATCATCAGCATGCTTATAAAGTGCTTCTAAATCTGTTCCATCATTTGGATATAACACACCACCCGCACTAACCGTAACGTTCTTGCTATGAAGGATTTTATTCCCTTGTGAAAGTAACTCTGATGTGCTATCACAATCATTAATCCACGGCCTATTTAAGGCGTCTATAATAGAACAGGCTATTTTTTGAAGTTCTTCCTGATCACTTATATTTTCAATGACTATAGCAAACTCGTCTCCACCAAACCTAGCAATAAAAGCATCCTCCGGCAAAGTCTGTTTCATATATGCAGCCACGTACTTTAATAAAATATCTCCTTTATCATGACCCAGCGCATCATTAACTACTTTAAAATTATCCAAATCTAATAACAACATTCCAAATTTCTTTTTACGCTTCATTAAAATCTCATTGACTTCACTTTCAAATGCCGCTCGATTTTTTAAACCCGTGAGCCCATCATGAAAAGCTAAATACATCGGTTTTGCCACCATTTTTGTTATTAAAAAGGCTAAGATAATGGCTAAGATTACAGTCCCTACAAACTGAAAAATAAATGCCAACTTATTTTTTGATAATTCCTTTTGTACGGCATCTTCATTGTATACAATCTCTACTAAACGAGTTGTGGAATGACCTCTGCTCTCATCTGAATGATACTTTACATATTTATAGACAACATCTTTCCCTTTGTATGTATCGCTAAATAGTAACGTATCTTCATCATCTTCTAGCCACTCTAAATATTTTCTACGATCCACACCTAATCTATTGCCTTCTGGTGACGATTCTCCTATTAAATATCCATCATTGTTATAAATCGCTATGTTCTCAATAAATTCGTACTTCTCTTTCAACTCTTCAATTGTTTTTAGAAAATTAAACTTATTAAAAATTTCATCATTTTTTAAATCGTATCCTAATTCAATGATATATTGCTGATCTTTTGTCGGCAGATAACTAAATTTTTTCAGTTCTCCTGTTTTTTGCTGAATATCTACCCCATCATGCGTAAATCCTTCGCTTATCCTCCTGTCGTCCAATAATTCTGAAAACTCTTTACAACACTGACTAAAATTAATTCCTACATCCTTTTGAAAGCTACTATGAATAATGGTATTTTCATTATTAATAATATATACATCCATACCTAATTCATTTTTTAACGCCTTGAAATTCCACTCATTAAAGTTGCTATTCTTCTCATATTGTTTTAATAACTCCATTGAGTTGTTTTCCATAACCTTTGCAATGCTATTATCAAATATTGCATATGCTTGATCTAAATCTTTTAAAACCTGAACAATATTCATTTCTACCAATTCGATTTTGGTATCATGGTCCTCTATTAATTCCTGGCTCATTCTATTCATATTAACCAATGATAATAACAAAATAAGAAGGACTGAAAAGACAGTCATCATCATTAATAATTTCCATCTAAATTTCTTCAACAATAGTACCACGCTCTTTTTAAATTTGATAACAGAGTAGTTATACAAGGTGCTGATTTTAGTAGAATAGATTTATGTTTAAACATATATTACCTAAAATATATAATAAATGTCTTTATTTTGATATCATACCATAAAAAACATTTGGTTTATATGAATTAACCCTAACACTTTACCCCACCTAAAAAATAAAAAACACCAGAAACCCAAAAGGTAATCTGGTACTTTTTTTATTAATAGTATTCATTTACCTCGAAATTTCGCGGTATAAATTGTGCTCCTTTATATAGGAATAACACTCATCTGGAAGTAAAAACTCCGGGTCACCATTTCTTGCTAGTTCTTCTCGAATATAGGTAGAACTAATTTCCATTGCAAGGCCTTTATCTAAAAATTGAAATCTTCCATCATCATAATTTCTTAGCAAAGCTGATGAACTAATCGTTTTTAACATATCAATTCCATTTCTAGCCATCACAATAAATTGATTATTGGCAACTAATTGTTCATCCATCCTCCATTTCCTCTCAGCAATATCGACTAAAAGATCCGCCCCCATAATGAAAAAAAGATCTGCTTTAGGAAAGATTTCTTTGAAATATTCCATCGTATAGTACGTATATTGTTTGCCCGGTAAAACATGTAATTCATACGTATCTAAAAGAAAGGTCTGTTTATTCTTAATAGCTAAACGGACCATTTCTTCTCGATGTTGATCAGATGTTTGCAACTTCTTATCTACTCGTTTATGAGAGGAAGGCAAAAAGATAACAAAATCTAACTTTTTACGATGACGAACTGTATTCGCTGTCCATAAATGCACATTCGTAACCGGATCAAAGGATGAACCATACACGCCAATTCGTGCTCCCTCTTTAAATAACGCATCGACATCCTTACCTGGATTTAAATTTTCAAAATACAATTTAGTTGCTGTCAGACTCATCCTTCCCCCTCCTTATCCTTTATGTTTCTTTCAACTTAGCTACTTTCTCTTGCACAGCAGCAATATGCTGCATTTTATTTTCCCAACACTTTGTACTAAGATCCACTGGATATTCTTCTGGATGCAAGATACGTTTATATTCGTCCCATAATAACCGTAAGCTGTCTTTTGTATATTGTTGAATGTCATAAATATCAGGTAATTCATATACTAATGTTCCATTCACAAATATGTCATGATGCAAGTTTCTCGCTTCAAAATTCGTAACAAACTTACTAATGTAAGGGTGAACTGGATGGAACATTTTTAATTTTTCTTCTTGTTGAACTTGTTCTTCTTCTAAAGCAATATAATCTCCCTCAGAGCGTTTATTAGCTTGATTAATAATTCGGTACACTTTTTTCAGTCCGGGTGTTGTGACTTTTTCAGGATTAGCAGAAATCTTAATCGTATCTATCATATTTCCAGATTCCTCTTCAATTGAAACTAATTTATATACAGCTCCAAGCGCCGGCTGGTCATACGCTGTAATAAGCTTTGTGCCGATTCCCCAACTATCAATTTTTGCCCCTTGAGATTTTAAGTTCATAATCGTATATTCATCTAAATCATTAGAAGCAATAATCTTCGCCTCTGTAAAACCAGCATCATCCAACATTTGTCTAGCTTGCTTAGAAAGATAAGCTAGGTCACCGCTATCTAACCGAATACCGATAAAATTAATTTTATCGCCTAGCTCTTTGGCTACTCGAATAGCAGCCGGGACCCCTGACTTTAACGTATCAAAGGTGTCGACTAAAAATACACAATCTCTATGGCAGCTTGCATATTTATGAAAAGCTACATATTCATCTCCATAGGCTTGAATCATTGCATGAGCGTGAGTACCTGAAACAGGGATTCCAAATAATTTCCCCGCTCGAACGTTACTTGTCGCGTCAAACCCACCTATGAAAGCGGCTCTTGTACCCCAGATTGCGGCCTCCATCTCTTGAGCTCTTCTAGTTCCAAATTCCATAGCGATTTCATCGCCTACAACTTGTTTGATTCTAGAAGCTTTCGTTGCAATTAATGTTTGGTAATTGACGATATTGAGCAAGGCTGTTTCAATGAGCTGCGCTTCTGCCAACGGTGCTTCAATACGCATAATAGGCTCATTCCCAAAAACTAATTCCCCCTCCTTCATTCCCTGAATGGTTCCCGTAAACTTTACGCTGCGTAAATATGTTAAAAACTCTTCATTATATCCTAATTCATCGCGTAAATATTCAATATCACTATCGCTAAAGGCAAACTCATTAATATACTCAATTACTTTTTCTAACCCCGCAAAAACAGCATAGCCATTTCCAAAGGGAAGTTTTCTAAAGTACAGTTCGAATACAGCCTTCCTTTGATGGATGCCATCACTCCAATACGCTTGCGCCATATTAATTTGATATAAATCGGTATGAAGAGCTAAACTATCATCTCTATATGATCTTTTCATCATCTTCTCTCCTTTTCCTTATTCAATGTCATCGAATTTCAGCACCTAAACTATTTACAAAGTGCGTTAACGCCCATTTATGTCCCTCTTCGTTAAAACTAGCTACTGCTTTTTCATGTACGACGATATGATATCCAAGATTATAAGAATCTACTGCTGTGTGCAGCAGACAAATGTCTGTACAAACACCAACTAAATGAACTTCTGTTATTCCTCTTTCACGAAGCTTAAGATTCAAATCCGTTCCTGCAAAAGCGGAATATCTTGTTTTGTCCATCCAATATACATGGTCCTCATGTTGATGCCGTTCGTATATCGATTGCAAATGTCCGTATAATAATCTACCCGATGTTCCTTTGATATTATGAGGTGGAAATAAACTTGTTTCCGGATGAAAAGGATCCTCTTTCTCATGGGCATCAATCGCAAAAACGACGAAATCACCTTGTTCTATAAACTCTTTTGTTAGACTAACAATCGTTTCTTCAATCTTTTCTGCTGGCTCTCCTACCGGCAAAGCTCCATTAACAAAATCATTGGTGTAATCAATATTAATCAATGCTCTTTTATTCATTTATACCCTCTCCTCTTGTGTTTTATATTAATGATTAACTAAACGTTAATTATTTTTCTAAAAAAAGAGAAACACACCGGCACATTTTCTCTTTTTCGAAAGCTTATTTATAAATACTCTTCACAGGTTTTTGATCATTAAACCGATAAAGCTTTGTTTTAAACTTTGAATTTCTTTGAGTTGTTTTTGGATTTCCTTCTTTATCACATACTAATTCAATAAACGGTAATTTGGGTGCTTTTCTCCAAAAGAATGGTTCTGACTTTACCACTTCATCCACTATATCTTCTGCTACAGATAAAATAACACTTCGCAGCTCTGACAATGTAAATTCTTCAGGTAAGAACTCCCGGGCCAACGTTGTTTGAACCATATCTAATTGAATGATAGTCAAGGCATCTTTTATAATCTTTTGATGATCAAAGGCCAAAGGTAAGGCAAAGACTTCTTCTATAGTAAACAATTCCACTTCAGCGGCATCATCTCCTGCTTTGCGCATAGATAATAAATACTCTGGCACGACTGCATAATGAGAATTTGTAATAATCCAACCTCTGGGATCTCTTCCTTCCTTATCATATACCCCAAAATGTTTTACATGAATATTAGTCACACCTGTTTCTTCTTCAAGCTCTCGCTGAGCAGCTTCATATGCCGTTTCTTTACTATCAATAAATCCGCCAGGTAAGGCCCATTTCCCTCCTTCAATATTCGGCTGCCCTTCACTATTTTTTAAAGAACGTTTGATTAACATCACCTTTAACGTCCTTCCATATACCGCCTCTTCATCTTGAACAATTGTAAAAATTACGTTATCACTCGTATAGCCATCAGGCGTCTTATATTGACTTACCTTATATTCTTTAAGTGCTTCCTCAGGTCTCACGAACTCCTCCGACATACCTTTCACCTCATAACAAACATTCAAACTTTTTATACATCCATTTCAATTATTAATGTTTAACTAATCGTTAATGAAATGATATAACATATATAATCTGTTTGCAAGCCCTTTTATAAAAACAAATAAAAATCAGGTACTGCTTTATGCAGTCACCTGATTTTTATTCTTATGCTTTACTCTTCCACTGTTCTCCTAAAATCTTCTCGTTACTCGCTCCTGGACTCAGCCCAACATATTTATAATTCGGCGTAAAACTTGAGAATTTTATCGGGCAAGCTATCTGCCTTTCACTTCCTCCATGGACATTCGGAACATCGACAAGCATGCCGCGCGCTTTCATATGAGGATGCTCACAAGCTTCTGCAAAGGTTAAAACGGGCTCGACACACGCTTCAATTTCTGTGAAAATATCATGCCATTCGGCAAATGTCTTTGTTAGAAACGCCTCTCGAACGATTTCTTTAAACTCCCGAATCTGTTCCGGTTCTTGACTCATACTCATCTCAAATAGTTCAGGACGCCCGATGCCTTCGCACAATCGTTTCCGAAATACAGGCTCTAAACTGCCTACGGAAAAATATCGGCCATCTTTCGTTTCATAAAAATCATAGAATGTACCGCCATTTAACAGCATGGCCTCTGGCTCCAAATCGATCCCATCATTTAAATACGTGGGCGCAGATAATGCGTTTAATGTAAAGGCGCAGTCTGTCATACTAATATCAATATATTGACCTTCTCCCGTTTGTTCCCTATATAAAGCGGCCGCTAAAATGCCCGCTACTGCATGCATCGAACCGCCTGCGATATCTGCAATTTGGATGCCATTCTTCGCTGGGCCTTCCTTTTTCGTGCCAGAATAGCTCGATAAACCAGCCATGGATACATAGTTAAGATCATGACCTGGGCGATCTTTATAAGGACCTGTTTGTCCAAACCCTGTAATGGAGCAGTAAATTAGACGCGGATTGATTTGCTTCAAAGTTTCATATCCTAGTCCTAAACGCTCCATCACACCTGGGCGAAATTGCTCTAGTACAATATCATATTCTTCTACTAATTTTTTAACTGCTTCAATCGATTCTTGCTTTTTTAAATCTAACGTAATAGACTGCTTAGAACGATTTAAGTATGGATCCATTGCCCACGCTTCTACACCAGAAGGCCTTTCAACCCGAATTACATCAGCTCCTAAATCTGCTAGCAAGAGCGTAGCAAAAGGTCCTGGCAGCAATGTTGAAAAATCTAATATTTTCAAATTGGATAATAGTGTCATTATCTTCTCCCTCTCCGAAACATATTCCGTATTAAAAAACTAGCTTTTATATATTTTCTATATTTATACAAATTATCCTTTTAAAACCACAACAATAACTGATAATCCCCTCTAAATCTAGGATATTTTGTAGAAATATAAGGAAATAAGAAGCATATTCCCTCGTGGATACTAGTCTCTTTCCAAGAATGAGAAGATAATGCGTTTTTAATCATGTTAAATACATGTATTTTTACTACAGATAATTAAGTGTTATCTGTAATAAAGTAAAAAAAGCCTTTTGTATCAATGGTTCACAAGTACATCGGCTTTATGTTTATGAATATTTAATCTTGTGGATTTAACTTTTTTAAGAAACCACCATTTAGGCTATGCAGAATTTTTAGTGAAACTTCTATTAGAGGTCCTACTGATATACAAAATATAATCGTACCAATTCCAACTGGTCCTCCTAATAACATGCCTACTAGCAACGCAGTGATTTCTATCATCGTTGTTGCTTTTTTTACCAAAATATTAAATCTAGTATGTATAGATAACATAAAAGTATCAATAGGTCCAGCACCCAATTTGGAATAAATCGTCATAGCCGCTCCAAACGAAATAAAGATAGTGCCTATTGATAAGTAGGAAATCTTTAACAATAATGTTTCCGGAACTGGTATAAAATCGAGATATAAAAATAAATCAACAAATGTCCCTAAAAAAACAGTGTCCAAAATCGTTCCTATTTTTAACTTCTTCTCTTTACTAATAAGAAAAGATATAATTAACAGTACACTCCCTGTTAAAATGGATATTTTTCCAATCGAAATGGAGGTTAACTGATTTATCGCTATATACAGCACGTCGAAAGGCTGCACGCCTAAATCAGAAGCTTTTATCATGTGAATACTTCCAAGTGCTATTATAATTAAACCTATAAAAAACATTGTTCCTTCTTTTAAAGAAAACCTAATTTTCATAATAATTCTCTCCTCGATGAATTGTTTCCATGTTTGTTTTTTAAATTGTACCCGAATTATTATGTTTTCGGGGAAAAAATAAGCAAGAAAGCCTATATACTTATCTTTTTTCGGTATCTTCTGTAACAAATATTTTCGAATGTTCAGCGTATTCATTCTCAACAATAAAGTCAAAACTTCCGTCTTCATTACTACTGATTTCAACGGATACTAATCTCTTTCCAAGAATAAGAAAATGAATGCATTTTTTAATCATGTTAAATAGGAATAGAAAAAAGCAGCCGGCTCCAAACCTGCTGCTTTTTTCTATTCCTTTATCCTACATAAGGTTGCGACACACAAGATTCTTTCCATTTCTGCAATTGCTTCATTCCTCTTCGAGAACGCAGCTGCTCTTTAGCCAACGCAATTCCTTCTTCAATCGTCGGTGTAGCATCAAAAAGATAATAACGAATACCTGTATTAAAGAGAACTTGCTTGTAATAATACTTCAATTGTTCCGATGTCTCGCCGTTTAATAAAGCGAGAGTAATATCAGCTTGTTCTTTACGAGTGAGCTTTTCCTTCTTTTCTTCCTCAAACAGACCGTACTCATCAGGCTTGACAATGAAGGAATCCAACTCATTGTTCTTTAATGTATAAATAAAACTGTTGCGATGAACAGGCAAATCTTCAGAACCCTCTACCCCTTGAACAATATAAACATTGTCATAAGGTAGACTAGCAAAAATCGGGGCAATCTTGACAATCGCTGTTCGATGAAATGCCCCCATCATCAACGATTTTGCATTGGATATATTTAAAAGCTTCTCCACTGTGTTCATTAAAGTACGAACACCCAATTCTTCACGAATGGATCGCAATTGTGCTAAAGGCGGACAAAATCGGTCTGCCCAAGCAAATCCAATGTTAGCAGAATCGATGGTTTCAGAAAGAGATTGGACATCTTGATTCGTGTTTACCCCTAGTTCTTCCGTAATTTCCTTAATGGACGTTCCATACCTTGGCGGTAATGATTCACTACTATGCAAAAAAGCTGGAAGACCACTTTCAGCTAATAAAATAGAGGCTGGTACTGTCGCAGCAAATAAATTTCTGCCTGTATACGCTCCAGCAAAATCGACTATACGATCACGAACAGGCTCTTTTATAGTTAGCTTGTCCGTATTCTCTTGAAAAGTCTGAACAAATGCCAGTAACTCTTCTGGAGACTCCATCTTAATGCGTTCTGCAATAAAATAAGCTGCAATTTGAACATCTGTTGCTTTTCCTTCTACGATAAAACGCGCAAGCTCTCTCGTTTGTTCATAGGAAAGATCTTTTGCACCACGCTTGCCTCTGGCTACTTCTTTAATCCATTGTTGCAATGTATTTCACCCTCTTAACTTAAACATGTTCATCACTCTGTATATAATCAAGCGTACTGGGCTAAAACCATTCCTTCTTGCTGTAACGCTTCATTCACCCGGTCTGCCAAAATTTCTCTAAGGTATGGATGGAATCCCAAGTAATCACATAGAGTAATATCCTTATCCGATTGTACCATATCAATTGTTTTTTCTATACCTTTAATTAACAGACCTGTAAATAGTAAATACGGAATGACTATAATGGAATCTACATCTCGCGCAAGGGTTTCTTCTAACAAATCTTCAAAACGAGGCTTAGCTGCGGCTAAAAAGCATGGCGCCACATAAGAGAAGTTAGTTTTATTGTGGAAAAGGTGAATAATTTCTTCAAAATTTCGAATGGTATCTGCATCACTACTTCCGCGTCCCACCAATAGAATTGCTGTATTCTCGTCTATGACGGTTGTCTTTTCTTGAATTCTTTCTAATAAAATGTCCACAATTCTTTCATGAACGCCAAAAGGTTTGCCAAAAGAAATTTTCACATGGGGGTGACGAGCTTGTAGAACTTCTAGTTCTTCTGGTATATCCTTTTTAACATGTCCGGCCGCTAATAAAAGAACAGGCATAACCGCTATTTCTGTTGCTCCTTGTTCAATACATCGGGTAAATCCTTCTTCTATTGTCGGATGAGCCAATTCTAGAAAACTAATTTCTTGAATCAGCACTGGCACTAATTGTTGCGTTTTTTGAACAAATTCAATGGCTTGCTGACATCCTTCCTTCACTCGACTGCCATGGCATACATATAAGACTGCCTTCATACGCTTTCCTCTTCTAAAAACCATTTAGATTCCACTAAATTAGCTTCCTTAAACCAAGCAATTTTCTCTCTTACTTTCACTACTTCTCCAATAATAATCATACTCGGATTTTCAATCTTTTTCTCTTTCACAACTTCTACAATCGTACTAAGTGTACCCGTTACCGTACGCTGCTCCGCCTTTGTTCCCCAATGAACTAACGCGATTGGCGTATCAGTGCTCTTTCCATGATTAATCAGCGATTGACAAATATATGATAGATTGCCGACTCCCATATAAACCACGAGAGTATCTACGCCTTTCGCCAACCCTTCCCAGTTGATATCGTCAGGCTTTCCTTTTACACCATGACCCGTTATAACCGCAAATGAATTTCCATACTCACGGTGTGTAACGGGAATTCCTGCATAAGCCGGTGCTGCAATTCCCGATGTAATACCTGGAACAATTTCAAAAGGAATACCATTCTCCACTAAAGACTCAGCCTCTTCAGCTCCTCGACCAAATACAAAAGGGTCACCACCTTTTAAACGGGTGACAACTTTATCTTGTTTTCCACATTGAACTAATAGAGCATTAATCGCTTCTTGTTTCATCGTATGATTATTCGGAAGTTTTCCACAATAAATAAGTGTAGCATCTGGTTTCGCTTCCTCTAATAAACATTTATTAACTAGCCGATCATATAAAATAATATCTGCTTCTCGAATACACTTTAATGCTTTAATCGTAATTAAGTCAGGATCTCCAGGACCCGCTCCAACTAAGTATACTTTTCCCATTCGCTGTCCCTCCTCAGCTTACCATTCTCTCTCGCTTGCCTTTATTGTTCTTCACCTGTTCTTTCCCTTTGTTCACTTCTTGACTTCGGTATGTAACGTATAAAGCAAGTCCAGTAAATAACAAACCACCAACAAGGTTCCCAAGCAACACTGGGATTTGGTTCCACAACCACCAATGAGACAGCGTAATATCCGCACCTAACATCATTCCAGCGGGTATAACAAACATATTGACGACCGCATGTTCAAATCCTTGGGCAAAAAACAGTAAAATAGGCAGCCACATCGCAACGATTTTTCCAAGGGTTGCTTGTGATGTCATGGCCATAACAGCCCCTAACGCCACCATCCAGTTACAAAGAATCCCCTTTACAAAAACAATAAGCAATCCTGTAGTTCCTAACGCTGAGTAGCCTAGCGTTTTTGCTTCAGCAACTTGAATAATCTTTTGGGCCACAGCATGATCCGTTACCTGCCCCAAATGAGTAGCGGCAACTACATATAACATTGCATAAAAAGAACCGCCAATAACATGGCCAACGATTACCCAGAACCAGTTGGTCAGCATTCCTTGCCACGTTGCCTTCTTTTCTAAAACGGCTAAAGGAATTAAAGCAAAATTCCCTGTAACCAATTCTAGTCCAAGAAGAATAATAATCACAAAACAAGCGGGGAAAAGTAGTGCACCTACAATCCCCATTTGTGTTTGTGTTTCTGCAGTAAAGGCTAGAGTGGTGCCAAAGCCGAGAAGTGCCCCGGCTAATGCCCCTCTTATTACAAGGTCTCGAATGGGAAGCTTCGACTTAGCCGCTCCTGCTTGAACCATATTTTTCACAACTTGTTCTGGCTGTACGTACGTCATCGTAGACTTCCCTCTTTCCTATATTCTTATCTGTCTATATTACTATTTATCTAGAACAATATAAACATCTTCATTTTCTATCTCAACCTTAAATGTATTTACACATCCTCTATCTGGTTTTTGAACTTCCCCATCGCAAACATTGATTTTCCAATCATGCATTGGGCAAAAAACATGCTCTCCGCTTACCATTCCTTCCGCAAGCACGCCCCCTTTATGAGGACAACGATTTTCAATCGCTCGAATTTTGCCATTTACTAAATGAAAGAGCGCAATTTCGTGAGAACCGACACGTACCGTCTTCCCAAGATCTTTTGGTAATTCACTCACTGTTGCAACCTTGATTCGTTGAAGGGTTTTTTCCATAGTCATTTCCTCCTCGTTTTTCATTTGACTCCCGCAGGCACTTTCACACTCTGATATAAATCTTTTAAGATTCTATCGCTGTTAAGCGCTTCTTTCCACGGATCTTGTAATACAGATAATGCCTCATCTAACCGTTGATTTAACTCGATTCGGTTTTGTTTATCTTCAATAACGGCTCTGATAGAATCAAGACCCATTCGCTCCACCCATACGGAAGTTCTTTCTAAATAGACAGCCGTCTCACGGTAATATTGGAAATAGGCACCTGTTATTTCAATCACTTCATCACTTGTTTTTACTTTACATAATAGGTCCGCTGCTCTTAAATGCGTACCGCCGTTTCCTCCAACATAAATTTCCCATGCACCATCTACACCAACAACACCAAGATCTTTAATTCCTGATTCTGCACAGTTACGCGGGCAAGCGGAAACAGCCATTTTAAACTTATGCGGTGTGCCTACACGCTCGAGTTTCTTTTCTAGAGCAATACCCAAGCTCATAGAATCTTGTGTACCAAAGCGACAGAAGCTTTCTCCGACGCAAGTTTTCACTGTTCGAAGTGTTTTTCCATAAGCATAACCGGATGGCATGTCAAGATCTGCCCAAACCTTTGGAAGGTCTTCCTTCTTCACACCAAACATATCAATTCGCTGTCCACCGGTCACTTTTAATAATGGAACATTGTACTTATCTGCAACATCTGCGATTTTCCGTAATTGATCTGGATTTGTAACTCCTCCATACATTCTTGGTACAACAGAGAATGTACCATCCTTTTGAATATTGGCATGAAGACGCTCATTCACATAACGAGATTCTCTTTCATCCTTATATTCTAGCGGATTAACCATACCTAAATAATAATTCAGAGCTGGTCTACATTTAGAACACCCTTCGCTCGTTGTCCATCCTAGAACACTCATCACTTCACGAGTATGGGTCAAATTCTTTTCGCGAATTTCAGCTATAACGTCATCTCTAGATAATGTTGTACAACTGCAAATTGGTTCCTTTTGATTCGATTTACTAAATGCATCCCCTAATGTACATTCTAAAAGATCAGCAACTAACGACTTACAGCCCCCGCATGACCTCGAAGCACTCGTACAGCCTTTGACCTCTTCAACACTTGTTAACCCTTGAGACTCGATCGCTTGAACAATATCTCCTTTTGTAACACCATTACATCCACAGATGATTTCCTCGTTAGGCATTGTAGCAACAAGACTAGCACCTGCTTCTTCCCCTTTTTCCGCTTCCAAATATTCTGTAACGTCTGCACGTTTATTAATGAAACTTAGTAATTTATTGCCTTCCTTTGTATCGCCGAACAAGACGGCCCCTATTATTTTCCCATCTTGAATAAGGATGTTTTTATATGTTCCCTCCCAATCATTAAAAGATTTAATTGTTTTTGTCTGTTCACTTTCGAAAATTTCCCCCGCCGAAAAGACATCCACACCTGAAACCTTTAATTGTGTAGAAAGCACTGTTCCTTCATACGGATCTCCTTCTATTCCACAAATTCTTTTCGCTAATACCTTCCCTTGTTCATAAAGCGGAGCAACTAATCCATACACTACACCACGATGTTCTGCACATTCACCCACTGCATAAACATTCGGGATGTTCGTTTCCATGTAATCATTGACAATAATTCCTCGATTAACTGGAATCTCACTATCTATAGCAAGTTGAATATGAGGCTTAATTCCAACCGCCATTACTACTAAGTCAGCTTTAATTTCTTCCCCATCACTAAAACGAAGCCCCTCAACATGTGTGTTACCAATGACTTCTTGCGTATTTTTTCCAAGTAAAAAGTTCATGCCTTGACCTTCTAATTCCTTTTGCAATAATTTACTAGCTGCTGAATCCAACTGTCGATCCATTAAATAATCAGAAAGATGAATTACGTCAACCTCCATCCCTAAATCCAACAGACCTCTCGCCGCTTCAAGACCTAACAATCCCCCACCGATTACAGCTGCCTTTTTGTATTTATTAGAATATTCCATCATCTTTTCGCAATCTTGAATATCCCGAAAGCCAG
The DNA here is from genome assembly GCF_003570725.1 of Peribacillus asahii. Classification (GTDB taxonomy): domain Bacteria; phylum Bacillota; class Bacilli; order Bacillales; family DSM-1321; genus Peribacillus; species Peribacillus asahii. The sequence continues at coordinate 43,414 of NZ_QWVS01000008.1, forward strand.
TTACGCCTTCTTTATCCACTCCCGGAATTGGGAGAATAAAAGGAAGCGACCCTGTAGCCAAAATTAATTGATCATAGCGAACTTCACGATCTTTATCGGAATAAACGACTTGCTTCGCAGTATCAATATGTGTCACTGTCTCACCCGTATATAATTGGATACCGTTCTCTTCATACCAATTCCAATCATTTAAAGTAATATCATCAATCGTCGTATCACCTTGTAATACTTTGGATAATAGGATTCTATTATAATTCGGATGAGGCTCACTTCCGAAAATGGTTATTTCAAAATGGTTTGGTTGAATTTTCAACATTTCTTCGATACATCGAACTCCGGCCATACCATTCCCGATTAATACGATTTTTTGCTTTGACATGTAAGGTCCCCCAATCAATTTTGGAAATGAATATAGTCCAAATTATAAACAGCTTAACAAGAATGTTCCACAGTATTGTTAGTAAATCTGACATCATTTTTACAAAGTACTCCCTTCACAGAGTACCGCTTATATTAAAGAAGTTGGTTCTCCACAGAGATTTCTAAATATAACTCCTTTCTATATAAATTAAGTATTTTTTATGGACAATGTACCAAATTTCTCATTACGTTATATTTAATGACACAATTCTGTCATAAATAGTGTATAATTTATTTAAATCTGAAAAATTAAATAAATTTGAAGAATTAAATAATTATTCTTTTCGAGGTGAATGAAAATGGATAAAGATATATCCTATAAAGATAAAAAGGTTATTTCTATCGGAGTTATGCGCGAATTAACAGGTTTATCAGAAAGGCAAATTCGGTATTACGAGGAAAGAAAACTTATTTTCCCTGAAAGATCAAGCGGCGGGAACCGTAAGTATTCTTTTTCAGATGTGGAGCTATTAATGGAAATAGCCAATAAAATCGAAGACGGTGTCCAAACATTTGAAATCCGACAAGAAATAGTAAAAGAAAAGAAAAAAGAAGAACAAAAAGCTATTCGCAAGAAAATGCTACAAGGTCAATTAAATGCACAATTTGGTATCAAAAACTATAAATGAAGACTCTATATGAAACAAACAATCCCTTCTATATCAACATCACGATTACCACTATACATTTTAATTTATCAAGAAATGAAGAATTTTAATCCATTTACTTATAAGCTTCGATAGTTTTCTCTTGTAGCCCAAATAACGCACCCAGTACCTTTACTGGTTTATTTTCATGCAAAGCTCTGATAAATAATAATGTAATGTTTAATTCTTAGCTTCATAACCTTTCGACACGTATAAACAAAATATCATATAAATCGACACTATTCACAAATATAACCATACAGAAAGAGCAAGAGATGCACCTTCAAAAAAGATGTTAGATTTCCTTACGCAAGTATAGCAGACCCTTATACCAAACTATATACTTGCATTAATCAATATTTAAAAAGGAGAGACTAACACATGAAATTATCAAGTTTAACCAAAGCCGGTCACGCACCTTCCTTGCTCGCTTCATTTTTATATTTCGACATTAGTTTTATGATTTGGGTGTTACTCGGTGCGCTCGGTGTGTATATCACTGAAGATTTTAATTTATCTCCCGCTGAAAAAGGGATGATTGTAGCGATTCCTATTCTTGCCGGTTCTTTCTTTCGATTAATACTCGGTGTCTTAACAGATCGAATCGGCCCGCGACAAACAGCAATTGGCGGAATGCTTGTCACTATGATTCCTCTATTATGGGGATGGTTATTCGGAAACTCCATGTCAGAACTTTACTTTATCGGAATATTACTCGGTGTCGCCGGAGCAAGTTTCTCAGTAGCACTTCCAATGGCAAGCCGCTGGTACCCTCCTCACTTACAAGGGTTAGCAATGGGGATTGCCGGGGCAGGAAATAGCGGAACCGTTCTCGCAACGTTGTTTGGTCCACGCCTAGCAGAAAACATTGGCTGGAACGGAGTAATGGGGATTGCCTTAATTCCACTCACACTCGTTTTAATCACCTATATATTTATTGCCAAAAACCCACCTACACAACCTAAGCCACAGCCGCTTAAAAATTATTTAACTGTTTTCAAACTAAAAGACACTTGGTATTTCTGTCTTCTCTACAGTGTAACATTTGGTGGATTCGTTGGATTAACCAGCTTTTTAAGCATCTTCTTCGTTGATCAATATGCTTTATCCAAGATTCAGGCAGGAGATTTTGTTACATTATGTGTAATCGCTGGCAGCTTTGTCCGCCCGATTGGTGGTTTTATTTCTGATAAAATCGGTGGAGCAACGCTATTAAAATTCTTATTTATCATCCTTGCTGGATGTATGTTTGGAATTAGCACCCTTCCATCTCTTACACTCGTCACGATATTATTATTTGTAGGGATGATGTGTCTTGGAATGGGAAATGGAGCAGTTTTCCAACTAGTGCCTCAACGCTTTCAAAAAGAGATTGGTGTTATTACCGGTATTGTCGGGGCAGCAGGAGGCGTAGGCGGATTCTTCCTTCCAAATCTACTTGGCTCACTCAAGCAAATTACCGGTACATATGCAGCCGGATTCACCGTCTATGCTTGCATCGGAATCGCAGCTCTTATTCTGCTAATAGTAGCCCAACACTCATGGAAAAGAGCCTTATCTCTAAAAGAAAAAACGGCTTAATTATAAAGAAAGGCAAAACAAATAAGGTAACTTATAAGAGGCTTGTACCTCCATGAGTTACCTTATTTTATTCTATTGATTTTTAACTTATCCAACTAGAGAATAAGCAAGTAAGCCGGGCTTTTCTCTTATTCGTTCCTCCTTCATATAAGACAGCCCTATTCTTCGCAATTTATAGCAGTTTGCTCGGTTCTTTCGTCAGATTAATAATGCGCGGATCTACATGTACAGTCCATACGTTACAAATAGCATCTAATAACGCCTCATCTTTCGCTTCACTTCCAATTAAACTTTCTAAATTAAATCCATTCAGGGATAAACCGGCACGTGTACCGGAAGAGCAAAATGACTTAGATGCAGAGAGGGGTAATAACCCCCCCTCACTTTCGCTGTCTTTATATTCATAACACTTCCTCCCCATCTCCAAAGCTCCCACTCTATAATACTTAGTTTGTTCACCCATTTCTTTTTTAGCCTCTTTATAACTTACCAGCGTAATCCTACGCTCTTTAAAAATAGTTTTTCTACCCTCATCTCCTACTCACAGGAGGAATAAGGTTCACAAGCCCCATTCATTAATACGATTCCATAAAAAAAGAGGACTTCGGCTATCAGCCTCCATCTTCTTTCCTCATGGTTCTTTTTCATTTTAGCTTCTATTTACACAACTGGAGCTATCTTTACTGCACTCACTTTAAAACCTGGCATCCTGCATGTAGGATCTAACTTCTCCGAAACAAGACAATTCACATTTTGCGAATCAGCCCAATGAAATGGTACAAAAACGGTATCAGGCCGAATTGTTTCTGACCATTTACTTCTAACAATAATGCTTCCTTGCTTAGATTCAATCTTCACTAAAGATTGATCTTGAATATCATACTTTCTTGCGGTATTTGGATGGATTTCCATATAAGATTCGAAATTCCTAGCTGAAAGCGAAGAGCTTTTTCTCGTTTGTACACCTGTTAAATAATGAGACATCACTCTTCCTGTTGTTAAGTACAACGGGAATTCTTCACTTAACTGTTCTTTCGGGACTTCAGGTCTATTTGGTACAGTCACCATAGACGCTAAGCCATCAGAATGGGCAAATGATTGTTCAAATAACCGATCTGTTCCTTTATGATTAAGTGTTGGACAAGGCCACAAAAGACCGCCCTCCTTCCTCAAACGCTCATACGTTATTCCATAATAATCTGCTATCCCTCCCCGACTTGCTACTCTTAATTCATTAAAAACTTCCTCAGCGGATGAAAACGAAAAATACTCCCCTTTTCCAAGCACACGGGCAATCTCACAAATAATTTGCCAGTCATGCTTCACTTCTCCCGGAGTCGGCCAGCTCGCTTCCCGCAACGTGACTCGCCCCTCGACATTTGTCATCGTCCCCTCATCTTCTAAATAAGATGAAGTAGGTAAAATTAAATCTGCCAATCTAGCAGTTTCTGAAATAAACATATCTACTACTACAAGAAACTTTAACTTATTTAATGCCTTTTTTACGAAATTGGCATTAGGATTTGAAACAATCGGATTAGAACACATTAAAAACATCCCTGTAATCTCGCCATCATGAATTTTCTCCATCATTTCATAAGCAGATACACCTTTTCTAGGTATCTCGTCTTGATCGATTCCCCACACACTCGCAATATAAGCTCGATGTTCCTCGTTCTCAATGGAACGATATCCTGGAAGTTGGTCTGCTTTTTGACCATGTTCTCTCGCTCCCTGACCGTTGCTCTGTCCAGTAATAGCTCCATAACCGCAGCCCCATTTTCCAAGTTTACCTGTAGCAATTAGAATATTTAAGAAATTACGAACGGCAATAGATCCATCCGTTTGTTGTTCAACCCCTCTTGCTGTAAAAATCATGCCCGTTTCTTTTTTTCCAAACATCGTAGCAGCCTTACGGATGTCGGCTACAGGAACTCCCGTCCATTCTGAAATCTCTTCCAAGGTAAAAGAAGAAACATGCTCCTTCACTTCCGTAAAGCCTTTGGCTCTTTCTTGAACGAATGTTTCATCCACATAATTTTCATCAATAATCACCTTTAATAAGCCATTGGCTAAAGCAGCATCCTTTCCTGGTTTAACCTTCAAGTGTAAGTCTGCTATTTTCGTTGTTGCCGTTTCTCGTGGGTCAATCGCAATAATAAACGCGCCATTTTCTTTCGCTTTTTCAAAGTAAGGCATGATAGTCGGTTGACATTCAGCAATATTTGTCCCCGCTAAAATGATACACTGTACAGATGGAATTTCCGATAAACTATTCGTTAAACCTCTGTCCATCCCAAAGGTTTGACTAGCGGCAGAAGCTGCGGCCGACATACATAAGCGCCCATTATAATCAATGTATTTGGTTTTTAATGCTACGCGTGCAAACTTCCCTAATAAGTAAGCTTCCTCATTTGTAATCGACGCGCTGCCATATACACTTAGTGCATTCATCCCATCTTCAGATTGAATTTTCGTGAAATTTTCTTTAATATGATTTAACGCTTCCTCCCAAGAAATGCGAGTAAATTCTCCATTTACTTTTAATAAAGGATATTTAATTCGCTCATGATGCAAAGCATGCTGATGAGCATTCATTCCTTTTATGCATAAGCGTCCTTGAGAAGTCGGATTGTCTTTTCCAATAGTCATATACTTTTTTCTCGTGACAATCGTTTGTTCGACAAATTGCATTTTACATTGCATACTACAATATGGACATTGAGTATCATATAGCTTTTCCGACTGCACTTGTTTTTGTTGATTGCGAAAGTATTTTAATAACATTTCAGTCATAGCCTTTGCTCCTTTTTTACTGACATGATTGCTCTTTCAACTGTAAAATCCATCGCTCCTCAATGACTTTTCACTAAATTGGGTTTACGTTGAGAAATATCAAATTCTAATCGCTGACAGAGTTGATTGCGAAACTCTCTTGCAAACAACACTTCACGTATGTGTATTAAACCAATTCGATCAACCCACTGTCCTATATATTCTAAATAATTAGCCGTTTCACGATAATATTGAACAAAAGCACTAATCATTTCTCGTGCTTCCTCGCTTGTCTCGGCAACATATAATAATTCGCCAACACGCCCATTACGCCCGCTATTTCCACCAACATACATTTCCCATCCTCTATGAATAGGAATAAATCCTATATCTTTTATTAACGCTTCTTCACCGTTATGCAAGCAAGAAGCGATACTCAGCCTCACCTGATTAGGCGTTTTTAGAAATTCTAATCTCTTGTCTACATCAACAGCCAATTGAAAAGCTGGATGTTGATTACATTGACACGTACCCTCACCTAACTCTACTTTTACATTTTGGACTGCATGTTGATCAATAGAACGTAACGACATATTCAATTCTGCACAGACATACGGCAGCTGCTCCTTCTTTATTCCGGTTAAATGAATTCTTTGTTCACTTGTTACAGCAACGTTTGGTATTTGATACTTCTCTACAATGTCTGCGATTTTTCTTAATTCCTCTGCGGTTGTCATCCCCCCATACATTTGCGGGGTAACAGAGTACGTACCGTCTTGTCGCAAAGTAGCATTCATCTGATCTGCTATAAGCAGAGCTTCTTGTTCACGCTCATATTCCGGATAAATCATGCCTAAATAATAATGTAGTGCAGCACGGCATATAGCACAGCCTTCTGACTTCTCCCAGTTCAATCCATCCATTACTTCTTGTATAGAGGTAAAATTTCTCTGCTGTATTTCTTGTACCACTTCATCTTCCGTTAACGCTGTACAAGAACACATAGTCTTTTGTTCAATCACTTCATCAAAGGAGTCACTTTGAATATACGTTAATAATTCCGCTACTAACGGTTTACATCCTCCACAAGAACCCGAGGCTTTTGTACATGTTTTCACTTGTTCAACCGTCGTTAATCCTTCCTTTTGAACCGCTTCAATAATCGCTCCTTTTGACACACCATTACATTGACAAATCATATCACCGTGGGCCATGGAAGCAACTTGACTTTCATTTCCTTCAGATGATTGAAACAGTGCGACTTTTTCCATCTCGGATATATCTCTTTTTTCAAGAATCATATCTAGCAATCTTGGTCCATCACTTGTATCGCCAAACAAGACGGCCCCAACCATTTTATTATCTTGAAGAACAATCTTCTTATATACCCCATCTACCTCATCAAAAACTGTAATAGATTTCGTCGTTTCACTATCAGTAAATTGGCCAACTGAAAATACATCCACACCGGATATTTTTAACTGTGTAGAGAGTACAGAGCCTTGATATCCTTCACATGGTGCACCGCAAATCTGCTTTGCTAGTACTTTCCCCTGCTCATAAAGAGGTTTTACAAGACCGTAGACCATCCCTCGATGTTCCACACACTCACCAACAGCGTAAATATCAGGTATATTCGTCTCTAAATAGTCATTAACAACGATTGCACGGTTTGTTTCGATTCCACTTTCCTTCGCTAACTGAATATTAGGACGAACACCCACGGCCATCACAACTAAGTTAGCTTCTACTTCCGTTCCATCTTTAAAACGTAAACCTTCTACACGATCGTTACCAAAAATCTCTTGAGTCTCTTTTTCTAACAGAAAATTCATCCCTTGAGCTTCCAATTCCCTCTTCAGCATATTGGCCGCTGTTGAATCAAGCTGTCTCTCCATTAGATGACTCGCAATATGAACAACACTCACTTCCATCCCAAGGTTCAATAACCCTCTTGCCGCTTCTAATCCTAATAACCCTCCGCCAATTACAACGGCTTTCTTATAGCGCTTCGATCCTTCCATCATTTTTTGGCAATCTTCAATTGTACGAAATGTCATAACTCCTTCTTTATCTGCGCCTGGGATAGGAATAAGAAATGGAACAGAACCAGTTCCAATAATAAGCTTGTCATAATCTACTTCTCTTTCTTTATCTGTTTTTATCATTTTTTTCTCTATATCAATCTGCACAACTGTTTCTCCGGTAAACAACTGAATGCGATGCTCTTCATACCAATTGCGGTCGTTTATTGCAATATCTTTAAATGACGTACTGCCCTGTAATACAGTCGATAATAAAATTCGATTATAATTAACATGCGGTTCGCTTCCAAAAACCGTAATATCATAAGTATCGGGGGCATTTTTTATAATTTCTTCAACACAGCGTACGCCCGCCATTCCGTTCCCAATCAACACCAGCTTCTGTTTATGCATTCTAAAACCTCCAGTAAAAAAAGATGATACCAACCAACAGATATTTTCCTTAGCCTACCACAAAATACAATTATAAAAATTAAATATGTCATGTTTTCTCACACGAAATATACGACAAATAGCCTGAGTTCTTTTTAGAACTCAGGCTTAAATGTCACAGTGACTTTTTCATTTGTGGGTAACTTGTGGATATCTTTGTGGACAAATCTATCTTTATTTGAATTTAATCGTCGTCATCTTCATCATCTTTGTCATCTTCGTTTTCATTTTCATCTGCATCTTCGTCGTCGTTATCATCATCCGCTTCATCCTCATCATCATCTTGCTTAGAGTTAACCGAGATAGAGGATACAACTCCTGTATGTCCTTGCACATAGACATTAGCATCTGCCTTTTGACCATCAATGGTTACTTTGTAGTGTGTACCTGTTGCAGTTTCCACTGTAGATATCTTCGTAACTTCCCCTTTATATTGTTTCAATGCGATTTCTTTTGCTTCTTGTTTTGAAATAACAGGTGTTTCCACTTGCTCCTTCACTTCATGATTAGCTATTATCTTTTTTTCATTTAAATCATACTCAACCTGATAGTATTTTTGATTTTTCTCTACAATAGCTTCTACAAAAGGTCGACCTTCCTTATCCATTTGTTTAATCTCCTGTACGCGGCCGTTTAGTTCATTTTCTATATTCTTTTTCGCCTCATCAACAGTTAATGCGATTTCTTTCTTCTCAACAAGTCGGACATTGCTAACTTTCTCCGTTTGCCCATTTACATACAAATCATAGATTCCTTGATCGTTTTCAAGCGAAATTTGATAATTGTCCTTTTCAGCATCTACTGTTGTATTTAACACTTTTCCACCGTATAGTTTCGTTGCAATTTGTTCAGCATCTTGTTGAGAAATCATCTTAGGAGAATCTTTTATAAAAACTTGAAATAAAGTAAATGACAACCCTAAAACAATAAACACAATTAATACAATCTTCACTTTCACCATCTACACCTCCTATTTAGGCAAGATAATCGTAAAAGTCGCCCCTTTTCCTTCGACACTTTCTAAGGTGATATGCCCACCATGCTGTTCAACAATACGCATTGCAATCGATAACCCTAAACCAGCCCCTCCCGTTTTACGACTTCGCGCTTTATCCACACGGTATAATCGATCAAAAACATGCGCTTGAGCTTCTAACGGAATTCCAACGCCCTTATCCGTTACACTAATGTTTACACTGTCTTTCTTGTCTTTCAATTCCACAGTAATATGATCATCGCTATATTTCTTCGCATTATCTAATAAAATAACGAGTAATTGAATAAAGCTTTGTTCATGTATTTTCATTTGAATGGTCGATTGTTCATTCCTTATATAAATGTCATGCGCAAAAGCCTGCTGCAATCTTTGAATGGTTGTTTCGACGATTGATACGATATTGACCACTTCTTTTTCATTTTCAATAATCTCTTCAGATTTTGCTAATTGTAATAATTGCTCGGTTAAATACTTCATTCGATTCGCTTCCGATCCAATCGCTTCAATCGCTTCTTCCAATATATCAGGACGCTCTTTCCCCCAGCGTTTCAATAATTTCACATAGCTATCAATAACCGTTAAAGGCGTCTTAAGCTCATGTGAAGCATCTGATACAAACTGTTCTTGCTTTGTATAGCTTTCTTCTAACTTACTAATCATTCGATTGAATGTCATCGCCATTTCCGTTAATTCATCTTTTGTACGGTTCGTGATTGTAATTTGTTCAAACGATCCTTCTTCTTCAATCGTTTTCATCGTTTGCGTAAGACGTTGAATCGGTAACGAAATTACACGGCCTAAAAAACCACTCGTTACAAATAATATAATAATGACAATAATCGTTGCGAATACTAATACCCATTTCAACTCATGAATCGTATCAAACAGAAAATCAACATTTTCGACTAGTTGTAAATTAATAACTTCTCCATTTTCATCGATTGTAGGAATGGAGACACTTACAAACATAGATTCTTCATAGGAAAAGACATCTTCCATTTGATCATCATTATACATACTCTTTATATCCAAATAATCATCATCCGTTGTCACTTGTCTAATCGGATGACCCTTTCCATCGACGGTACGGATAATACCATCGCTTATTAAATACGCCTCTAATACTTGTTGCATAGAGGCATCTTTATTTTTATTCAACTCTTCTATAATATTATAGGAGGTATTTACCAAACGATTGTGCTCCGACGTAATTGCTCTATTTTGAAAAATCAAATAAATCGACGTATTCGCTATAATAAGTAAAACAATTAATACAACAGTTGTTGATAACTGTATACGAGTTCGTAATTTCATACACTAATCCTTAATCATATAACCGACACCGCGAACAGTATGAATCAACTGATCTTCCTTCGAGTCCGTTAATTTTTTTCTTAAATAGCGAATATATACATCTACTACATTTGTATCTCCATAGTAGTCAAATCCCCATACTTGATTTAAAATTTGTTCTCTTTCAAGCGCTTGATTTTTGTTTGTCACTAAATAAAGCAGAAGATCATATTCCCGTGGCGTTAATTCTATATTTCTTTCATCTTTATATACTTCTCTCGTATTTGTATGAATAGCAATAGAATGACAATAAAAGATATTCGACTCTGATTGAGAAAGTTCACTTTTATGCTTAAAACGTAGATTAACCCGAATTCTAGCAAGCAATTCTTCAATTTCAAATGGTTTTGTCATATAATCGTTTGCGCCTAAGTCAAGTCCATTCACTTTATCATAGACAGAGCTGCGTGCCGTCAACATAATCACAACAATTTCATTGCTCATATGACGAATTCGTCTTAATACTTCCATGCCATTTAACTCAGGAATCATCACGTCTAAAATGACTAAGTCAATCTCTTTCTGCTCGACAATAGACAGTCCTTCTCGTCCTGTATGGGCAACACTTACTTGATATCCTTCGTATTCTAATTCCAACTGAATCACTCGTGCAATTTTTTCATCATCTTCAATAATTAATATATGATGGTTCATTCCTTCACCTCTTATAAATACATCCCCGCCCACTGCCAATAAGAAAAGTAAAACATCATCGTAACGAAAATATAAAGGGGCATTAGAACCGCACTCACTTTAACTAAATGTTTTGCATCATAGGAAATGTCCCCTTCTTCATAAAAAAGCAACAACGCCTTTGAGCTAACAGGAAACGTCACACAATAATTCATGCCTATTAACCCTAAAAAAACAACTGTCGCAGCATTCACTCCGATTGTTTCACTAAAAACTATTAAACTCGGAATAAAAACGACAGCACGCGTTGTATGAGAAGTAATGTATAAATGACTTGTGACCGTTACAAGTAAAATAACAAACACAATCAACCATTCTGGTGCATCCACAAATAGATGCAGCATACGAAACATCTTTTGCTCGATCCAATGAACGACCCCTGTATCCACTAATACTTTTCCAAGTGCAGTGGCTGCAGCGACAAATATAATCAAGTTCCAAGAGACTGATTTCATCCCTTGCTTCCAACTAACGACACCATAATTCGGCAACATAAATAGAACAGCACCAATCATCGTAATCAATGCAATACCATACCCATGAAGACTTTCTGTCACCCAGCCTATAATTAAAAATGAGATTAACATCACAGTCTTTCTTTCACTTTTATTCAAAGGCTGTCTCAACACAGGAATTTCCTGTATTTTTACGTCTTCCATCTCCTTTGCCCCATCTTTAGGCCAATACATCCATTTTATTATAGTAAATGAAATAAGTGTAATAAATAGAGCGAACGGCCCACCCCATATCAGCCATTGTATATATGAAATCGATTCACCGACTGTATTTTCAAGCAAACTAATTCCAATAATATGAGATCCTGCACCAATTAAAGTAGCCGATGTACTGATTAATATAATAACAGGTGCCATAATCGCCAACACACTTTGTTCTTTCGGAGAAAATTTCGAATGCAGCTGTTTGATAATGGGCATCGACAAAGCCGCTCTTCCTGAAGTAGACGGAATAAAAAAAGCAGATCCGAACAAAATTGAAGTGATACCAAACAGGGCATGACTTTTTTGTTTAGAACGCCTCAGTAAGTACTGGCTGTATCGTTCAGCTAGTCCCGACTGTTTCACCGCTTCCCCAATAATAAACGAGCCAATCATTAACCACACTACTTCCTCCGCGAGTGCATTATATAATAATTCCGGATTTCCTGCCTTTAATAGGATAATGAATAAAATAAGCACAACGGCTACAAAACCAGCAGGAAACTTCGTCACAATCCACAAGGTCATTGCTGACAAGAAAGCAAATAAGGATACTTTGGCACGGTAATCCAGCTCATCAATCAGTACAATAAGCACTAAGAAAAAAACGTGCACACTTACTATAGCTAACAGCTTGGTAGATACTTGATTGAGCCACGTATAGATTTGCTTTTGTTTCGATACGTATTTATCCATTCTCTTAATCATATTGACTAAATCCTCTCTCTAATCAGCTTCTTCTCAGCCATTTCTAAGCCAATGACGATTTGTCTTAACACAGACTCTGTACTCTCTTCAATCCATTCCGGAGCTTTTATCATCGCTTTTTCCAAAGATGTCGGCTTTTGAATAATGCTTAAATAAGCGTCGATACCTGCCTCATAGTTTAAAGTGGCCCCTTTACCAATCGTACCGGTGATAGCAATGACCGGTATATTATGTTTTTTAGCAATTCTCGCAACCTCTGACGGAATCTTTCCATTTGGTGTTTGAAAATCCAAACTCCCTTCCGCCGTCATAACCACATCTGCCGTCGCAATTTTTTCTTCTATTCGAATGTAGTCCATAATAATATCAAAACGGGGATGCAATACAGCACCTGCAAAAGCAATCAGTCCTGCTCCTAGTCCACCCGATGCTCCGCTCCCTGGAAGCAATCGAACATCCATCCCTAACTCTTCTTGAATTAAAGAAGCATAATGTTCTAACGCTGCTGATAATTGCTCTACTTGTTGGGATGTTGCTCCTTTTTGAGGACCGAAAACACGTGCGACCCCGTTCTCTCCGCATAACACGTTCTTCCAATTACAAGCAACATCGACAGTCACATTCCCTAACCGTTGATCCAGCTGTGTTGTGTCAATCGAATCGACCTTTATCAAATCCTCTCCTCCATGGACTTCGATCATTTGTTTTTCCTTATCTAAAAATCGAACACCTAATGCTTGAGCTAATCCTGCTCCTCCATCCGATGTACCTGAGTCACCGCAACCGATGAGAATATGGTCAACACCAAAATCGAGGGCAGAACGAATCAACTCTCCTACACCATATGTTGTCGTTTTTAACGGGTTTCTTTGATTGCGCGGCACCAACTTTAACCCTGCAACAGCAGCCATTTCAATCACAGCCGTTCGTCTATCACCCTCCACAAAGATTCCAAAGTAACTGACAATCTTCTCTCCTACGGGACCCGTCACTTCTCTATAAATGAACTCTCCATCTTTTAGATTTACAATCGTTTTGGCAAACCCTTCTCCTCCATCAATCATCGGAACAACTTCTAAATCAAACGTTTGATTAAATTTTCTTGCCCCTCTCTCCATCGCTAACGCCACTTCCTCCGCATCCAAACATTCTTTAAATCGTGACGGCACCATTACAATTTTCACTCAACATTCCTCCCCCAAAAATCTTTTATTACTTTATAAGATACGTTTAAAAAGCTAATAGAAATTTAGAGAAATGTTAAGAAATGATTAGAAAGTGAATTAAAATCAATTAGCTAACGAAACATATGAGCCCTTCCCATACATTCGTTACAATCGAAAAACATCAACAATATTCATTAATATAGCCAAAAGTTTATAAGAAAAAAGGATAGACAATCGCTAATATCATTCACGATTATCTATCCTTCTTCTATTCTCCAAATAAAAAATACCCTTGCAGAAAGCACTCTTTACAAGGGTTCGAATGTATATCGTCTTTAGTTTATCCACATTTTATCCACAACACCTAAAGTCACTGTGACTCCCATGTAATCCAATTTTGCACTTCAAGGATTTCTAGAAATTTAGCCAGGCGTGGCAGGGCCGGCTCAGCCGCTTCTCCAAAATGGGCAATCATCGCTTCGGAGATATCCTGAACATTTTTGTGTTGCTCTATTTGTTCAATAACAAATGCCCCGAATTGATCTAGCTTAATTCGACGAACCTTAGGCTGTTTGAAGAAACGAATAGAAAATCGTTCCAAAGCATTTGTCCGCTGAATGATTAAATAACTCCCTTTAACATTATCTCGTTCCAGGCTAACGCTTTCTTTCAAAAGAGGAACCATTGTTAATAGGTTCCTCTTTTCAGATTGGCGCTTATGAAACATTTCGTTTTTTCCCTTTATTCGATATATACCAAAGCACTCCAGCTAGCACAAGGAATAATAAGAATGAGAATAGATCACTTGCAATCACAACAGCATCCGGCATTTGAAGACCGAACGCAATTAAAATCGCAATCAGAACACCTACTAACGATTCTCCAGCAATTAAACCAGAAGCAAATAATGTTCCTCTATCTACACGTTCTTTACGTACTTCTTCTGTTTTGGCACGACGTTCCACAAAGTAACGGACAAATCCACCAATCATAATCGGTGCACTCGTATGAACTGGCAAGTAGATACCTACTGCCACAACTAATGAATTTAACCCGCAAAATTCTAACGTAATCGCAATAGTTGCACCAATAAAGATTAACGTCCATGGTAAGTCTCCACCAAGAACACCTTCAGCCAAGATTTTCATAAGGGCTGCCTTCGGTGCAGGAAGTGCTGCAGAACCCATTGTGTAGGCTCTATCCATGAGAATTAAAATGAACCCAATAACAGAAGCAGAAGCCAAAACTCCAATCATCATAGCGATTTGTTGTTTCCATGGCGTTCCACCTACAATATAACCTGTCTTTAAATCTTGTGAGATATCCCCCGCTACCGCAAGTGCTGTACAGATGATAGCGGCAACTGTAATGGCAGCAATCATACCGCTTGTCCCTGTAAAACCAGTCGCTTTATACGTAACAGCAACAATCAATAAAGTAGCGATGGTCATTCCAGATACAGGAGAAGATGAACTCCCAACAACCCCAACAACTCGAGAAGCAACCGTTACAAATAAAAATCCAAAAATAGCAATAGCAATCGCCCCAATAATCCCTACATCTGTTAGAGGGCTAAAAGCAATGACTAAAATGACAATAATCGTCCCTAACCAAACATATTTTGCTGGCATATCTTGTTCCGTACGAAGAGGACCTGCTGTCAATTTTCCTTTATTAGCTTGTAAACTTTTCGCAGTAGCAAACAAAGAGCTGAATAGAATCGGTAATGTTTTAACAAGTGTAATTAATCCACCTGTCGCTACAGCCCCAGCCCCAATATAACGGATATAAGAATCCCAAATACCCCATGCATCTAATTCACCAATTGGTACATCAGAAGGGAAAATAGCGGTTGCACTGCTACCTCCAAAGAAACTAATCATCGGTATAATGACAATCCAAGCAAGCAATCCGCCCGCAAGCATTTGTCCCGCAACACGAGGACCAATAATATATCCTACCCCTAAAAGAGCTGGAAAGGCATCGAGTCCTACCACCGCATTTTTAAAATTCGTAATCCCTGTTTCCACTTCCGTTTTAAACAGTTTAAATCCATCTCCAAGCGCTTTAATAACCCCACCGATTACTAAACCGATTCCGATTAATTTAGCACTTGTTCCACCTTTCTCACCTGATTTCAATACTTCAGCACACGCTGTTCCTTCAGGATAAGGTAATGTTTCATGCTCTCTTACAATTAAAAGCTGGCGAAGAGGTACCATCATAAAGACGCCTAGAAACCCTCCGGTTAATACAATAAAAATAATAAGCCCTTGCGTAATCTCCATATCCCACAAAAATAGTGCTGGAATGGTAAATACCGCACCGGCAGCAACGGCTTCCCCAGCAGTTGTCATCGTTTGTACGATATTATTTTCTAAAATTGATTTTCTACGAAAAATCCCTCTTAAAATCGCCATCGAAATAACTGCCGCGGGAATCGAAGCAGATACAGTTAAACCAATGAGCAAACCTAAGTAGGCATTCGCTGCACCAAATACAATCGCAAGAATAATTCCAAGAACAATAGCCGTAACCGTTAATTCTGGAAGAGATTTCGATGCGGGTACATAAGGTACAAATTTACTCTCTTTAGAATTATTTGACAATTTACTCACTTCCTATATTCACTTATAAAATCACGCATAATATTATATCACTGTAATTTAATAACTTACAAACACAACAATTTTTCACTTTATTCATACAATAGTGAAAATTCAAATCAATAAATTACTTTATCGGTATAATTTAATATAACTCCATTTTTCAATCTTTTTAGAGAATAAAACGACTATTTTCTATATTTTCTCTTCTTCTTAATATTTATGTATGAAATTATAACAAGGAACTAAAGTAACTGTTTACTCAAACACCACAAGTGGTTGGTCTCAGATACTGTATAATAAAAAAAGCGTATAGAAAACTAATGACAATCATTAGCTTCTATACGCTTTTTTTCATTATACGCCTTTTTTATTCAACCTAAATCCGTAATAGCATGCTACAAGCAAGATAATCCAAATTGGTCCAACGATAAGGGCAATTATTGTGTTTTTAGAGAAAGCCATGAGAACGACCACAAAGGCTAAAAAGACAAGGGCAAAATATGAGCTGAATGGGTACCACGGCATTTTGTACTCCAACTTCTTCTTTTCTTCCTTTGTCATTCCTTTTCTATAACGAAGGTGAGAAATCAAAATCGTCGCCCATGTCCAAATGGCTCCAAATGTAGCAATACTCGTTACCCAACTGAATACCTTTTCCGACACAATATAATTCAAATAGACTCCTATCAATAAAACCACTGCAGATACGATAATTGCAACTCCTGGTATGCCACTTTTGGTTGTACGTTCAAAGCTTTTAGGTGCTTCATTTTGTTGAGCGAGATTAAATAACATTCTCGCTGTACTAAAGATTCCGCTATTACAAGAAGAAAGGGCAGCCGTCAAAACAACAAAATTAATGATTCCAGCGGCCTCTTTAATCCCAATCTGTTCAAACGTCATAACAAACGGGCTTTGCTTAGGACTTATTTCATCCCAAGGATAAATTGACATGATTACAGTCAGCGACAGAACGTAAAAAATCAAAATACGCCAGAATACCGTATCAATTGCACGTGACAACGCTTTTTTCGGATCTTTAACTTCTCCAGCAGTTATCCCAAGCATTTCAACTCCCAAATAAGCGAACATAACCATTTGAAAGGACATCAATAAACCACTGAACCCATTTGGAAAGAAACCACCATGTTCAAATAAGTTCCCAAAACCAATGGCTACTCCACCATTTCCAATTCCAAAAAGAATGATTCCTAATCCAAGGACAATCATAAATATAATGGTAACGATTTTTATTAATGCAAACCAAAACTCTAATTCACCATAAGCTTTAACCGCTAAGAAATTCACAGACGCCATAATGACTAATGCTCCTAAAGCCCAAGCCCATTGCGGTGTACCAGGGAACCAGTACTGCATATAAATTCCGACAGCTGTAATTTCCGCCATACACGTAACAATCCACAAGAACCAATAGTTCCAGCCAGTAATAAACCCTGCAAGCGGTCCTATATAATTTCTTGCATATCGGCTAAATGAGCCGGCTACCGGGTTTTTAATCGCCATTTCTCCTAGTGCTCGCATAATCATGTAAATGACTAGGCCACCTAAAGTATAAGCAATCAAAATACTAGGGCCCGCAAGTTTAATAGCATCCGCAGATCCTAGAAAAAGACCAACACCAATCGCTGCACCCAGTGACATTAGGGTAATATGCCTTTGTTCTAATCCTCTATGTAATTGTGACTCTTCCCTGCTGTTTTTCATATCGTTCTCCTTTGCTTGAATAGTCAATGCCTAATCTGTATGTTACAAGCACAACAAAAAGCGTTTGCACTAATCTATTATACTAAAAAAAGGATTTTCACAAATGTTTTTTTACTATTTGTAATATAAATAATATTAGTTAAGCTTTTCATGAATACATATAAAAGAGCCTTTCTAAACGAAAAGGCTCTTCCCTATCATTACCTCTTATTTTTCTTATTCGAAAATAAGCAGCTTTAAATCTTAATGTTGGTGACGGCTATTCTTAATGAAGAATGAACCAATTAAGCTTAAAATAGATACAATTAATACAACAATGAACGCATAGTGAACACCATATGCTAGAAAGTCAACTGGTACGTTTGCCCCGTTTTCCTCAATGTATTTGTTTTGTCCAATTGTAAACATTGTGATAGCAATCGCAGTACCTAGTGCACCTGCTACTTGCGTTAATGTATTCATTGCAGCTGAACCGTCCGCATACATTTTGGGCGGCAATTGGTTCATGGCTTTTGTTTGTGCAGGCATAATTGTCATCGAAATACCTAAGAAGAATACCATTAATAACACAATAATTTGCCATACTGGTGTAGTTGCAGAAATTACAAGTACAAATAATATTGCACTAATTGTAATTAAAATATAGCCAATACGTGTATAGATTTTTGGCCCCACTTTATCAAAGCTTGAACCTACAATTGGCGACATGACAATATTTAACGCATTACCTGGTAACATTACTAAGCCTGCTACAAGGGCTGCATACCCTAATACGCTCTTTAAATATAGTGGAATCAAAATTGCAACTGATAGAATCATAAATAAGTTACATATCATCAGCACAGTACCTAATGTGAACATTGGGTGCTTAAATACACGTAAATCAATCATTGGTATATCCATTTTGAATTGACGTGTAATGAATAAAATTAATGTAACAATCCCTACTAATAATGGTAACCAAACAATTAATTCAGTAATTGATGATTCTGCTAAAGTCGCAAGGGCGAAAACAATTCCACCAAACCCAATTGTTGAAAAAATTAAAGATAAAATATCAATTTTCGGACGAGATAAATCTGATACATTCTCCATTTTTGGTGCACCAAATATTAATAATAGTAAGTTTAATACAATC
Source organism: Peribacillus asahii (assembly GCF_003570725.1). Taxonomy (GTDB): domain Bacteria; phylum Bacillota; class Bacilli; order Bacillales; family DSM-1321; genus Peribacillus; species Peribacillus asahii. The sequence goes on from NZ_QWVS01000008.1 coordinate 62,419, forward strand.
ATAATCCAGAAAATATAGTGCCAGCTAGAAACGCTAATAATTAACCCAGCAATTGATGGACCTAAAGCCGGACCAGCTGTTAAAACTAATCCAAATATTCCCATTACTGCGCCGCGCTTATTTATCGGGAAAATCATTAATACTACACTAAACATTAGTGGTAAGAAAATACCTTTACCTAACCCTTGAATTAAACGACCTACTAATAAAATAGGGAATTAGGGGCAATTGCTCCTAAAAGCGATCCAATTAACATAAAAATAATAGCCGATGAAATCAACTGTTTTGTAGTAAACCAGCGCATTAAATATGCTGATAAAGGTACTAATACTGCTAAAACTAATAAATACCCCGTTGTTAACCATTGAGCAGTACCAGCCTTAATACTGTAGTCTACCATGATGTCTGTCAATGCCATGTTTATAGCTGTTTCACCAAATAGACCGATGAAAGATCCAACCATTAAAACTGCAGCCATAAGCTTAGCATTTTTTACTTCGATATGGGAACCCATTAAAAATCTTCTCCTTTTATGCTAATATACTGACCAATTTGCTGAGCAACGACGCGCATAGGCTCTGAGGTTTTCTTCATGATGCTCAGCATGATGCTGCCTTCAATTAATGAAGTAAGCATCAGTGCCTTATTTCGGGAAGCTTCCAATGGTACCCCTCTATTTTGTAATTGATTTGAAATCACTTCTTCAATTCGAGTATATAGGCTACTACATTTTTCACGTACTTCATCACTTACTATACTAATTTCACTTACCATGCTGGTAAATGTGTATCCAATGATTTGACCTTTTTCTTCAAACATTCGTATCAATTCAGTAAAAATTGAAATAATCGCTTCTTTAAAAGATTGATGTTTGACGAAATGTTGTTCCATATCTTTAATGATATCTGATTGCGCTTGTTCTAAGCAAGTAATGAGTAACTGTTCCTTCCCCTTAGGAAAATGATGATAAAAAGAACCCTTTGATGTGTTAGTAGCAGAAATAATTTCTGCAAGCCCTACGCTTACATACCCTTTTTCATAAAATAATTTTGTCGCTTCCGTTACAAATAAAAATTTCATATCCATTTCAAACGTTTTAATTAATTTTTGTAAGATTAACTCCATACTTCAATCGTATGGATATTTTGTTGATAATGGCGTTCTGAGAATAAAAATTGAAAAGGCTAAATAATAAAAAGCATCAAATTCAAAAGAGCCGGCTAAGACTCAATCTGAAATTGATGCTTTAAAGAAAAAATAGAGGAAACTAGCTAATCATTAGTTGCCTTCTTTTAAAATGAGTTGCGAGACACACTCCACATGCGCCGTCATCGGGAACATATCTACTGGTTGTAAATCTGTTGTTTTATAACCGCCGTCTTCAAGGATTCGTAAATCTCTCGCCAGCGTTCCTGGATTACATGAAACATAAACGACTTTCTTCGGTTTCATGTCTATAATCGTGTTTAACAAAGATTCGTCACAGCCTTTACGCGGCGGGTCGACGACTAACACATCGGCCGCATTTCCTTCTTTATACCAATCGGTAATCACCGTTTCCGCTGCACCGACAGCAAATTCTGCGTTTGTGATTTCATTCAATTGCGCATTACGGCGTGCATCTTCAATTGCTTCTGGAACAATTTCAACACCGAACACTTTTTTCGCTTTTTGAGCTAAAAACAGTGAAATCGTACCGATTCCGCAATATGCATCAATGACTGTCTCTTTACCTGTCAGCCCTGCGTATTCTAATGCTTTTTCATAAAGTACCTTCGTTTGGTCTGGGTTCACTTGATAAAATGATTTAGCAGAGATTGCAAACTTTACATCGCCAATAAAGTCATAAATCACTTCACTTCCCCAGAGAATATTCATTTTTTCTCCTAAAATAACATTTGTTTTCTTCGAATTTACATTATGAACAATAGACTTCACATGCGGCAGACGTGCAATTATTTCTTTCACTACCGTTTCTACAAATGGAATACTGTCTGTTCTTGTAACAAGAACAACCATTAATTCACCTGTTTGTTTTCCATAGCGAGCCATAATATGTCGGAGTACACCTTTATGTGTTTTTTCATTATAGGCAGGAATATGGAGATCGCTAAAGATTTCCTTCACTGCTTGTACAGCTTCATTAATCACCTGATGCTGAATAATACTTTCTTTTGTTTCCACAATATCGTGACTGCGCGGCTTAAAGAAACCGGCGATCAACTTTCCATCCTTTTCACCAACAGGCACTTGAGCTTTGTTACGATAGTGGGTAGGCTCTTCCATCCCGATAATCGGGTGAATCATCACATCTTCTAACTTACCGATTCTAGTCATTACTTCACGTACTTGCTTCTCTTTGAATGCAAGTTGCCCTTTATAGCTTAAATGCTGAATTTGACATCCACCGTATCGATTTTGATCTTCCATTGATAGATCGACGCGCTCTGGACTTTTCTCAAGAAGTTCGATCAGGCGACCAAACGCGTAGCCATTATTTGTTTTCGTTACTTTAATTACCGCTCGCTCCCCTGGCAAAGCGTTAGCAACAAAAATCGGATAGCCTTCAACTTTAGCTACCCCCGCTCCATCATGGGTTAAATCTTCGAACGTTACTTCTATGTACTCATTTTTCTTTACCGGAATAGTTTTCTTCATGATTTACCTTCTCTTTTCCTTTTAACTAGCAGTATTTTATCACATCTAGCACTATTCACCAAACTGTTCCTTTTTTCATAAAAATAATATAGAAAGAAAAAACTCTCGTACATGATGCATAAAAAAATTGTTTTTTAAGAAAAATAAGGTAAAAAGAGGTGAATATAATGGGATTGTTTAGTGGAATTTCAGCATGGAACGCAAATCGAATTGAAAAACATCGCGCTAAAATGGAGGAGAAAGGGCTTTGCCCAGATTGTTACGGACGCGGTTACAGCTCCTTTGTGCCGACGGAGTATCATTTTTCTGATATTCATGACTGTCCCGGCTGCAACGGTAGCGGCACTTATGCAGATTGGGCAGCAATGAATGGACTAAATGAACAGCAATTGTAAATAGTCCATTCTACTATCTATCATTTATCTATCGATTACTATAAATAAAACCAATAAAAAATACGGTTTCAAACCGTATTTTTTTATGGCAATATTTTCACCATATATTGATATTGATGATGATGGATCGTAATCCGATTAGCAATCTTATAGCCTATTTTTGTATAGAGCTGTTGTGCTTTTGTATTATCTTCTTCAACAGCTAAAGCAATATGCTTGTATCCTTTTGCTTTGGCATGTTGTTCCGCAACCTGAAGGAGTTTCGTTCCGATTCCCTTTCCACGGAAAGCAGGATCCACACATAGTGTATCAATATAGAAATCCCCTTCTTTTGCTTCCTTCTCCAGCTTAAAGGTTGGGTTATTTGTCAACACTCGTAAGCGAGCAGCTAATGGTTCATCCAATTTCTCTGTATCTCCGCCATCATAGCCTAACAGTACCCCAGCAACTGAACCATCTATTTCACATACGGTACAATTCTCATAACTAAGTCTATTTCCTTTTTGTATAAAGAAATCAGCTAGTACAGCCAAAATTCTTTTTTCCTCTTTTTCGCCCGTTAATGCTTCGGCAATATCTTTAATCGCATCCCGAAATAATCTGACAGCCTTTTTAGCATCCGCTTGAACAGCTTGTCTAATTAACATAGCACATCCCCTTTATTGATTCTCTGGATCATCTGCTAACGTATTACGAGGAATAAATACTTCAAAATGGCGATATTGATTAACAAATTCTGCCGGAGCCACTCCTCCAAATTCACCGTCTAGATTCAACATCATTTTTTCTTTTGTTGTTACTTTAATTCGATTAGCCTTAACATAAATTACATTTTTATCATGAACATGCTCACCGCGTATCGCCAGCGTAACGATTCGAACAAAATCAGCAAGATTAGCTTTTTTCAAAATGAGCAGCGTAAACATGCCATCATTCAAAGAAGCATCAGGTGCTAACTTTTCAAAACCGCCAACTGAGTTTGTATTCGCTACCAAAAATAGCATAATCTCGCCTTCAAAAAGCTTTCCGTCATATTCAATCGTTACTTCACTCGCTTTAAATGAAGGCAGCATTTCAATTCCTTTTATATAATAAGCAAGTTGTCCAAGCATCGTTTTGAGTTTGCTTGGCACTTCATATGTTAGCTCAGTTAGACGACCTCCGCCAGCAATATTAATGAAGTATTTATCATTCATTTTACCAATATCAATTGGCATCGTATGTCCATCTGCAATGATATCAGCTGCACCTTCAATCGACTTCGGTAAATGCAAGGCCCGCGCAAAGTCATTCGTTGTGCCAGTCGGAATAATGCCAAGCTTCGGACGTTTCTCCGCTCGAGCTAATCCATTGACAACCTCATAAATCGTCCCGTCACCACCCGCTGCAATTACCACATCATAACCCCGCTCAATCGCAATTTCAGCCGCTCTTGTTGCGTCGCCTTCGCCTGTCGTCATATGACAGGAAGCTTCATATCCAGCTGTCTCAAGTCTTGCTAGCACTTCAGGTAAACTTTTCCTCATCGCTTCCCGTCCTGATGTCGGGTTATAGATTAATCTTGCTCTTTTCATTTCCCATCATCCTTCAAATAGATTCCATAAATTATATGTTAACGTTCCTTTTTTAAAAAAGCAACGCATCCCTTTTTTTGAAAGGCTATGTTAGATGAAGCTGTTGATTTTTGAAAAAATAAGGATCATTAGATATCTAGTATCAAACTCCAAAAATACATTATATAGCAATTCATTCCAAAACTCTAGTTTTATTAGTTATAATTGAAGTTTCTTGTTTTACCTAATAAAAAGGGGATGCCCCTAAGAGTTTAACTCATAGGACATCCCCTATTATAAAATGATTTATTTCTTTTTCACCGTAATGGTCCATGAAGCTTCACTTAGTTGTTCAAAATTGGTAACCGTATGTCCAGCCTCCGCAGCCCAACGAGGTAAGCTTTCAGTTGCTTGTGTACAGTCAAAATTAATCACTAACTCATCTCCTGATGTCATTTCTTCCATTACCTTTTTCGCTTCTACTAAAGGGAAAGGACAAACCATTCCTAATACTTCTAAAGTTTTTTTCATGTTTTTTATTCCTCCTAAGCTGTTTTAACCGTTGTAGCCGTTGCTGCGCTCTTCTTTGTTTGCGGGCGTACGAAAATAAAGTAAGAAGCTGTCCATGTTCCTAAAATAATAAATACTAATGAAACCCATCCTTGCCAAGTCATCATTGCTGTCATCACTAATCCATTACCAATTGAACATCCGCCAGCTAAACTAGCACCAAATCCCATTAAATTACCACCAATAAAGCTTTTAATGCTTGTTTTAGCATCTGGCATTCTAAAGCGGAATTCATTGCTTGCTTTAGCCGCAATAAATGACCCAAGAAAAATCCCTAGTACAAGGAAAACACCCCAGTTAATAACGGCTTGATCCCCTGTCACTAAATATTGAAGAATATTAGCAGATGGAGTTGTTACCCCAAGACCGAACATTCTTCCTGTTGCTTCACTAAGCGGCCAAGCTAAAAGAGCAATTAAACCGACTAACACCGCTGTAAAAAATGGATGCCAACGTTTTTCAAATAGTAAGTGAGCAAGCCCTGTACGCTTTGGTTTCATCGTTGGAATCATCACTTTCGGCTTTCTTAATTCTCTTACCACAATCCCAATAACTATAACAACAAATAGAGCAATAAATACCCAAACTGAAATTCCCGTTGTTTCAGCCATTGAATTAATAGGCGTTTGTACCGCTTGAAAAGAATTATATACAGAAGCTAAAGGACCTGACTTCATCATCGCACTCATGACCATATAGCCAAATAGAGCAATCCAGCTCCCAAGAAGTCCTTCTCCTGCACGATACCAAGTTCCAGTCGCACAACCACCAGCAAGCACAATCCCAATTCCAAAAATAAAGGAACCAATAATAATTGCTAACCATGGAAATACCCCTGCTGAAAATTCAACAATACCAAGTTGAATAAGTGTATATACCCCTATACTTTGAACGGCAATCGCAATTAATAATGCATAAAACATACGATTGTCTTTTGCTATATACATATCCCTAAATCCCCCTGTAAGACAAAAGCGCCCTCTTTGCATAACAAAGCCAAGCAATGCCCCACAAAGTAAACCCGTTAGGATCATTTGTGACATGGTTAATCTCTCCCTCTTAATGCTGAGTAATATTATATGATATATAATATTACTTCCTTCCTTTCATTCAGTCAACCTTATTCTATCAATACCTCCAATTACCATATAGCAACTTCAATATTATCCCATGATAACAATTTTCATGAACAATTTCTTTTAAATCCCTTTTTAGGAATATGATAAATAATTATTATTCATTAACACGTAAAAAGCAAAGAGATTGTTTCCTAATTACTAGAAACAATCTCTTTGCTTTTACATAGTTCCAGTCGCATTCACATTACTCTCTAACGCAAGAACACCATCTGTCATCTTATATACTTTATCAAAGTAACTTATTAATCGCGTGTCATGAGTAACAACAATCGTTGTTGTATTCTTATTCTTCGTCTCATTTTTTAATAGCTCCATGACTTCAAACGCTCGATTAGAATCAAGCGATGCAGTTGGTTCATCAGCTAAAATAATCGATGGATTACTATACAATGCTTTAGCTATAGCCACTCGCTGACGTTGGCCTCCCGATAAATCGGCCGGATATTTATTACGAAGTTCTTCAATACCTAAATCATGATAAAGCTGCTCCAATTCGCCCTTTGTCATGTTGCCCTTTTTTACTTTATCTAAAAGCTTCATCTGTTTATCTACCGTCAGAAAAGGAATTAAATTAGAAGCTTGCAAAATAAAGCCAATCTCTTGCAGTCGAATCTTTGAGCGCTTCTTCTCATTTAATGGCGTAAGCTTTTGGTTATTAATAATAACATCACCTGTAGAAGGAGTAAGTAACCCACCCGCAATCGTTAAAAAGGTACTTTTGCCTGAACCGGATGGACCGATAATCGCGATAAGCTCTCCTCTGTCAGCCTGAAAGTTTGTTTCCTTCAGTGCACTAACTTTTGTATGCCCTGTACCGAAGGACTTCGTTACATGACTTAATTCTAAAGCCGTCATTCTTTACCCTCCTATCGCTTTTAAAGGATCAATTTTTACAATGGTACGTACGGAAAATAAAGCGCCTAATACAGCAACAACAATCAATAGTATGCCATATACAATCATGGTTACTATATCAAAAGACACAGGCACTGCACTTGGCAAAAAGGCACCTGAAATAAGAGTTAATAGAAAACCTACACATACACCAATAGCTGCTAAAATGAAAGTTTGAGCCACAACTGATCGAGATAAATAGCCATTAGAAATCCCTTGTGCTTTCATGACACCAAACATACTAATCTTTTGAACCGTTAACACATACAAGAAAATAGCAACAATAACGGCGGAAATAATACATAAAAAGTAAATCATAAAGTTTAACGTTAAATTTTGTTCCGTATAACCCGGTAAATTTTCAATAAACGTCTCAATTTCAATTGCTTCTAATTTATCATCTTTCGTGAGAATAGATACGTCATCTGCGCGTACAACAATCCCATTTATTTGATCTTTATTCATCTCTGCCGCTTCGCCATATTTCACTTTATGAAAGGTCGATAATTCGCCATAGAGAACAGGAGCTGCATTAAATCGTCCTTCGTCTGTAAAACCAACAATTGTGACCGTTTCCTCCGTCGAAGATAAATCCAATTCATCTCCTATTTGAAAACCTTCTTCTTTTAATGAATCACTAGCAATCACTTCATTTCTTTTTGAAAAAGCTTTACCTTCCGTCACATTAGGCATAATAAATTCATCTTCACGGATACCGAAAATCGCTACATTTTTCTTTGTATCACCGTTACTAGCAATCGCATTCATCTGACTGATTACTGCCGTTTCTTCAGCCTCGACACTCTCTACATCATCAAGGGTCAGCGATGATTGAAGCAAACTTTTATCAGATTCTTCCGTTAAAACAATACCCGTTGCGTCCCATTTGTCTACTGATTCTCTATTTAGGTTAGCAAGCCCCGTTGCCAAACCAGATAAAAAGAAAACTAAGTAAGAAATAAGCATTAACACGCCCATAATTAAAGTAAATCTTAATTTATTCTTCTTGATTTCATTCCAGGCTAAAAACATTTCTTCACATCCTTTTTAAAAAAATAATACAATACTGTAAAACGTTTGTATATAGTCTATTCGATAACTTTATACAAAGTGTTAATTCTTTGTGAATTTTAGATTAACTAAAAAGTGCATATTCCCTCTTTCCCTAATAAAAACCTCACATCCACATTTAATTCCAATGTCAAAGTATTGTATAATGTTATATCATTAACATTGTACATTGAGGAAATATTCGTTATACCTTAAATTAGATAATAAAATCTTAGGATTCGAGTAACTTGTTGAAAGGATGAAAAACATGAGCGAACCTGATATCAGCGGGATGTACTATATACAACAAGTAGCCGATCTTACAGGACTATCTAAGCAAGTTATCCGCAAATGGGAAGAGAGATATGAACTTGTTCAACCGAAGAGATTAGAGAATGGATATAGAATATATAGTAAACAAGATGTAAACATCATTTTAGAAGTTAAAGCACTATCAGAGCAAGGATGTCCTATTAAACAAGCTGTTGCCCTGGCAAAAGAGAAAAGTGGATCGAAAGATAATATCTTTCTTAAACAAGAAACTACCCAACACCATAAAGGGTTGAACAACTATGTCCTTCAACTGCTCGAAAAAGGGAACCATTGTAATGAAGTAGAACTAAATCTTATATTACAACAAGCCTATCATCGCATTGGATTGGATATGTTTTTAACATCCGTCGTTATCCCTTTTTTAAAAGAAGTAGGAAGGAAATGGGAGAAAGGAGAATGGAGTGAATATCAAGAAGCCGTCTCAAGCCTTGCTGTACGAGACTTTTTAGTACAAATTCGTCGAAGCTACCCATGTAAAGATGATGCTCCTTTAATTATAGGTGCATGTCTCCCATATGAACAGCACGAAGTACCTTTGCATATTCTATTGCTTCAATTTATGGTAAGAGGTTGGAAAACGATATTGATAGGGGCCTCACCCGCTCCTGGCTCAATTGAATCATTAGTGAGCAAACTAAAGCCTGCTAAAGTTCTGCTCTCTGCTACAACGACGCTTCCTTTCAAACAAAATCCTTCTCTGCTGCAAAATCTTGATCAATTTGCTGCAGAAAATAGAAAGATTGATTTTTATCTTGGAGGCAACGGCTCAATCGAGTATACAGCCGCAGATGACATCATGCTGCGTGCAATCCAGCTTACAAACTCTATTGAAGAAATTATGAATGATAATGATTTAAGTTAGTTTCACTGAATCACATGAAAAAACAGGGCGTTGTTACCTCCCTGTTTTTTTCATGTATAACGTCCTCAAAAACTACTTCCTTTTTACTTCCCAACGATTTAATCAAACGTTTGATTAAATCGTTCCTCCCCTACTCATGACGGGATTTTCGAGCAAGTACAATCATACAAACCGTAATCATCAAGAAAGCGACAAAAGCTAGAAAAGGAATCGTAATAAAACCTAACCAGTTAATATATTCCCCCGAACATGGAACACCGCTTGTACATATTTCAAATTGTTGTAGAGACGGCACTTTTTGCAGACTATAGTGATAGCCTGACACGAGTAGACCTAAAATCGATAGAGGAAGAATATAGCGATACACCTTCTGATCTTGATCGTAGAAAGCCCTGCCTAACAAAATCACTAACGGATACATCAAAATTCTTTGATACCAACAAAGCGTGCACGGTACATAATGAAGAACTTCACTAAAGTACAAACTTCCCGTTGTCGCAATAATGGCGATAATCCAAGAAAACAGCAGTGATTTATTCATTAGCTACTTCTCCTTTGCAGCTTCATCTACCATCTTTTCTAAGTCCTCAAGCGTATTTCCTTCAAACTTTTTACCATCTACAAATATCGCCGGAGTTCCTGTTACTCCTAATTCACTTGCAGCGTCCATATCTACCTGCCATGCTTCTTCAGCAGATTTCGCCTTGAAAGCCTTCACTACTTTAGCAGCGTCACTTTCGCTTACAATTTCTTTCAATGTGTCTTCTAAAAATTTATCGGTATAGACATCTATTTTTTCATATTTAGGGTCATCAGGCTGTTTAGTAAATAATAGCTCATGGAATTTCCAGAATGTCTCGTTCCCTAATTCTTGATAAACCGCCTCAGCAAATTTAGCCGAACGTTTTGAATCGACGTTAATAAACGAGTAATTCATAAAATAGAATTGAGCTTTTCCACTATCAATTAATGCCTCTTTCATTAAAGGAAAGAATCCTTGTTCAAAAGCCTTACAAGCTGGACATTTATAGTCACCAAATTCAACAATTTGAACAGGAGCGGACTCTTCCCCTAAATAAGGTTGTCCTTTATAATCCATTTCAAAAGCAGATTCTTGATCTTTTCCTTGCGCCAAAAATATAAAGCCGATAATAATAATTGCAATTAAGCCAATAATCCAAAAAGTAAATGTCGAAGATTGATTCTTTTTATTTTTCTTATTCGCCATTATGTACCCCCATCCTTTATTTTGCTAATCGTCCTCCATATCATACTATTAATAGTGTAATTATTTAAATAGAAAGTACTACACATTTCAAACGATAATCAATCGGGTCTTCTCACCTATAAAAAACCGTACCACTTATACAAAGTGATACGGTCCTTGAATTATAGTTTGTTTAACTCTTGTACTAATAATTTATTTACAAGCTGTGGATTCGCTTGTCCTTGTGTTGCTTTCATCACTTGACCAACAAGGAAGCCCACTGCTTTTTTCTTACCAGCTTTAAAGTCTTCAACAGATTGAGGACTATTAGCAATGGCTTCTTCAATCGCTTTAAGAAGAGCACCCTCATCCGAAATTTGAACAAGACCTTTTTCTTTGACGATTGTTTCAGCATCTCCACCATTTTCAACAAGCTCTTTGAAAACCGTTTTGGCGATTTTAGAAGAAATCGTTCCATTTTCAATAAGCTTAATCATTCCGGCTAATGCCTCAGCTGTTAATGCTGTATCATGTAACTCTTTGTTTTCTGCCTTTAAGTAAGCAGAAAGTTCACCCATAATCCAGTTCGAAGCTTGTTTTGCTTCTGCACCAGCTGATACCGCAGCTTCAAAGAAGTCCGCTGTTTCTTTCGTCACCGTTAAAACGGCAGCATCATAAGCTGGTAATCCTAGCTCTTCCACATAACGTTTTTGACGTGCATCTGGAAGCTCTGGAATTTCCGCTGCAATGCGTGCTTTCCATTCTTCATCGATATGAATCGTTAACATATCCGGCTCTGGGAAGTAACGATAATCATCAGAACCTTCTTTAACACGCATAAGAAGCGTTTTTCCTGTTGCTTCATCAAAACGACGTGTTTCTTGCTCAATAACGCCGCCTTCGCTCAATATTTCTGCTTGACGAATTTCTTCGTACTCTAAGCCTTTACGAACGAAGTTAAAGGAGTTCAAGTTTTTCAATTCTGTTTTTGTACCGAATTCCTTTTGACCAACTGGACGTAATGAAATGTTCGCATCACAACGAAGAGAACCTTCTTCCATTTTACAGTCCGAAACACCTGTATATTGGATGATTGATTTTAATTTTTCCAAATATGCATATGCCTCTTCTGGAGATGAAATATCCGGTTCAGAAACGATTTCAACAAGCGGTGTTCCTTGACGGTTGTAATCGCAAAGAGAAACACCATAGTTTGTATGTGTTAGTTTACCCGCATCTTCTTCCATATGAATACGCGTAATACCAATTCGTTTCGTTTTTCCATTTACTTCAATATCAATCCAGCCATGTTCACCAATCGGTTGGTCGAATTGAGAGATTTGATACGCTTTCGGATTATCCGGATAAAAGTAGTTTTTACGATCGAATTTTGTAATCGGAGCAATTTGACAGTTTAATGCCATTGCTGCTTTCATTGCATAATCAACCGCTTTTTTGTTCACAACAGGCAGAACACCGGGATATCCAAGGTCAATAACTGTTGTGTTGCTATTTGGAGCCGCACCGAAGTGGTTCGGACTGCTTGAGAAAATTTTTGAGTCTGTTTTTAATTCTACGTGCACTTCAAGACCAATAACCGTTTCAAATTCCATTGTTTTTCACCCCTTACAGTTTAGGAAATTGTTTATGAAAATCTGTTGCTTGCTCAAATGCATGAGCTGTGCGGTAAACTGTGCTCTCATCAAAATGCTTACCGATAATTTGTAGGCCTAGTGGTAATCCCTCTTTAGAAAAGCCACATGGAATCGAAATACCTGGTACCCCTGCAAGGTTTACTGGAATTGTTAAAATATCGTTCGCATACATCGTTAACGGATCCTTTAACTGCTCACCAATTTTAAACGCTGGTGTCGGTGCAGTCGGTCCAATAATAACATCGTATTTTTGGAAAACGTCTTCGAAATCTTTTTTAATTAATGTACGCACCTTTTGTGCTTTTTTATAATACGCATCGTAATAACCAGAGCTTAATGAGAATGTTCCGAGCATAATACGGCGTTTTACTTCGTCACCAAAGCCTTCTGCACGTGTTTGCTTGTACATATCAATTAAGTTTTCTGCATTATCTGTACGGTAACCGTAACGAACACCATCGAAACGAGCAAGGTTTGCCGAAGCTTCTGAAGAAGATAATAAATAGTAAGCAGCTAGGGCATATTTAGAATGTGGAAGAGATACTTCCTCCCACTCTGCACCTAAGCTTTCTAATACTTTTAATGCTGCTAATACAGAATTGCGCGCTTCTTCTCCAACACCTTCACCAAGATATTCTTTTGGAACGGCAATCTTCAAGCCTTTTACATCACCTGTTAATGCGTTCACAAAACTTGGTACGTCAACATTCGCCGATGTTGAATCCATTGGATCAAGTCCAGAGATGGCTTCAAGTAAGTATGCATTGTCTTCTACTGTTCTTGTAATTGGACCAATTTGGTCAAGAGATGACGCAAATGCAACTAAGCCAAAGCGAGAGACACGACCATAGGTAGGTTTTAAACCAACTACTCCACAGTAGGCAGCTGGTTGACGAATAGAACCACCCGTATCAGAACCAAGCGAGAATAATACTTCTCCTGCAGCTACAGATGCAGCAGAACCACCTGAAGATCCACCTGGTACATAATCTGTATTCCATGGATTCTTGGTTGCTTGGAATGCTGAATTTTCATTAGAAGAACCCATTGCAAATTCATCCATATTTAATTTCCCAATTGTAACCGTTTCTACTTGTTGCAGCTTCTGTACAACGGTTGCATCATAGATTGGGTCAAAGTTCTCCAAAATTTTGCTTGCACAAGTTGTACGTAAATTTTTTGTAACGATATTATCTTTCACACCAATTGGCAACCCAAATAAAGGATTTGTTGTTTCGCCTTTCGCTAACTTTTCATCCAATTGTTTCGCTTGTGTACGTGCATTTTCTTCGTCTAATGTTAAAAACGCTTGTACTTGACCTTCCACCTGTCCGATTCGTTTATACGATTCGTCAACAAGATCTGTGACACTAATTTCTTTATTATGTAAACGCTGATGAAGCTCTGAAACCTTTTGTTCGAACAACGACATCCTGTTCCCTCCTTATTCAATAATAGATGGCACACGAATATACCCATCTTCATGATCCGGGGCATTCTTCACGACCTCTTCAATTGGTAAACCTGGTTTAGCTACATCTTCTCGCATAACATTTTTCATATCTAATACATGAGAAGTCGCAACTACTTGATCTGTATCTAATTCATTTAATTGCTCTGCAAATGAAATCATTTTACCTAGTTGATCTTGGAATTGCTTTGCTTCCTCTTCCGTAATCGCAAGACGGGCCAAATGAGCAACATGTTTAACTTGTTCCATAGAAATACGTGACATTCTCTTCACCTCCGCTAATTTTAGAAAAGCGCAAACGGCTGAAGCAGCTCGTTAGGAAATAGACATTGACTCAACAGGCACTATGGGCTTTTAAGAACCACCATCTTTTTCATACCGAGCTAGCCGCTAGACACTAAAATATCTTGAAAATTTTTAGACTTTTTTATTTTGTAAAACCGCTAAAATCATCCTTTAAATCATATCAAACTATTGCAGAATAAAGCAACATTGGAAACGTTGTCGAAATTCGAAACATCTACAATTATTTTCTGGGAAATAACAGAATCATGGCGAAATTTCCGAGAAAAAAGGATGAAGCTATAATCAGCTTCATCACTTTCCTACTCATAAATATGGACCGTTGGTTCATCCTGATTCGTTTCGCGGACAATTAACGCTTCTGGTCCGTTCACAGAAGTAATCGATACTTGAATGGAAATATATTTCGGGAATCGTTCCATAATCAAACCAGCTACGTATTGTGTAAATCCAATCGCTTCAGAATTTCCATAAAACTGAATCGGAATGTCAATATTTAAACTTTGTAGTTGCTTATCTATATAAAAAGCTCGTCCAATGACACCATTAAAGTTAGGAAAATATTGCTCTACATCTTCTTTAAAATTCGTAAAGGTATTCACATCATCACGATATTTCTGTTCAGCAGTTGAAGAAGGAAATAAATAATATTCTTCATCCAAATTGACCCATTTACTAATTTCACTCGATTTACGATTAACATTTGTATAGGAAATAAAATTCCCCGGCACAACGGATGATTTTTCTTTTTGTTCAAATAAAGCAATTGTAATCGGAATATCTTTCATCTCTTCCATTGAGCGTAGTCGCTTCAATACTTGCCCAGCAATTTTCTTCCCTTCATTTTCTAATTCAGATTTGCTAATATCTGTCTCGTACGTAGCCCCATATGCTTCCTTCTGATAATAATGAACGGAATTTAGTGCTAAACCAATCACGACACCACCAAGACTTACTTTATTGTTATCCGATTTAACCAAATAGTCGTGTTCTAAAATATGTGCTAAATAAATAGGGTTCTCTTCATTTCGTTTAGCAATATCGCCTTTGCCTGGATCAAGCGGATTTAATCCTAGATTCTCGGATTCTTTTCGATCTTTTTCTTTTAGCTGTTCTTTCGTATATTTACGTTCTAACCACCTAGAAATCGTTTTATTGTCCAATAGTTGTCCTTCTTGGAACAAATAGTCATCCGGGTCAAATTGAGTTTGAGCAATTCGCATTAAACCATTTTCAAATTCCTCAATGTCGTATCTAGTATTCAAATTAGAGACAACAAGACCACGGGCTTTCGATGGCTCAAATGGTAGAATCGTTTGATAGTACTCATCTGAAATTTTATATTTCGGGATGATTGCTTTTTCCTTTTTATCTTCTGAATCTTGGACCACCTCTTGTTCTTTATCAAAACTTGGGGCACACCCAGCAAGCAGCAAAACAAGAACCATTCCGAGAATGGAGTGTTTCTTCATCATGTACACCTCTTATTTATTTAATTCTTCAATGAGTTTCTCCTCATCCCATACGGTAATCCCGAAGCTTTCTGCTTTCGCAAGCTTAGAGCCCGCATCTTCACCAGCAATCACTAAATCTGTTTTTTTACTTACACTGCCCGCTACTTTTGCGCCTAGTGCTTCTAACTTCTCTTTTGCTTCATTCCTCGTTAATTGTACTAATTTCCCCGTTAAAACAACCGTTTTACCAGCAAAAATAGAATCTACTTCATCTGCCGCTACTGGCTTAGCCCCTTTATAAGCAAGGTTCACACCCACTGCCTCTAATTCATCGATTAATGCAGAAACTTCGTCTAATTCGAAGTAAGTCACGATCGAATCCGCCATCTTTTCACCAATTTCATTAATAGCCGTTAGTTCTTCAACAGTGGCCTGACGCAAAGCATGAAGTGTTCCAAATTGCTGAGCTAATGTTTTCGCTGCTTTTGCACCAACATGACGAATACCAAGACCAAACAGTAATTTTTCAAGTGAATTATCCTTCGACGCTTCAATCGCTTGAAGTAAATTATTAACGGATTTTTCTCCCATTCTTTCTAAGCTAATCAGTTGCTCATACGTTAGCTTATAAATATCCGCTACATCCTGAATGAGTTGTTCCTTAAACAATTGACTAATGACTTTTTCTCCAAGACCATCGATATTCATAGCCGTCCGTGAAACAAAGTGAATAAGTCCTTCTCGAATTTGAGCCGGACATTTTGGATTGATGCACCGTAATGCCACTTCCCCTTCCAGTCTAACTAGCTCGCTATCACATTCTGGACATTCTGTCGGCATATGAAATTCTACTTCGTCTCCTGTTCGACGATCTACTAAAACATTCACCACTTCTGGAATAATATCTCCCGCTTTTTTTACAACGACTGAATCACCTATTCGAATATCCTTTTCACGAATTAGATCTTCATTATGAAGGGAAGCACGTTGAACCGTTGTTCCAGCTACGCGTACAGGATCAAGAATCGCCGTAGGAGTTAATACGCCGGTACGACCAATTGATAATTCAATATCACGAAGAATTGTCACCACTTCTTCTGCAGGAAATTTATAGGCAATCGCCCAACGTGGACTTTTTGCCGTATAGCCTAATTGCTCCTGCTGCTCTAAAGAATCCACCTTAATAACAATTCCATCAATCTCATACGCTAAATGTGGCCGTTTTTCGGTCCAGCCTTCAATAAAAGCCAGTACATCTTCAATCGTCTCACAGCGTTTTCGTTCCTGATTCGTTTTAAAGCCAAGTTGATCGAGTAAGTCTAATCCTTCACTATGTGATCGGACACCTGTTTCTCCTATATCAGCAATGGCATAAAGAAAAATCGCTAAATTTCGCTTCGCTGCAATTTTAGGGTCAAGTTGTCGCAATGAACCAGCAGCTGCATTTCTCGGATTAGCAAAAGGCTCTTCTCCATTTTCTTCTTTTAATGTATTCAACGCTTCAAATGATTTTTTGGGCATGAACGCTTCACCGCGAACTTCGATAGTAAGAGGCTCTTTCAATTTTAACGGAATAGACTTAATCGTTTTTAAATTAGCGGTTATATCCTCTCCTATTGTACCATCTCCACGTGTCGCACCTTTAACGAAATAACCATTTTCATACTGAAGTGTTACGGCTAGTCCATCAATTTTCAATTCACACACATAAGAAAAATCATCGCCTACCGCTTGTCGCACTTTTCGATCAAAGTCCCGTAAGTCTTCTTCATTAAAGGCATTCCCAAGACTAAGCATCGGCGAAGTATGTTCTACTTTCTGAAACATGCTCAATACTTCACCACCTACGCGCTGCGTTGGTGAATCAGATGTTTTTAGTTCTGGAAATTTTTCTTCATATTCAATCAGTTCTCGTAAAAGTCGATCATATTCTGCATCTGGAACAGATGGCTTATCGAGGACATGATATTCATAGTTGTATTGATTTAATAATGCTTGTAATTCACGAACTATCTTTTCAGTTGGTACAGCCATAAATTCAGTCCTTCCTTTATTTTATACTTTTTCCACTGGGGCAAATTTGGCAAGCAAACGCTTTATACCCGTCGGACTCGGAAAGGCGATATCCAGCTCTTTTCCTTCTCCTTCTCCCTTCACACTAACAACCGTGCCAACTCCCCACTTTTTATGGGACGCTTTATCACCGACTGCCCAATCAATTCCCTCTCCTCCTGTCGCAGATGGAGTTGAAACTGCACGCCCAAATGAAGCTGGTGCTTTTCTCGGTGCCGTTGCTGACATTCTTGCTGTTGAACTAAAAGATTTTTTACTTTTAGGAGCTGGTTTTAAATCTTCCAATAGCTCTGCTGGAATTTCACTAACAAAACGAGAAACGGGATTCATATTCGTCCGGCCAAATAATGTCCGCATTTGAGCATTCGTAATAAATAGTTGCTCCTCAGCACGAGTGACGCCAACATACGCCAAGCGCCGCTCTTCTTCCATTTCTTGCTCATCTGTCAATGAACGGCTATGCGGGAAAACACCTTCTTCTAGGCCTATTAAAAAGACAATAGGAAATTCAAGACCTTTTGCAGAGTGTAGTGTCATAAGCGTTACTTGATCTTGTTCTTCAACTTTTTGTTCATCTAGTTGATCGATATCTGCTACTAACGCTAAGTCTGTCAAAAAGCCGATAAGCGACTTGTCTTCATTATTATCTTCAAATGCTTTTGTTACCGACAAAAATTCATCGATATTTTCTAAACGACTCTGCGCTTCGATTGTATTTTCTATTTGAAGCATATCACGATAACCTGTCTTATCAAGCACTTCTTCTACAAGCTCTGTAACAGACAAATATTCTTGCTGATTCGTATAGTTTCTAATTAAATTAGCAAATTCACGTGCCGCTTTTGTTGCTTTGGCACTTATACCAATCATCTCTACAGACTCAAGAGCTTGATAGATGGAAAGATCGTACTGCCGCGCATAATCCGCAATCTTATCCATTGAAGTGGCCCCAATCCCGCGCTTCGGCACATTAATGATACGGCGTAAACTAATATCATCGTCTGGGTTTGAAATCAAACGTAAATAGGCCAGTAAATCCTTAATCTCTTTACGATCATAGAATTTTGTCCCGCCAACAATGGTATAGTTCAGATTTGATTTTAGTAAAACTTCCTCCATTACCCGCGACTGGGCATTGGTACGGTATAAAATCGCAATATCAGATAATGTTTTTCCACTTCTTGTAAGATCATTGATTTTTCCAGCTACAAACTGTGCTTCTCCTTGCTCACTATCTGCACGATAATAGAAAATTTTCTCGCCTTCCAAATTTTCTGTCCAAAGATTTTTTGGTTTACGGTTACGATTATTCTCAATCACCTTATTGGCAGCTTCCAAAATCCGTTTCGTTGAACGATAGTTTTGCTCTAAGAAAATCATCGTTGCATTCGGATAATCTTTTTCAAAAGATAAAATGTTCGCGATATCAGCGCCACGCCAGCGGTAGATGGATTGATCCGAATCTCCCACTACGCATAAATTACGAAAACGTGAAGCTAATAGCTTTACAAGCATGTATTGTGCGCGATTCGTGTCCTGATACTCATCAACGTGAATATATTGAAATTTCCGCTGATAATATTCAAGCACTTCTGGAACACGTTGGAATAATTGAATGGTCATCATAATTAAATCGTCGAAGTCGAGGGCTTGATTTTTACGAAGTCGTTTTTGATATTCGGTATACACATCAGATACAGATTGCGTATAAAAATCAGCCGCTGTTTTCGCATATTCCTCCGGCGTAACCAGCTCATTTTTTGCGGAGCTGATGCTTCCTAAAATTGAGCGGTAATCATGTTTCTTAGGATCCATATTGCGATCTTTTAAAATTTGTTTAATTACAGATTGCTGATCCGTTGTATCTAATATTGAAAAATTGCGGCTAAAGCCCATGCGATCGATATCTCGGCGTAAAATTCGAACACACATCGAGTGAAACGTTGAAATCCAAATATCATCAGACGTGCCCCCTAAAATGCTGCGAATTCGTTCTTTCATTTCGCGAGATAGTGATAGGTAAGAGCCATCCTCATCATTCAG
>NZ_QWVS01000080.1 GCF_003570725.1 Peribacillus asahii
AGCTGCTAACCTTATGCAATCTGTAGGTATTTCATCTACGTATTATATTTTAGGTGCAGGCTATTTTCTACTAATGTTTTTAGGTGCTTCTTACATCACACCGCCTCCAGCGAATTATATGCCAGAGGGAATGAAACAAGCTATTGACACTGGTAAAAAAGCAGTAAAGAAAGATTTACGACAATTAACAGCAAAAGAAGCAGTGAAAACAAAGCATTTCTGGATGCTGTGGTCAATGAAACTTATTAATACGAGTGCGGGGATTATGATGATTTCGGTCGCTTCTCCAATGGCTCAAGAGGTAGTTGGCTTATCAGTTGCCGGTGCCGCTGCTCTAGTAGGGATTATGGGAATCTTTAATGGCGGCGGTCGACTTGGTTGGGCAGCAGCTTCTGATTATCTTGGTCGACAAAATGTTTTCATCATCTTCTTTGTTATTCAAATTGTAGCGTTCTTGTTACTACCAATTACAACAAACGTTTTAATATTCCAAGTATTGATTTTATTAGTTGTTAGTTGTTATGGTGGCGGATTCTCTAATCTTCCTGCTTTCGCTGGAGATTTATTCGGAACAAAAGAAGTTGGTGCAATCCATGGTTACCTATTAACAACTTGGTCATTAGGTGGAGTGTTTGGACCAATGTTAGTAAACGCTATTAAAGGAAGTACAGGCAGCTATATTCCTGTTTTCTATACTTTCTTTGGATTAATTGCTGTTGCTTTTATGATTTCAGTATGGCTTAAAATGGACATTAAGAAATTCCAAATGAAGCAACAAGTAGTTAATGAACAACCGGCAGGAAAAGCTTCAAGAAAGACTTCATAATTACAATTAGATGTTCTAGGCTTTAATCCACAGCAGTAAAGTTTTAATTTATAATTGATTAAGACATTATCCATGTAGTTTCCTTATCATGAGATGGGGGATACTTGGGTAGTGTCTTTTCTTGGTTTAGTAAAAAAATTTTTGGTTGAGTAGGATTTGGACGAGAAAACGCGAAATATATATTGTTAAACATAATGATATAGGAGGCGTTTATGAATCATTTAAAGAAAGTGATAGGTCTATTATTAGCGATTACATTAGTGGTTGGTGTATCCTTCCCTGTTAACGCTACAAAGACTACAACGAAAGTTCAAACGGTAGATTATGTAGCGCTAGGAGACTCATTAGCAGCAGGAATAACACCAGATGGAATTATGGATTATAGTTATACTGATTATGTAGCTTCAAAGTTTGAGAGCAGTAAATTATATAAGTTAGTGGACTACGATAATTTTGCTGTTTCAGGGTATACATCTGTTCAGCTGAAAAATGATGTTTTGAAAAGCAGTAAGATTAGAAAAGAGATAAAAGCAGCTACTCATATTACAATTGACATTGGAGCCAATGATCTTTTAGCTAAGCTTAAAACAGACCCAGCTACTGCTGTGGAAGCAATTCCTGAAGTAAGTGCAAATTTGCAGACTATTCTTAGTACGATTGATAAATTGAATCCAAAGGTTAAAGTGTATGTTATGGGATATTACAATCCTTTCGTTTATTATCCACAAGAGCAGCAAGAGGCCATGTTACCGCTGTTAACTAATCTGAATGCTCAAATTAAGTCTGTTGCGCAAAAGAATAAAGATACATATGTAGCGACGGATGTAGTCATTCAAAAGAAGGCTAAAACGTATCTTCCCAACCCTAATAATATTCATTTAAGTAAATCCGGATATAAAGTAATAGCAAACGAGTTTTGGAAAGTGATTTATAAAAAGTAATCAGTATATCCGTTTTGTTCTCCCCTAATGTTAAGTTAGGGGTTTTTTATTGACGATTTTATCTCTTATATAGTTTTACTTTATCGTATACGATGCAGTTTTACTAAAATAATATATTTGTAGTATTTGGAAAAATATTTGTGTTACAATTTATGGAAGGGGGTGCGCGCATGAACATAGTGGAAATAGATGTAGCTTTTCCGACGTTTATAATGAACAAATCTGGGGAAATTCTTGAAGTAAATGAAGTGATGAAGCAGCAATTAGGTATAGAGGTTTGTGATAAACATGTGAGCGATGTATTTTCTGAATGGAGCGTCTCTAAGGATCGATGTTTAGCACTGGGGAAAATGAGAGAGTTCTCTTGTGTGTTCATCATACAAAAGCTTAGTGAAGACCGATACATGTGTGCTGGAGTTTTTTCCCAAGAAATTGATTATATATTAAACGAGATAGATGCCCTTCAAAAAATGAATCGACATTTAGATGCCGTTATTGAAAATTCTTATGATGGTATTTATATTACGGATCGCGAAGGGAGAACAATTAAGACAAACTCTGCTATTGAGAGAATAACAGGTATTCCAAAACATTATTACATAGGAAAGAACGTCGATGATTTAATTAAACGAGGAATTTTAGAATCGTCCGTTAGTCATAGGGTACTTGAACAGAAAAAAAGTGTTTCGCTGGTTCAGCCAAATCGAGCAGGGAAAGAAACGTTATTAACAGGTAGCCCGATTTTTAACGATGATGGAGAAGTGGAAGCGGTTGTCACGAATATAAGGGATTTATCAGAACTAATGGAACTGCAAACAGCCCTTCGAAAAGCTAATGAGTTAAACAAAAGCTACCAAAAAGAAATTGAACGATTAAAAGGAAATCAAGAAAACGCTTTTTCTCAAATCGTGATTAATAGTGAAAAAATGAGACAGGTGTATGAGGTTGCTGAACGTGTATTAAATGTCGATACAACCATCTTAATTTTAGGACAAACTGGGGTCGGAAAGGATGTTTTAGCGAAGTTTATTTACAATCAAAGCAATCGAAGGATGCAAGGTAAGTTTATTAAGGTGAACTGTGGAGCGATTCCTCCTGATTTACTGGAGTCAGAGCTGTTTGGCTATGAAGGCGGCGCGTTTACGGGAGCTAATAAACAAGGGAAACCCGGATTGTTTGAATTAGCGGATATGGGGGTTCTATTTTTGGATGAAGTAGGTGAATTGCCGCTAAATCTGCAAGTTAAACTACTTCGGGTCATTCAAGAACGTGAAGTACAAAGAATTGGTGCAGTTAAGGCGAAGAAAATCAACGTTCGAATTATTGCAGCGACAAACCGTGATTTGCGTGGAATGGTAGCGGATGGAACTTTCCGAGAAGATTTATTTTATCGCTTAAATGTGATTCCGATTTCAATTCCATCTTTAGCCGAACGACGAGAAGATATTTTACCGTTAGTTTCGTATTTTTTACAAAATATGAACGAGAAATATGAACTGAATAAAAGTATAGGTGAAGAGCTTAGGTCCTTTCTTTATCAATATAATTGGCCGGGAAATATACGAGAGCTATCTAATTTAGTTGAAAGGCTTGTATTACTGACACAAGATAATGTCATCATGATTAAACATTTACCTCCAGAATATCAAACGGATTTTTTATCTTCTTCGTCTATATCTTTAGATTCTGTAACTTTAAAAGAAGCAATTGAGCGAGCTGAAAAACAAGCGATTGTATGTGCCATGGAGCACTGTACGACAACGTATGAGTTGGCACAGCGACTAGACACGAGCCAACCTACTGTTGTTAGGAAGTTAAAGAAATATAATCTTTCTTTGCAAGGCGAGAATTGATTTTAGTTATCCCGCCCTTAACGGGCAGTAAGACCCCTGCTGATGGAAGGTTCACTTTATATGTCATTAAATTCAAAAGGCTGAAATTCTTGATTTATTAAGGATTTCAGCCTTTAGTTCGTACATGATATTTTAAAAACTATTTTTAATCTGCAAAAGTTGTTCCATCAGCTAGATAGGATGTAATGATGTGGGAAAATCAATTTGGATGTATGTAGTCGCCCTTTTTAATGATTTTAGAATTTGTATGACAAATTATCAGGGGACGATAAAGTTTTTCTTGGTTTTTTGTGGATTTTAGGATATTTATCTGAAAATTTCTAAATAAAACTGGAAATTTGTATTACGAATTTATATAATTATTACAAAATTGTCCAAAAATATAAAGCAGGAAAGGTAAAGAATAATGTCTCGAAAAGAAAAGATTTCGCAAATTATTTCTAGAGAATTATTACAAATGATAGAGAAAGGAAAATATGTACCCGGGGAAAAGCTACCGACTGAAATGGAATTAGCAAGTCAATTCGGAGTAAGTCGAGTGCCAATTCGAGAAGCTTTAAGTGTGCTGCGTGCTTCTGGGGTCATAACTTCTAGGCAAGGGGGAGGAAGTTATGTTGAAGAATCGACGAATACAGCTTTACTGCAAGGAATTAAAGTGGAAAGTGATGATGTTCAAAGCATTAAATTCCTATTTGAAATGAGGAAAGCGATTGAGCCAGAAGCAGCTTATCTTGCTGCGATAAGAAGAACATCGGAAGAGCTAGAGGAAATGAAGTTGATTTTACATCAGCTTGAAAAAGAATCTGTAGAAGAAGGAAAAAGCGCCATAAAGGCAGATGTTGATTTTCATCGTTCTATTGTCCGTGCTACTCATAATCCTATTATGATACAGACTATCGAAAATCTTTCTGTATTATATGAAAAAGCGTTGAGTATTACCCTTCAGCCTAATACAGAGTTAGCGCATAAAAGAAGAAATGTATTTAGGGAACATCAACGTATTGTTGAGGCGATTGAACTTGAAGAACCGGAACTTGCACGTGTTCAATGTTCCATCCATTTAAGGAATGCAGAGAAAAAACTGGGCCTTTTTATAAAGGACTTTATTTAGAGGAAGATGAGGAGAATTGAAAATGCTTACAGCTAATCAAATTATGGAGATTAATCGTATTATCCAAATTGGAAGATTGTTATTAGATGAACATGACCGGTATAGTTATTCGTTCGATGCTTCCTTTGGTACATATCTTCCGGATGCTGTCGTTCAAACGAAACATGTGGAAGAACTTGCGAAGCTTGTGAAATTTGCTAATCAGGAAGGCATTCCGATTTATCCGCGTGGTCAATCCACTTCATTAAGCGGTGGACCGCTTCCGGTACAAGGAGGAATTGTCATTGATCTATCGGTAATGAATGATATCTTGGACATCGATGAAGAAGACCTTGTCGCAGTTGTTTCACCGGGTGTATTAACGTCAGCCATCCATAAAGCGGCGGAGGAGAAGGGATTGATGTATCCGCCTGATCCAAGCAGTTCGCATGTGTCTACTATCGGAGGGAATATGGCAGAGAATTCAGGAGGTCCAAGAGGATTAAAGTATGGGGTCACAAAAGATTATGTGATTGGTCTTGAAGTCATTACACCTGAAGGGGAAATTATTCAAACTGGCGGAAGAACAGTGAAAAATGTAACGGGTTATGACTTGACGAAGCTTATCGTAGGTTCGGAGGGGACGCTTGGTATTATTACGAAAGCTATTCTTCGGCTTATTCCGAAACCTCCAGCTACTGCTACTCTAATGGCTATCTTCTCCAACTTAGTAGATGCAGGGAGGGCTATTTCTAACATTCTCTCTTCAGGTATTTTGCCGTCTAAGATGGAATTGATGGATCAAGCTTCGATTATTGCTGTTGAAAATTATCAACCGATGGGACTTCCAAGGGATGCGGAAGCAATTATTTTATTAGAATTAGATGGTCATCCTTTAGCGTTACAAGATGAAATTATCCAAGCAGAACAATTATGCTATGTCGTTGGTGCGAGTCAGGTTAAAATTCCGAAGAATGATATGGAAAAAGAGGAAATCTGGAGAGCAAGAAAGCTCGTATCGCCTGCGATTGTGAGAATCAAGCCAACAAAAATCTCTGAGGATGCTACCGTTCCGAGAAGTAAGATTCCCGAAATGTGTGAGCGGCTTCAAGAGATTAAGAGACGCTATCAAGTTCACTTAGTACTGTTTGGTCATGCCGGAGATGGAAATCTGCATCCTAATATTATTTGTGATAAAAGTGATCCGGAAGAGATGGAGAGGGTAGAGAAGGCGGTAGCTGAAATATTCACGGCAGCAGTGGAGCTTGGCGGAACTTTATCGGGTGAGCATGGAATTGGGAATATGAAGGCCCCTTTTATGGAAATGGAGCTTGGAGCAGTAGGATTAGATATGATGAAGAGGATTAAAAAGGCGTGGGACCCTAACAATATCATGAATCCGGGGAAGATTTTTCCTGAACCAGGACAGAAATTGGAGTTGAAGTAGATGAATGAAACGATGGAGCAATTACGTCAGGAGTTTCAATATGATAAGACTAACCAATGTGTCCAATGTGGCTACTGTCTCCCTGTATGTCCGACATATAGGAGTATGGGAAAGGAGACTCATTCTCCACGTGGCAGAATAAATCTCGTAAAGATGGTCGGCGAAGGAAGAATCACGGATTTATCTGTCTTGGAGGAGCCTCTTAATCTATGTCTGGGCTGCAGAGCATGTGAAACAGCCTGTCCAACAGGTGTGGAGTATGGAAGTATTTTAGAATCTGCAAGAGCTGCCTTGGTTAAGAGAAAAAGCTTTTCTTTTCCAGTTCGTTTAGTAAGGAAAACAATGTTTAAGAAAGTCTTTCCGAGTAAAAATGTAATGAATTTTACAGGTCATGCTTTTTGGCTTTACGAAAAAACAGGGGTACAGAAGTTGATGAGAAAGTCCAAGCTTTTGCATAAGCTGCCTCATCATTTAGGAGAATTTGAAGCGATTATGCCAAAAGCTGCATCACCGAAACAACGTGCTCACTCTTATTCATATGTAAAAGCAAAAGGAGAGCGCAAATATACGGTTGCTTTTTTCACAGGCTGCATTATGGATGCAATGTTTTATAAAATTAATGATTTATCTATTCGATTATTGGCTGAGGTCGGCTGTGATGTCTATGTAGTGGGTAAGCAAACATGCTGTGGTGCTTTACATGCTCATTCAGGTGAAATCGATGATGCTAGGGAGCTTGCTAAAAGAAACATTATCGCTTTTGAGGAAATAGAAGCGGATTACATTGTGAATAATGCTGGCGGATGCGGAGCGATGCTTTATGAATACGCTCATCTTCTTAAGGACGAACCGGAATGGAAGGAGCGGGCGTCGGTCTTTTCTGCTAAATCAAAAGATATTAGTCAAATTCTCATCTCTTGTGGAGGAGTTTCAGATTTAAAAAGAAAAGAGAATGAGCGAGTCACTTATCAAAGGTCTTGTCATATGACGAATGTTCAAAAAGTAACGGCTGAACCTGTTCAGCTATTAAAAGGTATACCCGGTATACAGTTTGTTGAAATGCAGGAAGCGAATATGTGCTGCGGTTCAGCAGGAATCTATAATATGGTGAATTACGATGAATCTATGAAAATACTAGATGAAAAAATGAAGCATATGAAAGAAACAAAGGCGACTGTCATAATTACAACCAACCCCGGATGTTTACTTCAAATGAAAGTAGGAATTGAGCGAGAAAATTTATCTTCATCTGTCAAAGCTCTTCATCTTATTGAATATTTAGCCGATGCTGCTGGAATAAAGTAAGGATATTTCTATGCTCAAGATATTTTTGCACGTATTGATGATCATTGTACACTTGTCGAGATTAACAGCGTGTTTAAATAAACACTCTTATGTCGTTTTAACAAGTTGAACATATATAGAGTCAACCTGCTGTGCTGGAAAAGATAATATTTTATTTGAAATGGAGCCTATCAGATAGGCTTTTTTTTGTTTAATTTAAGGCTGTTGTGCAGGAAGTTGTTGGTTTTTGGCCTAACTGTGCACATTCATTTTTTATGTATCTGAGCTAATATGAGCAGAAACTTGTTTTTTCAACAATTATTATGTGATTCAAAATTGAAATCTCGATTCATTTTTGAATCGAGAGAATCTGCTAGTACTCTATATTTTTGATTCAAATATAAATCGACAAAGAATAGAGTGTTAGGAAAAATGAGGAAATTAAAGGGGTTTCCTTTTGGCACACTTCTTGCATTATGTATATAGTATTCCAAATTACTAGGAGGGATTGACATGTTTACAACAGTAAACCCAGAAATTGAGCAAATTAGACAAATGGTAAGGA
>NZ_QWVS01000081.1 GCF_003570725.1 Peribacillus asahii
ATAGAAAGTCTTTCTCTTTTTGTTTTTTTAATGCCAAATTAAACGAATACCGGCAGCATCCAATCGTTTTATTGAATTGAATAGTTTGTTCGTTTGTTGGGTATAAACGAAATTTAAAACCTTTATGGTAGGTATCGCTTTTTTCTTTTATATCATCCACTTTACCCGCCTTCTTCCCGAACATTTGTTTCTATAATTATACAATAGTGAAAAATAAAAAAACAAGA
This sequence comes from Peribacillus asahii, assembly GCF_003570725.1. Taxonomy (GTDB): domain Bacteria; phylum Bacillota; class Bacilli; order Bacillales; family DSM-1321; genus Peribacillus; species Peribacillus asahii. The sequence goes on from NZ_QWVS01000081.1 coordinate 228, forward strand.
GAAAACTCTTGTCTAGGCTTTATTCATTTCAGATACTTGAAGTACCACAAATCTTCGATTTTTTGTGGCACTCCGTATCTGACCTCACCTTCATCCCATCCCTAAAGGGGGTGCTAACGCACCGTAATGGGCTTTCTCGTTCGGAAAGTTCTGTAAAAATTGATGGAGAATGGCGTATTAAACTGTTTCAAAATACGCCTGCTCAGTTTCATGGAAGACCTGAGTTAGTAGAACAAATGACAGATGAATTAAGGAAGGAATTTCACTGAATAAAGTGAAAATCTGTCCAATTCGCCCTTTGAGCTTGTACTAAGATGATTTATTTTTCTTTCTAAAATTAATAATAGTAGTTTTTAAAGCAGCGTAATTTCCGATAGCTGCATAGCCGTAAAACCATCCCATGAAAATGCCAGCAAGTAAATTATGTCGATGACTAATGAAAACGGAAATGATTAAACCAAGAGCTAAAGCTATGGTTGGGACAAATTTTGAAGGAATATGTAAAAAGATTTTTAAAAGTTGAGTAATAATCATTATAACTGGAATAGCTATAACAGCATCCCAAAAATTTGTATGGATTGTTGGAAAATCCATCTTTTCACCTCTTATGAAAAAGTCTAAATAGATAATGGTTGTTTTCACTGATTTAAAATGATAATTGCACGGTTTTGATAGAAGGAATGCTTTGTTGAACTAACAGGAGGCTTATAATATATGAATGAACCGCATTTTAATATGCGGTTCAAGCTCGCTCAAGGGTGTAATTAACATTTAGGTTATACGTCTGAAGAATCATCGTAATCATAACGAAATCCATCTTTTGAGGCAGAGACACTTTCTTTTATCTGCGAATTGTCAGTTTTATTTTGGACAACTTGTTCTGTACTGTTTAGTTTATTATTTTGCTGCTGTTTGTTTGTCTTCACTTCGATTAGCCTCCTCATATTCATTCTTCATCACCTATTATCTCTAGAAAGCCTTCGTATTATTCGGTCTGTGATGTTGTGAAGATTTTTATTTAAACGAAGCAGAGGCGTTCATATATAACGATTGCTTAAGTTAATTGAGAGGAGACATCTCACTAATTAAGCGGAAGAGAGAGTGTGCTTCTAAAATCAGTTCGTACATAAAAAAGACCCCAAAATGGAGGTCCTTTTTATGTAAACTCCTGATGTTCCTAGTTTGTTCAACCAGCGGCAGGTGCCCCTGGTGCATTGGTTCTTCTTCCTAATTCCTGATCTAATAATAAGAGGGCAGCTGGGTTATTTTCAGCAAGCTTTAGACGATTAACAATCGTTAGACTTTGCGCTTCTTCATCTATTTGCTCTCTTAAAAAGTCTTGTATAATAACCGAAGCCTGGGGGTCTACTTTATTTACATAATTAAACGCTTGACGGTAAGCGTTTGTAACGAATTGTTCATGAGCTAATACCTTTTGGAACGTTTCTAGTGGTGTCCCAAAGTCAGTAGGTTGGGCAGGAATATTATTGAGTTGTACAGTTCCATCTTTATCGACCACATAATCAATCAGTTTGAGCATATGAGTTCGTTCTTCTTCTGATTGTAAACGCAACCAGTGTGCCATGCCGGTTAAGTTCAGCCTGCCCATATATGCAGACATTGCAAGATATAGTGTTGTTGAAACATGTTCAATTTGAATTAAATTATTGATTAATTTTTGAAGCTCTTCATTCATGTTAATCCCCCTATATATTTCATACTCTAGTGTATAAAAAAGGAAAATAAATGTACCTTGTATATAAAGTTCAAAACAGCTTTACTCATAACTTAATTTCTTCCTCAAAGAATTAGCGGAGAAGATTATGGCAGTTTTAAATATTGCCCAAAAGAACAAAATCCCTATTAACATTGTTGAACTTTTGAGAAGAAGAATAGCGGATGAGCAAAATGGAGAAGTAACTGTATAAAATTTAGTGTTTATCGCCTCTCGCATGTATATTAAATCCGGAGTTACTTGAACAGTGGCTTTTTAAAATTTAAAGAAGGGAGGATCTAGCCAAAAATAATTGTATAGAAGAATAGATTATTTCAATTGATTTTTTTGATATACGTTTAATAAAACATCTAACTCTTGACTGAATTTAATTGTACTAGGATGGTTAAGTCCTTTTGATTTTCCTACAGCAATCATAAGGGTTCTTAAGACGTCAATTTTATACTCTAGCTCTTGAAGGGATAAAACGTTCACCTTTGTAACTTACCTCCTATTTGTTTTCAAAAACTACAATTATGTAAATTACTGTAGAATATTTTATACCAAATAAAAACAATTTTTCTATTTAGTTCATTTTGTTCATAAATAATAAAGGTAATTCAAAAGAGTGAGGTAAGGATACGGGCTTTCGTTGAACAAGAAAGGGCATTACAAAATATGTAATGTCCTTTTGTTTATTGATTTTTTTAATCTAGGTCGTGAGAATAATTGACTGGTTAGGTGTTATGTTTGGTATCCGCTATAAAAATTCTTATATAACTTTTGATATATAGTTTACATTCTATGAAGAGAAATTAGATTACTTATGTCCTATTGACCTACCTATCTCTCATATTTCACAATAACCTTTATGCAGCAACATCCTCAGACTAGAAGGTAGGAATAAAACGTGGGAAGAATGGAAAGAAGGAAGCAAAGGAAATCATCTAATAGGATTTGGAGTAAGCTGAATTCTAAAGGCATGAAGGTGAAGATTGTAATAGCGGCTGTAACAATGGCCTTATGTTGTTTTCTTATACTGAATATTTTTATTTGGAGAAGTGATGTTAGCAAACTAGAAAAGCCGGCTCCGCAGCCAACTATTATTTATGATCAAAATGGAGATGTGGCTAGTAAGATTGCTGTTTCTAATATTGAAGGAGTGAGTATCAAACAGATTCCAAAAGACGTGATTCATGCTGTTATTGCAACAGAAGATCAGCGTTTTTATAAGCACGGTGGAATTAATTATATAGCCATGGTTCGGGCATTGGCTCGAAATACACTAAGCGGTGAAATTGTGGCGGGTGGAAGTACGGTTACTCAGCAGTTAGCCAAAAATGCTTTTTTAACACAAGAACGTACGTATACACGAAAGTTTAAAGAACTTATTTTTACGAAAAAAATTGAACAAACCTATTCTAAAGATGAAATTATGGAACGGTACTTAAATCAGATTTATTTTGGTGAAGGAGCGTGGGGCATTCAGCGTGCTGCTCAAACGTACTTTGGCAAAGATGTTAGCGAATTAACACTAGGTGAGTCAGCTATGCTCGCAGGGTTGATTAAGGCACCTTCTATTTTATCTCCATTTAAAGATATGGACCGGTCCGTTGAACGGAGAGATGTCGTATTATCATTGATGGAAAAGGAAGGATACATCAGTCAAAATGATGTAGAAAAGACAAAGGAAAAGCCTATTGTCTTAGAGGGCAAAAAGATTGATGACTATAAGGGGAAATATCCTTATTATGTAGACCATATTATTGAGGAAGCTATAAAAAAATACGATCTTACAGAAAATGAGGTTCTTTCAGGTGGATTACATATTTTTACAGAATTAAATCCTACGATACAAACTGTAGCTGAACAGGTGTATAAGGATGAAGTGATGTTTCCTGAAAGCCAATCAGATCAGTTGATTCAAAGTGGAGCCGTATTCATCAACCCCTCAACTGGCGGAATTAACGCACTTGTTGGAGGGAGAGGGGAACATACTTTTCGAGGGTTTAATCATGCTACTCAATTAAAACGACAACCAGGGTCTACAATGAAACCGCTGGCTGCCTATACTCCTGCTTTAGAACAAGGATACGAAATCTTTGATAGATTACAAGATTCACCTATTAATATCGATGGCTATCAACCAATGAACGCTGATAAACAATTCCATGGAGAAGTAACCATGTATGAAGCGCTGGTACATTCCTATAACATCCCGCCTGTATGGTTATTGGAGAGAATGGGGTTGAAATATGGTACGAATGCGTTGGAGCGTTTCGGTATTCCATTAAAAGAAGAGGATTATACTCCAGGTATCGCACTTGGAGGGATGAGCGAAGGGGTATCTCCTTTATTGATGGCTCAAGCGTTTTCTGTCTTTCCTAATAATGGTGTCAGGGTAGAAGCACATTCTATTCAAAAAATTGAAGATGCGGACGGAAAGGTCGTTGGAAAATGGCACAGTAATGCTACAAAAGTTACAGATCCTTCAGTTGCTCAGAAAATAACCTATATGCTCAAAGGGGTTGTGGAAGAAGGCACAGGAGTAAAGGCGCAAGTGGAGGGCTGGGAAGTAGCCGGTAAAACGGGTACAACAGAGCTTCCTTTTGCTCATGCAGACGGCGGATCAAAAGACCACTGGTTTGTAGGATATACCCCAGAAATTGTTGGAGCAGTTTGGATGGGATATGATAAAACGGATGAAAATCATTATTTAGTAGAATCAAGTGGCGCTACTGTTACAAAAGTTTTTAAAGAAATACTCTCTAAGTCTACTACGGAATTGTCCCAAAAAGAATTTGGTTTAGCAGCGATAGAAAAACAGCTTAGTGAACAGCGGAAGAAAGAGGAAGAGCAGGAGAAGAAGAAAGAGCAAGAGGAGAAGAAAAAGGAGCAAGAAGAGAAGAAGAAAGAAAAAGGA
>NZ_QWVS01000082.1 GCF_003570725.1 Peribacillus asahii
CCAGAAATTGAGCAAATTAGACAAATGGTAAGGAACTTTGTAGAAAATGAAGTGGAGCCGTTTGCGCAGCAAATTGAAGAAGAGGATCGAATTCCTGAACATTTAATCGCACAAGCAAAAGAACTTGGATTATTCGGAATGAGTATCCCTGAAGAATACGGGGGAATCGGATTAGGAATGGTTGGAAAGGCTGCAGTTTTGGAGCAGTTAGGAAGAACACATAACGGATTTGCTACGTTGATTAGTGCTCATACAGGTATTGGAAGTACAGGACTAGTTCGTTTAGCTTCTCCGTTTTTAAAGGATAAATATTTACCGGACCTTGCGGCAGGCAGAAAGACAGCGGCATTTGCTTTATCTGAGCCAGGTGCAGGATCAGACGCAACGAACTTATCGACAAGAGCAGAAAAGGTAGGGAATAAATGGATTCTAAACGGAACGAAGCATTTTATTACCAATGCCCCGATTGCCGATGTTTTTACGGTTTTTGCACTAACAGACAAAGATAAAAGAGCAAAAGGCGGCATTACGGCTTTTCTAGTAGAAAAAGATTTTCCTGGTTTTACAATTGGTAAAAAAGACAAAAAAATGGGGCTACGTGGTTCATATACCGCACAATTAATTTTCGAAAACTGTGAAGTTCCAGAGGAAAACGTTATCGGTGAAGTCGGAATGGGCTATATGGCCGCTTTAAAAATTCTTAGTGAAGGCCGCATTGGGTTAGCTGCACGAGCAGTTGGATCTTCTCAAAAATTAATTGAATTATCAGCTGCATATGCGAAGGAAAGAATTCAATTTGGAAAACCGATTGCTTCGAACCAAGCGATTCAATGGATGTTAGCGGATATGGCGACGGAAACAGAAGCAGCGAAAACTTTAATGCTAAAAGCGGCACATATGGTCGATGAAGGGAAAAAAGTAGTGAAAGAGTCGTCTATGGCTAAATTGTTTGCCTCAGATGTCTTTAATCGAGTGGCAGATAAAGCCGTTCAAATTCATGGTGGTATGGGGTATGTATCCGATTATCCA
>NZ_QWVS01000083.1 GCF_003570725.1 Peribacillus asahii
TTAACGTGTCCACTTTTTAGACTAACCTCATCATAACCTCGATGAAGGACTTTTCACTGGCTGAATTTCTTGATTTCGGCCTTCATAACCCCGATGAAGGACTTTTCACTGGCTCTTTTTCTCAATTTTGGCTTTCATAACCCCGATGAAGGACTTTTCACTAGCTCGTTTTCTTGATTTCGTCCTTCATAACCCTGATGAAGGACATTTTGCTGGCTCTTTTTCTTGATTTTGGCCTTCATGACCCGGATGAAGGACTTTTCTCTGGCCGGATTTCTTGATTTTGGTCTTCATAACCCCGATGAAGGACTTTTCGCTGGCTCATTTTCTTGATTTCGGCCTTCATAACCCCGGATGAAGGACTTTTCACTAGCTCGGTTTCTTGATTTTGGCCTTCATAACCCCGATGAAGGACATTTTGCTGGCTCAGTTTCTCAATTTCGGCCTTCATAACCCCGATGAAGGACATTTTGTTGGCTCTTTTTCTTGATTTTGGCCTTCATGACCCGGATGAAGGACTTTTCACTGGCTGAATTTCTTGATTTCGGCCTTCATAACCCCGATGAAGGACTTTTCACTAGCTCTTTTTCTTGATTTTGGCCTTCATGACTCTGATGAAGGACATTTCACTAGCTCGTCTTCTCGTTTTTGGCCTTCATGACCCGGATGAAGGACTTTTCACTAGCTCGTCTTCTCGTTTTTGGCCTTCATGACCCGGATGAAGGACTTTTCACTAGCTGAATTTCTTGATTTCGGCCTTCATAACCCCGATGAAGGACTTTTCACTAGCTGAATTTCTTAATTTCGGCCTTTATAACTCTGATGAAAGACATTTTCCTGACTGATTTCTCAATTTTGCCCTTCAACACGCTTTAAGGACGGCAAAAAGAAAGGCTCTGAGAAGAATAATAGTTCAACTAAATAAAAAGACTGCCCCGAAGGACAGCCTTTTTATTTATTAATTAAGACTCTTCACCATCATCGCCGCCGAAGAAATCAAAAGCTTCTTCAAATTCCTCTGCTTCTTCTTCAAACATTTCCTCAACAAACTCATCCATCACTTCGGCAACTAACATACCTCCTAACACGCCAACAGCTAATCCGCCAATCATGCCAGGCAAAGCGGAAGAAATACCGTGATGACGATTAGCCTCATAAGAAAAAGGCTGTGCATAAACATATGGCTGTTCAACTGCTTCAGTGATATATTGCCCTAATACTTTCTCAAGCTCTGTTTCATTTTCAAGAATAGTCCAATCTAAGCGAAATTCTCGTTTTGCTTCCACTTCTTTGTAGCCGTTTTTGCAATCTACTTCCATCCAAACAGAAATCCCTGATTGTTCAGTAGCAAAGCGCGTTTCCACTTCACTTACTTGTCCTAAGAATGCCTGAGTAGGGAAAAAGGCAAATTCCTGACCATATTGATCAATTTTACCTGAATCCGCCTTCTCTCGAAAACCTAATCGGCCCATTGCATTAAAAATGGTTTGAAGTGCTCCTTGTGGTTGAACAATGAGGTGATCGACATCTTTACGGTCGACTCCTCCCTCAATATCCAGGTGTGTATCAAAATGATAGGAAACCGTTCCTCGTGAAACCGGGATATTAGTAGGCAGTGCATAATGAAAAGGGATTACCTTTTGTTCTTTAGGCTGAATGCGGTCGCGGCTCATAAGCGGGATATACGCAATCTCCTTTGAAACGTTACCTTGCTTCAGTGAAACATTCATCATGAGGCGAACAGCTAATTGATTGATTTTCTGCTCTACCTCACCACCTTGAATAACGACTTCTCCTTGAATACTTTCTCCTGCTTGATATTGCTGATGATTAAACTGTAAATCTACAGTCGCAGCTCCTTTTCCTAAGCTGGCTAAAATCTTTTTGAACATAGTTTTTCTTCCTTTCAACGTTTTAATATGTAAATAAAATAATTGCCTAAGATTATTGAGATACGTTATAAATATACGATAAACAACCCAAATGGTTTCAAATTAAATGATATTTCATAGTTTAACAAGACAAAAAAACTAGCCCTATTTGGGCTAGTTTTTTTCTTGTAAGCTACTGTTGAATAATAAGAAATATATATGGTGGGCCTAAGTGGACTCGAACCACCGACCTCACGCTTATCAGGCGTGCGCTCTAACCAGCTGAGCTATAGGCCCATATTTGGAGCGGGTGAAGGGAATCGAACCCTCATCA
>NZ_QWVS01000084.1 GCF_003570725.1 Peribacillus asahii
AACAAAGATGCTATCATTGAGTCATTAAGACGAAGAATTAAGAAGGTAGAAGAGGAAAACAAGCAGCTTCGAGAACAATTGAAAGTCGCGTACGCAGAGGTTTATAAAAAAATCTGAGGGAACATCGTTCCCTCCTTTCTTCAATTAAAGGGCCATTTAATTAAATTACTTACTATGTTTGTGAATTAGTGACTACCTCCTTAATACTAGTTTTATTTTCTAAAATTGTGCGTTAGGATTCGTGAGGGATTGACAGGAACAAAAAACCAACATATAATCATTTTATCACCCTCACGGAACGTGAGGCATTTGGAGGGAATGGAATGAATATTTTTCAGATTAAAACCAAACCACACGGAACAATCAGGCTAAACGAATTTCTAAAAGATCAATTTATCTGCATAGGTTGGCCAGGTATTGGAAACCTAGAGGGGGTATCAAAAGAAGAAATAAGGGAACTTTTAAAAAAGGCTCGTCCCGAAGACAATGATCGGACTATCGGTGTTGATTTAGGTAATATTTGGGCATTTTATAACACGATGAAGGAGGATTCAGTCGTATTATTCCACGGCCACCATCACAATGTTCACATTGTAAAAGTTGGACCGTACAAATATGTTGAGGAATTTGATAATGATAAAGATGGTATGTGTCACCAACGGGAGTTTGAATTATTAGCAACCGTGACTTATGAAGACCTTAATCCAAAACTGCAAGAATTAATGAGGCATCGTGGCACTGTAACTAAATTTAAATATCCGTTGGAAGATGCACAATTAGATTTACTGATAAAAGATCAAGGCATTATCCAAACAGATCCTTTCCGTGGTGACGAAATCTATTTTGAGGCTGTACCGACTGAAATCATAAACGATGCTCTGGATGTATTGTACGAGGCACTTAATTCCAATGACTCGGATAAACGTTTTAAGGCTGCCGTCGAGATATTACGTTATGTAAAATAAGTGAAGCTTACTTGGTCTTCAACAAACGGGCGCGATAATTGAACAGGCATTGAAAAAGGGTCTTCAATCGAAGATCCTTTTTCAATGCCAATAATGCTTCATTATGTTAACTAAATTATTAAATATAACGAAAATAAAAACACAGAAAAAATATGATTGCTAATAAAAATGAGATAATAAGCGTTATATTTCGGTACCTTTTATTTGTTCTCTTTTGTTTAATGCTTTCTCTATATTTTTCTTGTATTTTTTTTTGTTTTAAATTTAGCTTCATAATAAATACTCCTTGCAATTATTTATTATCGTTCTATATGTATTATTCTATTAGAGTGTACATAGTCCTCTTATTAAAAGGGGCAAGATTGAGAGAAAACTTCTTTTTATTACTGTACCTTCTTTTTTATAAAATTTCTTAGATCAATAAATAAATACATAACACCCACAAAAATAAACAAAAAAATTATCCATTCCATAAAGTCAGGTCCGATAAAACCATCAAAACCTTGTAAGAAATAAAATAAAAAGCCAAATGAAATGTATATAGCTGCTGTTACATGTCTCAAATTCTCTCCTCCTTTTTTTGAAATCTTATATATAAGACTTTACTAACGAAATACAAAAAATATAAACTAAGCTTAAAAATGTTTTATTATTAGATTTTTACTTGAATTTTTCCAAATCCATAGTCATTGTTTCTGGCATTTAGTTAATGTATATTTTGGCAGTATGTTTATAAATATTAATGAATTTTCATGGAGTAAATTATTGTATAATTATTAACTTTTATACAAAATTGTGAAGTTATGCTTATTGTAACGGGGCAGGTTAGCACAAGAAGGAAATAATAAATAGAATATAGAATTTAATACTGTTTTGAATTTATATTTACTAAGGCGAGGATTTAATATGACAAAGAAACCTTATGGGAAGCACTGGAAAGGTATAAAAGGGTACAGGGTAATAGAAGGAAACGATGTATATAATCACTATTTTGGTGGTCAAGATTGTGATTTGCCTATTTGTCCATTATGCGGGGAGAAAATGCATCAAATATTTTGTTATGATTTAAAAGATGAAAGACTTTCCGAAATAAAAGCTGAAGGACTAAATGTTTTACCGTTAGTTTCTTGCTTGAACTGTTCGATGGTGTGGGAACCTCAATATTTTCAGTTAAATAATGGAGGTAAATTCATTCAAGTAATAAGTCAAGAAAATACGGAAGATTGGGTTCAAGATGAGGAAGATAGGCTACCTGTACCACTTCCAAGGACAAATGTAAATCTTATTGAAATGAAGGTCGAAGATATTCCAACTAATGAAGATAATTATGATACTGCTTTTGATTTATTTGGTTCGGAATATTTATGTAGATTTTTGGGTGCCCCTTTGTATGATGAAGTCCCTGAAGATTTAGATTGTCCGATTTGTAACCAAGAGATGAAGTACATTGCCACAATAACTCAAGACCTTGGTGAACGGGAACTTATTTCTGTTGTCGATTTTCAATTAGGTGAAATGAATATTTTCTATCATTTCTGCAAGGATTGTTTAGTTATAAAAACTCAGATACAAGGAACATAATAAAAAATCTTGCACAACTATGTAGATTTTACAGGTAAGGCTGTCTAAACAGCCTTTTTCTTAGTGTGCCAGGCATGGCAACTATCTAG
>NZ_QWVS01000085.1 GCF_003570725.1 Peribacillus asahii
AACAAAGATGCTATCATTGAGTCATTAAGACGAAAAATTAAGAAGGTAGAAGAGGAAAACAAGCAGCTTCGAGAACAATTGAAAGTCGCGTACGCAGAGGTCTATAAAAAAATCTGAGGGAACATCGTTCCCTCCTTTCTTCAATTAAAGGGCCAGATTCTTTAGTAACGATAATTGATATTGTGAAGAAGTATACTTAAAGATGCAGGTTAGCTAAGCAAGAAATAGGGTTAATTTCCCTCTATTTATTGATACAATCATTCAATTAATATAATAATGACTTGTAAATTGTATTGGAGGGAAATTTCCTTAAATGATAGATTTCACAAAAGCAAAAAGACATATATTAAGGTTATTGTATTTTTGTTTGCTGTATTTGCTTTATATATTAGTGGGTGAGATTTGGTTCATCGTATTATACGCACATGATAATTGGATAAACTTAAGTGGAATGATTATTGTTGCTATCCTTTTGCTTCCACTTTACACATTTATAAACACAAAATTATCGATTGGAATAGGGAGATATATATTTTATATTCCAGTCCTCCCATTCTTTATTGGAGCGTTGTTGTTTAATTCCATTGAACGCAGCCTTTTTCCAAATCTTTTTGTACAAGACGACTTAGGTGCAGGGATTCTTATGATGATGATTGCTTTTCCCCATTGGGCTGCTATGATGCTCTCTTTTTTATTGGCTCATATAATAAAAACGCGAAGAAATGAAGGCTGAATTTACTTCTTGTGATGTCTTAAGCTAACCTGTAGGCTAGTTAAAGAAGAATTAAGTGATTTTAGAGGACTAAGACCCTATTTTAGTTATTCCAGACATATGGGAATGAGGATGCAAATGTATTATGCTATGTTGATACTCGGTTTGGTGTTATTGTTGATTGGTGTTTTTCGGTTTATTTGTATGTACAAGGAGAAAGAATTTACTATTTTCAATACATTTAAAGCTCTTTTGTCATTAATACTGAGTGGATTATTGCTAGTTATAACTCTCCCTAGCCTAAAATATATGATATTTAAAGAGTATGATGTTGTAAAAGGGAGTTGCACCATCGAGATAGATTCATCTGGGCGATCTAGTGAAGCAGCATTTAAAATACTGGATACGAACGAGGTATTTTATTTTAGAGATATTCCTGAATTGGATTCTTATGGAAGAGCAGTTCCCTACTATTGTGAGGTCACTGTCACAAAGGATCATGAGTTTGAAGTAGGTTATAAAATTTTTGATGCTAAATCGAGGGAAATTATACAAACAAGTAAATAGTTCCTCAATTAAAGGGCGCGATTGTTGGTGCGAAATGTTCCTGGCCCAAATGAAATGT
>NZ_QWVS01000009.1 GCF_003570725.1 Peribacillus asahii
TGCTACCGCCATCGGTGCTACCGCCATCGGTGCTACCGCCATCGGTGCTGCCGCCATTGTTTCCAGAAGTTTCAGTTTCATTATTAGCTTTACTATTATCATCATTTTTCACAGATTTTCTATCAAGATTACTTGCTTTAACTGCATAAATCCCTCTTTCTTGCCCTTTTAATGTTACTTTATAAGTAACGTTTGCAGTTCCTAAACGAATAACTTCTACTAAAGCCTCGGTTTGATTGTAATAACCATCCGTATCAGGATCTTTTAGATCGCTCTCGATATATCCGTTGGTAATCAATTCTTTTAAAGTAATTATGTTGTCTTCAATAATATCTTTGTCATTCGCAGCCACTGCCAATCTCGCAGCCCCAATCAATTGCTCAGCATTCGCCACATGCGCATCCTTTTTACTATTGTCAATAATGTTTGCAATACTTGGCACTGCAATCGCTGCGATAATTCCTAAGATAACAACAACCGCTAGTAACTCAATGAGCGTCAAACCTTTTTGATTTTTGAGTAGTTTTTGTAATTTCTTTTTCATACCTTTCCCCCTTTTTTTATTTAGAAATAGTGTGTATGTAAATATTCACTAAATCTAGTAGTTTACCAGTTTTAAAGACTTAAAATTGGCGGGGTGCACTACTAGCTCCGGATCATTCAAGTGCCCACAATACGAATGATCTTTCATCGCTTCCAACTTTACCTTTTAATTTATTATATAGGCATTTATACTCAAAATCCAACACTTAATGTTAGTCTTTTCCTTACATTATGCCTATGAAAATTAATAAAATGTGTCTATTTATTGAACCGTTTCAAATATCTTAAACATTAGAAACGCAATAGCGTCGACAATTCCTCCGACAGCTCCTGCTAAAAAGACAATAGGCAACGGTTCAATTAATGATTTCACTTGATCCGCTGCATTGTCTATTTTCATATCATAAAAATCGGCTACTTTCTCAAGCATAACATTAATTGAACCAGATTGTTCCCCGACGGCAATCATTTGTGTAACCATCGGCGGGAATGCCTAGTGTTTTTCTATCGGAATGGACATCAATTCTCTCTTTTCAATTGAACCCCGTGCTTCCTCTTTATTTATCAATAATTCCATTGTAACGAAATTCAATACCACTCAATAATAGGATGGTACAATTAACGGAAAAGGGTAAAAAATAACTCCTCGGGGAAGGAGTTATAGCATATTTATTAATTTTAAAAACAAGATTTCTATGTATTAGCCATTGTTGCTATTGTCATAATCAGAGGAAGTTAGTTCTTTCATTTTTAGTTCAATGATATTCTTAGTACTTTCTATAGCATCCGTACCTAAAGAAGCGGTAACGGTGTAGGTAATTTCGATTGTGTTGTTATCGTTTTCAGCTTGCTTTATACTCTCGATGACTATTTTGAATTGTTCAGGCTTTTCCCCTAGCGTTCTGTTCAATTCTTGATTAGGTGCAAGTTTATAACTTTTTAATTCATCTTTAAAATAACATACGTATTTGTCCGGAAGACTAGTAAGATCACAGGCGGGTAAAGATTCAGAATGTAAATTGGTTGCTGCATCGGAGCTTGCTTTATCTACGGATTCCTCTACATAAGTTATTCCCATTTCTAATAATCTATTTAACTGTATTTTTTGTTCTGTTTTTTTATTTTGATTAGCACTGTTTAAAACATTGCTGATTAAAGTTAACGAAAAGATAAAAATTAATGTAATCGTTAATAATACAAGTACTAATGTATAACCTGCTTCATTTTTTTCTTTCATGTAGTTATTCTCCTAATTGTCGGAATCTAGTTCTACATATCCATATACGGTTGTTAGTTCTTTGCTGTCCTCTGAATATATGGTTATAGAAATAGGAAGTAAACCTAATGAGCTTTCTTCTCTGTTCTGAGATAAAGGTGTCATAGTTGCAAGGTAGGTTTTATTATTTAACTCAATAGACTTCTCATAACTTTTTGTTTTAAAATTACTAGTTACGTTATGAAGCTCCTTTTCAGCTAGGTTGATTGCTGTTAATGTATCTTCGGTTTTCACAGAAAAGGTCATTGAATTAGAGAAGAAAGATAAGAACACGGTTAACACAATGCCGAGAATCGTAATAGATGCTAGTACTTCTATAAGAGTGAAACCGTTATTGTTTTTAAAATTGTTCACGAATTTCTACCACCTAGTGTCTTTTTAATAAGTATATATCAAACTATAATAAAGATTAGGATAATTTTATTAAAAAGTAGTGAATAATTAACAGTCATCAAAGACTAAAGAATTAGGTGTAGTAATTAGTAAAACTATTATTAAAACTATTATTTTCATTCTATTAAAAGTGTGGTGTGATAAGTGAGGAAAAAATATATATCGCAACAATCCGGATTAACCTTGATTGAAGTATTGGCAGCACTAACTATTTCAGCATTAGTAATAGGCATAGTTTATGGTGTTTTTACTTATTCGGTTCAATCTAATAATAAAACCCAATCTCACATTAACTTAAGACAAGAAGCTAACTTAATTATTACCGAAATGAGAAAACGGCATCAAGAGGCAACAGCAAACTATGAAATATGTTATGACGAGTTACTTGCGAATGAACTACCCTCTAAACAGGGGCTTTTGTTAGAAAAGGTTTCTATTAATGGAACAACTATAAATGCAACTAAGTGCAAACAGGAAATAGATCCTTCTCAAGCTCTGCCTGTTGAATTTACCTTGATTGATCAACAAAATCGTAATCAATTTACAATAGATACGGTGATTGAAGGGAGACGAAACAGTAAACCGCTAGCTGTGGAGATAGAGGAGCCAGATCAACAACAAAGTTTTGCAGATTATTTACGAGCAACTGGGATATTTGTGTATGTGAATACTGTGGAGCTTGATGGTACAAAAAGTGAGATTGTAGGGGAAAATTCCACTGTAGTTCTAAGACAAGGTTTCCCTAAGAAAACTTCAGAATCTAGTTGGAGTATAGAGGCAAAGGATATTTATATCAAAGATAACCTTTCTATGAAGAACTTTACATTAGGAAATCCTGGTGATTCAGTTATAGTTAGTAATATATACGTTGATGGTGATGTTAAATTTGATAAAAATATAAAAGGTCCATTAATTAATGGGCATTTACAGTATACAGGCAAGTTGGAGTTGAACGAAAATTCTATTGAATCTGTTATTAGTCATTCTAATCAATGGGTTGAGACAATATCTTTTCCGTCTTTAGATAAACTTTTCCCGAAATTAGAATCCCCAATTAAAAATGTTGGCAAGGTAGTTATTGCTAGCTACGATACAGACCCTATTACTTTTAATGTAAATAAGAATGGAATTGTATTTTATCCAAATGGTACAGTGACGGTTGGAGGTCACAGTACATTTACAGGGATTATTATAGCTAATAAGCTTGTAGTAAGTGGAAATAGTAAGGTGGAGTTTGAGGCGTTGGTAGAAGATGATAAATTACCATTTTAAAAGGTTTATAGGGGAATACGATATTTTCACACATAAGTATAAAACAGGCAGGTGAACACCATGGCAAAAGAACGAAAACGTCTAGGCGATTTACTCGTTGAAGCGGGAATAATTACCGAGGAAAAACTAGAAGAAACATTACGGGAGAAGAAGAGCGGGCAGAGGCTCGGGGATGCTCTGCTTGAGCGGGGGTTGATTAGTGAGCAGCAGTTAATTGAAGTGCTGGAGTTTCAACTCGGGATTCCGCACATTAGTTTATATCGGTATCCGGTTGATGTGAGTTTGTTGAACCTTGTGTCGAAGGACTTTGCGTTTCGAAATACGCTTTTGCCAATTAAAAAAGAAGATAATCAGCTCATTGTAGCAATGAATGACCCGATGAATTATATCGCGCTCGATGATATGCGGCTGTCGACAGGATTTCAGATTTCACCAGTTATTGCAACGAAGGAAGATATTGTGTCGGCGCTTTATAAATATTACAACATGTCGGAAACGTTTGAAGATATGGAATTAGAAGGTTTGGATGATGGAGAGGATGAGGGAGCACCGGCTGTCCGGCTGATGAATCAAATTTTGGCGGCAGGGGTTCAGCTAAAGGCGAGTGATATTCATATTGATCCGCATGATACAAAAATACTCGTTCGCTACCGCGTCGATGGCATTTTACGGACAGAGAGAGTATTGTCTAAAAACATCTACAATTTACTTATTTCGCGTATTAAAATTATGGCGAATTTAAATATTACCGAGTCTCGTTTGCCGCAAGATGGACGAGTTAAGCTGGATGTCAATCTGACACCGGTTGATTTACGGATTTCTCTCTTACCAACGGTGGATGGTGAAAAGGTCGTTATTCGGATTTTGGACTTAACGAGTGTGCGCATAAACCTTTCGCAGCTCGGTTTTAATAAAGTGAATGCCCAGAAGTTTATGTCGATGATTGAACGTCCATCCGGTATGGTGTTGATTACAGGTCCAACAGGATCGGGGAAAACGTCCACTCTTTATGCGGCCTTAAATCAGCTCAATACACAGGAAGTCAATATTGTCACAATCGAAGATCCAGTTGAGTATCAGCTTCCTGGCATCAACCAAGTGCAAGTGAATCAAACGGTTGGTCTCACATTTGCAACAGGGTTGCGATCGATTCTGCGCCAGGATCCTAACATTATCATGATTGGAGAAATTCGTGATACGGAAACAGCGGATATAGCGGTTCGTGCTTCATTAACCGGTCATCTGGTTTTAAGTACTCTGCACACGAATAGTGCATTGTTAACGATTCCTCGCTTGCTTGATATGGACATTGAACCGTATTTAGTCGTTTCTTCTCTAACTGGGGTAGTAGCACAACGGTTAGTTCGGAAAGTATGCAGTCAATGTAAACAAGAATATCATCCAACAGAAATGGAAAAAACTTTATATCAAAAACGAGGAATAAAAGTCGATACATTATATAAAGGAAAAGGCTGCAATACTTGTCAAAACAGCGGCTACCGTGGAAGACTTGCGATTCATGAAGTGTTAACGATTGATGATACGATTCGTTCAATGATGATGAATAATAAATCGATTCAGGAAGTTAAACAGTATGCAATGCGCAGCGGGATGATTTTTTTACTGGACGATGGATTATTAAAAGCGAAAGCGGGACTGACAACGGTAGAAGAAGTGCTGCGAGTGACGATTCAGGAGTAGGAGGCATCAATATGAAAGAAAAACTAGATTACTTGCTAACGGCTGCATTTGAATTAGGAACATCTGATATTCATTTAACTGTTGGGGTTCCTCCAATCATGAGGCTTCATGGGGAACTCAAGCAATATGGTAAGGATGTGTTAAAGCCGGCTGATACGGAAGCAATGGCTCGAGCAATTGTTCCAGAAGGTTTATGGGAGAAGCTGAAAACGAATGGAGAACTTGATTTTTCATACAGCATTCCACAAGTATCGCGTTTTCGTGTCAATGCATATCATCAGCGGAACTGTTTAAGTCTTGCTATCCGGGTTGTACCGACAGAAGTTCCAACATTAGAAAAACTGAACATGCCGCATGTGTTACGAGACATTTCTGAAAAACCGCAAGGACTTGTGCTTGTGACAGGGCCGACAGGAAGCGGGAAATCAACGACGCTGGCGGCGATGATTAACTATATTAATAAACATTTGAAACGTCATATTATCACGTTAGAAGATCCGATTGAATATTTGCATAAACATGGTATGAGCATTATTGATCAACGGGAAGTCGGTTTTGATACGAGTAATTTTGCCAACGGTCTTCGCGCTTGTCTTCGTCAAGATCCAGACATTATTTTAGTAGGAGAAATGCGAGATTTAGAAACGATTTCGACGGCGATTACGGCAGCGGAAACCGGGCATTTAGTGTTAGGGACGTTGCATACAACCGATGCTCCGGCGACGATTGATCGAATTATTGATGTATTTCCGCCGAATCAGCAGCCGCAAGTACGCATTCAGCTTGCTTCTGTATTAGGGGCGATTATCTCGCAGCGCTTGCTTCCAACAAAAGATCGAAAAGGACGGGTAGCGGCGACAGAAATTATGATTAATAATTCCGCAATTCGTAATTTAATCCGAAATGAAAAAATTCACCAAATCCACAGTATTATGCAAACGAGTAAATCAGCTGGCATGCATACCCTTGAAATGTCGATGAAAGAGCTGATTGAAAAAGGTCGGATTGATGTACAGTCAGCTGCTCCTTACTTACAAGAGGTTACGATGTAATGGCTGTTTTTCGCTATGTAGGAAGAGATCGTACCGGCAAAAAGAAAGAAGGCAGAGTGAATGCAGAAAACCGAAAAGAAGCGGTAAGTAATCTGCGTGAAACAGGAATTGCCGTCATTCGAATTGAAGAATTAACCGGTATTTTGTATAAGGAAATCTCGTTAGGGAAGAGAAAAGTAAAAAATAAAGATTTTGTTATTTATTTGCGCCAATTTTCGACGCTATTAAAGGCTGGAATCAGCTTAGTAGAAGCAACGAAAATTCTTTCTGAGCAAACGTCTAGTAAAATATTAAAGAAAACGCTCATAGACTTGCTTCATAGTTTAGAAGCTGGGAAGCCGTATTCAGATGGTGCTGAGAAGCATCCAAACGTTTTTCCTGCTATTTTTGTCAACATGATGCGTGCCGGAGAAGCAGGCGGTAATATTGATGAGATTTTAGAAAGAATGGCTGTTTATTTTGAAAAGCAATATCAAACACGAAAAAAAGTCCAATCAGCGATGACCTATCCTGCAACTGTTGGAATGATTACCATTACGATTGTTATTTTTCTCTTATCGACTGTCGTTCCATCTTTTCAAAAGGTATTTGTTTCATCAGGAGCCGAGCTTCCGCTTATTACTAAAATTGTTATCGGCATGGGAGGATTTTTTCAATCGTTTTGGTGGCTTTTTGTTTTGTTTGTGATTGCCCTATATATCGGCATTCGTTTCATTCTTCAAAACCGTCAAACGAAGTATTATTGGGATTATGCTCTTTTAAAGATTCCGTTATTCGGTGCTATGCTTCAAAAAGCGCAAATGGCGCGTATGACCCGAACGCTTAGCTCGCTTTTTTCAAGCTCTGTACCAATTTTGCAATCGTTAACTATCGTTGAGAGAATTGTTGGGAATGAAGTAATCGCTCGCGTTGTTAAAGAGGCCAGGAGCTCGATTGAAAAAGGAGAGTCGATGTCTGTTCCAATGGAAAAGCACTGGGCCTTCCCGCCGATGGTTACACAAATGATTGCAGTCGGGGAACAATCTGGGTCAATTGATGTTATGCTTGAGAAAGTAGCGGATTTTTACGATATGGAAGTGGACAATGCAACGGATCAAGTGAAATCATTAATTGAACCAATGCTTATTGTCTTTTTAGCAGGAGCTGTTGGAGGAATTGTCGGCGCTATTGCGTTTCCGATGTTTAAGATATTTGAAACAGTTCAATAAATAGAAACATTTTATTGATCGTTATAGGCAAAATGTAATAAAATGGACAAAAATTTTCGGTTGCATTTTGGGGATAAATGCCTATATAATAAATTAAAAGGTAAAGTTGGAAGCGATGAAAGATCATTCGTATTGTGGGCACTTGAATGATCCGGAGCTAGTAGTGCACCCCGCCAATTTTAAATCTTTAAAACTGGTAAACTACTAGATTTAGTGAATATTTACATACACACTACTTCTAAAATAAAAAAAGGGGGATAAAGGTATGAAAAAGAAATTGAAAAAACTACTCAAAAACCAAAAAGGTTTGACGCTCGTTGAATTACTAGCGGTTGTCGTTATCCTGGGTATTATTGCGGCGATTGCGGTGCCAAGTATTGCGAACATCATTGATAACAGTAAGAAGGATGCGCATGTGGCAAATGCTGAGCAACTGGTAGGGGCTGCTAGGTTAGCTGTAGCTGCAAATGATACTGCAATTACTGGTGATAACTCTCTTACGATGGAAGAGTTAGTTAAAAATGGTTATCTAGAGAGCGATATTGAAGATCCAGATAAAGCTGGTAACCCTTATAGTGAAGCTACTGTTACATTAACAATTAATTCAACTACTAAGAACACAAATTATAAGGTATATCTAAAAGGTGATAAAAGAGGTATAGGCACTAGTGGATCACCTTTAGAAATATCTAAAGTTACAAGAGCTAGTGTAAAATAAGAATATTAAAAATAACTCCTTCTCAAAGGAGTTATTTTTTTACCCTTTCCCATATATCCAACTATTGAATGCTGTCAAATTTCGTTATAATAGAATTATGGATAAGTAGAGAAGAAGTAGAGGAACATGAAGATGATGATATTTATATATAGTTATTTATTAGTGCTCGGTCTTGTGCTGGGGTCGTTTTATAATGTTGTCGGGCTTCGGGTTCCGGAGGGGCAGTCCATTGTGAGGCCGCGGTCGCATTGTCCGACGTGTAAGCGAACGCTTACTGCATTAGATTTAGTTCCGGTTTTGTCTTTTGTCTTTTTAAAAGGAGCATGCCGTGGCTGTGGCAGTAAGATTTCACCATTTTATCCGATTATGGAGCTTGCAACGGGACTTTTGTTTATGCTAGCTTTCTATCAGTTTGGTTTGACAGGTGAACTGCTTGTCGCCCTGACGCTTATTTCACTGTTAGTCATTATATTTGTGTCGGATATGAAGTATATGATTATTCCTGATAAGGTGCTGTTGTTCTTTTTGCCGCTTTTCTTTCTTGAACGGTTGTTCATTCCGCTTAACCCGTGGTGGGACCCTTTAGTTGGTGCCTTTTTTGGTTTTGGTCTGTTATTGTTAATTGCGGTCATTAGCAAAGGCGGCATGGGCGGAGGCGATATTAAGCTCTTTTTTGTGATTGGACTTGCGCTTGGTTTTTCGCAAACATTGCTTACCTTTTTGATGGCCACTTTTTTAGGCGCAGTATTTGGGGTAGGCGGGATGATGCTTGGGAAGCATAAACGAAAAGAGCTCATTCCTTTTGGGCCGTTTATTGCGGTTGGGGCTCTTCTCTCTTACTTTTATGGAGAGGACATCATTGGCTGGTATTTCTCGATGTTCATGTAGGCGGTGAAAATATGAATTTTTTACGAGGCAACAGACAGTATTCTGTTCATTTTACGATTAGCGATTCGTATATTCGTTTTGTCCAAAGCGATAGGAATCGGATATTTCATACATATGGTCAAAAGTGTCTGCCGTCCGGTGTTGTCGTTGAAGGGCAGATTAAGGAGCGGGACACACTTGGAATGATTATCGATGAGATGGTGGACAATTGGAAGCTGAAAGGGAGTAAGCTGTCGTTTTGCGTCCCAAATGAGTTTGTCATTTTGCGAAAAACAGCTGTCCCGCTTGAGATTATGGAAGAGGAACTGACTGGTTATTTATACATGCAGCTAGGAGAGAGCATTCATTTGCCTTTTGAAGATCCACTAATCGTACCTGTTTTATTAAAGGAAACAGAAGAGAATAAAGAGGTGCTCTTAATTGCTTCCAAAGAATCGGTGCTGCAAGAGTTTTCTGCGCTGTTCCGAGAATCTTCATTAAAACCGGTGGTGGCTGACTTATCCATGTTAGCCGCTTATCGCACTTATTTTCATCTTGGGCTAGCGACCAATGATGAACATGTGTTGATGATTCAAATCGGTTTAAAGACGATGATTCTTTCAGTCTTTCATCAATATAAGCCTGTATTTGTCCATCATTTCCGCCCATCATTCTCAGACGATTCGTTTGAAATTTTTAAGAATAGAAGAGGGACAGAATACTATACATGTAACGCTGATGATGAAACGCTCGCAGGACAAGCGCGTGATATTATGCTGGAAATTCAGCGTTTTATCTCTTATTATCGTTTCAATTTAACAGGCGGTAAATCCGAAATTTCAAAACTATTAGTGATGGGCGACCATCCTTGTATCGAAACTTTTTATCGGAATATGAAAGAATCGTTTGAACTTGAAATGGACGTACAATCGATGCTGCAGCCGATTTTTCAAACAAAAAAAGGAACCAACATTCCTTCTGTGTATACAGAGTGTATTGGTCTTGCATTAAAGTAGGTGTCTACATGTTAGTTGATGTAAATTTATTGCAGAAAAAAGAAAAGAAAGCATCCTTTCTTCTTATTTTTATTCTCGTCGCTGTCATCGTTCTTGCAGCTGCAGGGATTTTTGCGTGGAAGATGTATCAAACGCAAGTAGCGAAAGAAAAGCAGCTGGAGACAGTGCTCTCACAATATAAAGAAGAAAAGGTATTAAAGGAACAAAGTTTATCTAAAGCCGATAGTGATAACGGAGTGGAGCAATTGAAGGCGGCGATTGCATGGGCGGAAGAAACAGATACATCGACCTCTTTCCTTTTACGACATATCACATCTTTATTGCCGGAAAGAGGGTATTTGATGAATTTTTCTTTTGCGGAAGGAAAGACGGCAGATTTGTCTATCCAATTTGATAGTTCACGAGAAGCTGCTTTTTATTTAAAAAGTTTGCAGAACTCTTCTTATATTGATGAAGCGGAATTATTAAGTATAGCTACAGAATCTATCTCCTCTGAAGAAGATACGGTAGAAGAGGAGAATGTATTGCCAAGATATATGGCGTCCTATCGTTTTGTTGTGAATGAAAAGGCGCTTCAAAAAGGGGAGGGATCTCCTTGACTTCTAAAACGTCTAAGCTTCTTTTGTTTATCTTAATAATGGTCGTTGTTATCGGGGGTGGACTTTATGTATACTTCCTCCACTTTCAGCCGCTGCAACAGAAGATGAACGAATTAGAAGCAGCTATTACAAAAGAAAAGCAGGAATTGGCTATGATAGATGAAACAGGTCAATCCTCTACGAAAAAGGAAGTAATCAATACAAGTGAGCTGCAACAAAAAATCCCTGTTGAACCTTTAACCGATCAAATTGTGTTATCTCTTGAAGAAGCAGAGGTTGCATCAGGAACGTTAATTACAAGTTTGACGTTTCAAGAAGAGGAGGAGGATGAGCAGCAAAGTTTGGAGACGGAGGATTATCTCGGTACTGAAACAGAGAAAGAGACAGAGAATACAGGTAAAAGCGAAGTGAATCTTCCGAACGGTGTGAAACAAATCCGAGCAGAGATGACGGTTACTTCTCCTTCTTATAAAGAATTAGAAACGTTTGTGAAAGAGATTGAACAGCTGCCGCGTATGGCAAAAGTGGAAAGCCTTCAATTCGCAGGTACACAGGAAGCAAGAGAACTAGTAGTTGAACCGGAGAATCTTTCTTTTCAGATTGTCGTTTCTTTCTATTATTATCCGGAATTAAAAGAACTCGTTCAGCAGTTACCAAACTATGAAGCACCGCCAGCTAGTGATAAAGAAAATCCTTTATATGAACCCAAAATAGAAATTCCACCAAAAAAGACTGAAACGGAAAAAGGAAACATCGTAAAAAAAGACAAGATCACCTACGAAGTGTTTACGTATAAAGTTCAGCCGGGCGACACACTTTTCCGCATCTCGATGCGCTATTACAATAGCCGAGCGGGAGAAGCGTTAATTAAAAAGTGGAATAATATGACGATATTAATGGCCGGAACAACCATTGAAATCCCGGTGCCGGTGGATGGAGAAAAATGACGAAAGCTATTGTGAACAAGACGACAAAAGTCTTGTTCTTTTTTTTGATCTCTATGATAGCATGGAAAAAAATGCTGTGAAGGGGGGAGAAAACGTGGACAAGTCTAATCAAGAGAATGGGTTTACGATTAAAATTAATGGTCAAGAGAAGTCATTTAAAGAACGTTCGGCATCCCCTATAGAAGAAGAGCGAACGGAAGCAGCCGCTGTCGAATCGCCAGATGAAAGTTTCGATTGGGTTCTACCAAATGAAATTATAACGGCGCCGAATCCAAAGAAAAAGGGGAAAATTCATCCTTATCCTCAGCCTCGTCGTCCGTGGAAGTTAAAGACTCCGTTTATACTAGCTATTGTAGCGATTGTTGTTGGGACAAGCCTCGGTGTTCTTGCTATTCGAACGATTACGGCAGAGCAGACTGTTACTCCACCAATAGAAGTTGAAGAAGAAACACCGGCAGTCGTACCACCAGCTGAACAAACAAGTAAAGGGGCAACGGTGCAAACTTTTTTAGTGCAGGGCGGCGTATTTAGTACAGAAGAGGCAGCGAAGGAAGTGCAGGCGACTCTTCAGGCAAAGAAACTTCCAGCCGAAGTGTTTAAGATGGAAAATGAATACTATTTATTTTTAGGCGTTGCGGAAAGTCTAGAGGCCACGAAGGAGCTCGCTCTTGAATATAAAACGCAGGATGTGGATGTATTTTGGAAAGAAATCCGTTTTAAAACGAAAATCGCAGAGGATGATGCGGCTGTAGGCGTATATTCATCACTTGCGGAACTTTCTGCAGCGAAGCTCCGCAATACTGATTCAAGTGTAGATCTGCAGCAAGTCACAAAGCAGCTCAATGGAGTGAAGTTATCAGGAAACAAGGAAGGCAAGGAGCGATTAATAGAAGCCAGTGAACTACTGCAAAAAAATCAAGCAGGCAAGGCTCAAGAGAAGCTGCTTCTATTTTTACAAACGATTGTCTCTTAAATATTATTTTTCGGGAAATATCGCAAAGGGAGCATCTTTTACTCCCTTTGCGACGGCTATTTTATATAAGTGAAAAATTGTTCTATAAAGAAATTTGTCGAGCATTCATTTATTTGGTACGATAAAATAGTATCTCCTAATCGTAAAAGAAAGGTGTTTAACTTATTATGGAATCATTGATCTTAGCTTCATCTTCCCCGCGTCGTAAAGAACTTCTACAACTTCTTCAAATTCCCTTTCAAAGTATGAATGCCAATGTGAATGAAGATTTTCCAGAACAAATGAAAGCCGATGAGGTCGTCAAGGAATTAGCTTTCCGTAAAGCGTCAGCTATTGCACGCACACATCCCGACCATTGGGTCATTGGTTCGGATACGATTGTGGTTTTAAACGATACGATATTAGGAAAGCCGCTTGACCGTAATGATGCGAAAAGAACGTTAACGGAGCTGTCAGGACAAACACATGAAGTGTATACAGGTGTGGCTATTCTATTTCAAAAAAATAGCACTGTGTTTTTAGAAAAAACGAAAGTCACTTTTTGGGAGCTGTCAGAAGAGGATATTGAACAGTATCTCGATAGCGGCGAACCTTTTGACAAAGCCGGAAGCTATGGCATTCAAGGGTATGGATCATTGTTTGTAAAGCAAATTGAAGGTGATTATTTTTCAGTAGTAGGTCTTCCTGTTTCAAGACTTGCTCGTGAACTAAAGGCGATGCAAGCAAAATGGTCTTCATGCTGAAGGCTTAGTGCTGGATTTGTTTCGGTGAGAAGTTATCACTTCGGCACGCTCCCTTTAAGTGGATAAAGGAGTGTGAATGCTTGATGTTAATGAGAGAATATCGAAAAGAAGAAAGGCCGCGCGAGAGGTTTTTACAAGATGGTCCGGAAAGTCTTTCTGATCAAGAGTTATTTGCTTTATTACTGAGAACAGGTACGAAGGAAGAGTCGGTTTTACAAATGGCTAACCGACTGCTGGATGCGTTTGAAGAATTACGGTTGCTCAAAGAAGCATCGATTGAAGAATTAACTGCTATTAAAGGAATTGGTGAAGCCAAGGCTATTCAACTGTTGGCAGCTGTAGAACTCGGCAGGCGCATCCATCGTGTCAACAGTCAAGAACGTTATGTCATTCGCTCCCCGGAAGATGGTGCGAAGTATTGTATGGAAGATATGCGTTTCTTAACACAAGAGCATTTCGTCTGCTTGTACTTGAATACGAAAAATCAAGTGCTTCATAAGCGGACTATTTTTATTGGCAGCTTAAATGCCTCGATTGTACATCCGCGAGAGATATTCAAAGAAGCCTTTCGAAGATCTGCAGCCTCTATCATTTGTCTCCATAATCATCCCTCAGGAAGCCCTGATCCAAGTAAAGAAGATATTGAAGTAACGAAAAGGCTAGTCGAGTGTGGTAAAATAATAGGGATTGACCTATTAGATCATATTATTATCGGTGAACATAAATATGTGAGTTTAAAGGAAAAAGGTTATTTATGACACTATCAAAATTTTTGTCAATAGGATATAATGTTGTTTGTGATTTTTAAAGAGGAAACTTTTTCAAAGTTAATTATTTTGGGAAGATTGACAGGCTTTCATTGACCTTATATAAGAGCATTTTTTTTACGAAAGGGAGATACGGAAATGTTTGGAATTGGTGCGCGAGATATTGGAATTGACTTAGGAACAGCAAATACGCTTGTTTATGTAAAAGGAAAAGGAATTGTAGTACGGGAGCCGTCTGTTGTTGCTGTACAAACAGATACGAAACAAATTGTCGCTGTTGGGAATGATGCGAAAAACATGATTGGACGAACTCCGGGAAATGTTGTGGCTCTTCGTCCGATGAAAGATGGTGTAATTGCGGATCATGACACGACTGCTGCAATGCTAAAATATTACATGAAGGAAGCGCAAAAAAAAGGTGTGTTTGGTAATAAACCTTATGTAATGATTTGTGTACCATCGGGGATTACGGCAGTAGAACAGCGTGCGGTTATTGATGCAGCAAGACAAGCAGGTGCACGTGATGCTTATCCGATTGAAGAACCATTTGCAGCGGCAATTGGTGCGGATTTGCCTGTTTGGGAGCCTACAGGCAGCATGGTTGTTGATATCGGTGGGGGAACGACAGAAGTTGCGATTATTTCTCTTGGGGGAATTGTAACAAGCCAATCCGTTCGTGTTGCAGGTGATGAAATGGATGAAGCGATTGTCGCGTATATTCGTAAACACTATAATTTAATGATTGGTGATCGTACATCTGAAGCGATTAAAATGGAAATCGGTTCTGCTGGCGACACAACAGGCATCCCGAACATGGAGATTCGTGGTCGTGATTTATTAACAGGGTTACCAAAAACAATTGAAATTACGGCAGAAGAAATTTCACAAGCTTTACGCGATACGGTATCAGCGATTGTAGAATCGGTCAAAAATACATTAGAAAAAACACCGCCAGAGCTTGGTGCGGATATTATGGATCGCGGAATTGTTTTAACCGGCGGTGGAGCATTATTGCGAAATTTAGATAAAGTAATTAGCGCGGAAACACAAATGCCTGTGATCATTGCAGAAAATCCATTAGACTGTGTAGCTATTGGAACAGGTAAAGCGTTAGATCATATTCATTTATTTAAAACAAAATCAAAAGATTCTCGCTAATTATATTCGTACTGTTTGGATAAAAATAAGATTAACTATCTTCGAAAGGCAAGGCTGTAACTGCACATTTCTATAAGGTCATATTCGGTTTTTTGTTACACGCTGTAGGATCAGCTATACACATGAAATGTGAACCAATGATTACAATAGGTAAATGTGTTTGATGTAGAGGAAGTCGGCTCGAAATTTTGGTGAAGAGCCGATTTTTTTATGGTATTAGGGAAACGCTGAGCCGCTTTAGGCAGTCGCCTAAAAAGGAGTTCAGCCGTGTTCCATACCCTAGGCCCTTCAAGTTGTCTAACCAGTTGATGAAGTGAAACTTCACCTTCTGGTTTTTCAGCACTTGTCGCCAATAGTCGGGCGCCTTGTGCTTTCTTAATAAACTAAAGTAAATTGAGGTGTAAACACCATGCCACAGTTTTTTAATAAAAAACTTCTTCTCTTACTGATTAGTATTATTGTTCTCGTGGCATTGATTGGGTTCTCATTAAGAGAGAGAGAAGAATTAAGTTGGCCCGAGCAGTTTTTAAAAGATACAACGGGTTGGTTTGTGAATGTATTTAATAAGCCTGTATCGGCTGTGACAGGTTTTTTTGGGGACTTAAGTGATCTTCAAAATACATATGAAGAAAATCAAAAATTAAAAGAGCGCCTTGATGAGTATGTTTTATTAAAAACACAAGTTCAGGATTTAAAAGAAGAGAATCAAGAACTGCGCAAAATTTTGAAAAAAGAAGATGATTTAAAGCAATACTCATCAATTCATGCCGCGGTTATTGGGCGTAATCCAGATCGTTGGCACGAAATCCTGACGATTAACCAAGGGAAAATAAATGGTGTCGAAAAGGATATGGCTGTTATAACGGCAACAGGTTTAATTGGAAAGGTTAAAAATGTTGGGCAATTCTCAGCTTCTGTTCAATTATTAACATCTATGGATGCAGCTAATCGAGTTTCTGCCTATATTCAAGGTGATAAAAAAGCATTTGGGTTGATTGAGGGCTTCGATGAGAAAACAAATCTGTTATTAATGAATAAGATTCCTTACAATAAAAAAATTAAAAAAGGTTCTTACGTTGTAACATCTGGTTATGGCGGCGTATTCCCTAAAGGATTGTTAATCGGAAAAGTAGTGGATGTAAAGGTGAATCAATATGGGCTGAATCAAACTGCTTATCTTGAACCATCGACCGATTTTTATGATATTAGTGATGTAATCGTTGTGAAAAGGAATGTAGCCAATCAAATAGAAGACATTCAATTGGAGGAGGAAGAAGAGTGAAGCATTTCATCCTTTCTCTGATTGCCTTGATTTTCTTTGTCTTCGATAGCATTTTTGCACAATTGTTTGCTAGTGAGTTGTTCGGCAAAGAAAATATCGTAGTTCCGCACTTTATGATGGTATTTATCTTTTTTCTAACCATTTTTGGTTCAAGAAGATATGGTATGATTTACGGAGCAGCTCTTGGACTTGCTTATGATGTTGTGTATACAGAAATTCTCGGGATTTTTATGTTTTTAATTCCTTTTTTAGCGTACTTGATGGCTAAGTGTATGAAAGTCCTGCAATCTAATTGGTTGATTGTTATTGTCGTATCGACTGTATTTATTGCGATTTCGGAAATGGTTGTTTACGAAATGAACGTAATTATGTCGTTTGCTGCATTAACCTTTGCGGAATTTGCAGAGCGGAGATTGTGGCCAACTGCATTGTTGAATTTAGTGTTTATTATCGCAAGTTATTATCCAATTCAAAAACTTATTCGAAAAATTGTGACAAAAAGTGAAATGGAGTCTTGAATTTTTCTGCTTTTGCCAAGTGAGAAAGAGGAAAAATGTTTTCTTGTGTCGAATTATATTTCATTGAGGTGAAACAAACGTCATGAATAAAAGGATTCAGCAAAATGTAATGATAAAAGGGACAAAAGACGGGTTTATGCTTCATCTCGATGATTCTTGTTCCTTTTCCGAATTGTTAAAAGAACTAGCAGCGAAGCTATCTGAGAATTATCAGTTTCAAGAAAATGATCCTGTTCTTTCTGTGAAGCTGCATACAGGTAATCGCTATTTAACTCTAGAACAAGAGAACCAAATAAAAGAGGTTATTCATAAACAGAAAAAACTAACGGTTTCAGATATTCTTTGTAATGTTGTGACAGTAGAAAAAGCAAAGCGTTGGAAAGAAGAAAATCAAGTGACGACGCTTAATAAAGTTGTTCGTTCCGGACAAATTATAGAGGTCCCGGGTGATTTATTATTGATTGGTGATGTGAATCCTGCTGGTACGGTTCGAGCAGGAGGCAGCATTTTTATTATGGGACAATTGAAGGGCATTGCTCATGCTGGTTTTTATGGGAATAATCAAGCGGTTATTGCGGCATCTATTATGACACCCGCACAATTGCGGATTGCGGACCAAATAAACGTAGCACCTGATCAGAAAAAAGTTCATGAAGTGAAATGTGCTTTCATGAATGATGATGAAGAAATTATTATAGATAAGCTACATGTACTGAGAAAATATAGACCAAATTTTAATAGATTAGAAGGGGGACTCTAATCGTGGGAGAGGCAATCGTAATTACATCTGGAAAAGGCGGCGTTGGGAAGACAACTACGTCTGCGAATTTAGGGACATCATTAGCTCTTCTAGGCAAAAAAGTTTGCTTAATTGATACAGATATTGGTCTGCGAAACTTAGATGTTATTCTGGGACTAGACAATCGTATTATTTACGATTTAGTAGATGTTGTAGAAGAGCGTTGTAAGATTCATCAAGCACTTATTAAAGATAAACACTTTGAAGATTTATTATATTTGCTTCCTGCACCGCAAACGCGTGATAAATCGGCCGTTAATGAAGAACAAATGTGTAAGCTTATTAACGATTTAAAGCCAGATTATGATTATATTATTATCGATTGTCCAGCGGGTATTGAACAAGGGTTCCGCAATGCGATTGCGGGAGCAGATAAGGCGATTATTGTGACAACTCCGGAAAGACCGGCAGTGTATGACGCGGACCGTATTATCGGGTTGTTAGAAAAAGAAGAGCATATTGAGGCACCTAAATTGATTATTAATCGTATCCGTGGTCATTTGCTTAATGAGGATGAGGAAATGGATATTAACGGTGTGACCGATTTTTTGAAAGTCGATTTACTAGGTATTATTCCTGATGATGATCAAGTCATTGTTGCGGCCAATAAAAAAGAGCCAATTGCTTATGACCCTAATAATCGAGTGTCGATTGCTTATCGAAACATAGCTCGCCGTATTTTAGGCGAGTCTATTCCGTTGACACCGATTGGTGAAGAACGAAAAGGCTTTATTGCAAAAGTGAAGAAATTTTTCGGTGCGCGTGTATAGTTTGCATGTACTCTATATACATATAAGAGGCTGTTTTGAGAGCCTCCTTTCGCATGGTAAGGGAATAATGAGGCATGACTTTATGCCGGATTTTCTATTGTGTTCATGAAGAAAGCGTGATTAAAAGGTCGAGTGCAGGACCTTTTGAATCACGCTTTTTTCTATTTATAGAATCATTGAATGGCGGCTAAGTGCCTAGCTCTTGAGGTCGCGTTCTACAGAGACGACGAAAGGTCAAAGGGCGGGCTTCACTTCCTAGGCCCATAAGCTGTTTTGGAGGCTGGCTAAAGCGTTGTCCTAAAGGCTATGTGAAAAGGTGGGCAGATGCAAAAGGATTCTTTAAGCAGCTCTGTTTTCATCACTGGTTTGCAGGTATACTCCGGACAAGTTCATCATAAGTTTGTTAAAGAAGCTTGGGATTTGCAAGGGGGAGATGGCGGAATGGATAATCGCAGAAAAAATATCCGTGATCGAATTGAAAAGCGACGGAAAATCAGTGAACGAAAGGCGGAAGGTGCTTGGAGGCATGTGGATAACCATGACGAAGATTTGTACACATATACAGCCTATGAGAGTAGTCCGGATCATCCACTGTTTAAAAAGGAATATTTTCTCTTTAAAATGTTAGCGGCTGTTTGTTTGTTTTTAATTATAGCGGTTATCTTTAAGCATCCGTCACAGCAATTGGATACAGCAAGAGATTACGTTTCTAAGACGATGGAACAAGATTTTCAATTTGCCTCGATTTCTAGCTGGTATGAATCGACGTTTGGGAAGCCAATCGCTTTTTTGCCACAGGAGAAAAAGAAAGAGAATGAAACAGAAACCGTTGATGAGTCGTATGCACTGCCTGCCACGGCTAAAATTACACAAACTTTTGAGACAAATGGAGAAGGTATTATCGTTGAAACAACGAAGGGCTCGATGGTATCAGCAATCGATGAAGGGTTTGTGACGTTTGCTGGGGTGAAGGAAGGGATTGGGAAAACGATTATTGTTCAACATGAAAATAAAAGCGAGTCATGGTATGGACAATTAGAATCGTTTGATGTGGGTTTATATGAACCGATTAAAAAAGGGCAACAAATCGGACAGGTTACAGGAAGTGAAGATGGTTCGAAAGGAACGTTTTATTTAGCAATCAAAGAAAATGGAACTTTTATTGATCCAAAACAGGTGATTTCCTTTGAATGAGTATGGAAAATTGCTGCTCAAAATCAACGTGCATCCAACGCTTTGGTTTGTTGTCGGCATTTCGGTTCTTACAGCTCATTTTAGAGAAATGATGATGCTTCTTGTGATTGTATTCGTTCATGAAATGGGGCATGCTGTTTGTGCCCAATATTTTAAATGGAGGATTAAGTCCATCCAGCTGCTGCCATTTGGTGGTACGCTCGAAACAGAGGAGTATGGAAATAAAAGTTTAAAAGAAGATATAGCGGTTGTTCTTGCAGGCCCCTTGCAGCATATTTGGTTAATTGGAGGAGCGTATATTCTCTATCTGCTCTCTTTTCTTTCTTATGACGTCTATCAGGTATTTTTTCATATGAACATTATCTTGGTCTTATTTAACTTACTTCCGATTTGGCCCTTAGATGGAGGACGCTTACTTTTTAACGGAATAGCTTTATATGTTTCCTTTCTTGAGGCGCAGAAATATACACTTTATATATCTGCTATTTTTGCCGTTTTTGCTTTTGTAACATGGGTGGTCCTTGATCCGCTTAACTTAAATGCATGGATGATTGCTTTCTTTCTTAGTATTTCCCTTTTCTTTGAATGGCGTCAGCGTTATTATGCTTTTATGCGCTTCCTACTTCAACGGCACTATGGGCATAGCAAAGACTTAATGACGTTGAAGCCGATTAAAGTGGATGTCAATGAACCCATCTATAAAGTATTAGAGCTATTTCAACGTGGATGTAAACATTCCATTATTGTGATGAAAAATGGCAAAGAAAGCGGCACATTAGATGAGACAGAGCTTTTATATGCTTATTTTTCTCAGAAAAGGACAGAAGATAAAATCGGTGACCTGTTATATTCTTATTAAGTATGGTATCCTTTCTTCAAAATAGAGAAAGGATTTTTTTATGAAAAAAATAATTGCCAACTTGTCGTCGCGTGAAAAGCGATATGCGGTGTTGGAGCAAAATGAAGTGATGAAAATAGAGAGCATGCCGCCGAATCAATTGAGTGCGGTAGGCAATATATATATGGGAAAAGTAGTGAAAGTTCTGCCCGGTATGGATGCGGTATTTGTCGATTACGGAGCAGAGCGGCACGGTTTTCTCCACCGAGACGAATTACCGGCTTTTCAGCTTGCGGATAAACCATTGAAGGGAGGAACAATCAGTCAGTATATCCGTCAAGGGGAGAAACTGCTCGTACAGGTAAAACGAGACGAGACAGGAAATAAAGGGGCTAAGTTATCAGGCTTGATTGAGCTGTCATCTCCATCTTTAGTATACATAGCGGGCTTAGATTATGTCGGTGTTTCGAAAAAGTTTCAACATGAAGACCGGCAAAAGTATTGGAGAAACCTAGCTTTTCAACATAAGAACCAAGATGAAGGACTTATTATTCGAACATCCATGGAAAATCAAACTGAGGAGTCTTTTGTGCACATACTGCGCACCCTTCGCGAACAGTATAATGAGTTACATAAGCAGGCTCGCGCTTTAAAACATCCTGGATTAGTGCTGCAAAAGGACACATTCATCGAATTATTGTTAGCTGAGATGGATAAAGGAGAGCAGGGAGAAATTATTTTGGATGATTTTAATCTGTATCAGGAGCTGTCTAAACAGGCTTCAAGCGGTAGCGGGATATGGAAAATTTCATATGAGGCAGGACCGAAAAATATTTTTTCCGAGCATCACCTTGATATTCAGTTGTCCAAGGCAATGAAGAAAATTGTTTGGCTTGAGAATGGCAGCTATTTAATTTTTGAAGAAACAGAAGCCTTCACAGTGATTGATGTAAATACGGGGAAATTTACTGGTAAGACGGAAAAAGAAGAAACGTTATTTCAAACGAATCTTTTAGCTGCAAAAGAAGCAGCAAGACAGCTTCGTCTTCGCAATATTGGCGGTATTATACTCATTGATTTTATTAATATGGACAGCCGTCAGCACCAGCAAGAAGTAATGAAGCTGATGAGACAGGAAACGGTAAAGGATGACATGCGTGTCAAAGTGGTTGGTTTTACAGAACTGGGTATTTTACAATTGACTCGAAAACGGACTTCTCCTTCCTTATACGAAAGAACAACTGTTAGCTGTACAGCTTGCGGTGGCAGCGGAAAAGTCTTGAGCCCAGAAACGGTTGCTTTTCAATTAGAACGAGAATTAATGGAGCATCGAAAAACAGATGATGAAGCGGTATGGGTCGAAGTGAATCAAGCGGTGGCGGATGTTTTATTAGGAGAAAAGGAAGTCTATCGTCCCATTTTAGAAGAAGCTATTTCGAAAAAACTGGTTCTTTCGATTATTAATACGCCATTGAATCAGTATCATATTAAACGGTTCGGGAGCTATCAGGAAATTTATAAAGCGTCTCGTTTAACGTATTGACAAATAGTTTGCTTGCATGGTAGACTTGTAACGTTATGTTTGTAGCACCCGTGCTACAACCGCTCATATCAGGTTTTAAGTTTTATGTTATATAAAACGCCTGTACATGGCGAGTCTGAGACATTCAAGGAGGTGCAGGTATGTACGCAATTATTGAAACTGGCGGTAAGCAAGTGAAAGTAGCAGCTGGTGAAGCAGTTTACATTGAAAAAGTAAACGCAGAAGCAGGCGAAACTGTTACATTTGACAAAGTTTTATTCGTAGGTGGCGAAAACGTGAAAGTTGGTGCTCCATTCGTGGAAGGCGCTACTGTAACGGCTAAAGTTGAAAAACAAGGTCGTCAAAAGAAAATCACGGTTTTCAAATACAAAGCGAAGAAAAACAATCGTAAAAAACAAGGTCATCGTCAACCATACACTAAAGTTGTAATTGAAGCAATCAACGCGTAAGGCTGATTTAAGATGATTAAAGTAACCTTTAATGCTCCCGGTGAACGAATTACTTCATTCACAATGAGTGGACATGCTGATTTTGCTAAAAAAGGTTCCGATATTGTTTGTGCTGGCGCATCCACTGTTTCATTTGGAATGGTAAATGCGATTATGTCCTTAACGGATGTAGAACCAGAGGTTGAGCTGGGCAAAGATGGCGGGTATCTTCGCTGTGTGATTCCGGAGAATCTTTCAAAAGAATCCGAAGAAAAGGTACAGCTTCTCTTAAATGCTTTGCTTATATCATTGCAAACTCTTGAACGTGATTATGGTAAATACATTAAAATTACTCTTAGCAAATAGGAGGTGGAACACATGTTAAGATTAGATCTTCAGTTCTTCGCATCGAAGAAAGGGGTAGGTTCTACAAAAAACGGTCGTGACTCACAAGCTAAGCGTTTAGGCGCTAAGCGTGCGGATGGTCAATTCGTTTCTGGTGGTTCTATCCTTTACCGTCAACGCGGAACAAAAATCTATCCAGGTGAGAACGTAGGCCGTGGTGGAGACGATACTCTATACGCAAAAGTAGACGGTGTTGTACGTTTCGAGCGTTTCGGACGTGACCGCAAAAAAGTAAGCGTATATCCAGTTGCACAAGAAGCATAATTGCATCTTTGAATTAGGATGACTCAAAAGGGTCTGATTCCTTCTACTGATAATATATATCGCGATATTGTTGGATATATATTGCTTAGATGGAATCGGCCCTTTATTTTTTATTTTCGCTTTGTTCAACAATAGTACCTTACAACAAAGCCTTAATTTTTGCTCTACCATCGTCCAAAGAATTCAAAGGAGCAAGATTTGGTTTTTTTGGACGGGGGCATTCATGTCATTTATGAACGAGTATTCATGACCAGACTTGTGCATTTTTGATATACTGGTAAATAGCAGCATGATAGAGCTTGAAGAGAAGTTTTTGTCCGGAATTAATGGGAGTGAGTGCTCTGTTAGAAGCAAGCTTTATGAAAGTTCCATTAATTCAACTGATACTCTAAGGAGTGAAATTTCATATTACCATACATTGAAGGTGTTAATAATGGATAAAAGTTGGACAACTGTCGAAGTACTTCGACAAACGCGGCATGATTGGTTAAATAAAATCCAAATTATTAAAGGCAATTTGGAATTAAATAAGATTGATCGTGTAAAAGGGTTTATTGAAGAAATTATTATTGAAACGCAGCAAGAAGCTCGGCTCTCTAGTTTAAATATGCCGAAATTTAGTGAATTGCTAATGACGGCAAATTGGGGAAATTGGGCGTTCCATTTTGAATATGAAATCGTAGATGTTTTTGAAGCATCTGAATCCATGGATGAATTGATGTATCAATGGACGAGAAGCTACTTTCAGTTATTAGGAGAACAGTTAAATCCGTTTACTGAAAATATGCTTACGATAGAGATTTCTAAAAAAGAAAGCAGAAATATGTGTTGTTCTTTTCATTTACAAGGCAAGCTAAAAGAGCAGGACACTGTGACAAAATTTCTGACTAATTCACTAACAGAGCAGCAAACAGTTAATGTGCAATCGTTGAGTGAAGAGGATCTTTTTTTCACAATGGACGTGAGGTTTGAATAAGAAATGATGCATACAGCAAGATAGTACATATAGAAAACAAGGAAGTGATAGCATGTTTGTCGATCAAGTCAAAGTGTTTGTAAAAGGTGGAGACGGCGGTAACGGAATGGTTGCATATCGTCGTGAAAAATATGTACCAAAAGGTGGCCCAGCAGGCGGAGATGGGGGCAACGGAGCGAACGTTGTGTTTGAAGTAGAGGAAGGTTTACGAACATTAATGGATTTCCGTTATCAACGTCATTTTAAAGCGCCGCGTGGCGAACATGGAATGTCAAAAAATCAACATGGTAGAAACGCACAGGATATGGTTGTAAAAGTTCCACCAGGTACGGTTGTTATTGATGATGATACGAAGGAAGTAATTGCCGATTTAGTCGAGCATGGACAGCGTGCCGTTATTGCTAAAGGCGGTCGCGGCGGTCGCGGGAACTCTCGTTTTGCTACTCCAGCTAATCCTGCTCCAGAGATTGCTGAAAATGGTGAGCCAGGGCAAGAGCGCTATATTGTAATGGAATTAAAATTACTTGCTGATGTAGGGTTAGTTGGTTTTCCAAGTGTAGGAAAATCGACATTGTTATCTGTTGTTTCAGCAGCGAAGCCAAAGATTGCTGAATATCACTTTACGACGATTGTACCGAATCTAGGTGTAGTTGAAACAGAAGATAATCGAAGCTTTGTAATGGCTGACCTGCCAGGTTTAATTGAAGGGGCATCGGAAGGTGTTGGACTCGGTCACCAGTTTTTACGCCATATTGAAAGAACAAGAGTCATTGTTCATGTGATTGATATGTCCGGACTTGAAGGTCGCGACCCTTATGAGGACTATCAAACGATTAACAAAGAGCTGCAGGAGTATAACTTGCGTTTAACTGAGCGTCCGCAAATTATTGTAGCAAGTAAAATGGATATGCCAGATTCAGAAGAAAATTTGGCGGCATTTAAAGAGAAATTACAAGAAGATTATCCGATTTTCCCAATTTCAGCTGTAACACGAGAAGGAATTCGGGAGCTGTTGTTTGCGATTGCGGATAAGTTAGAAGAAACACCAGAATTCCCGCTGGATCATGATGAAGATGCAGATAAAGGGGTTCACCGAGTATTATATAAACATGAAACGCAACAAGATGAGTTTGACATTACGCGCGAGCCAGATGGCAGCTTTGCTGTTTCTGGATTTAAAATCGAGCGTCTATTTAAAATGACGGATTTCAGTCGTGAAGAATCTGTTCGCCGTTTTGCAAGACAGCTTCGTTCATTCGGAGTGGATGAAGCTCTTCGTCAAAAAGGAGCAACAGATGGTGATATTGTTCGTATTCTAGAATATGAATTTGAATTTGTTGATTAATAACGGTTGGCAGAGGGGGAAGGTAAGTGAACGGCATTGATAAGAAGTTTTTCCTCGTTCGCGAAGATGTCCTTCCAGAGGCTATGAAGAAAACGTTAGATGCTAAGGAAATGCTTGAACGCGGTAAAGTAGAATCTGTGTGGGAAGCAGTTCAGCGTGTGGACCTGAGTCGAAGCGCTTTTTATAAATATCGCGATACGGTATTTCCCTTTCATACCATTGTGAAAGAAAAGTTGATTACGCTCTTCTTTTATCTTGAAGATCGTTCAGGCACTTTGTCAGAGCTATTACGAGTCGTTGCGTTGTCTGGCTGCAACATTATGACGATTCACCAAACGATTCCTTTGCAAGGACGTGCCAATGTTACGCTTTCTTTAAATACGGCTGGAATGACGATGGACATTGATGAATTACTTACCACATTTCGAAAAATGGAGTTTGTTGAAAAAGTTGAAATATTAGGAAATGGTGCGTAATGATGGAGCCCGTGCATATCAATTGTACGGGCTTTTTTTGCGTATAAAGAAGAAAGGGGAGATAATTGTACGGGGATAAAGTATTGTAAAAAGTCTGAAAATAGCATAAAATAAAGGGATATATTTAATGGTAAATAACGATAACAGACCTGTAAATAGGGTAAATAGCTATATTGTCGTGAAAAAAGGAGAGTTTTTAGATGTCGCACAAAATTGCTTTTCTCGGACCTAAGGCTACATTCACAGATTTAGCGGTCTCTCGGCTTTTTCCGAATGAATTAAAAATGCCAAAGGCTACGATTCCAGATTGTATCGATGCTGTTCAAGAAGGAGAGGCTGATATTGCTGTTGTTCCGATTGAGAATGCATTAGAAGGTTCCGTTAATATTACAATTGATTACTTAATTCATGAGGTTCAGCTTCCGATTCAGGGAGAGGTAATTACACCAATTCAGCAGCATTTTATGGTGCATCCAGACCAGGCTGTAGCTGGTTTTAAACCAGAAACGATTTACTCACATCCGCATGCTATTGCACAGTGTCATAAATTTTTACATAAGGAATGGAAAGGTATTCCATGTGAAGAAGTGACATCAACAGCAGCGGCAGCGAAAATGGTTAGTGAGCAACCGGAACGAAAGATTGCTGCGATTGCGAATGAATTAGCAGCTGAGGAATATGGATTAACGATTGTTCAACATAATGTTCATGATTATTCTTATAATCATACGAAGTTCATTGTCGTGTCGAAGGAGAGTGTCGACTATAAAGGGCATGTAACGGTTAATCGAGGGTGGAAAACAACGCTGATGGTGATGCTTCCTGCCGATCATTCCGGGGCCCTTCATCAAGTACTTTCGGCGTTTGCATGGCGCAAATTAAACTTATCCAAAATTGAATCCCGCCCAATGAAAACGGGATTAGGAAATTACTTCTTTATTATTGATGTGGAAATGGCGCTCGATGAAGTGCTTATTCCAGGTACTATTTCTGAATTAGAAGCACTTGGCTGCAAGGTTTCTATTCTTGGAAGTTATCCGAGCTTCGCTGTGGAGACAGCTGTGAAGATGGGATAAGGAAAACCCTCATTCGTATTGAATGGGGGTTTTTACATTTACTCTACAAGAATATTGGCTTTTTTTAAGACAGCTTCCGCTTCATCTAACAGCTCTTCTGATGATGCACTTAATGTATGAAGATGAATACCATCGGTTAGCTCTAGTAAATAGGAAGCATTTGTTTCTGACATTTTAGTAAGAAATTGTTGAACGTCTTTGCGGCTGCTAACCATAATAGATGCTGTTAAATCGCCGTATATCGGATGTTCAATGCTTAC
Source organism: Peribacillus asahii (assembly GCF_003570725.1). Classification (GTDB taxonomy): domain Bacteria; phylum Bacillota; class Bacilli; order Bacillales; family DSM-1321; genus Peribacillus; species Peribacillus asahii. The sequence continues at coordinate 27,408 of NZ_QWVS01000009.1, forward strand.
ATTTTTAACAGTTACCCCGATATCAACAAGTAAGTTCAGCTCCTCCTCTGTACGTGAAGGCTCATGGTGACAGGCGACGGTACGCTCATAATTTTGCGTTTTGTTTGCTGTATGCATATATAAATAGCCCTGGCTTGTTGCGATAATCGGTTCATTTCGAGCCTTTAGAAGTGTGATGTCACTCACAATTACTTGTCGGCTAACGTTAGCTTGTTTTGAAAGCTCACTTCCTGTAATAGGCCGGTCACTTGATTGGAGAATTTGCAGTAGTTGCAATCGTCTTTCTTCACCGAGTAACTTTCTTTTTGTATCCATGTAATCTCTCCTCAATGTTTAAAAACGAATAATTATTTTATTGTACCACAGCTTGAACAAAGTTTTCGGCTAATTTTTTCACATCTGCTTCTGTCGTCATTTTGCCAAATGAAAGGCGAATAAGCTGATGTGCTTCCTCAATGGTTTTCCCCATAGCAAGCATCATTTTGGAAGGCTCCTGCTTATCAATTTGGCAAGCACTTCCTGTAGAAATAGCTAATCCACGTCGATTTAATTCAATCATTATATATTGTCCTTGCAGTCCTGAGCAGGTTAACGCAAGAATATGCGGCAACTGGCTTCTTTTTGATTCTATGACTTCAAAGAGTACGTTTGATTCCTGCAGCAGCTCAATGAATTGCGTACGTAAGGTGGATATGCGTGCTAATTCCTGATCGAGCTGGTTTGCTAGCTTTGTAGCAGCTGTCACAAAAGCGGCAATTCCTGGAACGTTGACAGTACCAGCTCGAAAGCCATATTCATGTGTCACATTTGGAAGCGCCGGTTTTAGTTTATGTTTATTGGGAAAAATAACCGCTCCGACACCTTTTGGACCATATACTTTATGGCTGGAGATTGCCATGCTGTCACAAGCTCTGCTAATCGATTGTAATGGCAGTTTAGCAAAAGATTGGACACAATCGACATGAAGAAAGATATCTCGGTTGTGTAAGAGTGTTCGTATATTTTCAATTGGTTGTACGACTCCTGTTTCGGAATTAACATGTTGAACGATGATGAGGCATGTTTGTTCCGAAAGCTGGGTTTCTAAATAATTAAGATCTATTGTGCCATCTTGTAGATGCTCAAGGTACGTAATATGATAGCCGTTGTTTTTAAGTTTTTCAACATATTGATAGATGGAGGCATGCTCCGCTTGGCTGACTAATATATGGTTTTTATGTGGATGTTTAGATGCCAATAAGGTGTCAATCGCAAGTACATTGCTTTCAGACCCGCCGCTTGTAAAAATCACATGCTCTTTTTCAACGTGTAGTAGTGCAGCGAGCTGTTGACGTGATACATCAAGCAGCTTGGCAGACTGGGAGCCGCAATCATGAAGGCTGCTTGAATTTCCATAAAACTGCTGTGAAGCATCTACCCATACTTTTAAAGCATCAGAATCAATTGGTGTTGTTGCTGCGTAGTCAAAATAAATCAAAATAGTCACATCCACTTCATAGTGTAGGATTAGGTTATAGAAAGTGTTTATCTTTCTTAACGCCGTTATTTAACAGGTCTATTCTAAAAAACTCTTGATTATAGTTTAATAATGTGTAAATATATGTGTCAAGACACTTGTTAAATCAAGGAGCGGTAAAAATGAATAAAATGGAAGTCATTATCGTCGGCAGTGGAATTGCAGCATTAAAAACAGCAATAGAAGCGAGTGCAACCAAACATGTGATGCTTATCACAAAATCTAAGCTTCGCCATAGCAACTCGTATTTAGCACAAGGTGGAGTTGCTGTTGCTATGTCTAAAGAGGATACACCGATTTCCCATAGAGAAGATACGATTCAAGCAGGCCGTTATTATAACAATGCAACAGCAGTAGAAGCATTAGTGCAAACAGCTCCTGTTGCTATTTCAGAACTAATAGCATCTGGGATGGAATTTGATCGTAATTCAGAAGGCCATCTTATGCTTGGGATGGAAGGTGCTCATAGTGAGCGTAGAATTCTTCATAGTCACGGTGATGCAACTGGAAAATACATCATTGAGCATTTGCTTAGAGAGTTGGCTCTTTCGAAGGTGGAAGTGATGGAAGATACAGCAGTCGTTGAGCTCATAATGGGGGATGATGCTTCCTGTATTGGCGTTAAGATAGTGAATCATGAAGGCCATCTTCAAACGATGTGTGGTGAACATATTGTGTTAGCAACCGGCGGATGCGGGTCATTATTTCAGTTCACGTCTAATGCCAGCACCGTATCTGGAGACGGAATTGCTCTAGCTCTTAAAGCAGGAGCGCGTATTCGTGATATGGAGTTTATTCAATTCCATCCGACTTTATTATATTGTAACGGTAAAACGCAAGGACTTGTATCTGAAGCTGTTCGCGGTGAAGGAGCAAAGCTTGTAACAGAATCAGGAAAAGCGATTATGAAGGATGTTCATGCTTTAGCAGATTTAGCGCCACGCCATATTGTCGCGCAAACGATTTACTCCTATATTGAACGTGGAGAAAACGTGTATTTAGATATCTCGATGATTTCTAATTTTAGGGAGCGTTTTCCAACAGTCGCTGCCCTTTGCTTGAAAAATGGAATCCACCTTGAAGAAGGAAAAATTCCTGTAGCTCCCGGCAATCATTTTTTAATGGGCGGAATTGAAACGGATGGGAAGGGGCGAACTTCTGTCGAAGGCTTATATGCCGTTGGAGAAGTCGCTTGTACAGGTGTTCATGGTGCCAATCGTCTTGCTAGTAATTCGTTATTAGAGGGGTTAGTTTTTGGGAGTACTCTCGGTCGCTATTTGCAGCAAGCTCCTCAAAGAGTATTACCTCAAGAAAAGAAAACGTTAAAAAAGACTAGTCCTGGTTTAATCACATTGCCTGAATTAGCGGATATTCAAAAACATCTTATGCATTATGCGGGTATTGTTCGGAATGCGAAGGATCTTGGCCGCTTAAAAGCCTGGTTGGAATCATTTCAGATTGATTGTTTGCTCGAGCTAGCATGTGAGAATGCTTCCATCCATGAGTTAGCAAAAGTGAATGCGATTATTGTCTCATGGTTGATTGCTGAATCGGCATTAGCAAGGCAAGAAAGCAGAGGTGGTCATTTCCGAAGTGATTATCCAATAGAAAATGATGCGGTTTGGCTGGATACTTCCATAATATTAGATCGTCATGAAGTAATAAAACGTTTGAAAGGAAGCGTTGTATATGAATTTATTAAAGCTTAGGCAATTATTAGAGCAATTCTTTATTGAAGATATCGGCGAACGCGATGTGACGAGCGACACTTTATTTCCAGTTGAATCACAAGGCACGTTAACATTTTTGGCAAAAGAAGCTGGTATTTTCTCGGGAGGAGATGTTATTAAAACAGGCTTTACGATGTTAGATTCAACCATTGAAATTGAGTTGTTTGTAAGAGATGGTGAATCGTTTGAAGTTGGTCAAAAGCTTGCGCAAATGACGGGGAGTATGGCCGCTCTTTTGAAGGGAGAGCGAGTGGTGCTGAATTTAGTCCAACGAATGTCGGCCATTGCGACAGAAGCTAATAAAGCAGTGCAAATATTAGACGGAACGAAGACGAAGCCCTGTGATACAAGAAAGACAACACCCGGTCTACGTATGTTAGAGAAGTATGCCGTCCGATCTGGCGGGGCTTTCAATCATCGCTATGGCTTGTATGACGCGGTTATGATTAAAGATAATCATATTTCCTTTGCCGGTTCGATTACAAAGGCTGTTGAGATTGTTAAAGCGAAGCTCGGTCATACAGTTAAAATTGAAGTCGAAACAGAGTCAAAAGAGCAAGTGATTGAAGCAGTTCAGGCTGGTGCTGATATTATTATGTTTGATAATCGAACACCAGAGGAAATTAAACAATTTGTTCAATTAGTTCCGCCTCATATTGTGACAGAAGTATCGGGAGGAATTACGTTAGACAATTTAGCTTTGTACCGAGATTGTGGAGTAGATATGATTTCGTTAGGATGCTTAACGCATAGTGTACGTGCGCTTGATATTAGTGCCAAGGTAAGAGAACGGGAGGGTGTGTATTAATGAGTTTATTAGAACAAGCGTTAGTCTCAACAGCTTTACCGGAAGTATATAAAACGATGACAACAGAAGAAATGGAAGCGCGTGTTTGGGAGATAAAAAAACAGCTCGGATCCCGTTTGTTTATTCCAGGGCATCACTATCAACGTGAAGAAGTGATTCAGTTTTCTGATGCTACAGGTGATTCCCTGCAGCTTGCTCAAATTTCTGCGGCGAATCGAGAGGCAGAATTCATTGTCTTCTGTGGTGTACATTTTATGGCAGAAACAGCGGATATTTTGACGACGGAAGAACAAACAGTTATCTTACCGGATATGCGTGCAGGCTGTTCGATGGCGGATATGGCGGATATTCATCAAACAGATCGAGCTTGGGTAAAACTGCAACAGTTGTTTGGTGATACAATTCTTCCTTTAACATATGTAAATTCAACAGCAGCGATTAAAGCGTTTGTCGGTAAAAATGGAGGAGCAACCGTTACCTCTTCAAACGCGAAGGAAATGGTATCTTGGGCGCTATCTCAGAAAGAACGGATTTTATTTTTACCTGACCAACATTTAGGGAGAAATACTGCTTATGATTTAGGAATTCCTTTAGATCAGATGGCGGTATGGGATCCACATAAAGATGAATTAATTTATGAAGGGAATATCGAGAATATTAAAGTATTGCTTTGGAAAGGTCACTGCTCCGTTCATGAAAACTTTACGACTGCTAACATTGAAGAACTGCGTAAAACACAACCAGATATGAGAATTATTGTTCATCCCGAATGTCGCCGTGAAGTAGTGGCCATGGCAGATGATAATGGCTCAACCTCTTATATTATTAACGCTATTGAACAGGCAGAACCGGGCAGCTCATGGGCAATTGGAACGGAAATGAATCTTGTTAAACGATTGATGGCTAAGCATCCGGATAAAAATATTATCTCTTTGAATCCGAATATGTGTCCATGCTTGACGATGAATCGAATCGATTTGCCGCACTTACTATGGTCTCTTGAATCGATTAGCAAAGGGCAAGTGATTAATCCAATTAAGGTAGAAAAAAACATTGCCGATGATGCCATTCTTGCATTAAATCGAATGTTACAACATAAATGATCATAAAGAAGGCCTGAATTGAACATGATTCAGGTCTTTTTATTGTTTCGTGTAGGTTCCCTTTGGTTGAAATTCGAAGGTGAAATGTATATAAATTTTTCATAAAGTCTTTCCTTCAGGCATAAGTTTTGATGATGAAATATTATCAATTTAATAATCGCTTCATAGTATATATGGACATATGCACAGGAGGGATTGCAGCGTGAAAATTCATATAGTCCAAAAAGGCGACACGCTTTGGAAACTGGCTAAAAAGTACGGTGTCAGCTTCGAAGAATTAAAAAAATTAAACACACAGTTAAGCAACCCGGATTTATTAATGCCGGGTATGAAACTAAAAATACCAGGTTCAGCTGGCAACGTGAAGAAAGAGGCAGTCAAGCCGAGCCAAATTGTTCATAAAGGAGTAAAGGAAGCGCAGATTCCTTCCGCTCCACCACAAGTTTCTAAAGAGGAAGAACAACCTATTATGCAGTTAAAGCCAAAGGAAGAGAAGCAGCCTATTATGCAGCCAAAGCCGGTTGAGAAAGAAAAGCCAGTCGTTGTTCAAGAAGAGGTACCTATTCCTGAACCGGTCATCCTGCAGGAGGATATGGCGAATAATTATACGTTAAGCATGAAGGAGATGCAGGTTACACCTGTACCTGAGGCGAAGGAAGAAGTAAAAATTCCTGAGGCACCGAAGCCCCCAGAAATTCCGCAAGCTCCACCTGTTCAGATTGAATCGATGGTACAGCAGCCTATTGAGACATGTATTCCGGTGACACCAATTTTGCCGGGAACAGGATTTTGTTATCCGCCTCCACCGCCAATCCCGCAGCAATGGATGCAGGGGCAATGTGAAGAGGGACAAATGAATCCACAAGTCTATGAAGAAAGTCCAGATGTTTTGGGAGAATTCGCTATTCAAGCTCCGGTGAATGCTAACGGTGTGGCTGGTGCGAGTATGCCAGGCATGATGCAGATACCGACATTTAATCCATATTCAGGAGGATTCCCACAGCAGCCAGCACAGCAATATGATGGATATGAATCAATGAACATGCAGCCTTCAGCACAGTCGTACGTACAGCCTGCTTACCAAGAAGAAGCAGAGGATTGTGGATGTAGTAAAGGCACTATAGGAACATATGGACCGGATAAAGGGAAGAACCCCTATCCGCAAGCAGTTTATCCCCAACCGAATTTTTCTAATGCATCCTATCAACAACCGCAAAATTATTCGTCGTATCAACAACCACTTCCAGGCACACCGTACCAGCCTCCATTTGGGGGAACGCAAGTACAGCCTACTTACCAAGAAGAATCGGAGGATTGTGGATGTAGTAAAGGCTCTATAGGAACATATGGGCCGGATAAAGGGAAAAACCCCTATCCGCAAGCGGTTTATACTCAGCCAAGTTTTTCCGATGCAACCTATCAGCAGCCGCAGAATTATTCGCCGTATCAACAACCACTTCCAGGTACACCGTATCAACCACCATTTACGGTTGCACAAACGCAGCCATCGTATCAACAGCCAGGTGAGCAAGTAGAGCCGCCGTCTCAGCCGTCATTTGGGGGAATGCAAATGCAGCCATCGTATCAACAGTCAGACGAACAGGCAGAGTCACCGTCCCAGCCGTCATTTGGGGGAACGCAAATGCAGCCATCATATCAACAACCAGGAGAACAGGCAGAGCCGCCGTCTCAGCCGTCATTTGGGGGAACGCAAATGCAGCCATCGTATCAACAGTCAGATGAACAGGCAGAGTCGCCATACCAGCCGCCATTTGGAGGAACACAAGTACAGCCATCATATCAACAGCCAGGCACCCAAGCGCCGCCGTTGTATCAGCCATCATTCGCAGGCACGCAAGCACAACCATCATATCAACAGTCAGATAAACAAGCGCCGCCGTCGTATCAGCCATCATTTGCAGGCACGCAAGCACAACCATCATATCAACAGCAGCCAGGCACCCAAGGGTCGCTGTCGTATCAGCCGTCATTTGGAGGAACGCAAGTACAGCCCCCGTATCAACAACAGC